>NZ_JBSHMC010000001.1:20050-540302 GCF_053644975.1 Allobosea sp. NPDC055353 | reverse complement strand
GCTCTCTGTTCCGGGTAATCACGCGCCCCGCCTTATCTTGGGCGGCTGCTGGGCGGGCGGGGGCAACAGCTTGCCGCGTGTCCGGTTAACCCCCTACCCTCCCCCGGGGCGGGCCCCGCCGGCGGGGGGGCCACGGCCCTGGGGTCGCACGACGCGCTGCGGGCGCTCCCGCACGGCCGGCGTTCTCGCGGTCAGGTATTTGAGGGCCTGGCTCGTCGCATCGACCTGGTCGTCGTTACGCGCGAGCGGAAAGGCCAGGAGCTCACCGAGATAATCGGCGAGCCAGCTGGCCTCGCGCGGCAGGAACACCTGCCCCGCCTCGAAGCGGGCTGCTTGCGCCATCAGCCGCGCTTCCTTTTCGATGCGTGATGCCTGCAGCAGCGGATAAAGCGTGCCGGTGCGGCGCAGATCCTGCGACAACGCCCGCCCCAGCTCGGTATTCTCGATCAGCGTCGCATCAACCGCGTGTTTCCGGGAGAGATCGATCATCTTGCGGCGCAGCTCCGGTGCTTCCCAGCGACCGCGGACCACGTCAACGAGATAATAGGTCTGCCCGACCGCACCCCAGACCATGCCGACCGACCAGTCGGAATGCTCGGCCTGGGTCGAGGCGGTGTCCCAGGACGCGACCTTCAGGTCGAACGCGGCCGGCCGCTCATCGTAATACAGCATCCAGTCGCGCTTGATGATCTGCCCTTCGGCCGGCAGCGGGTTCTGCTGGTACTGCGCCGAGAAGTTCAGTGCGCCGAGATTGCGCTTGATAGCCTCGAGCTCGGCAAAAGTATCGCGGCCAACGTGCATGATCTCACCCCGGCGGCGGTGATGGAACGCTTCCGGACCATGGCCAATGCGGTAGCGGCAATCTTCCGGTGCGATCGCGGGGATTGAGAGCACCTCCCAATCCTCCTTCTCCAGGACATGGCCAACCAGATCATCCTCGTGCAGGCGCTGCATGACGATCACGATCGCGCCAGTCGCCCGGTCGTTCAGGCGCGAGTAGAGCGTGCCGTCATAGAACTCCTTGACCCGACGCCGCGCGGCAGCTGACAGCGCCTCTTTGAGCCCGTTGATCGGATCGTCGATAATAATCAAATCAGCGCCGCGTCCCAACACCGAACCGCCGATGGACGAGGCATAGCGATAGCCTCGCTCGGTGGTGCGGATCTCCTGGCCGCGATTGGCCGCGATCGAGAAGGCCGGGAAGGCGCGACGATACCAATTCGCGGTCACCACGCTGCGGAAGGCCGTAGCGTGGGTGAGCGACAGTTCATTGGCATAGCTGATCGCCATGATCCGCTTGCGCGGATTATGGCCCATCAGCCAAGCCGTAAACGCAATCGTGACGCAGATCGACTTGGCCGAGCGTGGCGGCACATTGATGATCAGCCGCTTGCACTCACCGCTCCAGACCCGCATCAACTGGTAGGCGATCGCCTCGATGTGCCAGTTATGCAGATAGGCCGTGCCCGGCTCCAGCATCACGAAGCATTGCTCGATGAAGCTCGCCAGATCGCGGCGCAAGATATCGGACAGGGAGGAAGGCTCAGTCATCACCGCCTCCCTCTGCAAGCATCCGCTCCCGAGCACGGAAGCGCTTCTTCAAGTCTTCTTCGTGCTCGCCAATATCCTCCTCTGGCGACGGGAACGCCGCCCGGATACGCTCCTTGGCCTCCAGATGTTTGAAGAGGTCGCGCCGTGCGGACACGTCCCCTTTCAAGGCTCCATCGACAATCTGACGGACGAACACCTCAAGCTTCGTTGCTACCTGGGGGCGACCGTTCCGGGTCACCGTAATCCGCTCCCCCAGCACGTTGTCAAACAAGGCCATGACATCCAAGTCGGGCACCGCCTTGCGGCGCCCGGATGGATTACCGCTCTGCCCTTTGCGGAAGCGGGTCTGCTGGGGCGGCTTCTTATAGCCTACGGCGGGGGGCGCATCCTCACGAGACATGGCCCCCTCCAACGTTCTCGTCCGACACCGTGCGGGCGCTGGCATCGCTACCGCGCTGCGCCGCCATCTCCGCGAAGGTCAGCCCGGTCTCGGCGTGGCGCGCCTCGTCCTTGAAAAGCATCTCCCAGCGGCGAATCGCGCCATCGACATAGACCGGATCGAGCTCCATGCCGTAGCCGCGGCGCTTCGTCTTCGCCGCTGCGATCAGGGTGGTGCCAGAGCCGCTGAAAGGATCGAGGATGATGCCCTTCGGCTTCGAGCAATCCTTGATCGCGTCCATCACCATGACGCAGGGCTTGACGGTCGGGTGGCTCGCCAGCTCCGCCATCCGGCCCTTGCGGAAGCCGTTCACGCCCGCATAGCTCCACAGGGTGGTGCGATAGCGGCCGTGCTTGCCAAGCTCGATGTTGTTGATATGCGGCGCCTTGCCCTTCTTCCAGAGCGTGATCAGCTCGGTCTGGCTCCGGTAGAGCGAACCCATCCCGGCATTGGCCTTGGCCCAGGTGATCACCGACTTCAGCTCGTCGAAGACGCCATAGCCCGCGTTCAGCATCTCGTGCAGATGCGGGCCATCGATGCAGCTATAGATCAGCGCGCCCTCCTGGGACGCCTCCGCGATCTGTGCGAAGACCTCGTGCAGGAACCCGGTGAACTCGGGCTTGCTCATCTCGCCGGACGCCATCGCGAACTCGCGGTGCTTGGTCCGACCGAGACCGCCGACATGGCCATCAACCCGGACATTATAGGGCGGGTCGGTGAACACCATCTGGGCGAGTTCACTACCCAACAGCATCTGATAATCCTCGCGAGCGCGCGCATCGCCACACAGGATGCGGTGCTCGCCCAGCAGCCAGAGATCGCCGCGCTGCGTCACGGCGACATCCTGCAGCGCCGGCAGCACGTCCGCCGGATCCGCTTTCACCGGGACCGGCGCGTTGCCGTCGAGGATGACGTCGATCTGCGCCGTCTCAAAACCGGTGATCTCAACCTCGAAGTCGAGATCGATCAGCTCGCCGAGCTCCAGCTTCAGGATTTCGTCGTCCCAGCCGGAGAGCTCCGCCAAACGGTTATCGGCGATCCGCAGCGCCCGGATCTGCTCAGGACCGAGGTGATCGATGCAGATCACCGGCACGGTCTTCATGCCGAGCAGCTTCGCCGCCTCATAGCGACCGTGCCCGGCGACGATTTCGCCGTTGGTGGTGACCAGGATCGGCGTTGTGAAGCGGAACTCCTTGATGCTCTCGGCGATCAGATGGATCTGCTTCTTTGAGTGCGTGCGCGCGTTGCGCACCGACGGCACCAGCTCCGTCAGCACGCGCTCGCTCACCTGCGGCGCGAAGTTGGCAAAAGCGCGCGCGAGCTCGGGGTCTTTAATGGTTGACGGGATGTTGGACTTGATGCGCCGGCGAACGCGCGCCTGCGGCTTGGGGGGATCATGCGGGGAATTCATGATGCGACGTCTTTCTCTCGAAAGAGGTCGACCGACCGGAACCTGATCAATCTTGGTCACGCATCTAATACGTGACCGAGCCTACCCCTGCCGTCGGCTGTCGAAAGTGCCGCTGTCCCCACAACGACCTCCCCCGACTTGATACAAGCCCGAGACAATCGCCTCGGAAACGCCCGCGACGATTCGCGAGCAGCGAATCGTTAGCCCGTGCCCAAACCCCATGTCAAGACTATATTCCTAAGGATGATAGGGTGTCTTTGTCAACGGCTAGCCAAACTGGGGCCAAGGGAACCGTTGCTATCTGCTCAAGCCGACATCAGTCCCTCCTAGAGCTGGCCAAACTCCCTGTTCTTACAAAAATAATTCCCTGCTCGCATAATCGAGCCCGCGACAGAAACGCCCATAGTATGAAGCGTTTAAAGCAACAAATCGGCGTTTTCGCCATCCGATCATCTGCAGAACCCCTGATAATTCCCTGCAACCAGGGAATTGGCATGAAACGTGGGCGTCCAGATTTAAGTTGTGGCTAGCCGCCTCGAGCCGTGACGAGCTTTCGCGCCCAAAACGCGAGTCGTGATGGCCGCACTCTCCGGAGTGAGCACGCTGCCGCGGAGGACGCACAGCCAAGCTGTGTCCGCCTGCCTCACGCCGGCTCAAGCGGCGTTTTCAGCTTCTGTGCTTGATGCGGCGGCGAGGCCGCGGCCGACATCGGCATAGGTGAAGCCCTTGGCCCTGACCTGCTCGGCGCGATAGACATTGCGGAGGTCGACGAGAACCGGTGTCGCCATGGCCGCCTTGACCCGGTCGAGGTCGAGCGCGCGGAAGATGTTCCATTCGGTCACGATGACCGCCGCATCGGCGCCCTCCACGCATTCATAGGCGTCGCGACAATAGGTGACGCCCGCCGGCAGCACAGCCTTCGCCTGCTCCATGCCCTCCGGATCATAGGCGCGGATCGTGGCGCCGCCATCCAGCAGGGCGGTGATCACCGCGATCGAGGGTGCGTCGCGCATGTCGTCGGTATTCGGCTTGAAGGTCAGGCCCAGCACAGCGATGGTCTTGGCCCGCACCGAGCCGTCGCAGGCCGCGACCACCTTGCGCCCCATCGCCCGCTTGCGCTGCTCGTTCACCGCCGCCACCGTCTCGACGATGCGTGAAGGCGTGCCGTGATCCTGCGCCGTCTTGATCAGCGCGAGCGTATCCTTCGGGAAGCAGGAGCCGCCATAGCCCGGCCCGGCATGCAGGAACTTCGAGCCGATACGGTTGTCGAGCCCCATGCCGCGGGCGACATCCTGGACATTGGCGCCGACCTGCTCGCAGAGATCGGCGATCTCGTTGATGAAGGTGATCTTCGTCGCCAGGAAGGCGTTGGCCGCGTATTTGGTCAGTTCGGCGGTGCGCCGGCCGGTGTTCAGGATCGGCGCGTTGTTGAGATAGAGCGGCCGGTAGATATCGGCCATCACCGTGCGGGCGCCCTCGTCATCGGTGCCGACGACGATGCGGTCCGGCCGCTTGAAATCCTCGATCGCCGCGCCCTCGCGCAGGAATTCCGGGTTGGAGACGACGGCGAAATCGGCATCGGGCCGGAGCTCGCGGATGATGCGCTCGACCTCGTCGCCGGTGCCGACCGGCACCGTCGACTTGGTCACGATCACCGTATAGCCGTTGATCGCCCCGGCGATCTCGCGGGTCGCGGCATAGACATAGGACAGGTCGGCGAAGCCGTCGCCGCGGCGCGAGGGCGTGCCGACCGCGATGAAGACCGCATCGGCACTGGCGACCGGGCCGGCGAGATCCGTGGTGAAGGACAGCCGCCCCGCCGCCGCGTTGGTGCGCACCAGATCCGACAGGCCCGGCTCGAAGATCGGGATCTCGCCGCGCTTCAGCGCCGAAACCTTGCTCTCGAGCTTGTCGACGCAGACGACCTCATGGCCGAAATCGGCAAAGCAGGCGCCGGAGACGAGGCCGACATAGCCCGAGCCCACCATCACGATCTTCATCGATTGCTCCTTGTATCAGGCACTCCCGATAACCCGGGAGGCGCCCGTTGTGGCTTTGGCATAGTGCAATCGCTGCAAAACCAAAACCGGGTTCTCGCCGGCCGTTTCCGGGAAACCGCGAGGTGGCGGCCCTTTCGGCCGGTCATACCGCCACTGTGCAGGCGCCCCTGTATCGGCAGGCAACCTATCCTGCACCACGGCAAGGCACCGGAATTTGACATATTCCCGGTTCGGAGCGCATCGAAGCGGGCGCGTGCTTCCGCGGCCCCGGCAAGGCATGCGCCCGAACCTGATATCGACGGACCATCCGGCATGACCAGCCTGAAATTCGGCACCTCCGGCCTGCGCGGCCTCGTCAAGGAGTTGGTCGGCCTGCCGACCTATGCCCATGTCCGCGCCTTCTGTGCCATGCTGCAGGACGATCAGGCGGCGGGGCCGCATGGTGAAGTCCTGATCGGCCGCGACCTGCGCTCCTCGAGCCCGCTGATCGCGGCGCAATGCGTCCAGGCCATCGCCGATGCCGGGCTTGAGCCGGTGGATTGCGGGGCCGTGCCGACGCCTGCCCTGGCACAGGCCGCTATGGCCGCCGGAAGCCCGGCCGTGATGGTGACCGGCAGTCATATCCCCGATGACCGGAACGGCCTGAAATTCTACCGCGCCCAGGGCGAAATCGACAAGGCGGACGAAGCGCGCATCCTCGCCCATCATGAAGCGCTGGCACTGACGGCCGTTCCGGACGTCTCGGCCGAACCGCAGCGGCGCGACGTCGTCTCCAGCTATCGCGCGCGCTATGTCGATTTCTTCGGGCGCGCCTTGGAAGGGCTCACCGTCGGCGTCTACCAGCATTCCTCCGTCGGCCGCGACGTCATCTGCGACGTGCTGGCGGCGCTTGGAGCCACGCCGGTCGCGCTCGGCCGCAGCGAGAACTTCATCCCCGTCGATACCGAGGCACTGCGTCCCGAGGATGAGGAACTGGCCCGGCGCTGGGCCGGCGAGCGCAGGCTCGACGCGATCGTTTCGACCGATGGCGATGCGGACCGTCCGCTGGTGGCCGACGAAACCGGCCGCTTCCTGCGCGGCGACCTCGTCGGCGCGCTCACCGCGCGTTTTCTTGGCGCGGATGCGATCGTCACACCGGTGACGTCGAATTCGGCACTGGACCGCCCCGGATTGTTTTCGAAGGTGGTGCGCACCCGCGTCGGCTCGCCCTATGTGATCGCCGGCATGGCGCAGGCCAAAACCGAAGGAGCCAGGACCGTCATCGGCTTCGAGGCGAATGGCGGCGTCCTGCTGGGTTCGGAGGTCGCACGGGACGGTCGGCGACTTGCCGCCCTGCCGACGCGCGACGCCATGCTGCCGATCGTCGCGACGCTCGCGCTGGCCCGCGCCGCGCAAAAGCCATTGAGCGCCATCGCGGCGGAAGCCGGCTTCGCCATCGCCCTGTCGAACCGGCTTCAAGAGATCCCGCAGGACAGGACCACCGCCCTGATCGCCCGGCTCGACGCCGCGGATTCCGGCTTCCGCGACACGGCTTTCGCGGCCCATGGCGGGGTCACGGCACGCGATCGACGGGACGGGTTGCGCCTGACGCTCGGCAACGGCGCGACGGCGCATTTCCGGGCCTCGGGCAACGCGCCGGAACTGCGCGTCTATGTCGAGGCCCCGACCCCGGAAGCGGCCGAAGCGCTGCTCGCCGAGAACCTCGCTTTCGCGGCGGCGCAAACGCGCTGAGCGACGATTTGCAGCCAACCCGCAAGACCGGCAAAACCATTTGACGCCGCGCCTGATCCAAACCGCCTTCGAGACAGCAGGATCCGAGACATGACCGAAGCCTTCATCTGCGCCTATCTCCGCACCCCGATCGGCCGGTTCGGCGGCTCGCTCTCCTCCGTCCGTGCGGACGATCTCGGCGCGGTGCCGCTGAAGGCCCTGGTCGAGCGTCATCCGGGCGTGGATTTCGGCGCGGTCGACGACGTGATCTTCGGCTGCGCCAACCAGGCGGGCGAGGACAACCGCAATGTCGCGCGCATGTCGCTGCTGCTCGCCGGCCTGCCCAAGGAGGTGCCGGGCACGACGATCAACCGGCTTTGCGGCTCGGGCATGGATGCGGTCATCGCCGCCGCGCGCGCGATCAAGGCAGGCGAGGCCGAATTGATGATTGCCGGCGGCGTCGAAAGCATGTCGCGCGCACCTTTCGTCATGCCCAAGGCCGACAGCGCCTTCTCCCGCCATGCCGAGATCCACGACACCACCATCGGCTGGCGCTTCGTCAATCCGTTGATGAAGGCGCAGTACGGCATCGATTCCATGCCGGAGACCGGTGAGAACGTCGCGGCCGACTGCAAGATCAGCCGTGCCGACCAGGACGCCTTCGCGCTGCGCTCGCAAATGAAGGCCGTCGCCGCCCAGCAGAACGGCCGGTTGGCCAAGGAGATCGTCCCGGTGCTGATCCCGCAGCGCAAGGGCGATCCGATCAGGGTGGAGATCGACGAGCACCCGCGCGGCGACACCACGCTGGAGAAGCTCGCCAAGCTGGGCACCCCGTTCCGCAAGGAGGGCGGCACGGTCACAGCCGGCAATGCGTCGGGCGTCAATGACGGCGCCGCGGCGCTGATCATCGCCTCCGAAAAAGCCGCCGCGAAATACGGGCTGACGCCGATCGCGCGCATCCTTGGCGGCGCGACCGGCGGCATCGCGCCGCGCGTCATGGGCCTCGGGCCGATCCCGGCGACGCGCAAGCTCTGCGAGCGGCTTGGCCTGAAGCCCACGGATTTCGACATCGTCGAACTGAACGAGGCCTTCGCCAGCCAGGGCATCGCGGTGCTGCGCGAACTCGGCATCGCCGAGGACGGCGCGCATGTGAATCCGAATGGCGGGGCGATCGCGCTCGGCCACCCGCTCGGCATGTCCGGTGCCCGCATCACCGGCACGGCCGCGCTCGAACTGTCCCTGACCGGCAAGAGGCGCGCGCTCGCCACCATGTGCATCGGCGTCGGCCAGGGTATCGCCGTCGCGCTGGAACGCGCATAAGCGCCGCCACGACCGCTTTCTCCCGAACCGCAGGCTCCGGCCCCTAACCATAAGGGCCTTTGTTTCGCCGCGGTTCGGGCGTTTCGCTGTCGCGCGACGGCGGTCCATGATAGGGCCGTAAGGGTGAAGGGGGAT
Organism: Allobosea sp. NPDC055353; assembly: GCF_053644975.1. Taxonomy (NCBI): domain Bacteria; kingdom Pseudomonadati; phylum Pseudomonadota; class Alphaproteobacteria; order Hyphomicrobiales; family Alloboseaceae; genus Allobosea; species Allobosea sp. NPDC055353. The sequence continues at coordinate 531,736 of NZ_JBSHMC010000001.1, read as the reverse complement.
CTGAGTTGAGGCCGACGGTCAGGACCGGCGATCGAGGTGCATGCACCTTATCCGCTTCATCCCCCCGCCTTCATGCCCGCCGCCAGGATTGCTCCTCATGCCCCTGAGATTTCTCGTGACCGGCGGCGCCGGCTTCATCGGCTCGGCGGTTGTTCGCAAGCTGATCGGCGAGACCGAGCACGAGGTCTGCGTCGTCGACAAGCTGACCTATGCCGGCAACCTCGCCTCGCTCGTGCCGGTCGCCGGCAGCAACCGCTACCGCTTCGAGCAGGCCGATATCGGCGATGCCCTGCGCATGAAGGCGATCTTCGCCGATTTCCAGCCGGATATCGTCATGCATCTCGCAGCCGAGAGCCATGTCGACCGCTCGATCGACGGGCCGGCGGCCTTCATCGAGACCAATGTCGTCGGCTCGTTCACGCTGCTGCAGGAGGCGCTGCGCCATTTCCGGGGGCTGCCGGAGGAGCGCAAGGCACACTTCCGCTTCCACCATATCTCGACCGACGAAGTCTTCGGCTCGCTGGGTAGCGACGGCTTCTTCCGCGAGGACACCGCCTATCAGCCGAACTCTCCCTATTCGGCCTCGAAGGCGGCGTCCGACCATCTCGTGCGCGCCTGGCACCACACCTACGGCCTGCCGGTGGTGATGACCAATTGCTCGAACAATTACGGGCCCTATCATTTCCCGGAAAAGCTGATCCCGCTGATGATCATCAACGCGCTCGAGGGCAAGCCGCTGCCGGTCTATGGCAACGGGCTCAATGTGCGCGACTGGCTTTATGTCGACGACCATGCCGATGCGCTGATCACCGTCGCCACCGCCGGCAGGATCGGCGAAAGCTACAATATCGGCGGCCATAACGAGAAGACCAATATCGAGGTGGTCCAGGCGATCTGCGCCATCGTCGACGAACTCACGCCCGACCCGAAGGGTCCGCGCGAGCGCCTGATCGCTTACGTCACCGACCGGCCGGGCCATGACGCACGCTATGCGATCGACGCCGGCAAGATCGGCCGCGAGCTTGGCTGGACGCCGAAGGAGACCTTCGAGACCGGCCTGCACCGCACGGTCGAATGGTATCTCGCCAACCCGACATGGTGGGGCGACATCCGTTCCGGCACCTATCGTGGCGAACGCCTCGGCGCGGCCTGAACGGAGACAACAGCATGCTGAGCGTCGAGGATACGGCGATCCCCGCCGTCAAGATCGTCACGCCGAGGAAGTTCGGCGACCATCGCGGCTTCTTCTCGGAAACCTGGAGCCACAAGGCCTTCGCGGAGGCCGGGCTCGATCTGGACTTCGTCCAGGACAACCAGTCGCTGTCGGCCCCGGTCGGAACGCTGCGCGGCCTGCATTTCCAGTCGCCACCCTTCGCGCAAGACAAGCTGGTGCGGGTCACGCGTGGCCGCATCCTCGACGTCGCCGTCGATATCCGGGCTTCGTCCCCGACCTTCGGCAAGCATGTCGCGGTCGAGCTCTCCGCCGAGAACTGGAAGCAGCTCCTCGTCCCCATCGGCTTCGCCCATGGCTTCGTCACGCTGGAGCCGGATACCGAGGTGCTCTACAAGGTCACCGCTCCTTACGCGCCCGCGAACGACCACGGCCTCGCCTTCGACGACCCGGCGCTCGGCATCGACTGGCGCCTGCCGCTCTCCGGCCTCACCCTCTCCGACAAGGACCGCAAGCATCCGCGCCTCGCCGAGATGCTGCGGTATTTCGACTGATGACACTTCGTATCGCCGTCACCGGCTGGACCGGCCAGGTCGTCTGCGCCATGCTGGAGCGCGTGCCCGTCGGCGTCGAGGTCATCGCGCTGCGCCGGCCGGATCTCGATCTCGCCGTCCCGAAGACGGTCGCGCCGGCGCTGCGTTCGGCCCGGCCGGACGTCATCGTCAACACCGCTGCCTATACGGCTGTGGACCAGGCCGAGAGCGAGCCCGAGCTCGCCATGCGCGTCAATGGCGAGGCCGCCGGCGAGGCGGCGCGAGCCGCGGCGGCATTGGGCATCCCCATGATCCAGCTCTCGACCGATTATGTCTTCGATGGCGGGCTCGACCGGCCCTATCGCGAGGACGATGCGACCGGACCGATCTCGGCCTATGGCGCAAGCAAACTCGCCGGCGAACGGGCGGTTGCGGCGGCCACCGACAATCACGCGATCCTGCGCACGGCCTGGATCTACAGCCCCTTCGGCAAGAACTTCGCAAAGACGATGCTGCGCCTCGCCGAGACCCGCGACGAAATCGGCGTCGTCGCCGACCAGGCGGGATCCCCGACCAGCGCCCTCGACATCGCCGATGCGATCTTCGCTGTCGCGCGCAACCTGACGGGCCGACCGGAGGATGCCCGCTTGCGTGGCGTGTTCCATATGAGCGCTGCGGGCGAGGCCGTCTGGGCCGATGTCGCCGAGGCGATCTTCGCCGAACGCGAGCGGCTGGGCGGCAAGCCGGTCCGGGTCAAGCGCATCGCGACAGCCGATTACCCGACACCGGCACGCCGGCCCGCGAATTCCAGACTCGACTGCGGCAAGCTCGCGCTTGCCCATGAGGTGCGGCTGCCTGAATGGCAAAGCTCGCTCCGGTCCTGTGTCGCGCGGCTTCTTAAAGATCAGGCCAAGGATCAGAGGTAACGATGAAGGGCATCATCCTCGCCGGCGGTTCCGGCACGCGGCTGCACCCGATGACGCTGGCGATGTCGAAGCAGCTCCTGCCCGTCTACGACAAGCCGATGATCTATTATCCGCTTTCGACGCTGATGCTCGCCGGCATCCGCGACGTCCTGATTATCTCGACGCCGCACGACCTGCCGCATTTCAAGCGCCTGCTCGGGGACGGGTCCGACTGGGGCATGAGCCTGACCTATGCCGAGCAACCTCATCCCGGTGGGCTGGCGCAGGCCTATCTGATCGGCGCTGATTTCGTCGCCGGCGAGCCCTCCGCCCTCGTTCTCGGCGACAACCTGTTCTATGGCCATTCCCTGCCCGCGATGATGGCGCGAGCGAAAGCGCGCGAGCGAGGCGCCACCGTCTTCGCCTATCATGTCCGCGATCCCGAGCGTTACGGCGTCGTCGCCTTCGACGGTGCCGGCAAGGCGGTTTCCATCGAGGAGAAGCCTGAGGTCCCCAAATCGAGCTGGGCCGTCACCGGCCTTTACTTCTACGATGCCGAGGTCGTCGAGATCGCGCGCGCGCTGAAGCCCTCGGCCCGCGGCGAGCTCGAAATCACCGACGTCAACCGGATCTATCTGGAGCGCGGCCAGCTCTCGGTGGAATCGATGGGCCGCGGCTTCGCCTGGCTCGATACCGGCACGCCCGACAGCCTGCTGGAAGCCGGCGAGTTCGTCCGGACCCTCGAAAGCCGGCAGGGCCTGCGCATCGCCTGCCCGGAGGAGATCGCGGCACGGCAGGGCTGGATCTCGACGGCGCAGCTGACGCGGCTCGGCGAGAAGCTCGCCAAGGGCGATTACGGCCAGTACCTCATGCGGATGGCCCGGGACATCGCCGGCTGAAGCCTGTTCCGATCGGACCGAAGCGTCATTGCGAGGAGCGTAAGCGACGAAGCAATCCAGGGGGTCCGGGTGAGAGAGTTCGAACCCAGTCTCCCCTGGATTGCTTCGCTCCGCTCGCAATGACGGCTCGGGCAGACCAACGCTCCCGGCTTTTGGGGATACCCGCCCTGCTCCGTTATCGCTTGACAGCAAGGCCCGCCGCTCGTCATCTGCTCCCGTTCCCAGGGGGGCCTCGCTAGGAGGCTGAGATTCCGCCGGCTGGGCTTTCGAGCCCAAGCAACGCGGTGACCCTCCGAACCTGATCCGGATCATACCGGCGTAGGGATGCGGGACATGCGGCCAGTACGGCCCTGATTCCAGCTTGCGCTCGTGATCCTCCAGCGATCGACGCCCCGGCTTGGCCGTGCGCGTCCGGACGGAGTGGGCCTCAAGTGACGCAAGCCGAGATCATCGCGGCGCTATCGGCGTTCATCGCGCTTCCCGACGCGTCGGAAGCCGAATTCGAGGCGATGGCGCTCAAGGTCTTCGCCTATCAGTTCCGCAATAACGAGCCTTACAAGCGCTCCTGCCTGCAGCGTGGCCGCACGCCGCTCTCGGTCCGGCGCTGGCGCGACATCCCGGCGGTGCCGATCACCGCCTTCAAGGACCTGACGCTGAGCTGCAGCCCGCCGGAGCAAGCCGAACGCGTCTTCATGACGAGCGGAACCACGCAAGGCACCCGCGGGCGCAGCTATCATCCGACGCTCGACGTCTGGAAGCGCTCGATGCTGGTGAATTTCCGCGAGCGCTTCATGCAGGGCCGCGAGCGCATCCGCATGGGCATCCTCTTCCCGGACGAGGCGGAGCTGCCCAATTCCTCGCTCGCCACCTATCTCTCGCTCGCCAAGCGCGAATGCGGCACGGCGGGTTCCGAGACCTTCATCAATGCGGCTGGGCTCGATCTCGACGGCCTTCTGTCGACGCTGGAGTCGGCCGAGAAGAGCGACGAGCCCTACGCCCTGCTCGGCGCGAGCTATTCCTTCGTCCCCGTGCTGGATGCGCTCGCCGCGAGCGGCCGGCGCTTCGCCTTGCCGGAAGGCAGCCGCATCCTCGATACCGGTGGCTTCAAAGGCCAGTCGCGCGAGCTGGCTCCTGACGAATTCTATGACGGACTCGCTAGCGCCTTCGGCGTGCCACGCGCGTTCTGCGTCAACATGTACGGGATGACCGAGCTGAGCTCGCAGCTCTACGACGACGGCAACGCCGTCTGCCCTTCCGTGAAATCCGGGCCGCACTGGATCCGCAGCCGCGTCGTCGATCCGCTGACCGGGGCGGATTTGCCGGAAGGCCAACGCGGCGTGATCGTCCATCACGACCTCGCCCACTTCAACTGCGTCGCGGCGATTCTGACCGAGGATGCCGGCGAGATCGTGCCGGGCGGTTTCAAGCTGCTCGGCCGGGTCGATGGCGAGGCCTCGAAGGGCTGCTCGGTCGCGGTCGCCGAATTCCTCGCGGCAGCACGAGGCTGAATGCGGTGATCGAGCATGCGGGCCATCTGCCGGGCCTGAACCGCGAGGCGCTGCGCTGGCGCGAGGTCAGCCATAGCGCCTGGGGCGAGAGCGCCACCATCGCGCTGCCGGAACTCGACGAGGCGCAAGCTGCGGCGCTCTGCGCGCATGTGCGTGACAACGCCCGCGCCCGGCTGAAGCGGATGGAGACCGCGCGCATCGTCACGGCGATCGATGCCGCCATCGCGCGCCTGCTCGACCGCCAGCACCCGCTGCGACAAAAGGCCGAGCACCTGCTGCCGATCGTCACCGGCTATGACCGCGAGACCGTCCGCCTCGGCCTCACCGGCTATCTCAAGACCTTCCGCAAGCCGCAGCTCCTGCGCTTCCTGGCCGAGGATTTCGCCAATCCCGGCCTGCTCGACGGTTTCCAGCCGACACCCAAGGGCGGCTATCTGCGTGCCCACGGCCCGGATCTGCTGCTGCATGTCTGGGCGGGCAATGTCCCGGCGCTGTCGCTGTGGAGCCTGATCTGCGGATTGCTAGTCAAGGCGGGCAGCATCGGCAAGCTCGCCTCGGCCGAGCCATTGACAGCCGGCTGGTTCGCCAGCCTCCTCGCCGAGATCGACCCCGAGATCGGCGAATGCCTCGCCATCGTCTGGTGGAAGGGCGGCGAAGCGGCGGCCGAGCCGGTCTTCATGCGCGAGGCCGACACCGTCATGGCTTATGGCGGCAACGAGACACTCACCGCGCTGCGCGCCAAGCTGCCGATCAGGACGCGCTTCCTGCCGCATGGCCACAAGATCGGCTTCGGCGTGATCGCGCGCGAGGCGCTCGACAGCCGCAAGGCCCCTGCCCTGGCCCGGCTCGCCGCCCATGATGTCATCCGTTACGAACAGCAGGGCTGCTACTCCCCGCAGATGCTCTTCGTCGAACGCGGCGGAAAGGTCAGCCCTGCAGAGTTCTCCCGCTACGTCGCGCAGGAACTCGCCGCCCTCGCCTCGCGCCATCCGCGCCGCGTGCTTTCGCAAGGCGAGGCCTCCTCGATCGCATCATGGCGCGGCGCGCAGGAAACCCGTGCGATGGAGGGAGCGGCGGAACTTCTCGGTGAGCCTGCCGATCCCTGGAGCGTCGTCCATGTCGAGGCGCCGGAAGCCCTGAGCCCGACCGGGCTGAACCGCACGCTCAAACTGGTCGCGATCGACAGCCTCGACGAGGTCCCCGCCCTCGTCGCGCCCTATCGCAGCTTCCTCCAGACGGCGGGCGTTGCCGCATCTCCCGAGCGGCTGTTCCGACTTTCCGAGCAGCTTGGCGCAATCGGCGTCAGCCGCATCGCTCCGCTCGGCCGGATGACCGCGCCGGAGGCCGGCTGGCATCATGACGGACGCTTCAGTCTGCTCGACCTCGTCACCTTTACCGAGATCGAACAATCAGCCGAAGCCGCGGCAGAAGGGTTTGCGCCCTATGTCGACTGAGCAGCCCAAGCCCGGTTTCGTCACGATCGAGCGGGCGAGCTACCGCTACGATGCAACCGGCCCGGCCGTCGTCGACGCGGTCGACTGGTCGATCCCGCGCGGCGAAATCCATTGCCTGCTAGGCCGCAGCGGCTGCGGCAAGACCACCCTCCTCAAACTCGCCGCCGGCCTGCTGATGCCGAGCGAGGGCGCGATCCGCATCGCCGGCGAGGCGCTGGCCGGCCCGAGTCCGCGCGCCGGCTTCGTCTTCCAGGCGCCGACCCTGCTCGATTGGCTGAGCGCGCTCGACAACGTCCTGCTGCCGGTCTCGCTGAAGCGCCGCCCGACCATCGCCGACAAGGACGCGGCGCTCGACCTGCTGGAGCGTGTCGGCCTCGCGGATTTCGCCAGGCGCCGCCCGGCCGAGCTTTCCGGGGGGCAGCAGAGCCGCGTCGCGGTCGCCCGCGCTCTGGTCGGCAATCCCGACCTGCTGCTGCTCGACGAACCCTTCGCCGCGCTCGACGCCCTGACGCGTGAGGAATTGCAGGACGACCTGCTGCGGCTCTGCGCGCTCAACGGCACAACCGCGCTCTTCGTCACGCATGATATCGGTGAGGCCGTCTATCTCGCCGACAAGGTCGCTGTGATGGAAGCCGGCCGGGTTGCGCATGTGCGCCGGATCGAGCTGGCCCGCCCGCGCCACCGCGACATGCGCTATGCGCCCGGCTTCATCGCCGCCTGCCGCGAATTACGCGATGCCATGGACGGAGCAGCCGCCGTCATTCGGAGGCCGGCGGCATGATCGCGCGCCTGCCCTCGCTGCTGCTGCTTGTCATCCTGCTCGCCGGCTGGGAAGCCTGGTGCCGGCTCGGCGGCCTGTCGCCGCTCGTGCTGCCTGCGCCTTCCAGCGTGCTCGCAACGCTGTGGAGCGAGATCGCGACCGGCAGGCTCTGGCCGCATCTGGCGATGACCGCCGCCGAGATGGCGCTGGGCCTCGGCATCGGCGCCATCGTCGGGCTGGGTGTCGGCATCCTGCTCGCGGAATTCCCGGCGCTCAGCCGCCTGCTGCGGCCCTATGTGCTGGCGAGCCAGCTCGTGCCGAAGCTCGCGCTCGGGCCCCTCTTCATCATCTGGTTCGGCTTCGGCATGACGCCGACCGTCGTCATCACCGCGCTGATCTGCTTCTTCCCGCTGATGGAGAACACGCTGACCGGGATCAGCGAGGTCGATGCCCCCCGGCGCGAGCTCTTCCGCATGCTCGGCGCCGGCCGGCTCCAGATCCTGCTGCGCCTCAAGCTGCCGGCGGCGCTTCCCGTCATCATGGCTGGCTTGCGCGTCGCCGTCGTGCTGGCGCTGGTCGGCGCCGTGGTCGGCGAGTTCATCGGCGGGCGGATCGGGCTCGGCGCCTCGATCATCGCCGCGCAGAGCGTGATGGATTCGAGCCTGATCTTCGCGCTCTTCATCGTCATCACCGCCCTTGGAATGCTGCTCTACGAGGCCGTGCGCCTGATCGAGCGCCGCGTCCTGCACCGTTTCTCGAAAGGCTAGATCCCCATGTCCGCGCTGCGCGCCTTCTTCCTGCTCGCCCTCTCCTGCTTGGCTGCGGCGCCAGCAGCAGCTCAGCCGCTCGACAAGGTCACCGTCGCCGGCTGGAGCCAGCCGATCAGCGAGATCACCAATCTGCTGGCCGAGCCGGACAAGGGCTTCTTCAAGGCCAAGGGCATCGCGCTCGACTACGTGCCCGGCAATGGCGGCGGCGCGGCGCTGCAGACCCTGATCGCTGGGCAAGCACATGTCGCCTTCACCGATCCGGCCGCGCTCTATCTCGCGCTCGACAAGGGCGAGAAACTCGTTGCGATCTACAACATCTATCCCCAGAACGTCTTCAACGTCGTCGCGCTGAAGAGCAGCGGCATCCGCACGGCCGCCGATCTCAAGGGCAAGCGCATCGGCGTCTACAGCCTCGCCAGCGGCACCTACCAGAATCTGCTCGTGCTGCTGCATCAGGTGGGGTTGAGCGAGAAGGACGTCACGATCCAGCCGACCGGGCTGCTCAATTTCGCGCCGCTGATGCAAGGCGCCGTCGATGCCACCGCTGCCACTGATACCGGCCTGCTCGTCGCCCGCGCCAAGGGACTGGGCGAGGCCAACGTCATCGAGGTCCGCGACCAGCTCAACCTGCCGAGCGACATCTTCGTCGTGAAGGAGAGCTATTACGAGCAGAACAAGCCGCTGCTGAAGCGCTTCCTCGCCGCCTATCGCGACTCCGCCGCCTGGATGATCGCCAAGCCCGAAGAGGCCGCGCGCATCGCCGTCACCCGCGCCATCAACGGCCGCGACGAGGCTGTGAACCTCGAGATCATCAAGCTGCGCAATGCGTCGAGCGTCTCGGCGACCACCGAGCGCGAGGGCCTCGGCCGCTTCGATCTCGAAGCCCTGCAGAAGGGCGCCGACACGTTCCGAAGCCTCGGCTTGATCCGCAGCCAGATCGACATGAAGGCGGTCGTGAAGAGCGACCTGATCCCGGCGAAGGATGGCGCGCCGTGAAATTCCGCGACCGGGCCATCCTCATCACCGGCGCGAGCCGCGGCATCGGGGCCGCGATCGCGAAAGCCTTCGCGGCCGAGGGCGGGATCGTCATCGTCAACTACCGGACGAACGAGGCGGCCGCCGAGGCCGTCGCCGCGGAATGCCGAAAGCTCGGTGGCGAAGCGCTCGCCATCGCAGCCGATGTCACCTCGCCCGAGGCTGTTGCCGCCATGGCGACGCGCATCGCGGAGGAGGTCGGCCGGCTCGACGTCGTCGTCAACAACGCCTTCGCGCCCTATCGCTTCGATCCGGACAACCGCGCCCGTTTCTGGGAGACGCCCTGGGCGGCCTACGAGCAGCAGTTCGAGGGCGCAGTGAAGGCGGCCTATACGGTGAGCCGCGCGATGCTGCCGCTGCTCCAGCGCCGCAGCGCCGGGGCCATCGTCAATCTCGCCAGCGATCTGGTGACGCGGCCGAGCATTCCCTATCACGACTACACCACCGCCAAGGCGGCGCTTGTCGGCTTCAGCCGCAATCTCGCGGCCGAGCTCGGCCCGCTCGGCATCCGCGTCAACTGCGTCGCGCCGGGGCTGGTCTATCCGACGCAGGCGAGCGCGGCGACGCCGGAAGAGGTGCGCGAGATGCTGATCGCGCAGACGCCCCTGCGCCGTATCGCGACGCCGGAGGATGTGGCGGGGCCAGTCCTGTTCCTCGCCAGCGAGTGGAGCCGCTTCGTCACGGGCCAGGTGCTCCATGTCGATGGCGGGCTGGTCATGGCCTGAGCAGATGGCGAGGAGCCGGTCTCCTCTCCGCTCGAAACCTGTGGCATGCCTGAAGGCTCAGCTCCGTGAGGAAGCCATGAACCGGCTCGACTTCATCTTCATGCTGACGCGCCATGACCGGACGGTGCCGGAGGCCATCGACCATGTCGCGACCGCATTGGCGGCCGGCATCCGCCATATCGGCTTCAAGGATATCGGCCTGCCCTTCGCCGAACTCCGGACCGTCCACCGGCTGATCAAGGCCGGCGGCGCAACGAGCTATCTCGAAGTCGTCTCGCTCGATCGCGTCAGCGAAATCGCCTCGGTGAGAGCGGCGATCGATCTCGGCGTCGACAACCTGCTCGGTGGGACCCATGCCGAGGACGTGCTGCCGCTGCTGCGCGGCACCGGCATCCGCTACTACCCCTTTGCCGGGCGCGTTTCAGGGCACCCGAGCATTCTGGAAGGCTCCGTCGCCGAGATCGCCGGCAGCGCCCGTGCCATCGCCGCTCGGGACGGCGTCGATGGGCTCGATCTGCTGGCCTATCGCTCGCATACGGATGTGGAAGCGCTCATCGCGGCGGTCTGCACTGCGACGGACAAGCCCGTCCTTGTCGCCGGTTCGATTGAGCGCCCCGAGCAGATCGAAGCGATCCGCCGCAGTGGCGCAGCAGGCTTCACCATCGGAACGGCAGCGCTGGAAGGCCGTTTCCCCGCCTCCGGCCCGGCCTTGCGGGCACAGCTCGACGCCATCGCCGCCTGCCTCTGAGCAGGCCGCAGCCGGACCATCTCACGAGGTCCGGCACCGGAACGTCGTCACTCAGCCTTCTTGCCGGCGTCGTCGAACTGCTTGAGATAGGCCATGAGGTCGGCGATGCGCTTCTCGTCCTTGAGCCCGGCATAGATCATCTTGGTGCCCGGCACCTTGGCGCGCGGGTTCTGGATGTATTCGGCGAAGGTCGCCTCGTTCCAGGTGAGGCCGGAATCCTTCATCGCCGCGCTGTAGCTGTAGCCTTCGCGTGCTCCGGCCTTATGGCCGATGACGCCGTTGAGGGCGGGGCCGACCATGTTCCTGGCGGTTTCACCGACCTGATGGCAGGCGCGACACTGGGCATAGACCTTCTCGCCGGCAGCGGCGTCCTGGGCGCGAGCGGGCTGGACGGCGGCCACGAGCAGGGCGGCGCCGGCGAGGACTGCGAACTTCATTTCGAGAGGATCCTATTGCTTGGGAGCGAAAGGGTTGACCCAGCCGCCGCCCTGGGCCGGCGCCTTCGGCGGGAAGGCCTGGGCGAGATAATCGAGCAGGGTCTTGCGCATCTCCGGATCAGGCTCCGGCATGCCATGCTTCTCGGTCATCCAGTTGAGCGTCTCGTCCCAGCGGGTGCGATCCATGCCCTGCCGGCCGACGACCGTCATCGAATGGCAGCCGATGCAATAGCCGAAGGTCTCTTCGCGGCCGGGGAAATCGGGCAGCGTTTCAGGCGTCTCCTCCTGGGCGAAACCGGCGGAGGGGGCGAGGAGGATGGCCGCGAGAGCGGCCATCCGAAGCGATTGCGCGAGCACCATCGTCAGCCCACCAGGACCGCGATGCGATGCAGCGGGTTGGAGCCGTAGCCCTGCGGGTTCCAGTTCGTCGCGACATGCGGCTGAGCGACGCCACGGGAATCGGTCGCGCGGGCCCAGAGCTCGAAATAGCCGTCGCTCGGCAGCTTGACCTTGCCGGTCCAGCGCACCCAGTCATAGCGGTTCTTCGGCTTGGCCAGCTTCATGGCATGCCAGCGCTGGCCGGCATCGAAGGAGACCTCGACCTTCGCGACCTCGTGGTCGCCGGCCCAGGCGGCACCGCGCAGGGCAACCTCGCGCGTCGCCGCCGGCAGGCGGGCCCCGTTGGCGGGCGCGCTGATGATCGAGCGCACCGGCATCGAGGTCAGGTCGGCGAAGTTGGTCTTGCCGTCGGCATTCGAACCCGGAACGATCGGGACGGTGGGCACGCGATAGGAGGTGCCGCCCATGCCCTGCCCGTCATGAGGCGTCGCCCGCACCAGGATGCGGTTCAGCCATTTCGATGAGAGCGAGGCCGGCCAGCCGGGTACCACGAGGCGCAGCGGGCCGCCATGGATATGCGGCAGCGGCTCGCCATTCATCGCCCAGACGATCAGGCAATGCGGCTCCAGCGCCTTCTCGATCGGCATGCCGCGCGAGACCGCATCCTTGGTGGTGTCGCCGGAGAGATGCGGATCGGCGCCGTAATGGCCGGTGAACTTGGCGGAGGTCTTCAGACCCGCCGCCTTCAGCACGTCGGCGAGGCGCACGCCGGTCCATTCGGCGCAGCCAGCGCCGCCGTTCGTCCACTGGTTGCCGCGCGCCGCCGGCGAATAGAAGGAGCGGCCATTGCCGCCGCATTCCAGCACCATGCGGAAGGTGTGCGGCTTGAAGCGGGATTTCAGCTCCTTGACCGTCAGGGTCAGCGGCTTGTCGACCTCACCCTCGATCTTGAGCTGCCAGCCGTCGACATCCTTGATCGGCTCCGGGATCTGGCCGTTATTGCGGACGAAGAATTTAGCGATCGGCGTGGTGTCGTCGTCGAGCAGGTTCGCGGGCGTCTCGGCGACGAGGGGGCGGTCGCCGAGCAGGGTCAGGCCCTTGTCCTTGCCGGGATAGTCGAAGGGCTGCGGTCCCTTGGGCGGCGCGGCGGCCGGCGCTGCGCCCTGTGCGGCAGCAGGCGAGACCATGGACAGGCGCGGCAGGCCGCCGGCAGCTAAGCCCAGCGCAGCGAGGCTGCCGCCGAGCAGAAGACGTCGCGATGTACGGGGGGTATCAAGGGCGCCGGCAGCAGGCACGGCATCGGTAGCGGCTGCGCCATCGCGCAGGTCTGCTTCGTTGAGCATGGCGTTTCTCCCGAGGACATATTCCTCACTGGAGACGACGCATCAGCTCTTCGATTTATTCCAAGCCGAGAGAATCTTTTTTCAGCCGAGGCAGGCCGGCCCCACACTGCGGGCCTCGGCCAGCGCCGCGACCTGCTCGCGCGGGACGCCGGGCTCGTCGCGCGTGATCCTTGCGACCAGCGCGGCGATGCCGTCGAGGCGGGCCGGATCGATGCCGCGCCCGAGCAAGGCATAGCTCGCGCGCTCCCCCCGCCATGCACGAACCAGGAGGCCATCGCGATCCTGCACGGCCGGCTGCTGTGGCAGCGCCGCCTCGACCGGCGCGATCCAGAGGCCGACGCGGCAGCCATTCGGTCCGACATAGCCAGCGAGCATACCGCCGCCACGGCGCCCCGCCGGGTCGAGCGAGAGATGCACAAGGCGAAGCGAGGCAAGCGACAGATCGGGCAAGGCGCCAGCTTCGGCACCGGCGAGCTCGACGCCAAGGCGGGGCGTCGTGTCGGGCGGGCTCTGGGCGAGCCAGAGCTGATGTGCGGCGATCGCAGCGGAGAGCGATGAATCACTCGCTGTCCGCAGGCCGATACCGAGCGAGGCCGCGCCGACGAGCAGAGCGAGACAGGCAGCCGCGGCCCAGGGTGCCCAGCGCGACATGCGCGGGCGGGCTCGCGGCAGAGCCAAGGGCGGTGGCGCCGGCATGGGCGATGCGGCTTTCACCGCCGCCCGCAGCCGCGTCAGCGTCGCGACCTGCGCGGCAGCCGCGCGATCGTCCGCGAGGGCTGCCGCAACCTTCGCGGCTTGATCGGGCTCCAGCTCGCCATCGACATAGGCGTTGAGCATGGTCCAAGAGAGGCGTTCGGGTTCGGTCACTTAATTGCCAGCATGTTTGCGCTGCCGCGCGGCGAAGGGGCGGACGGTCCCGCCCTCGATCGCATTCAGAAGCAAAAGCCGCGCCCGGCTGAGGCGGCTCATCACGGTTCCCGCGGGCACGCCCAGGATATCCGCCGCCTCGCCATAGCGGAAGCCGGCGAGATCGACCAGTTCGATCACCTCGCGATAGGGCTGTTCGAGACGCTCCAGCGCCTGCCGGACGGTGATGACCGCGATCATCCGGTCGTCATGCCGCCATTGCTCGTCTTCGAGCGCCTCCTCGGCAGCGCCGGCACTGACTGCCCCGCGGCGATGCTCGTCAATCCAGATATTGCGCAGAATCGCGAAGAGCCAGGCCCGGACGCGCTCGCCTTCTTCAGGCGGTGAAGCGGCAAGCGCCTTGGTCGCGCAGGACTGCAGGAGATCGGCCGCGCCGTCGCGATTGCCGCTCAGGCGCAGCGCATAGGAGAACAGGCGCTCCCAGTTCTGGCGCAGCGCACGCTCGACGATGATACGCAAGGACGACGCCCTCCGCAGCGGGTTCGCCTCTCTAGCGCAACTCCCGACCCAACTGAACCGTCATTGCGAGAAGCGAAGCGACGAAGCAATCCAGGGAGACTGGGTGAGGCCATCCAGCCAAGTCCCCCTGGATTGCTTCGCTGCGCTCGCAATGACGGCGCTGGCGGCTCACAGCTGCTTCAGCCCGTCCGCCATGGCACTCCCAACAGAAAGCCCCGCCGGCTGGGCCGGCGGGGCTGATGTCCGTGCAGTGCTCGCGCCGATCCGGCTCAGGCCAGATCGGCGCGGTCGGCGTTCATCACCTTGGCCCAGGCCGCGACGAAGTCGTCGACGAATTTCCGGGCATTGTCGTCCTGGGCATAGACCTCGGCATAGGCACGCAGCACCGAGTTCGAGCCGAAGACGAGGTCGACGCGGCTCGCCGTCCACTTCACCGCGCCGGTCTTGCGGTCGCGGATCTCGTAGAGGCCGTTCGCCGTCGGAACCCAAGCGTAGGCCATGTCGGTGAGGTTGACGAAGAAGTCGCTGGTCAGCGCACCGACGCGGTCGGTGAACACGCCATGCTTCGTGCCGCCATGGTTGGTGCCGAGCACGCGCATGCCGCCGAGCAGAACCGTCATCTCAGCCGCCGTCAGGCCGAGCAGCTGGGCGCGGTCGAGCAGCATCTCCTCGCCGGTGACGACATAGGATTCCTTCTGCCAGTTGCGGAAGCCGTCTGCGAGGGGCTCCAGCGGGGCGAAGGAAGCCGCATCGGTCTGCGCGTCAGTCGCGTCGCCACGGCCCGGCGCGAAGGGCACGGTCACGTCGAAGCCGGCAGCCTTCGCCGCCTTCTCGACCCCGACATTGCCGGCGAGCACGATGACGTCGGCAACGCTCGCGCCGGTCGCGGCTGCGATCGGCTCCAGCACCGCGAGAACCTTCGCCAGGCGCGTCGGCTCGTTGCCGGCCCAGTCCCTCTGGGGCGCCAGGCGGATGCGGGCGCCATTACTGCCGCCGCGCTTGTCGGAGCCGCGGAAGGTGCGGGCGCTGTCCCAGGCGGTCGAGACCAGATCGGCCGTCGAGAGGCCGCTGGCCGCGATCTTCGCCTTGACCGCTGCAACATCGTAGCCGACGCGACCGGCCGGGACCGGGTCCTGCCAGATCAGCTCCTCGGACGGAACGTCCGGGCCGAAATAGCGCGAGGCCGGGCCGAGGTCGCGATGGGTCAGCTTGAACCAGGCGCGGGCGAAGGCATCCGAGAACGCATCGAAATCGTTGAGGAAGCGCTCCGAGATCGCGCGGTAGGCGGGATCGACCTTCAGGGCCATGTCGGCATCGGTCATCATCGGGTTGTGCCGGATCGAGGCGTCCTCGACGTCGACCGGCTTGTCCGCGTCGGCGATCGAGACCGGCTCGTACTGCCAGGCGCCGGCCGGCGACTTGCGCAGCTCCCAGTCATGGCCGAGCAGCATCTCGAAGAAGCCGTTGTCCCAGCGCGTCGGATGGGTTGTCCAGGCGCCCTCGATACCGCTGACGACCTGGTCGCGGCCGATGCCACGGCCCTTGCGGTTCATCCAACCAAGGCCCTGGTCCTCGAGCGAGCCGCTTTCCGGCGCCGGGCTGAGATTGGCCGCATCGCCATTGCCATGGCTCTTGCCGATGGTGTGGCCACCGGCGGTCAGCGCCACCGTCTCCTCGTCATTCATCGCCATGCGCGCGAAGGTCTCGCGCATCATCGCGGCGGTCCTGAGCGGGTCCGGCTTGCCGTTCACGCCTTCCGGATTGACGTAGATCAGGCCCATCTGAACCGCCGCCAGGGGGTTCGCCAGCGTCTTGGCATTGGCGACGTCGCCATAGCGGTTGTCGCTCGGCGCCAGCCACTCCTTCTCCTCGCCCCAGTAGATGTCCTTCTCAGGGTGCCAGATGTCTTCGCGGCCGAAGGCGAAGCCGAAGGTCTTCAGGCCGGCGACCTCATAGGCGATCGTGCCGGCGAGCGCGATCAGATCGGCCCAGCTGACGCGGTTGCCGTATTTCTTCTTGATCGGCCAGAGCAGGCGGCGCGGCTTGTCGGTATTGGCGTTGTCCGGCCAGGAGTTCAGCGGGGCGAAGCGCTGGTTGCCGGTGCCGGCTCCGCCGCGGCCGTCGGAGATGCGATAGGTGCCGGCGGCATGCCAGGTCATGCGCGCCATGGTGCCGACATAGCTGCCCCAGTCGGCCGGCCACCAATCCTGGCTGTCGGTCATCAGCGCGCGGAGATCGTTCTTCAGCGCCGCGACATCGAGCTTCTTCAGCTCATCGCGGTAGTTGAAACCCTTGCCGAGCGGGTTGGTCTTGCTGTCCTGCTGGTGGAGGATGTCGAGGTTCAGCGCGTTCGGCCACCAGCTGGTGACGGAGCCGCCGGTCTGGGTCATCCCGCCATGCATGACCGGGCACTTGCCGGCCGTCTTCACGTCACCACCGTCCATGATGTCCCCCTTCGGAGCTTGCTGAATTGGGTCGTTTCCGGAAGGCGACCGCCGCCTCGTGCCGGACGACAGCGCGTCCCGCATCTGCTCGCGCAAACGCCGCGCCGTTCCATTCGAATGGTTCTAGGGAAAAGCTATTATAATGAGAACTTGAATTTTCAAATCACTACGATAATTTTTCCAAATGATATCGATCAAGCATCTGCGCTATTTCGCGGCCCTGGCGCAGCACCGCCATTTCGGCCGGGCTGCGGATGCCTGCGCCATCAGCCAGCCGGCCCTGTCGCTGCAAATCAAGGATCTGGAGGACCTGCTCGGCGCGCAATTGGTCGAGCGCGACCGCCGGCAGATCCGGTTGACCAGCCTTGGCGAGGCCTTCGCCGCAAGGGCGCAGCAGATCCTGCGCTCGGTCGACGAACTGGCCGATCTGGCGCGGGCTTCGAGCCCCTCGCTCGGCGGCCGGCTGCGCATCGGCATGATCCCGACGGTCGCGCCCTATCTGCTGCCTGCGGTGATCCGGCGTCTGGCGGAGCGCTTTCCGGCCGTCGATCTGCGCCCGCGCGAAGCGGTGACCGGCAAGCTGACGGAGGACCTCATCACCGGAGGCCTCGATATCGCCGTGATGGCGCTGCCCGTCTCCGAGCCTTCCTTGCGGGATCATCCGCTGTTCGACGAGGAATTCGTCCTCGTCCGGCCTCTGGCCGACCGGCGCAAGCCGCCGCCCGGCATCGAGAGCCTGCGCGCGATGCGTCTGCTGCTGCTGGAGGAAGGCCACTGCTTCCGCGATCAGGCGCTCGCCTTCTGCAACATGGCGCCCGGCCTGTCGCAGGACCCGATGGAAGGCAGTTCGCTCGCGACGCTGGTGCGCATGGTCGGGGCCGGAATGGGCGTGACGCTGATCCCGGAAATGGCGGTGGCCGCCGAAACCTCCGCCGTCGAGGTGAGTATCGCCCGGCTGGCGGAGCCGCGGCCGAAGCGCAGCATCGGCCTGGTCTGGCGCAAGACGAATCCGTTGGCAGCGCATTTCATGCAGATCGGCGAGATCGTCCGCCAGGAACACGACATCCTGCGGCGGCAGGACAGTGACGAGAAGTCCGCTTTCGCGTCGCAAGCAACCTGACGGGCAACAAAAAAGCGGCCCGTTTCCGGGCCGCTGATCATCGGGAATTTGGTCGGCGAGAGCCGCTTACCAGCCAGGATGACGGCGATAATGGCCCGGGCGCGGCCCGTAGCCCGGGCGCGGACCATAGCCATAGCCCCGGCCATAGCCATGACGGGGGCCATAGCCGTAGCCGCCGCGACCATAGCGCTGCTGCCGCTGGGTTTCGCGCATGATCATGTGCCGCCGCTCGGCAGCAGCCGACCATGTGTATTCTGCGTCCTGCTTATCCAGTCGCTGCGCCGTCGACGCCGGCAGTTCTTGCGAAGCCATCGCCGGGGCGGCCAGCGAGACGCCGAGGCCCAGGGCAGCAAGTACGAGGAATTTGCGCATATGTTTTCTCCTTGATCCGCCCACATTAAACGCGCCAACGCCTCAACGGTTCATGAACCGCGTTGTTGGCTTACGTTCATCACGATTCGATTGTCGCCCGATGAGCGAACTTCGATTCTCGGCAATGCCGTTTGAAGGCCGACTTTGGCGAGGGCGCGGCACGTTTCAATGCCTGAGAACGGGCAGAGCGACAAATGCACTCAGTCAGGCCCCGGGGCATGGCCTGCCTGCGATTAGGTCCAGCAAGCGACCGAGACCCGCATATCAGCGCCCGAAAGTCCTGCCGATCGCCGGTGATCCAGATTGCATGCGCCACTTCCGTGAGGTCGCTCCCGCGCTCGGAGCAGGGCCAAAGCGCTTGCGTCCGTCATTTCGGCCATTCTAGGATCGACGCATTGGGATTGCAGCGACGCGGCCTTAAGCGTCCTTTCCATCTCCTCGGCAGAGGGTTCACGGCATGAAGCGTCGGACATTCCTGGGTGTCGCTGCGGGTGCTGCAGTTTCCGCGATAGCAAAGCCGGCTCTCGCGCAGCCGACGAAACTGCTGAAATTCATTCCGGAATCGGACGTCGCGATCGTCGACCCGGTCTGGACGACGGCGACCGTGACGCGCAATCACGGCTACCTCGTCTTCGATACGCTTTACGGCCAGAACGCCGCCTACGGTTTCGAGCCGCAGATGGTGGCCGGCCATACGGTCGAAGACGATGGCAAGCTCTGGCGGCTGACGCTGCGCGAGGGCCTGCGCTTCCATGATGGCGAACCGGTCCGCGCGCAGGACGTCGTGCCGAGCATTCGCCGTTTCTCGGCACGCGACGCCTTCGGCCGCGCCCTGATGGATGCGACCGACGAGCTCTCGGCCGAATCCGACCGTGTCGTGAAGTTCCGGCTCAAGCGGCCTTTCCCGCTGCTGCCGGCGGCGCTCGGCAAGACGGGTACCTCGATGCCTTGCATCATGCCCGAGCGCTTTGCCGTCACCGACCCCAACAAGCAGGTCACCGAGATGATCGGCAGCGGACCGTTCCGCTTCAGGGCCGATGAGCGCGTCCCGGGTGCGCTGACCGTCTATGAGCGGTTTTCCGATTATGTTCCACGCGCCGATGGCTCCGCCACCTTCACCGCGGGCCCGAAGCACGCGCATTTCGAGCGGATCGAATGGCATATCATCCCCGATCCGCAAACGGCCGCGAATGCGCTCAGCAACGGCGAGATCGACTGGTGGCAGAACCCGACGCCCGATCTTCAGGGTGCGCTGAAAGGCAAATCGGGCCTCAAGCTGGAGGGGCTTGACCCGGCCGGCGGCATCGGCTGCCTGCGCTTCAACGCGCTGCATCCGCCCTTCGACAATCCGGCGATCCGGCGGGCGCTGCTCGGTGCCATCGACCAGAGCGAGTGCATGACGGCGGTTGCCGGGGACGAGCGCTCGCTCTGGAAGGATCATGTCGGCGTCTTCAGCCCGGATACGCCGATGGCGACGACGGCCGGGACCGAGGTGCTGGTCGGCAAGCGCGATTTCGCCGCCGTCAAACGCGCCCTGGCAGAGGCCGGCTACAAGGGCGAGCGCGTCGTGCTGCTCGATCCGACCGACTACCCCTCGACCCATGCGCTCGCGGCCGTGGCGGCCGATGCCCTGCAGAAATCCGGCATGAATGTCGAGCTGGTCTCGACCGACTGGGGCACGGTCGTCCAGCGCCGCGCCAGCCGGCAGCCGGTCGACAAAGGTGGCTGGAGCATCTTCCTCACCTACCTGAACGGCACCAATAATTTCGATCCCGCCAGCCAGCTCGGCATCCGCGGCAATGGCGACAAGGCCTGGTTCGGCTGGCCTACATCGCCGCGCCTCGAAGAGCTCAGACTCGACTGGTTCGCCGCCAAGGATGCCGCGGCCCAGAAGGCGATCTGTGCCGAGATCCAGAAGCAGTTCTTCATCGACGTGCCCTATATCCCGCTCGGCGCCTATTATGAAAAGACGGCCTATCGCGGGATCACCGGCATGCGTATCGGTTTCGCCCAATTCTACGACGTCAGGCCGCTGTGACACATTCCAAGCTTCGGATCGCCGTTCTCCAGTTCGCTCATGAGACGGTGACGTTCCTTCCAAACGACACGACGCGGGAGGATTTCATCTATCCGGGATCTCCGGCCTCCGGCGAAGACCTGCTCGCCACCGATCCCAAGGGCTATATGGGTGGCTTCGTGCAGGTCATCAGCGAGTTCGAGAATGTCGAGCTGATCGGCATCACCTCGCCGCTCTGGCCGCGGACCGGAACGGGCTCGGGCTGGGTGACCGAGGATGCCTACGAGCATTTCATGGGCATCATGATCGCGGAGCTGAAGGCGCAGCCGCAATTCGACGGCGTCTATCTCGCGCTCCATGGTGCGCTCGCCGTGCGCGGGGTGCCGAAGCCGGAGGCCGATATCGCCCGTCGCGTCCGCGAGGTGGTGGGAGACAAGGCCTTCATCACCGCGACCTTCGACCCGCACGGCAACGAGGACGAGGACTTCCTGGCGCAGGCCGACATGGCGTTCTGCGTGAAATACTTCCCGCATTACGACATGCATCTGCAGGGCGAGCGCGCGGCGCGCATGCTGGTCCGGGCGATCCGCGGCAGCTTCAAGCCGGTGCATCGCACCCTGCGCATCCCGATCATCGCGCCGACAGTGGTGATGTGGACCGGTGCCTCGCCCTGGTCCGACCTCATCCAGCGCGCGCTGATCTGGGAGGCGCGCGAGCCCGATGTCTTCGTCAACGTGTTCTTCGGCTTTCCCTGGTCCGACGTCCCCGATGCCGGGATGTCGCTGCAGGTGCTGACCAATGGCGACCCCCACCTTGCCGAGCGCATCCTGCGCGACATGGCGGAATGGATCTGGCGCCGGCGCCAGGCGCTGCTGGATACCGTCAAGATCCACACGACGAAGGAAGCCGTCGCGCTGGCACGCACAGCGGTGACGGACGGCAAGGCGCCTGTCGTGCTCGCCGATTACAGCGACCGCTCGGGCTACGCCACCTGGCTTCTCCAGGAGATCGTGGCGCAAAAGCTCGAGCGTACCCTGGTCGCCACGATCGCCTCACCCGAGGCGGTTCGCTCCGTGATCGCGTCCGGCGCGAAGCCGGGCGACGCCTTCGATGCGGAGATCGGCGGCCTCTTCGACGAATCGGCCGGTGCGCCCGTCCGCATCTCCGGCACGCTGCGATCCGTGGGGCCGGCAACGACTGCGCGCGGCCATGGCAAGGACTGGATCTGCGTCGAATTCGGCAAGGGCAATGTGCTGGTGCTCAGCCCCTATCTCGTCCAGATCATCGAGCCTGCGGAACTCTGGCAGCTCGGGCTCGAAGCCCGGGATTTCGATGTGATCGCGATCAAATCGCGCGTGCATTTCCGCCGGGGCTTCGACGATAGCGGCTTTGCGCCGACGATCCTCCTGGTCGAGCCGCCCGAACCCTTCATGGGCACGGTGCATCTCGACGCACTCGCCTACGAAAATCTCACGCTGGCGGACTACTATCCCTATGGCAGCCCGCGCTTTGCAGCGGGAGGCTGACGCGCAGGCTGGCGCGGGAGGATACGCCCTCGCGTTACCGCGCTTTCCGGCGCGTGGCCTCCTGCCGCTGACTACATTTTCTTCCCGTCCCGGCCGAACTGCTTCAGGAACGCGGTCAGGTCCACGACCTCCTTCTCGTTCTTGATGCCGGCGAAAACCATCTTCGTGCCGGGAATCTTCGCCCTGGGGTCCTTGATGTATGCGGCAAAGGTCGCCTCGTCCCAGGTGATGTTGGCGCCCTTGTTGGCAGCGGAGTAGCTGTAGCCCTCGACCGCGCCGGTATGACGCCCGAACAGTCCGTTCAACTCCGGTCCGACGCCGTTCTTCGCGGTCTCGCCGACCTGGTGGCAGGCCCTGCACTTATTGAAGGAGCGTTCGCCAGCCGCCGCGTCCTGCGCGTTGGCGGACTGCGAAAAGGACAGGGCGATCAGAAGGGCGGCGGGAACCAGCAGTCTCATGCGAAATCCTCTGAAGTAGCTGCGAGAAGGAGCGAAAGGGGCGGTCACGAGAACATGTCGGCCGTGATCGCGGCGTACCAGCCGAGGTTCTCGGCCTGGTTCTGCCGGCGCAGATCG
This sequence comes from Allobosea sp. NPDC055353, assembly GCF_053644975.1. Lineage (NCBI taxonomy): Bacteria > Pseudomonadati > Pseudomonadota > Alphaproteobacteria > Hyphomicrobiales > Alloboseaceae > Allobosea > Allobosea sp. NPDC055353. The sequence continues at coordinate 509,669 of NZ_JBSHMC010000001.1, read as the reverse complement.
ACGGTTTCGCCATTCTGCGAGACGAAGGTTTCGATCGCCGCGATGCGGCCGTCGCGCGGCTCGTAGCGGCCGCCCACCTTGATCGCATCGTCGGTCTCGATCAGCGACCAGCAGGTGTTGAGATAGCGCGGCGGGAAGCTGCGTGCTCCCGTCAGCTCCGCCCGGATCACCATCGCCGCGACCTTGGCCTGGCTGTTGGCGGCGAAGGCCGATTTCGGCATGTCGCCGGCGATGCAGGCGTCTCCGAGGACATGGATATTCGCGTCAGTGGTCGACTTCATCGTCGCCGGATCGATGGCGCAGTAGCCGCCCTCGGGCGCGAGCCCGGCGCTGCGGGCGATCTCGCCGGCCATCTGTGCCGGCACGACATTGACGAAGGCGCAGTCGCGATAGGTCTCGAAGCCGGTGACCACGGTGTTGGTGGCGGGATCCACCGACTTGACGCCGTCATGCACCTTGGGCCCGAGCCATTCGATCATGGTGCCGAAATATTTCTCCCAACCCTCCTGGAAGACGCCCTGCTTGGAGAAGCTCTCCTTGGGGTCGAGGATCACGATCCGGGCATCGCCCCGTCCGGTGCTCTTCAGCACATGGGCGAACATCGAGGCGCGCTCGTAGGGACCCGGCGGGCAGCGATAGGGGTTGGGCGGCGCGATCATCACGATGGTCCCGCCATTGGGCACGGCATCGAGCTTCTGCTTGATGAGCTGCGTCTGCGGGCCGGGCTTCCAGCCATGCGGCATGGTCTCCTCGGCCGCCTTCGACCAGCCGGGCACGGAATCGTATTTGAGGTCGATGCCGGGCGAGACGACGAGGCGGTCGTAAGGCAGGCGCTGCCCCTCCGCGAGGACGACCTCGCGCTTGTCCCGGTCGATCCGCATGGCGCGGGCCCGCGCGAGCGCGATACCGTAACGACCCGTCAGCGCATCGTAGCGATGCGTGATCTCGTCATAGGATTTGAAGCCGCCGAGATAGAGATTGGAGTGGAAGCAGGTGTGATAGACCTCGTTCTCTTCCACCAGCGTCACCGCCAATGCGCCGTTCGAATCCCTGGCGAGATAGCGCGCCGCCGTGGCGCCGCCGGCACCGCCACCGATCACCACGACGCGCGGCTTCGCCTGGCCGAGCACGGCCGGCGCCGCCAGCGTCGCCGCAGCGGCCAGTCCCGAGCGCAGAACCGTTCGCCGATCGAGCCTCATGGCAGCCTCAGCCGATCTTCAGATAGGCGAAGCCCTTCGCCTGCAGCGCGGCGACCGCGGCGACGCCGGAAGGCACGAAGCTGGCGAAGGGGACATCCCGCGCCTTCGCCTTGTCGATCCGGTTGCGCTGGAAGGTGATCTCGCAGAGATGGACCTTGAGGCCGTTCTTCGCGAGCGCCTCGACCCGCTCGAACGAGTTCAGCGCGGCGCCGTCGCCGGCCCAGTTCGTCCCCTCGAGATCCTTCAGGAAGAACTTCACGCCCGCGCCATGCGCGACGATGGCGAGCTGCAGCGCGAAGGGATCGGCACCATAAGCCGAATAATGGTTCGCGATATTGGTCAGCATCTGGTCGAACCGGGCCGCATCGCCGAAATCGCAATGGTAGACGCAGGCGACATCGGCTTCCTTCTTGATGTCCGCGAGGCTGAGCTCCTTCGGGGCAGCCGCAGCGGACGTGGCCGCGACCGCGAGGCCGGAAGCGGCGGCCGCGAGCAGGCTGCGGCGCGACGATATCAACACGTTGTCAGTCATCGTTTCCTCCCTGTTGGCCGCCGCATATCGACGGTCAGGGGGCTTTCAGCCCCTCGTAATAGGCGGCCAGGGCCGCGATATCCTCTTCCGAAAGCTGCCTGGCGACATTGCGCATCGCGGCATTGTCGCGCTCGCCGCGCCGATACGCCATCATCAGCGCGGTGAGCTGGTCGGCGGGCATGCCAGCAAGCGCCGGGATGGCGCCGGCCTTCGGCGCGCTGCCCACATGGCATGCCGCGCATTCGGCCGCGAGATATTCCCCGAGCGCCCGGTCGGCCGCCGCATGGGCCGGAGTTGCGGCGAGCCCCGCCGCCACGGCCGCGAAGCTCATCCAACCCGATCCGGCTTGCGGCCCCGCCATCAATCCACCTTCGGCGCCGTCTTGGAGTCCGGCGTCACGTCGAGCACCGTGGCGCGGCCGGTGATCTTCACCTCGCTCTTGCAGTCCTTCATGCAGGGCTGCTTGCCCCAGAACGACTTCTCGGTCGTCTCGCGGTCGTCGTCGTAGAAGGCCGCTGCGTTGGGCAGCTTGACCGAGGTGAAATTCTTGTCCGAAAGCTCGAAATCCTCGTCCTTCACGATGTCGTTGAGATAGAGGAGATAGGCCGTCAGGGCATAGACCTCGTCCGGCTGCAGCGACTGCGCGTTGCCGTAGGGCATGGCGCGGTGGATATAGTCGAAGACGGTGGAGAGGTCCGGCCAGAACGAGCCGATCGTCTTCTCCGGCCGATCGTCCTTCAGCGAGCCCTGCCCGCCCGCCAGGACCGGCCAGCGCCCATTGCCCTGCCCGAACTCGCCATGACAGGCCGCACATTGCGCCTGGAAGAGCTCATCGCCCTGCCGCACCGTGCCCTTGCCGGGAGGCAGGCCCTGCCCGTCCGGACGCACACCGATGGACCAAGCCTTGAGCTCCGCAGGCAGCGCCTCGCGCCCGAGTCCGAGCTTCGGGGCCGGAGCCGCGGGGGCGGCATGAGGAGGCTTCGCCGGCCCGTGGTTCTTCTGCGCCGGCTGCGCCAGGAGCGGCCCGACGAGGGCGACGGCAAGCCCGGCGGCGCCGGCGAGCAGCGCGATCCTAGGAGATTTCGACATTCTCGGTCTCCCCGTTCGGCTTCACATGCCAGGTCTGGATGCCGTTGTTGTGATAGATCGAATTGGCGCCGCGGATCTTGCGCAGCTCCTCCTTGGTCGGCTGGACATAGCCGGTGGAGTCCATCGCCCGCGACTGCACCAGCAATTCCCCGCCGTTCCAGTCGAAATCGACGTAGAAGCGGGTCAGGGACTTGTCGAGCACCGGCCCGTCGATCCGCGCGCTCTGCCAGTTCCTGCCGCCGTCGAGCGTCACGTCGACACGCTTGATCGTGCCGCGACCGGACCAGGCGAGGCCGGAGAGCACATTGCGGCCCTTCTGTTTCAAGGGCGCCTGCGGCGACGGGTTGGTGACGACCGACTTGGCATCCATGAAGAAGGTGAAGCGGCGCGAGCGCCCGTCGGCCAGGAGGTCGGTATATTTCGAGGTCTCCTCGCGCGCCATCCAGGGCATGTCGCCGACCTCGATGCGGCGCAGCCACTTGACCCAGAGATTGCCCTCCCAGCCCGGGATGACCGCGCGCAGCGGATAACCCTGCTCCGGCCGCAGCGCCTCGCCGTTCATGGCGAAGGCGATCAGCACGTCGTCGAGCGCCTTCTCCAGCGGCAGCGAGCGGTTCATGCCGGAGGAATCGGCGCCCTCCAGCATCAGCCATTTCGCCTTCGGCTTCAGGCCGGCCTCGGCCAGGATCGTGCGCAGCGGCACACCGGTATACATGACGTTATGGACCATGCCGTGCGTGAACTGGCAGCCATTGAGCTGCGAGCCGCGCCATTCCATGCCCGAATTCGCCGCGCATTCCAGGAAGTAGATGCGGTTCTCGCGCGGCATCCGCTTGATGTCGTCCATGGTGAAGACGAGCGGCTTCTCGACGAGGCCGTGGATCATCAGGCGGTGATTGGCCGGGTCGATATCGGCGATTCCGCCATGGTGGCGCTCGAAGCACAGGCCCGACGGCGTGATGATCCCGTCGAGATCGTGCAGCGGCGTGAAGTTCACCGAGGATTCCGGCGAGGCCGTCAGCCACGGCACGTCGCGCCGGATCACGTTCTTCTCGTAGCGCGAGGGCACGCCATAGGGATGCTTGTCGACCCCTTCGCCGAGATAGCGATTCCAGTCCTGGACGTCGGTGATCAGGGGATCGGGCTTGCCTGCCTCGGCGCGGGCGGAACCGGCCGTGACGAGGCCGGCGCCGGCCAGGGCCGCGCCTCCCAGGAAGCGGCGCCGGCTCGGGGCCGGATCGTCTCGATGCGAGGTCATCGTCTCATGTCCTCCGATTGCGGGGGGCGGTGCGGCACGGCGGCGATCAGGCGCCGCTGACCTTCACCGCGGTGTTGGGCTTCAGGGAAATGGTCTTGGCCTTGGCGACGTGATCGCGCACGACATCCCAGATCGGCGGGCCTTGCGTGCCTTCGTTGACGCTGGCCCAGCCTGACACGACATAGCGCTTGCCGGCCTCGATCGGCTGCCCCGTCTTCAGATGGGTGAGTTCCGAGATGCGGCTGCCCATCGACTGGGCGATGTCGATCGCGTAGCCCATGCCGCCGACGCGGACCATGTCGCCGCCGCCCTGGAAATACGGATCGGGGTGGAAGATGTTGTCGGCGACGTCCTCCAGCACGTCCTTGAGCTGCTGGCCCGTCATCTCCATCCGGTAGCAGTTCGGATAGGTGATAGCGGTGGCGTTGGTGATCGCCTCCCAGGTGATGGGCTCGCCCGGCAGGAGCGTGCCGCCCCAGCGGAAGCCGGGCGACAGCGTGATCTCGGCATCGCGCTGTTCCATCATCGCGGCGCAGATCAGGTCGTCGAAGGTGCCGTTGAAATTGCCGCGCCGATAGAGCAGCGAATCCGTGCGGCCGATCTCGCGGGCGAGATCCGCGGCGTAGGGTTCACGCGCCTTCCGGATCAGCGCCGCCATCTCGGCATCGGGCGCGATCGCATCAGCGAAGACCGGCATCAGCTTGAAGCGGATATCGGAAACCTTGCCGTCCTTGACCGCGATATCGAGCCGCGAGAGGAACTTGCCATGCGAGCCGGTGGCGACGAGGGCCGTATCTCCGACGCGGACCAGTCCCGGCATCGCATCATGGGTGTGGGCAGTCAGGATGATGTCGATGCCCTTCACCCGCGAGGCGAGCTTGCGGTCGACATCGAAGCCGTCATGCGAGAGCAGCACCACCACGCCCGCACCCTCGGCGCGCGCCTCCTCGACCTGCTTCTGCAGCTCCTCCTCGCGGATGCCGAACTCCCAGTCCGGAAACATCCAGCGCGGATTGGCGACCGCGGTGCGCGGCAGGGCCTGGCCGATGACGGCGACCTTGACGCCGCCCTTCTCGAAGACCTTGCGCGGCGGAAAGACCGGCTCGTTCCATTCCTTGTCACGAATGTTCTGCGCGAGGAAGGCGAAGGGGGCAGCCTCGACGATCTCCTTGACGCGGTCCGCGCCGAGCGTGAACTCCCAATGCGAAGTCATCGCATCGACCTTCAGCGCGGACATGGCGTCGACCATGTCCTGGCCCTTGGTCTTGAGCGCGCTCCAGCTGCCCTGCCAGGTGTCGCCGCCATCGAGCAGCAGCACCTTGTCGTCGCCGCGCTCAGTGCGGATCGCCTTCACCAGCGTGGCGACCCGGTCGAGACCGCCCATCCTGCCGTAATTGCGCGCGAGCTGGACGAAATCGTCGGAGGTCAGCGCGAAGGCGTCGGGCGAGCCGGCCGCCACCTTGAAATACTCGCGGAAGGCCGCGTCGGTCAGGTGCGGCGGCAGGCCCTTGACCTCGCCGACGCCGAGATTGACCGAAGGCTCGCGGAAATGCAGCGGCATGAGCTGCGCGTGGATATCGGCGAGATAGAGGATCGTGACCGTGCCGAGCGGGTCGAAGCGCAGGATATCGGCCTGCGAGAGCTTCTGCTGGGCAGCGGCGCGCCCGAGCGGCCCCAGCCCGGCGGATACGGTCAATGCCCCGGCGACGGCGGTCGCCTGCAGGAATTCGCGTCTCGAGATCATGACTCATCCTTCGGGCCCGCGCATGCCGCGCCCCGGGAAGTGATCGGATTATCAGGTAGTGGCCCGGCGCCGCGCCCTCGCGCGCGCCGGGCGGAAGGCAGGCGTCAGCCCACCGTCAGCTTGCTCTTGGCCGTGTATTCCGAGCCGTCATCATCCTTCCAGGCGAAGGTGAACTCGCCGGACTCCGCCGCCTTGAAGAAGAAGGACTGGTAGGGGTTCGCCGAGATCGCCGGGTTCCAGTCGGCAGCGAAGACGGGCTTGCCGTTGAAGCTCGCCGAGAACCTGTTGATGATCCTGCGCGGGATGGTCTCGCCCTTGGCGTCCTTGCGCTGGCCGGATTCCATCTCGTGCGAGATCAGGGTCTTGATCTCGATCATCTCGCCGGCGGCGGCTTTCGCGGGAACGCGCACCCGGGGCGTGGGCTTCGTGGTCATGGGTTTCCTCGCCTTCTTGGTTTTCTGATCAAGGTGGAGGGCGGCGAATCAGCCGCCGCAGCCGCCGATCGTGACCTTGACGTTGGCCTTGGCCGAATAGAGATCGCCGTTCGACATCTCGGCGATGCAGATCACGTCCTGCGTCTGCGCGAGGCGCATGCGGGTCGCGGCCGAAGCCTTTCCGCAGGCCGGCGTGAACTGGTAGCTGACGACGCCCGGCTGTGGATTGCCGTCGGCGAAGACATGCACCGCCTTGACGTAGTCGGCTTCCGTCATCGGGCTCTCGATCTCGACATTGACCGGCACGACAAGGCCGTTCTCGGCGATCTCGGGCACGTCGAGCTTGATCTTGCCCTGGGCCATCTTCCTGTCGCCGAAGAGCTTCTTGATCTCGGCCGTGACGGCCTTCTCGTCGGCGAAGGCAAGGCGCGGCGCGATCACCCCGGCGGCGAAAGCCAGGGCCGCAGCCCGCACGGCATCACGGCGCGACAGCCCTGAAAGGCCCTTGTTCATGCGTGTTCCTCCCTGGAACTGGTCGATTTTTAAAGCTTGACGAAGCGGCCGATCGCCGCACATCATTTGCACGTATCGTTATATTGTTTTTTTTGAATGTAAAGTCTGGAACGGCTTTGCACCAAGCCGCAGCATAAGCGGCCGACGAGGAAACGAAAGGGCTGAGGGATGAGGATTCCGCTGATGGCGGTGGCCGTGATGACGGCCATCTTGGGCTTCGCAGGAGCTCGCTTGGCTGCGCAATCGCCACAGGACGACACCGAGAAGGAGCTTGAGCGCTACCGGCAGATGCTCTCGGACCCGTTCTCGAACCCGGCATTCCTGGCCGTCGATCGCGGCGAGGCGCTGTGGAGCGAGGCGCGCGGCACGAAGAACGTCTCGCTCGAAGGCTGCGACCTCGGCGAAGGGGCAGGCAAGCTCGAAGGCGCCTATGCCAGGCTGCCGCGCCATTTCGCGGACGCCGACCGGGTGATGGACACCGAGCAGCGCCTGCTCTGGTGCATGGAGAAGCTCCAGGGCCTCGACACCAAGGACGTGATCGCCCGCCGTTTCTCGGCTCCCGGCCGCACCTCCGACATGGAGGACCTCGTCGCGTTCATTGCCAACAAATCGACCGGGATGAAGATCCAGCCGCAGCTCTCGCATCCCAAGGAGAAGGAGGCTGCAGCCGTCGGCGAAGCGCTGTTCTACACCCGCGGCGGCGTCAATGACTTTTCCTGCGCCAGCTGCCATGCGCAGCAAGGCAAGCGTATCCGCCTGACGAATCTTCCGGACTTCTCCGCCAAGAGCAAGACCGCACAGGAGACGATGGGTTCGTGGCCAACCTATCGGGTTTCGCAGAGCGCCGTGCGGACCATGCAGAACAGGCTGTGGGACTGCTATCGCCAGCAGCGCTGGCCGGCTCCGGAATACGCCTCGGACGCGATTACGGCCCTGACCGTCTTCCTTCAGAAGCAGGCGGAAGGCAGCGAGCTCAACGTTCCGTCGATCAAGCGGTGAGGACCAGACGATGATGAAGCTCACCATCACCCTTGCGGCCGGCCTTTTCGCGGCCGGTCAGGCGTGCGCCCAGGACCGCCCGAGCCAGGCGGCCATCGATTCCTACATCAAGTCGAGCTTCGGCAAGGCCTCGCCCGAGTGGCAGGCCCGCATCAAGCCCGACGAGACGCTCGCGATCTGCAACGCGACGCGCAACAACCCCTCCCCGGCACAATCCAACGATATCCTGAAGCACGAAGCGGCCCGCGTGACCTATCCGGCCGACGGCAAGTTCCTCGGCGACTGGAAGAAGGGTTTCCAGGTCGCGAATAATGGCCGCGGCGGCCAGTTTTCCGATCCGCCCGGCACCGTCTCCGGCGGCAATTGCTTCGCCTGCCACCAGCTCGACCCGAAGGAACTGAGCTACGGCACGCTCGGGCCGAGCCTGACGGCCTATGGCAAAGACCGCAAATACGACCCCGAAACGATCAAGGACGCCTACACGAAGATTTACAACTCCATGGCAGCCGTACCTTGCTCGACCATGCCCCGCTTCGGCACCAACAAGGTGCTCACCGAGGCGCAGATCAAGGACGTGATGGCCTATCTGTTCGACCCCGAATCGCCGGTCAACAAATAGGCCGGGCATGCTGACGCGTCGCTTCCTTCTCGCCGCCGGGGTTGCAAGCCTTGCCGCCCCGGCACGCGCACAGGTGGTCACCACGCTCGGCTCCGAGGCGGAGCGCATCACGATCCTGAGCGACGGCGGCTTCGAGATGCCGCTGTCGACCCTGGCGCGTGACGTGCCGGCCGCCGAGATCACCGCGCAGGCGGGGCCGTCCGATCCGTTCCGCACGCCCCTGAACATCACCTGCCTGCGGCGCGGCAAGGAGCTGATCCTGTTCGATTGCGGGGCCGGCGCCAATTTCCTGCCCGGCACTGGCCAGTTGCAGGAGAGCCTGCGCACCGCCGGCATCGACCCCGAAGCGGTGACGCATGTGCTGTTCACCCACCTTCACCCCGACCATTTCTGGGGCGCGCTCGACGAGTTCGACAGCCCGCTCTTCCCCAATGCGCGCTGGCTGGCCGCCGCCCGCGAGGTCGATTTCTGGACCGGCGCCAAGGTCTATGACCATCTGCCCGCGGGCCGGCATGCCCTCGCCGCCGGGGCGCAACGCATCGCGAAGAACTTAGGTGACCGGCTGGAGCGGGTTGAGGCAGGGCGCGAATGGCTGCCGGGCATCGCAGTCGTCGAGACGGCCGGGCACACGCCGGGCCATGTTTCCTTCGCGTTGGAACTGGCCGGAAGCCCGGTCATGGTGCTGGGCGATGCCCTTACCCATCCACGAATTTCCTTCGCGCATCCGGAATGGCGCCCCGTATCGGATCAGGACGGGGAGGTTGCCGTCGCGACACGCCGTCGTCTGCTCGACGACCTGAGCCGGAGCGGCACGCAGGCTATCGGCTACCACCTTCCTGGCGCCATCGGGCGGGTCGAACGGCGCGGTACGGCCTATCGCTTCGTCAGTTAGGCAAGCAGCGCCGGCGGTCCAGCCTGTAGTCGTCGAGGCGTCGCCAGGCATGCCGCGATCTGCACCGGCCCGGGAGCACGAGAAGGCAGGGCCCTCGATCCGCGGGCAGCCGGCACGGCAGCCGCAAGGGCGGACACCATCGCCTCAATGCCGTTGGAAGAGCCCCCTGAGCGATCCTTCCATCAAGAATGCGATGCCGATCCGCGCGCCGATCATCATCCCGGCCATGGCGAGCGGCCAGGACAGCGCCATCATCGAACCGGCCGAGATTCCCTGACCGATCGTGCAGCCGCCGGCGAGCACGCCTCCGCCGCCCATCAGCACGGCGCCGACGAGATGGCGGCGCATTTCACGATCGTCGTCGAAGGCCTCCCACCTGAATTCGCGATCGTAGAGCGCCGAAAGGAACGAGCCCAGCGTAACCCCGGCAAGCGTGCCGATACCGAATTCGAGCAAGGCTGCCGGCGTCGACAAGACGGCGTACAAGGCCCGGCCCACGGGAGAGACGAATGTCAGGCTCTGGGCGCGCGGCAGATGTTCGAAGGGGTCGACGGCAACACCGGTTACCCACCAGCCTGCCACGACGCCGAGGCCCAGCGTTGCCCCGGCCATCAGGAGACGTGGAGACCGTCGTAGCCGGGCGTCGACCGCGACGGCCGCCAGCAGGACGGAGACCGCGATGACAGTGAGCCAGATGCGGGCATGGGGGACTGCAAAAAAGGCGAGCACACTGTCCAGCCCGCCTTTCACGCCGCCCGGCATGTCGAGCGCAGCCTTTTCGAGCACCTCGATCCGGAGGGGGGCCAGCATGCCGCGCAGCGTGGCGTAGGCGACGGCTCCGAAGACTATCATGACGATAAGACTGCGCAGATCGCCGGAGCCCAGGCGCACGAGCGACCCGAAGCTGCAGGTGCCGACCAGCGCCATCCCAATCCCGAACATCACACTGCCGACCGCGACGGACAACCATGGCAGCGCCGGCTGGACATAGGGCGAGAGCGAAGGATCGAGCAGGTCAAGTCCGACAAGCACCTGCGTCCCGGCCAATGCGACCGCGAGTGCGAGCCCGAAGATCCGGAGGCGGCGCGTGTCGCCGCCCATCCAGGCATCCTCGATCGCCCCGAAAGAGCATAACCGCGCGCGGCGCGCCGTGAAGCCGCAAGCCATTCCGACCAGCAGGCCTGCCAGGGTAGAGCCCCAGGCGGAGAGCCCGGTCATGACAAGCGGATGACCGGAGCAGCGATACCGACGATCACGACCGGCTCAGATCGGAGGGCGAGGCGCCGCAGAAGATGTCGTATATGATGGCGATAACCCGTCGGACATCGTCATTGGCGAGGCTGTAATACATGGCCTTCCCGTCCCGCCGCGTGGTCACCAACCGATCGAGCCGGAGGCGCGCCAGCTGCTGCGAGACCATCGGCTGACGGAGTGAGAGGAGGTTCTCGAGCTCTGTCACGGTCCGCTCTCTCTCCGCCAGCAGACACAGCAGCAGCAACCGGTTCTCATGCGAGAGGGCCTTGAGGAAATCGCTCGCTCGCCGCGCGTTGCGCATGAGCTGATCGAGCTCCGGCGAGAACTCGGCTCCGTCGCGCAGCTCGTTTTCGAGCGCCTTCGAGACGATCGCGGTCATCCTGTCTCCGATTCAGGGCGTCTGGCCAGCGTCGTGTTCCATGCCAGTTACGAGTGAGCCGAGCAAACCCCAAAAAACGTCGTCGTTGAGGTAACCCGTGATCCGGCCGACCTCGCGGCCCTTGTCGACGAGCACGAAGGTCGGCGCGGCCATCACCGGCTGTTTGAGGCTTTCATCGTAGATACCGCCAGGCATCACCTCGACACGGCGCAATGGCGCCAGCTTTCCCTCTCTGGTCTTCGCATAGACAGGCGCCACCTCACGCTCGAAACGCAGGCAGAAGGGACAACCGTCCCTCCGATACATCACGAGCTCGGCGGCGAAGGCCGGCGCCGCAGAAAGAAGGCACAGCATCACGGCTGCCGCCGCCTCCCGCATGCGATATACCCGGCTTGCAAACATCCGCCTTATATAGTCGTATTCATATGTTTATACCAGACACATGAAGGCGGCGCGATGACAACTCGGCGCAGACTGTTGGCGGCGGCGGCATCGTCTCTCGTCGTCGCGCCATTCCTTGGGGCCCCAGCCCGCAGCAAGGCCCGCCTGGGAGAGGATGGCCTCTACCAGCTCGACTGGTATCTGGAGAGCTTTCTCGATCTTTCCGAAGACCTTGCCTCAGCCACCCGGGATGGAAAGCGTTTCGCGATCCTGTGGGGTCTCCGGAACTGCCCGGCCTGCAGGCGGATGCACGAGGTCCATCTCGCGGACCCCGCAACCGAGGCCTATATCCGAAAGAACTTCGCGATCCTGCATCTCAACATTCTGGGGGCTCGCGAAGTGACCGATTTCGATGGTTCCAGGCTGCCCGAAAAGCGGTTGGCCGCGCGCTACGGCGTGGTCGGAACCCCAACCATCCAGTTTTTCTCCACCACCGCTCCGACTTCGACAGATCCGCAGATGAAGAGACGTGAAGTCGGGCGCATGGAGTCGCTTCCTGATCCCGAGGAATTCCTCGCCATATTCCGGAAGAACTCGTTGAGCTAGGGCGAAGACGCCCTTGCGATCGCCGCTCGTCGCATCGCCCCGAAGAGTGTCCGCGCGAAGGACGCCATCGGCCATATCGCCATACTTCGCCTTGAACTTGTAGAAGGTCGCCGAGGAGATGCCGTGCTTGCGGCAGACGTCAGCCGTCGCAGCGCCGACCTCCTGCTCCTTCAGCATCCCGATGATCTGCTCTTCCGTGAACCGTGAGGGGCGCATCGTCCGTCTCCGCGAGTGACGGACTCTGCTCAAATCTGGAGGAAGATCAGGGTCGCACGCAGGTCAGGATAGTCACTCGAACAGATCGGGATGGCTCGCTTCCGTTTTGGGAAGGGCGCGGAGAATCTCGGTGAGGTGATGGCGCATCGCGATTGCCGCCTGTGCCGCATCTTGCGCATCGATAGCGGCCATGATGCTCCTGTGCTGCTCGACCAGCGGTAGCATAACCGCCGTACCGGGCAGGGTCAGCTGACATACGCGGTCCATATGCGCTTTGATGTCCCGGATGGCCTCCCACGCCAGGGGCATGCCCACGCCCTCCGACAACTCGATGTGGAAGAGTTCGTCATAGCGCTGGAACGAGGCATGATCGTTCCGCTGGGCCGCCTTCTCCTGGACATCGAGAAGATCGGCGATTCGGTGCCTGCTCTGGGGTGAGAAGGCCGTACAGGCCTCGCGCACGATCGCAACCTCGACTGCCTCGCGCACGAAACGCGCCTCCATCATCTTCCGGACGGAGAACTTGACCACGATCGTGCCGCGCTGCGGCTGCACGTCGACGAGCCGCGTCCTGGCGAGCGCGATCAAGGCCTCGCGCACCGGCTGACGCGAGACGCCGTATTTCAACGCGATCTCCTGCTCCGAGAGGCGCGTACCCGGCGGCAGTTCGAGCGCGATGATCGCCCGGCGCAATTCAGCTTCGACACGCCCGGCCGCCGAAGCGCCCGACGCGAGGGCGGGTGACGCCAACGAAAGGCTCAAGTCAAAAACCTCCAGGGCCTGTTGCGTACCATACTGCAACATACTACCATACAATCACTGCCGCAACCACGACGGAGCGGACAGCAAGCTTACGTTCGAGGCGCCCGCGAACAAGCCGGGAAACGGCGAGGCCTTCGAAAACACGGGAGAACGCACCATGACCGCACGCCGCAGATTCCTTGCCTACACCGCAGCGCTCGCCCTCTCGGCCGCTGCCGCGACCTCGGCCCTCGCCCAAAGCGTGACGCTGCGCTCGGCAGACATCCACCCGACCGACTACCCGACCGTCGAAGCCGTCCGCTATCTCGGCAAGCTGCTCGAGGAGCGCACCCAGGGGCGCATCAAGATCAACGTCTTCCACTCGGCCCAGCTCGGCCAGGAGAAGGACACGATCGACCAGACCCGCTTCGGCGTCATCGACATCAACCGCATCAACATGGCGCCGTTCAACAACCTGATCCCGGCGACCAACATCCCCTCCCTGCCCTTCATCTTCCGCTCGGTCGACCATATGCGGAAGGCGATGGACGGGCCGATCGGCGACAACCTGCTCAAGGAGTTCGAGAAGCACGACCTGATCGGGCTGGCGCTCTACGATTCCGGCTCGCGCTCGTTCTACAACTCCAAGCGCCCGATCAACACGCCCGCCGACATGAAGGGCCTGAAGATCCGCGTCCAGCAGTCCGACATGTTCGTCGCGCTGGTCTCGGCGCTCGGCGCCAACGCGACGCCGATGCCCTTCGGCGAGGTCTATTCCGCGCTCCAGACCGGCGTCATCGACGGCGCCGAGAACAACTGGCCGTCCTATGAATCGACCCGGCATTTCGAGGTCTCCAAGTTCTACTCGGTGACCGAGCACTCGCTCTCGCCGGAAGCGCTGGTGATGTCGAAGAAAAGCTTCGACAAGTTCAACGCGGCCGACCAGGCGATCATCAAGGCCGCCGCGAAGGAGTCAGTCGCCAAGATGCGCGAGCTCTGGGATGCGCGCGAGAAGGCCTCCGAAGCCAAGGTCAAGGCCGGCGGCGCCCAGATCAACCAGGTCGACAAGAAGCCCTTCATCGACGCGATGAAGCCGGTCTACGACAAGTTCGTCACCGACCCGAAGCTGAAGGAGATGGTCGCCGCCATCCAGGCGGTGAACTGAGCCTCGTTCCGGCGGGGCGGCTCTCGGGCCGCCCCGATTTCCAAAGCCCTCATCCTGAGGAGCGATCGCAGATCGCGTCTCGAAGGATGATCCAGAGACCACTGGAACCATCCTTCGAGACGCCGCTTCGCGGCTCCTCAGGATGAGGGCTCAGGATGAGAAACCCGTATTCACGGACACCCCATGCGCGCTTTCACCGCCTTCCTGACACGCCTCGACGCCAAGCTCAGCCTGTTTGCGCTGATCACCGCCGGAACCGGCCTCGTCCTGATGACCGTGATGGTCGCCTGGGGCGTGTTCGGCCGCTATGTGCTCAACGACACACCGATCTGGGTCGAGGCCGGATCGCTCTTCCTGATGTCCTGGTTCATCCTGCTCGGCGCCGCCGTCGGCGTGCGCGAGAGCGACCATCTCGGCTTCGAGGTCGGGCTGGTGATGTCGCCGCCGACCGTGCGGGCCGCGCTGATCGTCATCGGCGAAGTCCTCGTCTGCGCCTTCGGCCTCGCCATGCTCGGCTATGGCTGGCAGCTCGCCGCCGGCACCTGGGACGACCGCATGCCGATCATCGGCATCTCGCGCGGCTGGGACTATGTCCCGATCGCGGCGGGCGGCGCGCTGATCGCGCTCTTCGCGCTGGAGAAGCTGCTCCTTTTCGTCACCGGCGAGCAGCAGGCGCCGCTCGGCTTCGTCCATTTCGGCGAAAGCCAGGAGGCCTGAGCGATGGAACTCTGGATTCTCTTCGGCGTCTTCTCCGTCCTGCTGCTGATCGGCGTGCCTGTCGCCTTCTGCCTCGGCATCGCCTCGGTCGCGACCGTGGCCTATATGGGCTTGCCGCCGGTCGTCGTCTTCCAGCAGATGAATTCCGGCATGAACGCTTTCGCCATGATGGCGATCCCGTTCTTCATTTATGCCGGTGACCTGATGATCCGGGGCGGCATCGCCGAGCGCCTGATCCAGATGGCGGCGAGCCTCGTCGGCCATCTGCGCGGCGGTCTCGGCCAGGTCAATGTCGTCACCTGCACGCTCTTCGGCGGCATCTCCGGCTCGGCCGTCGCCGATGCTTCCGCCGTCGGCGGCCTGATGATCCCGCAGATGAAGAAGCGCGGCTATGACGCCGACTACGCCGTCAACGTCACCGCGAACGCGGCGATCATCGCCCTGCTGATCCCGCCCTCGCACAACATGATCATCTATTCGCTCTCGGCGGGCGGCAATCTCTCGATCGCGGACCTGTTCACGGCCGGCGTCGTGCCGGGCTTGCTGCTCTGCGCCGCGCTGATGGTCGCGGCCTGGGCGGTCGCGGTGAAGCGCGGCTATCCCCGCGAGCCGTTCCCGGGCTTCGCCACAGTCGGGCGCTATGTCGTGCTCGCCCTGCCCGGCATCCTTTTGATCGGCATCATCTTCGGCGGCGTCCGCTCCGGTGTCTTCACCGCGACGGAATCCTCCTGCGTCGCCGTGGTCTACGCCATCCTGGTCACTATCCTCGTCTATCGCCAGCTCACCTGGACGGCCTTCGTCGAGGCGACACTGGGCGCGGTGCGCACCACGGCGATGGTCCTGCTGGTCATCGGCACGGCCGGCGCCTTCGGCTGGCTGATGGCCTTCCTGCAGGTGCCGCAGGCGACCATTGCCGCGATGAAGGCGGTCTCGGACAACCCCATCGTGATCCTGCTGATGATCAACCTGATCCTGCTGGTGCTCGGCACCTTCATGGACATGGCGCCGATGATCATCATCTGCACGCCGATCTTCCTGCCGGTGGTCAAGGCCTTCGGCGTCGATCCGATCCATTTCGGCGTGATCCTGATCCTCAACGCCGGCATCGGCCTCAACACGCCGCCGGTGGGCTCGGTGCAGTTCGTCGCCTGCGCCATCGGGCGCATCTCCATCGGCGAGTCCATGCGCACGATCTGGCCGTTCTACGGCGCCAGCGTCGCCGTGCTCCTGCTCGTCACCTATGTGCCCGGCCTGTCGCTTTGGCTGCCGCGCCTGTTCCACTGAAGGACCGATCATGACCATCGACATCCGCCAGGTTTCGCATCCCGAGGCCGTCAAGGGCTTCGACACGGCGGAGCTCAGGCGCCACTTCCTGATCGAGACGCTGTTCGTGGCCGGCGAGGTCAAGCTGACCTATAGCCATCTCGACCGTGTCATCGTCGGCGGCGCCATGCCGGGGGCCAAGCCGGTCGTGCTGCCGACGCCGAAGGCGGTCGGCACCGACGCCTTCCTGAAGCGCCGCGAGCTCGGCATCGTCAATGTCGGCGGCCCCGGCAAGGTCTCGGTCGGCGGCAAGGATTACGCGCTCGCCAAGCGCGATGCCCTCTATATCGGCAAGGAGGCTGGCGAGGTTTCCTTCGTCAGCGACGATGCTGCGAATCCGGCCAAGTTCTACCTGCTCTCGACGCCGGCCCATGCCGTGCACCCGACCAGGGTGATCCGCGAGGCCGACGCCAAGACGCTGGCGCTCGGCGAGCAGGCGACCGCCAACAAGCGCGTGATCCGTCAGTACATCATCCCCGGTGTCTGCGAGACCTGCCAGCTCGTCATGGGCGTGACCACGCTCGACGAGGGCAGCATCTGGAACACCATGCCCTCGCATACCCACGACCGGCGCTGCGAGATCTATCTCTATTTCGATGTGCCGGATGATGCCCGCGTCTTCCACCTGATGGGCGAGCCGCAGGAGACCCGCCATCTCGTCGTCGCCAACGAGCAGGCGATCCTCTCGCCCGGCTGGTCGATCCATTCCGGCGTGGCGACCCGGGCCTATTCCTTCATCTGGGGCATGGGCGGCGACAATGTCGACTATACCGACATGGACATGGTCGCGACCGGGGACCTGCGCTGATGGCGGGCTCCTTCGACCTGACCGGCCGCACGGCCATCGTCACCGCTTACACCCACGGTGTGGTGCTGCCGGTCGATGGCGGCTGGCTCGCGCGCTGAGGAGGCCGACATGGACCGCAAGAACGAGCCCTTCGCCCATGATGCCGATCTCGCCTGGGAGCCGGCGGGCGACGGCGTGACGCGCAAGATCCTGACCTATCGCGACGAGGTCATGATGGTGCGGGTCCGCTTCGAGGCCGGCGCGATCGGCCCGGCCCACAGCCATCCGCATATCCAGTGCTCACTGGTCGAAAGTGGGGTTTTCGACATCACCATCTCCGGGCGCACGGAACGTCTCGTCGCCGGCGACAGCTTCACCGTGCCGCCCGATGCGATCCATGGTGCCGTCAATATCGAGGCCGGTGTCCTCATCGATGTCTTCACGCCGATGCGACGGGATTTTGTGACGCTCCCGCATGACCATGGCTGATGCGAGTTCATCCAGGTGGCGGCGCTAGCGATTCTGAACTTGGCGACGCTGCCGACCTGGCCTTGCGGAGCCTGACACGCAGCCGGTAACACCAGTTACCTAACTCGGCGTCGGGCCAGGCTTCCCTGCAGCACCTTCGCGGAAAGCGACAAGACACAAGCGCCAACAGCCATTTCCAATTTGCCTGGAAGCGGACATGCCGGGCGGAAAGCCAACTCGCCTTTCCATCGAGGCTGGAAACATCCGCAAGGTTGGGTGATCCATGAACGGCGCGCCAATAATCAACGCCCTGCGTCAGGAATGATCACTTCCGCCGCCAGCCCACCGCCGGCTCTGTTGCTGAGCCTGACCGAGCCGCCGATGGTCGCGGCAAGTTGCTGGGCGATGGCGAGTCCCAGCCCGGTTCCGCCGGTCTCGCGATTCCGCGACTGCTCCAGTCGGAAGAAGGGTTGCATGGCGGCGGCGAGCATCTCCTCGGGAATGCCGGGACCGCGATCCAGCACTTTGATCGCGATGGTGCCGCCGTTCCGGCACTCCACCGCGATCTCGGCGGCGCCTGCGAACTTCAAGGCATTATCGATGAAATTCGACAGGATGCGCCGCAGTGCATGCGGCTTGGTCGAGGCAATTCCCTCGAACAAGCCGGCGACGGCGACCGCCTTGCCGGTATCCTGATAATCATAGGCGATGCTGTCGATGAAAGAGCCCAGGTCGATCCGCGCCGTCCTCTCGCCGTTGCTGTGGGCGCTGCGCGCATAGGCGATGCCTTCCTGGACCAGCCGCTCTATCTCGCCGAGATCGTTGACGAGCTTGTCTTTCTCCGGCGAGTCATCGGCCATGTCGGCGCGCAGCCGCATACGGGTGATCGGCGTCTGGAGATCGTGCGAGATCGCCGCAAGGATCTGCACGCGCTCTTCCAGATAATGCGCGATCCGGTCACGCATCGCGTTGAAGGCCCGGGCGGCATGGACGACCTCGCTGGGGCCGGCTTCGCTGAGCGGCGGGCTCTTCGCGTTAGGATCGAGCGCATCGGCGGCCGCAGCGAGTTCCCCGAGCGGGCGGACCGCTTGCGTGACGGCGAATCCGGCGCAGGCGAGCAGCAGCACCATCTGCGCCACCAAGACATAGGGCAGCCAGTCCGCGACCGGCATGATGCCGCGCGGCGTGATCTCGATGGTCAAGGGGCTGCCGTCGCTCAGGTTCAGGTGGGCCTGCAGGCGGTTTTCCTCGCCCGGGATCGATTCGATCCGCATGGGAAAGCGCGACCCGGCGGCGCTTTCCAGCCTGGCCGCGATTTCCCGGCCATGGCGCGAGGTGTTGGGTACACCGGCAAGGCCAGGCCCCAGCGCGAGCGTATAGTTGCCGCGGCTGAGCCATTCCAACAGCTCGGGCCGCTCGGCCGCCGGCGTCCGATCGAGAACCGCAATCGAGGTCGAGACATCGTTCTCCAGCGTGCGGAACATCACCGCGGTCGCCGACATCGTGCGCTCCGCATAGAGAACGGCGAAGGACAGCCCATAGGCGACCGCCAACCCTGCAAGCAGGATCAGGAACAGGCGGGCGCGCAAGGTCCGGGGCAGGAAGCGAAAGCTGGCCGCAGTGTTCGCGCTCACGACCTGGGTTCCGTGATCTCGACGGGGACCGCGAGGACATAACCCTCGCTGCGGACGGTCTTGATATAGGTCGGCTCGCGTGCATCGTCGCCGAGCCGCTGGCGCAGGCGGCTGACCAGCAGGTCGATCGAGCGATCAAACAGTTCGGCATCGCGCCCCTGCGTCAGGTTCAGGAGCTGGTCGCGATTGAGCACACGCTGGGGATGGTCGATGAAGACGCGCAGCAGCCGGTACTCGGCACCGCTCAGCGCCACTTCCGTTCCCTGCGCATCGAGAAGATGGCGCCGCACCGTATCGAGCCGCCAGGTTCCGAAGGTCAGGATCTGGCCGGCTTCGCTGATCTGGAGATTCGGTGGCAGCATCCGGGTCCGCCGCAGCACCGCATTGATGCGGGCAAGCAATTCGCGGGCGGCGAAGGGCTTCGAGAGATAGTCGTCGGCGCCCATTTCCAGCCCGATGACGCGATCCATCTCGTCGCTGCGGGCCGTCAGCATCAGAACCGGCGTCGCCTTGTGCTTGCCGGCGCGCAATTCGCGGCAGAGCGCGAGCCCGTCCTGGCCCGGCATCATCACGTCGAGCACGATCAGGTCGACGGTGTTGGCGTCGAGGAAGCTGCGCATCTGGCGCCCATCCGCGGCGGTCGAGGTCCGCAGTCCGTTCTTCGCGAGATAGCCCGAGACCAGATCGCGAATCTCGCGGTCGTCATCGACAATCAAGATATGGTCGACATGCTCCATGTCAGAACTTTCCGCTTCCACCCAAGGCGCTTCGCAACAGGCGTTTCTCATAGCTGGCCGACCGGCTCCGGCGAAGCCTCGAATGCCGTCCTGGGTGATACCGGGCGCGAGAAGGACGCCCGGCATGGGTTGGCCGCCGCTACGAGCCGGTCAGCGTCGAGAACACGGCCGGAAGCCAGGATGCGACGTTAGGATCGCTGGCATCCCAGGCGCAGGGAACGGCGGCCAGGGCGGTGATCGCCAGCAGGATGAAGGCGATCTTGCGTTTGCGGATGGTGGTCATGTCATCGCCTCCTTTGCGGCTTGCTCAGACGACGCTCAGCTCGACGTCGATGTTGCCGCGCGTCGCCTTGGAATAGGGGCAGGTCTGGTGGGCCTCGTCGACGAGGCTCTGCGCCAGCGCAGGGTCGAGGCCGGGCAGGCTGACGCGCAGGCGAGCCTGCAGGAAGTAAGCGCCATCCGTCGTGCCGAGATCGACCTCGGTATCGACGGCGAGGTCGGCCGGGAGCGCAACCTTGCGCTTGCCGGCGGCCAGGCCGATCGCGCCGATGAAGCAGGCCGACCAGCCGGCGGCGAAGAGCTGCTCGGGATTGGTGCCGGCGCCAGTGCTGCCGGGAGGCGAGAGCTTGATGTCGAGCCGGCCGTCGGAGCTGCGCGAGGCGCCGTCGCGCCCGCCGGTGGTGTGGGTGCGGCCGGTATAGAGGACCTTGTCGATCTTGGTCATGGAACGCTCCATCTCTTCTGGCGCCGCCATCGGTGGCGGCGGGTGATGAAGCGTTTCCCAAGCCAAGTTGTCGGGATTGTTTTGCGAACCAGCCGATTTGTAACGCAGCGTATACCCGCCGCGTTTCGACATGGTGCGCCACGCGGAGGCGCTCGCGGCGCGAGGTGCTTCACCAGAAGGCGAGCGGATTGTATCGGCCTGTATCGCCACCCCTCGAGACGGGGGAACGCTTACAATTCCCGCCATCGCCGAAACAGCGAGGACACAGCTGGCGGGCTCGTTGCGATCTCTCGCAACCAGGGACAATAATCATGTCAGAACAGATCGATCAGCCCCGCCGCAGCCTCCTGAGTGCCTTCGCATTGGGAGCAGCGCTGGCGCCCTTCGCGGAAATCGGCGCTGCCCATGCCCAGGCGCGCTTGCCGTCTTCGGCAGCCTTGCCAGCGACAGGACAGGGCGGCCATGCAGGTTTTGCCACGCTCAAGCAGGTCAAGGCCGGCGTGCTTGATGTCGGCTATGCCGAGGACGGCCCTGCCAATGGCCCGGCGGTGCTGCTGCTCCATGGCTGGCCCTATGACATCCATAGCTATGTCGATGTCGCGGCGATCCTGGCCAAGGCCGGCTACCGGGTGCTCGTGCCCCATCTGCGCGGCTACGGCACCACCCGTTTCCTCTCCGCGGAGACTCCGCGCAACGGCCAGCAGGGAGCGCTCGCCACCGACATTGTCGCCTTCATGGACGCGCTGAAGATCGAGAAAGCCGTGATCGGCGGCTATGATTGGGGTGCGCGCACCGCCGATATCATCGCCGCGCTCTGGCCCGAGCGCGTCAAGGCGCTGGTCTCGGTCAGCGGCTATCTCATCGGCAGCCAGGACGCGAACAAGCCGCCGCTGCCGCCCAAGGCCGAATTGCAGTGGTGGTACCAGTTCTATTTCGCGACCGAGCGGGGTGCGGCCGGCTATGCCGAGTACACCCATGACTTTGCCCGGCTGATCTGGGAGCTCGCCTCGCCGCAATGGGCGTTCGACGACGCGACCTTCGCCCGTTCGGCCGTCGCCTTCGACAACCCCGACCATGTTGCGATCTCGATCCATAACTACCGCTGGCGTCTCGGCCTGGCGCAGGGCGAGCCGCAATTCGACGCGCTGGAGCAGAAGCTCGCGGCCTTCCCGAGTATCGGCGTGCCCACCATCACCATCGAGGGCGACGCCAACGGGGCGCCCCACCCTGAACCGGCAGCCTATGCCAAGCGCTTCACCGGCAAGTACGAGCACCGGCTGTTCAAGGGCGGCATCGGCCACAATCCGCCACAGGAGGCGCCGCGGGAGTTCGCCCAGGCGATCATCGACGCCGACAGGCTCTGAAGCAACAACCTCGACAGGATAGAAAAGGCGCCCGGGCGAGAGCCCGGGCGCCTTTTTCATGCTCGGCAATGCAGCCGGGAGAGCGCATTCACCCGAAGGTGAACGCATAGGCTTCTGCGCCGGCATCGCGGAAGCGAATCTCGAAGACGCGCTCCCGAACGTCTCCGGCTTGGCGAACGAGCTGGTAGAGCCTGGTTTCCGAGACCGTGCCGTCCCCGGCCGCATCGATATCGGCTCCATGGTCGGCGGCGGGCGGCGCGCCGTCGACCGTGACCTGGAAGCGGATCGGCTTTCCGGCCGGGCCGGGCCCGAGCACGAGGTGCAGGTCGCGCGCACTGAAGCGGAAGGCGATGCCGCCACCGGCGCGGGAGAGCCGGGCACTCTCCGCACCGATCGTCCAGTTGCCGTCGAGCCCCCATTGATTGAGCTTCAGCTTGCGGACGCTGTAATCCTGCGGCCGATCGCCCGTGATCCCTTCCGGCGAGGCGAAGCCCGATGCCTTGGAATAGCCGAGATAGGCTTCGCCCGAGTGGATATTGGCCAGGTCCGGTGCGGCCTGGGCGCCGGATGCCGGCGGCGTCACGAAACTCGACGCCGCCTTGCGCTGGCCGGAAGCCTCGGCGAGGAGATCCTGGATCGCCCTGTCCGAGAGCGCCTCGCCGCCCTCACCGAACTGGATATGGCGGATCCGGCCCTGCGCATCGACGAGATAGATCGCCGGCCAGTAGCTGTTGCGGAAGGCGCGCCAGATCCTGAAATCATTGTCGACGGCGACGGGGTAGCTGATCCCGAACCGGGAAACCGCCTGCCGGATGTTCTCGACTTTCTTCTCGAAGGCGAATTCCGGAGTGTGGACGCCGACCACGACGAGGCCCTGGTCCCGGTACTTCTCCGCCCACGCGCGGACATAGGGCAAGGTGCGGATGCAGTTGATGCAGGAATAGGTCCAGAAATTCACGAGGACGACCTTGCCCTGCAGGTCTCCTGCCTTCAGCGGGGCCGTATTGAGCCAACTCACGGCGCCGTCGAAACCCGGCGCCGCCCCGAGGTCGGGCAGCCTGCTGCGATAAGGCTGGGCGGACATCCCGGCGCGGTCCGGCGTGCCGTTCTCGGCGACGCGCAAGGCCGCCGCTCCATCACGGCCAAGGCCATCCAGCAGTCTTTGCTCGATACCGGCCGTGGCGGCGACGGAGAGCCGGGTGAGCAGGCCGGTATCGAGCCCAAGGCCGATCGCCAGCACGCTTGCCAGCACGGCGACGCCGGCACCCTGGCGGACGCGCTCGCCGAGTCCCAGCGCGCGCTTCATCGCCGCCAGCATCTCGCCGCCGGCCCGCAAGGCTAGCGCGAGCGAGGTCGCGGCTCCCGCTGCATAAACTGCCAGGAGCAGAATCGTCCCGGCATTGGCGCCGTGCAACGCGGCACCGGTTAGCACCAGGCCGAGGATCGGGCCTGCACAAGGCGCCCAGAGCAGGCCGGTCGCGATGCCGAGCAGCAGGGAGCCGCCGATGGATCGCGGCCCGGCGGTGTTCTCGCCGGAGAGCCGCTGTCCCAGCGCGACGAGGGGGCGGTTCAGGAAGGCCGCCGCGTGCGGGGAGATCAGGGTCACGCCGAAGATGGCGAGCAGCGCGAGCGCCGCGTAGCGCCCGGCTTCGTTGGCCTGCACCACCCAGCTACCGCCGATCGCTGCCAGGCTGGCGACGGCCGCGAAAGTCACGACCATCGCAGCCAGCATCGGCAAGGCGCTGCGGCGGAAGGTTTGTCCGGCGCGGGAGAAGACGAAGGGCAGGATCGGCAAGATGCATGGACTGAGGATGGTCAGCACGCCGGCAAGATAGGAGGCGACGAACAGGGTCATGGCAGGTCCTCTGGAAGGCGGGCCGCGCCTGTCGCGTACGGCACAGCTAGGCCTGCACTGGAACCTGTCGACGTATCCTCATTGTTTTCCCCTTAGGCCGAACCGTAACTCACTGTATCCGGCGATAGCCCACCGGCCTACGGCGAACCTGCCCTAGGCCGGCTGCGGCTTTTGTGACGGACTCTGGTCGTCCGCCGAGGGCCTGAACCCAGCGGTGATGCGATCAATCAGCAGCCTCACGCGCCGTGGCTGAACAGCGCTTTGCGGATAGACGATCTGGAGCGCTGTTGTGCCGGCGGAATAGTCCTTGAGAATCTCGACCAGCGCGCCGGACGCGAGATCCTCCTCGATGTCGCGGATCGATTTCAGTGCGATGCCCTGGCCGTCCTTACACCACTGGCGCACCAGCCCGCCGTCATTGGCGACTCGGCGGCCGCGCACCCGGACCTTGTGCGGCTTGCCCTCGACCAGGAACGTCCATTCGTGATCAATGTTCTGCCCGAAGCGCATGACGATGCAGTCATGCCGGGTCAGATCGTCTGGATGCGCTGGAGTACCAGCAGCCGTTAGATAGGAAGGCGCAGCGCAGACAATACGCCTGTTCTCTCCCAGCGATTTCGCCCGCAAGCTGCTGTCAGCCAGCAGTCCATGGCGAACGGCAAAATCCATGCCCTGGCCGACGAGATCGACATAGCCGTCCGTCAGATTGAGATCGATCGTGACGGCGGAATGCTCGGCGAGGAAGGCATCGACGATCGGCAGGATGCAGCGGCGGCCGAGGTCTTCCGGCGCGCTCAGGCGAATGGGGCCGGCGATATGTTCCGAACCCAGCCGGACGCGACTTTCCAGCTCCTCGGCTTCGGCAAGCAGGCGTCGCGCCCCATCCACCAGCAACCGGCCTTCGTCGGTCAGGCTGATGGCGCGTGTCGTCCGAACGAGCAGGGTCACGCCGTAATAGCTTTCCAGCGCCGCCAGCCGCTCGGACACTGAAGCCGGCGACAGCCCGACTTCCCGACCCGCAGCGGCCAGTCCGCCCTTTTCGACGATGCGCAGGAACAGGTTGAGATTGTCGAGCAACATTCTTCGGCAAGTCCGAATTATTATTTCATTTTATACCTTATTATCAGGCTGCGCCGCAAGACGTATGTTCCGCTGCAAGAAAGGCGGCCTAACATGCGTCTCGATCACGTCACGATCCGAACCCGCGACATCGCCGGAACACGCGACTTCTTTCGCGAGGTCTTCGATCTCGAGGAAGGCGAGCGCCCGCAGGCGATCCGCCGCATTCCCGGCACCTGGCTCTATTCCGAGGGACAGCCCGTGGTTCACGTCATCGGCTCGCATGGCTTCGGCTTCGACCGCGCCGCCGAGGCGATCGACCATGTCGGTCTCCGGCTCGAAGGCTACGGCGCGTTTCGCGCCAGGCTCGACAGGCTGGGCATCCGCTATTCGACGATGGACCTCGCCGACATCCAGGAGCGGCGGCTGTTCTTCCATGCTCCCGGCGGCCCCTTGCTGGAGGCCGTCTTTTCCGAGCCCGTTCCCGAGGAAACCGAACATGCCCTTTGACAATCAAACCGTTTCTGTCGTCGTGGGTGGCGCGAGCGGCATCGGCAAGGCCGTTGCCAAAACCCTGTCGCAGCGGCCGGGCCGCGTCGAGATCGCCGGTCGCAAGGCCGGGCTCGATATCGCCGACCCTGCCGCGGTCGAAAGCTGGTTCGAGCGGCTGGGCCCAGTCGACCATGTCGTCGTCACCGCCGGCTCGCAGGCGCCTGGCGGCAAGGTGACCGATGTTTCGTTGGAGGCGGCGAAGGCGGCCTTCGATGTGAAGTTCTGGGGATCACTGGCGGTCGCCCGCGCCGCTGCAAAGCATATCCGGCCCGGCGGCACGGTCACGCTGACCTCCGGTTTTCTGGCCCGACATACGGTGCCCGGAACCTTCGTCAAGACGGCGATGAATGCGGCGCTGGAAGCCGCCGAGAAGATTATCGACGACGGCCTGGCGGACGTGGTCTGCTTCGCGCGGCCGTTCATCGCCAACCCGGATCTGCCGCGCCGCTTCCGCGAAAACCTGCCGCTGGCCGCCTTCGACGGGACGACGCTGTTTGGAGGCGACGAGCGGGGCTATTCCACCTATCCGGCCTGGAGCGCCGCGGCATGACCACGCAGCCCCTTTCGGCCGACGAGATCGCCGTCGCCGCCACCAACGATCGGATCGGCACGGAACTCGTTGCGGAAGAGGCCGGCATGCGCGTCTGGCACCTGCGCCTGCCTCCGGGAACGACGTTGCCCGCGCATCGCCACGATCGCCCCTATTTCTGGACGGTGTTGACCAATGGCAGGGCGCGCTCGCGCACCGGCGACGGTCGCGTGGTCGACGTCACCTACCGTGCCGGCGAGACGCGCCACTTCCCGGATCTTGGGCGTGACCGTGGTTTTGTCCACGACCTGACCAACACCGGCGACACAGAGCTGGTCTTCGTCACGGTCGAGTTCAATCCGGCCTACCAACTCAAGGCGGCAAACGCGCGTGGCGCAGCCCCATCATCCACCCTCAGCTGATCCGGGCGATCGCCCGCCAAACAAGGAGCCCCATCATGAAAGCCGTCGGCTTTACCCGCTATCTGCCGGTGACCGATCCCGAATCCTTCGTTGATCTCGATTTGCCCAAGCCTGTGCCGCAGGGGCGCGATATCCTCGTGGCGGTCAAAGCCATCGCCATCAATCCGGTCGATGCGAAGGTCCGCTCGCCCAAGGACAAGGTCGAGCCGCAGCCGCGCGTCATCGGCTACGACGCCGCTGGCGTGATCGACGCGGTCGGTCCCGACGCCACGCTCTTCCAGGTCGGCGACGAGGTCTACTATGCCGGCGACATCACCCGTCCCGGTACGAACCAGGAATTCCACCTCGTCGACGAGCGCATCGTCGGGTTCAAGCCGAAGTCGCTCTCCTTTGCGGAAGCCGCGGCGCTGCCGCTTACCAGCATCACCGCTTACGAGTCGTTCTTCGATCGTCTGAAGATCGACCGCGACGGCACCGACAAGAACAAGTCCATCCTGATCATCGGTGGGGCCGGCGGCGTCGGCTCGATCGGCATCCAGTTGGCCAAGTGTGCCGGCCTCACCGTCATTGCCACCGCATCGCGTCCGGAGACCATCGCCTGGGTCAAGGAACTCGGCGCCGATCATGTCGTCAATCACCGACAGGATTTGGTGAAGCAGGTGCATGCAGCCGGCTTCAAGTTCGTCGACCATGTCGCGATCTTCAACGACATGCGCCACTGGAACGCGGCTGTCGAACTCGTCAAACCGCAAGGCGCCATCGTCTCGATCGACGACACCGACCTGCCGATGCCGATGGTGGGTATGAAGACCAAAGCAGCGAGCTTGCACTGGGAGTTCATGTTCGCCCGGTCGATGCATCAGACGCCGGACATGATCGAGCAGCACAAGCTGCTCTCGTGGGTGGCCGACGAGATCGATGCCGGCCGCCTGCGCACCACGGTCGCGGAAACCCTGTCACCGATCAACGCGGCAAGTCTGCGCGAGGCGCATCGGCGCGTCGAGACCGGAGCGGCCAAGGGCAAGATCGTCGTGGAAGGCTGGTAGGCGGCGGGCCCCGGTTGCACCGTCTTGGCAGGTTTATTGCGCTTGCCGTGATACGCAACTGATCCTGCGGAATGCGCCAGAAGTTGACCTCGGCAGGTTGCCCGAAATCGGACGCTGGAGACTTTGGGCAACACGCCGGCTGGGGCTCCTAGCAGGCGATGGCGCTGACACGATCGTCGGCAAATTCTTCCAAGGACGACGCCAGGACATCCCGGGCGGATCGATACGGTTTTCGGACGCAACGAGGCTGGGCGAGAGTTTTGGGTTAGGTTGTTGTTAGGCTTCCATTACCGCTCCCTGAATACGCGGTGAGCATGGTCGAGGATCGGTTTGACCAGGTATGACAGCGCGGTGCGGTCTTCGGTGGTGATCAGCACTTCGACTGGCATGCCCGGCACGAGGCTCTTGCCTTCCAGCGCCGCGTCGTCCCGCGCGATTTCGACCTCGGCGACGTAGAAGGTCGCCTCCGACTGGGGATCGCGCGTCGTCGCCGGCGAGACATGCCGGACATGGCCGGGAATCTCCGGCGTGGTGTTGCGCGCGAAGGCGGCGAAGCGCAGCCGAGCGGCCTGGCCAACGCGAACCTGGTCGATATCGGCCGGCGCGATCCGGGTCTCGACCAGTAGCTTGGCGGTGTCCGGCACGATGGTGGCGAGCCGCGCCGCCGGGGTGATGACGCCGCCTACGGTGAACACGCTGAGCTCGTTGATGGTGCCGGCGACGGGCGCCTTGATCTCGGTGCGGGCGAGCCGGTCCTCGACGGCGAAGCGCCGATCGGAAAGCTCGGCGACCTTGGCTTCGACCGTGGTCAGCTCGCGCTGCGCCTCGGTGCGGGCGGTCTCGTCGATCGCGAGAATCTGTAGCCGCGCCTCGCTGATACGCAGCTTGGCGCGGGCGATCATCGCCTCGATCTCGCCGCGCTCGCCGAGCAGCCGGGCCCATTCGCGGTTGATGTTGAAGACCTTGACGCCGTCGATGAACCCCTTCTGGAACAGCGTCAGGTATTTGCCGCGCTCCATCTCGACCAGGCGTAGCTCCTCGCGCTTGGCCGAGAGGCGGGCCAGCAACCCGTTGGTCTCCTCGTCCGACTGGACGATGGTGATCTCAAGCAGTTCCTTGCGGCTGGCCCGATTCTGGCGGTTGCCCTCGAACAGGCGGCGCTCGCCCTCCATGATCTGGCCGGCCTCTTCGGACAGTTCGTTCAACCCCGACGGATCAAGCATTGCGTCGAGCCCGTCCCGCTCGGCGGTCAGCCGGGCGCGACGTCCGAGGAAATCGGCGAGCTGCGAGCGGATGATCGAGCGCTCGGTGCGGATCTGGACGTCGTCGAGGTGGAACAGCACCTGCCCTTTCTGGACGCGGTCTCCCTGGCGTACGGCGATCGCCTGCACGGTGCCGCCGTCGCGGTGCTGGACCTCCTTGAGGTTCTGATCGACCTTGACCGAGCCTTGGGCGATGACCGCGCCGGCGAGGCGCGCTGTCGCCGCCCAGCCGCCGCAGCCGATCACCAGCCCTCCGGCAAGCATCAGCCCGAACAGGACATGGCCGCGCAGCGGGAAGCTCTGTTCGCGCCAGGCCTCCATCGCTACGGATCTGTGGATTACGTCGCGGTCGGGACTATGCGCGTTCATCACTCAACTCCGCCGCCAGGTGTCAGTTGAAGTAGTAGAAGTTGTGGGCGCCGCTGATCTCGATCGAGAACTCCGATCTGCCTTCGCTGGCGATATCGACGTCGATGAAGGTGGTCTCGTAATCGCCGATCTTCTCGATGCGGAAGCTGAACGGGCGCGCGTCGCCATCATCTTCGCCGTAGATGCGTTCGAAGCCGTCGCGCTCGGTCTCATCGTCGTCGTCCTCATCGTCGCGGCGCAGCGTGTACTGGCTGATCAGGATGCGATCGCCGGCCTCAAGGTCGAGGATCTTGTGGATCAGCTCCTGCGCGTCCTCGACCGCATCGCGGCCTTCCAGCTCGAACCGGAACTGGTCGTCGCCCTTGCCGCCCGACACGGTGGCCGGGTTGTCGGCCGCGATGATGAAGCAGTCGTCGCCCTCGCCGCCGATCACCACCTCGAAGCAGGAGATCGCGTCGCGGCCATTCTCGGAGCTGACAAGCTCCCCCTCGACCAGGTCGACCAGGACATCGTTCTTGAGGGCGCCGAGATCGAGCGTATCGGTCCCAGCCCCACCATCATAGCTGTCGGCGGCGTAATCGGCGTCGACGATGACGCGGTCGTCGCCTTCGCCGCCCTCGACCTCATCGGCACCGGCGCCGCCCGCCAGGATGTCGCTGCCCTGCGAGCCGTGGACCTCGTCGTCGCCCTCTCCGGCAAGGATGATGTCGTCGCCGTCACCGCCGTCGAGACAATCGTCACCGGCTTCGCCGAGCACGGTGTCGTTGCCGGCCCGCGCCATGACGATGTCGTTGCCGGCGCCGGCCTTGATGAGGTCGTCGCCCTCGCCCCCGTCGACTTCGTCGGCGCCGCCGCCGGCCAGGATCAAATCCTTGCCGTCGCCGCCGGCGAGCACATCATCCCCGTCGCCGCCGTCGATCAGGTCGTCGCCGGCTCCGCCGTCGAGGTGGTCGCTGCCGCCGCCGCCGGCAAGCTGGTCGCTGCCGTCTTCGCCGAAGACGCTGTCATAACCGCCGCCGCCATCGACGATATCGTCGCCGCCCCCGGACCGGACCACGTCGTTGCCGGCCCCGAGTCGAATCGTATCGACACCCGAGCCGCCGACGATGCTGTTGCCGCCGTCGCCGGCGACGACCGAGTTGGTACCCGAGCCGGTCAGGATGGTGTTGCGCCCGGCGCCGCCGTCGATGATGTCGTCGCCGTCGCCGCCATCGGCAATGTCATCGCCGTCACCCGCGAGGATGACGTCGTTGCCGCTGCCGCCGGCGAGCGTGTCGTGGCCGCTGCCGCCATCGAGCAGGTCATCGCCCTCGCCGCCGAAGAGCGTGTCGTTGCCGGCCTCGCCGTAGAGCGTATCGTTGCCGGCGCCGCCATGGATGGTATCGTTGCCCGCGCCACCATGGACGAGATCGTTGCCCGCCCCGGCATGGACGACGTCGTTGCCGTCACCCGCGAGGATGATGTCGGAGGCGCCGAGGCCGTGGATCGTGTCGTTGCCGCCGAGCCCCTCGATCCGATCGCGGCATTCGGTACCGATCAGCGTGTCGTCACCCTCGGTGCCGATCAGCTCGATGAACTCGACCACCTCGAAGCTGGCCGACTGGGCGACAGACGCCTTGCCGTCGCCGATCATGTAGCGGACGGTGACCGGGCCGAAGTAGTCCTTCGCCGGGGTATAGAGCCAGCCGCCCTCGGCCTCGGCCAGGGTGCCGTGCGAGACGACGATGCTCGAGATCGAAAGCGGATCGGCATCGGCATCGGAGGCTCCGGCGAGCAGTAGCGCGACGGTCAGCATCGAGGTCTGGCAGGAGCCGATATCGACGAGCCGGACCGGGCTGGAGACACGCGGGGCGCGGTTGCGCGGCCCGGGGCCGGGGCCAGAGCCGGGATCGACCGGGGTCGGCGGCTCATAGCCGGGGCCGGAGCCGCCCCCGCCATCGCCGCCATTGATCACCGGCGATACGAAGCCGGAGCCGTCCGCGCCCGAGGCAGCGGCGCCGGAACCGGCGGCTACGCGGCCGGAGGCCCAGTTATCGTTGCTGGCATCGTCGCCGAAGGCGTCGGGGATTCTGACGGGACGCAACGGCGGCAAAGGCAGTTGCTCGAACTCGAACATCGGCGAGTCGATGCCGAGGAAGTCCGGCAGCCCGGCCACACTCGGCCCGGGGCCGCCAGTGCCGATCGCCTTCTCGTCCTTCTCCTTGATCGAGCCGGTCTCGTCCGGATCGTCTGCCGCCTCGTCCCTGACTGGCACTTCTTCCGAGATCCTGGCCGCCGCCTCGCCGGCGGCCTGCTGCGGCTGCTCGGGCTTCTCCTGTTCCGGCACCGCGGCCCGGCCGGGCTCGATCAGACCCTGGAGATAGGCGATCACCGCAGCCATGATGGCGACCAGCAACGCTGGCCCGCGCGGCGACGGTGGCGCGTCCTGGGTGGCGCGGTCGTAGAGCTGGGCTGGGTCCTGCGGCGCCTGCACGTCGCGCCGTGCGGCTTTGACGTCGATCATGCCGGCACCTTCTGCGGTTCGAACGGTGCAACGCGCGGCATCGGCGCTCCCGGCGGGCTCGCCTCTGTCCCTTGCACTTCGCCCGTAGGCTTGATGATCTGGTCCTTGGGTCCGAAGGCCGTCAGCCGGCCCGCCTGGATCACACCGACATAGTCGACGGCAGCGAGCGCGCTCGGACGGTGCGCGACGATGATGACGATCGCCCCACGGGCCTTCAGCGCCTCGATCGCGCGGGTCAGCGCGACTTCGCCGTCGCCGTCGAGGTTGGAGTTCGGCTCGTCCATCACCACCAGGAAGGGATTGCCGTAGAGCGCTCGGGCGAGCCCGATGCGCTGGCGCTGGCCGGCCGATATCGCCGCGCCCTGCGGGCCGAGCGGGGTGCGATAGCCGGCCGGCAGGCGCACGACCATGTCGTGGATGCCGGCGGCAGTGGCCGCGGTGACGATTGCGCCCGAATCCTCGTAGGCCGAGAGCCGCGAGATGTTCTCCTCGACCGTGGCGTCGAGCAGCCCGACCTCCTGCGGCAGGTAGCCTATCGCCCGGCCAATATCCTCCTCCGGCCATTGCTCGAGCTCGGCACCATCGACCCGCACGGCGCCGCGCAAGCAAGGCCAGATCCCGGTCAGCGCACGCACCAGCGTGGTCTTGCCGCCGCCACTTGGGCCGATGATGCCAACCGCGCGGCCGGCCGCCACCTCGAAGCTGACCTCGCTCAGCAACACCTGACCGCTGCCGGGGGCGACCACGGTGATCCGATCGACCTTGAGATAGCGATGCGGCGCGGGCAGGCGCATCGGCTCGACCGCCTTGCTCAGCGCGACCACCGTCTCGCGCAGGCGTGTGAAGCCCTGGCGGGCCGCCACGAACGGCTTCCAGTTGGCGATCGCCTGGTCGACCGGCGCCAGCGCGCGTGAGGAAGCGACCGAGGCGGCGATGATGGCGCCGGCCGAGAGCTGGTTCTTGATGGTCAGATAGGCGCCGAGCCCGAGCACCGCCGATTGCAGGACCATGCGCAGCACCTTGGCGAAGGCGCCGAAGGAGCCGACGACGTCGCTGGAGCGCGACTGCTGCTCGAGATGGCTTCGATTGGCCTCGGCGAAACGCTCGGTGGCACGGCCGGCGAAGCCCATCGCCTTCAGTACCTCGGCATTGCGCGTGTTCGATTCCGCGATGGCGCTACGTCCGATCCCCGACTGCCTGGCCTCCGCCGCGACCCGCCTCGCGATGACCTCGCTCGCCAGCGTCAGCAGGGTCAGCACCACCGCCCCGCCCAACGTCAGCGCGCCCAGCCAGGGATGCAGCAGGTAGATGAAGACGAGATAGATCGGAATCCACGGCAGGTCGAACAAGGCGCCCGGCCCCTGTCCGGCCAGGAAACCCCGAACACTGTCGACGTCGCGGCCGCGCTCCAGCGCCTCGGTCGTCGAGAAGCCGAAGCGGGGCATGTCGATCGCCACGCGATGCGCGATCGGCGCCACGTCCCGGTCGAAGCGCGCCCCGATCCGCAGCAGGACGCGCGAGCGGACGAGATCGAACCCGCCCTGGAACAGGAACAACACCAGCGCGATCACCGATAGCGCGATCAGCGTCTGCACGCTCCCGCTGGCCAGGGCGCGGTCGTAGACCTGCATCATGTAAAGCGAGCCGGTCAGGGCCAGCAGGTTGATCAGGCAGGAGATCGCGACGAGGTAGATCACGATCCCACGCAGGCCTTCGGTCAGCTTGGCTGCGTCGCGCTTGCGTGCGAGTGCCAGGTTCGTTGGGGCCATGACGCTACTCCGGGACGATGAGAACTGGAGAATGTGCCACCCCGGCCCCGCGGCCGGGGTGGCGAACCCGGACATCAAAGGGCGATGTTGCCCGGGTTCAGCGTGATCGTGCCCTTCAGGTCGATCTGGAAGTCGGCATTCAGATCGCCGCCGGTGTTGCCGGACAAGATCGTGTACTGGCCGTCCTCGCGGGTTTCGTAGGTGACCATCAGCTGGCCCGAGGCGGTGAAGTCTGGCCCGTTCACGATGCTGAAGACCTGGTTCCCGCCAGCACCGAGATTGGCGTCGATCCCCGACAGGTCGAGCCGGTCGCCGGGCTCGAAATCGAGGATCGTGTCCCCGTCGGCCGCCTCCTGATCGCGGAAGCGGAAGACATCGTCGCCCGTGCCGCCCTCGATCACGTTGACCGCGGAACTGGCGGTGATCACGTCGTTGCCCGAGCCGGTCGCGACGTTCTCGATCCCCCACAGCGTGTCGGTCCCCGTCTGGGTGCCGACGGCGCTGCCGCGGCCGAGCAGGCCGTTGCCGAGATCGACCGTGACGGTCACCGATGCCGCCGAGAGATCGAGCGTGTCG
Organism: Allobosea sp. NPDC055353; assembly: GCF_053644975.1. NCBI lineage: Bacteria > Pseudomonadati > Pseudomonadota > Alphaproteobacteria > Hyphomicrobiales > Alloboseaceae > Allobosea > Allobosea sp. NPDC055353. The sequence continues at coordinate 475,952 of NZ_JBSHMC010000001.1, read as the reverse complement.
ACATCATCGCCGCCGCCGAGATCGTCGCCATGATAAGTGTCGTTGCCGTCGCCGAGCGTTCCCATGAAGTGGTCGTCGCCCGCGCCGCCGACCAGCGTGTCGTCGCCCGTGCCGCCCTCGAGGCGGTCGTTGCCCGCCCCGCCGAAGATCCGGTCGTCGCCGGCCTCGCCATAGAGGGCATCGCTCCCCTCGCCGCCGAAGCCATGGTCGTTGCCACCGCCGAGGAAGACGATGTCGGTGCCCGCCCCGGCATCGGCGAAGTCGTGTCCTTCGCTGGCGGTGATGGTGTCGTCACCGCCCTCCGAGGTCAGCACGTCGTCGCCGCCGAAACCGATCAGCGAATCCGCGCCTGCCGTCCCGACCAGAACGTCGGCCTGGCCCGTGCCGGTTCGCACCGCCCCGCCAGAAGGATTGGGCGCCGGGGTGCCGGTCTCGTCATCGTCGTCGCAACCGCAATCGTCATCATCGTCGTCGCCGCCACTGCCAGTGTCGTCATCATCGTCATCGTCGTCGTCACCATTCCCGGTGTCGTCGCCGTCATCGTCATCACCGTTGCCGGTGTCGTCGTCATCGTCATCATCGTCATCGTCACTGCCGGTGTCGTCATCATCCCGGTAATCGCCGAGATAATCCGCGCCGAAGTCCGGCATTCCGTGAGGTGCGACGAAGGTGAGCGAATGGCCGTCTCCGGCAAGCTTCGTCAGTCCGGTCTCCTCGTCGATCGTGACCTCATAATCGGCGATCGTCGCGCCATCCGGCAGTTCGATGACATCCTGAGGGCGCAGGGTTCCGACGATCGTGTCGTTGCCGCCGCCGGTCTTGAAGACGATGCGGTGGGCCGAGCGCAGCGACGTGATGTCGATCGTATCGTCGCCGTTGGTCCCGAACAGGGTGATGGTGTCCGGTCGCAGGCTGGTCGCCACCGCAAAGTCGCCATACATCTCGAACGTGTCGCCGCCGGACGAGCCATTGCCGCTGACACCTGCCCCGTTGACGGCGATCTCCTCGATCTCCGTCAGTTCGGCGATGATCGTCTCCGCGCCTCCTTCGGACTGACGTGTGACGATGATCTCCGCCTCATCGCTGCCGGCAAACCCGATCCGAGCCACCGCCTCGTCATAGGTGTAGATGCGGTAGGTTTCGACAGCCTCATTGCCGATGATCTGGAACAGGTCACCGCCGACGCCTTCTCGGCCACCGTTGATCGTGTCGGTGCCATCGCCGACGGACCAGATAAAGGTGTCATCGTCGATGCTGCCCGCCGTGACATTGTCGTCACCGTCTCCGACATCGCTGCCGTTCAGCGTATCGTCGCCGGTGCCGCCGATGATCACATCCTCCCCAGGGCCGCCGACGATCGTATCGTTGCCGCCCGATCCGAAGATGATGGCTGGCCCGCTGGGAATCCCGACGACTCCGGTCAGAATATCGAGGACAGGTCCATCGCCGAACCGGATCTTCTCGATAGCCGAAAGCGTATCGACGTCGCCGGTAGCGAGATGCGTGACGGTTGCCAGACCTCCCGAACCCACGCCGAAGACATAGTCGCCAGCCTTGCCGGCGAATACGGCCGTGTCGATACCGCCTCCTCCGTTCAGCGTATCCGCGCCCGCGCCGCCGTCGAGGATGTCGTCGTTGGCGCCGCCCGCCAAGCTGTCGTCGCCAGCATTGCCGATCAGCGTGTCGTTCCCCGCTCCGCCGTTGAGCGTGTTGTCGCCGGCGTTCCCGGTGAGCTGGTTGTTCAGAGCATTGCCGACGGCAGTGAGAGCCTCGACTCCGGTTGCGCCGACCAGAACGACATTCTCGACCTCGCCGACGACCTGAGCCGCGTTGCCAAGGTTACGGTTCACATTCGAGTGGATCGTGTCGATCCCTTCGCCGGAAAGTTCCGTCACCCGATCGCCGGCTTGCTGAACCCAGTAGATGTCGTTCCCGGCGCCTCCGAACATCTCGTCCGCACCGGCCCCGCCGACGAGAAGGTCATCGCCGCCATTGCCACGGAGCTCGTCGACCCCGTTGAAGCCGAGCAGCAATTCCGCGTCGTTGCCCCCCAGGATCGCCAGGGCGCCGCTATTGGCCCCGTTCGTGCCGGGAACGATGAGATAGCTGGTCGCCCCCATCTTCGCCCGCTCGATACCGACGAGCGTATCGGTTCCGCCGGCAGCCGTCGTGACCGTGATATTGCTCTGCGGCGTCAGGGCGAAACCGTGGTCGGAGATGGCCCCGCCGAGCACGACGGTGTCTGTGCCGCCGCCACCGTTCAACGTGTTGTTGGCCGCGTTGCCGGTGATCTCGTTGTCCAGGGTGTTGCCGATACCATCGATGGCCGCATTTCCGGTGAGGACAAGGTTCTCGACATCGGCATCGAGCTGATAGCCCGCGAGCGCGGTCTGAACGGTATCGACGCCGCTGACGTCGCCGATCGTGTCGCCAGCATTGTCGACGACATAGGTGTCATTGCCCGCGCCGCCATCCATGGCATCCGCGCCGGCGCCGCCGTCGATGATGTTCGCGTTCGCGTCACCGGCAAGCGTGTCGCCAAAGTCGCTGCCGACCAGGTTTTCGATGGCGATCAGCCTGTCGAAGCCGGCGCTTCCGGTGTCTTGCTCCTCGAAGCTCGCCCGCACCGGAGTGCCGGCGAGGGAGACGGTAACAGCACCACCAGCGGAAACGTAGGAAGCCGTATCATTGCCCGCACCGCCATCGATCCGATCGTTGCCGGCGCCTCCCGCCAGGACGTCGTCGCCCTGCTCGCCGTAGAGCTGGTCATTCCCGCCCCCGCCGAGCAGTTCGTCGTTTCCGAAGCCGCCACGGACATCGTCGTGGCCGTCGCCGCCGTTCAGGTTATTGGCGTCACCGTTGCCGAGCAGGGTGTCGTTGCCGCCTCCCGCCAAGACATTCTCCACCCCGCGGATGAACGAGAAGCCCGTGGCAGCGCCGGAGAGCAGGTTGACCGAGACATTCTGCCCGGTCTGGTACGCGAGCGTGTCCACGCCCCCGTTCAGATGCAGCTCCGCCGCTTCGACGCCGCTGACGGAGGCGCTTCCGTTGACGGAGGTGATGACGCCTCCGGCCAGGACGACCGTCAGATCATCGTCAGCACCGAACGCGCCTTCGACGATCCGCAAGGTGTCGGACCCCTCGCCGCCCGAGATGGCGTCAGAGCCCTCGTCATTCCCGTAGAGGATGATGTCGTTGCCGGCGCCGCCATTGACCGTGTCATTGCCGGCTCCGCCGTTCAGGACATCGTTGCCATCGTCTCCGGAGAGCGTGTCGTCACCGGCCCCCCCCAGCAGCGTATCATCGCCGGCCCCGCCGCTGATGTCGTTGCTTCCGGCGCCGCCGAGCACGATATCGTCACCGATCGTCGTGCCGCCTTGAGCGTCTCCACCCGTCGTTTCGCTGATGATCGGGGCGTTGTCGACGATGTAGTTGCCGACGATCTGGGTCGCGGTCGAGATGACTTCCTCCGCGTTGCCGCCATCATCCGTATAGTTGATGCGCATGCGCAGATGATTGCCGACCAGATCGGGGCCGGGCACGAAGGTTCGTGCGTTGCCGCCGTTCTCGGCGGGTACGCTGATCCAGGTCGTGCCGTTCGTCGAGGATTCCCACTGATAGGTCAGCAGGCCCTCTTCGAACGCATCCGTGATTCCGTCCGGATCGGTGAAGGCGGCTGTCGCGGTGAGCGGCTGGCCTTCGGTGGGGGTCATGTCGCTGATGAGGACATCGCCAGCCGGATCGCCGTCGACATTCTCGACCGGGTCCGTGGGCTGCGAGGTCACGACCTCCAGCACGCCGCCGCCATCCGTATAGCTGCCCAGGACGCGGATTCGCAGGCCGACATGGTCTCCGCCTGGTGTGAAGGTATCGCCAGAAGCGCCCGGGATATTGATGTAGTCGCCCGTCCCGTCGTTCCGCTCGATCTGCCACCGGTAGGTGATGTCGCCGCTCTGAACCGTGCCATCGGGGTTGTTGAGATCGCGAATGGCGGAGCTGCTCACCGTCAGCGGCTGGCCTTCCTCCGCGGGGAGGCCCGTGATGGTCAGCCGGCCGGTCGGGTCATGGTTCCCGGTTTGGCGGATCGTATAGATCCCGTCGGCGAAGAGAATTCGCTCGATGCCGACAAGTGTATCGACGCCTTCGTCGATCTGCGGATCGACCTCTTCCATCTCGCGCCGGGCGACGAGTGTCTTATCCCCCACATGGGTGATCTCGTACCAATCCCTGTTGCCCGCGAAGATAGCGGTATCGGTATCGTTGCTCGGATCCTCGTCGTATTTGATCTCGCGCACGATATGGAGCTGGTTGGGCCTGATCTCGCGAGACAGCAACAGTTCGCTCAGCGACTTGCCGTGCCAGGCCGGCGGGATCGGGTCGCCATTGCTGTCGAGCTCTCCGGCGGCGAACACGTGCTTCAGCGTGTCGACCGTTGCAATCTCGTTCACGCCCTCGTTCGCCTGACCGACCCCCGTGATGCGGATGCGGACGTTCAGCCAGGCGTCGCCATGGATGAAGTCGTCGCCGCCGCGACCTTCGAGGAGATCGCCGCCATCGCCGCCGATCAGCAGGTTGCCACCGGTCCAGGCGGTCACCGTCTCCGGATCCTCGTCGGCGGCAGGCGTGTAGTCGTCGAGGTCGAGCAGGTCGCGCAACCCGTCGATGCGCTCGACGCCCGCCTGCGTAAGCCGATGGTCAGCCAGGCTGAGCTCGACCTCGATCTCCTCGTTGCTGCCGCGGTCATCACCCCGGATGACATCGTTGTGGTCCGAGCCTGAAATGGCTTCGGTCTGGTCGAAGCGGTCGCGCAGGATATCGTCGGCGACGGTCGTGAAGAACGGGATGCGCATGTCCGCGTCGGCCGCGATGCTGCTGCCCTTGTAGATAGCCCAGTCGAAGCCGAACATGCCCTCGTTGCGCATGACGCTTTCGCCCTGGACCATGATGTCGTCGCCGGATTCGGCGTCGAAATCATTCTCGTTCTCGCCGGCGATCAGCACGTCGTGGCCGAGGATGGTCGAGTTGAAGAACAGCTCGGAATTGTCGCCGTTCAGAACGTCGAAACCGTCTCCGCCCTCCATCCAGTCGTCGCCCTCGTTGCCGAGCAGGAAGTCGTGATCGAGGCCGCCGAGCATGAAGTCGTCGCCTTCGCCGCCGAAGACCTCGGTGGCATCGACGCCGACAAGGAAGATGTCCTTGCCATCGCCGCCCATCAGCACGTCGAGCCCGTTCGAGTTGGCGATGATGTCGTCGCCGCTCTCGCCCTTGAGGAAGTCGCCCGTGTCCCCGCTGTCGGTGATGATGTCGTCGCCGGCACCCGCGCTGACGAGGTCGACGCCATGGCCGCTCTCGATGCGATCGTCGCCCGCACCGCCCCAGATTCCGTCATCGCCGTCACCGCCGATGATCGTGTCGCTGCCCGCGGTACCGCCCATCACCATGTGCTCGCCGCCGGTGAAGCGGAGGTAGTTCTGGTCGGCTCCGGCGGTGGTGGGATCATCGCGCTGCACCTTGGCGCGGATCGCGTTCATGAACGGGTCGTCGCCCTCCGGATCAAGCGCGATCTGCTTGCTCAGGTCTACTTCGAGGATGCCGTCGTACTTCGCGAACGAGTCGATGCCGATATGATGCCGTACGATGTCGTCCTCGGTGCCACGAATGCCGTCCGGCCCCGGCTCGGCGATATCGGTATTGGCCATGATCAGCTTCGAGAAGGCGTTGTTCTCGAGCTCGTTCAGCAGGTTGAGCCCCTGGGTGCGGGACAGGTAGTAGAACCGATCGCCCTCCTGCAGATTCTCGAGCTGCAGCTCGAACACGGCGTTGAAAGTCGAGCCGAGCATGCCGCCGAAGGGCATGAGCCTTTCGGCGAGGCCGCCGATCCAGAGATCGACGTCGTTGAGACCGCTGGACTCGGCGTTCCAGGAGCCGAATCCATTCAGGAAGTCGAGCCGGTCGGCAGGTACGGTCGCCGCCGTTCCGGTGGGCACGCCGAAGACGATCGCCATCGCGGCATCGCGCTTCTCGGCCATCGTGACGGCATCAACGATCGTCTCATGCTGGCCGTAAGCCGCGATGAAGTTGATGATCGAGGCCGGCGTCTTCAGGTTTGCGCCGAAATCCGCCCAGCTCTCATAGGGCTTGAGCCAGCTCGAGTTGCTGGCAGCGAAGAGCTGCGTGCGGGCTTCGTTGAGCGAGGGCACGCCGGCATCCCGCGCACGGGAGATGTTGATCGCGGCGAGGTCGAGCGGCAGGCCCAGCAGGTTGTTGCGCAGCGATTCGACCACGAACTCGTCGATGGCGCTGCCACGGACATAGGTCATGCCCCGGATGATCGCGCCGGCGGCCTGTTCGGCGGTGAGGCTGCCGTTCTGATCGTACATCACCGGGTTGAGGAAAGCCTCGATCAGACCGACATCGGTACCCCAGTCGTTGATCGTCTGACCGGTCCCGAGAACCGGATTTCCACTGGCGTCGAGCGGCAGCAGCTTCAGGTGCTCGGTCAGCATCGAATGGCCGAAGCGATAGACCGTATGCGCGAACTCCGCGAAGATCGCGGGGTTCACGTCGGTGATCGTGTTGAACACGAAGAGGTCGATATTCGGCTGAACCTTGCGGCCGAACTCCTCGAAGACGAGATGCTGGTACTGCATCTCCGTCGCGAAGCGGGCTGCCTGGAACAGGCGCTCGCCGTCCCATTGGAGCGTGGCGGGGTTAAAGCCGGGCCCCACAGGCTGGAGCAGCCATTCGTTCAGGAAGGCGATATCGTCGGCCTCGCCGCTCGCGGCGATGGCCAGCGCCTGCTTCTTCACGTCGTCGACCTGCCGATTGTGCTCGGAGTGGAAGACATGGTGGACGGCGGTCAGTCCGATGTTCTCGTTGCCGCGGCCATCACCAGTGATGAAGTGCTTGTCAAGAAGTTCGTTATCGTAGGCTGGGTTCAGATCAGGATTACTTGGAATCGGATTGCCCAGCGGGTCCGTCTCCGTGTTTTCGTCCGGCTGCAGGATAGCGGGCTGGCCGTTGACGGTCCCAACCGGGTTGGCATTGTTGGAGATGTCGTCGAGGAACTGGTGCGACGTCCGCACGGGGCCGAGGCCACCGTTGATCGTCGCAAGCACGATCGGGCTTCCTGGCGTGGCGCTGACGGTCAGGTCGTCGGCCGTATTCGGAATCAGGTCCGGACCGATATTGTAGATGACCTGCGGGAAACCGTCCGGTCCCCGAATGAACTCGCCATAAGCGTCGGTGCGCAGCAGCGGCACGCCGAGGACGTCGAGATCGCTGAGCTGGATACCCAGCTTCTCGAGGGCCTGTTGCTTGACGTCGGCCCAGGTGGCGAGGCCGCCATTGGCGCCGTCCAGCAGATGCCCTGTCGCCATCGGCTTGCCGTCGACCATCTCGTACTCACGCAGGAAGACCTGGTGCGAGGCGTGCGAGGTGTAGGTCTGGTTCTGGTCGACGAAGGGGGTGGTCTTGTTCCGCGCTTCCTGGGTGGTGATGTCGTCAGCAGTTCCCATCAGGCCGTCAGGGCCGGGCTCCTTGACGGGTGCAAGGCGTGTGATGGCCATGAAGGCCCGGCTTGGCGGCACCTCGTCGCCGCTGCCGGCAATGCCGTCGGGTCCGTGGGTCCGGAGCGGGTCGTCCGCGGCGAGGGGAACCCAGACCGTGCCGTTGTCACCCTTGTGGATGAGATCGAGGCCGTGGTCGAAGAACTGGCCGAAGAAGGTCATCCAGCCGTTAAAGGGAGCGGACAGGCCTTCGTCGGGCGCGACGTTCGGCACGACGAGATTGTCGCCATCCATCTCGATCCCATAGCCGGCAAGCAGCGTCTCATGGAGCGTGTTCTTGAGCGGCTCGATGGCACCCGCGACAGCTGCCTTCTTCTGGGCCGCCGTGGCTCCGGCGCCGAGGCCTGACAACGCGCTCGCCACTGCGGTCGCTGCCTGGCCGAGATAGGTCTGGTAGAGGCCGTTGATGGTCGTCAGCGCGCCGGGCACGCCCGACGCGTCGAGAATCGGCCCGTCATATTCGGCAAACTGAAGCGCAGCCACGATCGCCGCCGGGTTCTTCAGGGTCTGGTCGGCGATCAGATTGGTGATAATGCGCGGATCGGCGTCCACGACATGGCCGGGTGCTTCGTAATTGGTGTTGGTGACGTTGTCCGCGGGATCGTCAACGCCGGGAGGAAGGTCATCGGGAGTGCCGGGAATCCCATCGGGCCCGCGGGTGTCGGGTCCGTTGATGTCGATGCCGGTCTCGTCGCCCTCGTTGTTCCAGCGCGGATCGAACATCCGTGGCATGGGCTGGTCGGAGGCGCCCCAAAGTTCACGCCCGGGGATGAGATTGTTGTAGGTCCCATCGACCGTGCGCAGCCCGAACGGCAGATGCGGCTGGTCGATCAGCTGCGTCAGGGGGGTTCCCGCAACGTGAGCCTCGGCAATCTTGATCTGCTTGAGGACGAACTCAAGATCATGCCGATTGAGTTTGACAGCCATCTGCCTCTCCCCAAAAATCGAAGGCGACTAAAGAGTCGCTCATTACTGCTTCGGATGGCGGATTGTGGGGATCGAGCCCTTCCTCTGTCAGCCTCAGGAAGTCAGGCGTTCTTCGTGCCGTTGGTCCTTTGCGGTTTCGGGACTTTAGGCACCCTGGAAGGTAGCCGTTCAATGCAGTGGCGCAGCAAGTATAGCCTCTCGGTTCAGTTTCTTGCTGCTGCCGCCGTTGTCCTTTGTATTTCCATGGCCGTGCTTGGCACCTGGGTCACTCACCGGATCACACGCAGCGTGCTCGTGACATCGGGGCAAGGCGGCTCCGATCTGATGGTGGGTTTTCTTGAGGCGGAGGTGCAGAATCTCCTGCCGGACGGCACCATGCCGATCGCGAACCAGCACCGCCTTGATCAACTGCTTGTCAGAACCCCGGTGACGAAGAGGATCGTCTCGGTGAAGGTCTGGCGGCCGGATGGAACGGTCATCTACGCCAACATGGCGAAAGACATCATCGGCAAACATTTTGTCTCGACCGATGTCGCCACTGCAGCCAGCGGCAAGATTGTTTCTGAGTTCAAGGATATGGTGAGCGCCGAGAGCGCCTACGAGCAGAGCCTGAATCGATCGCTCATCGAAGTTTATGCACCGCTCTACAGGACCGGAACGGAGACTGTCGTCGCCGTCGGCGAGATCTATGAAGACGCCAGGATTTTGGATACGCAGCTTCAACACAGCCAGCGGCTGACGTGGATCATCGTCTGCCTGACCACACTGTTGATGCTCTCCTTCCTCTACCTGATCGTTCGGCGCGGCAGCTCGACGATCGCCGTGCAGGGAGCCGAGCTGACAAGGCGCATCGCTGAAGCGCAGTCGATGGCATTGCAGAACGAGCGGCTCAGGCTCGATGCGAACGAGGCGAACGAGGAGTTGCTCGGGCGGATCGGCTCCGACATCCATGATGGTCCGATCCAGGCGCTGACGCTCGCAAGGCTCCGGCTTGACGAGATCGCCGAGATCTTGCTCGACAAGCGACAGAGAAAGCGCCCCGTTCCGCAATACCTGAGTGAAGCGAGAGCCACACTCGGCGAATCCATTGAAGAACTGCGGCATCTCTCGACCGGCCTTGTGCTGCCGGAGCTGGACGAGCTGTCGCCGCTCGAGCTGATCGAGCTGGCGCGCGACCGGCACGAAAGCACGACGGCGACGAATGTCGAGCTCAGCCTCGGAGATCTGCCCGAGACCATGTCGAGCGCCATGAAGATTTGCGTTTACCGCATCGTTCAGGAGTCGCTGACGAACGCTTTTCGACATGCCGGCGGCGTCGGCCAACGTGTATCGGCCGCGGTCCGCGATCACCGGCTCGAGCTGACGATCAGCGATGAGGGCGGCCAAGTCGTGGCGCCTCAGGCAGAACGAGCGGTTCACGCCAAGCTGGGTCACCGCGGCATTCGAAATCGCGTTCAGGCGTTCGGCGGAATTTTGAAGCTGGAGAAGACCGAGCGCGGGACGGAAGTGCGGGTCACACTACCCCTCGCATACGGCCATCGGTGACGCCCCAAGGGGCATTACCTCGTACGCCGAGCGGGCATGCGTTAGTGCAGCCATAGCTGCCTCAGCGTATGGAGACAGAACGAGGCTCAATGCCTAGCCTTAACCAAGCATTTACGAAACTGTTGTAATCACCGTCAGTTACGTTAAGCTCTCCTTCTCGGTTGGAGAGCTGCACCATGCGCACAGTTTCCGTCGCTTTCGTCGATGACCACCCGACGCTCTTGGACGGCATTCGCGCCATATTCGGGCGCCGCCCTGGGTATAAAGTCGTAGGAACAGGCGGCTGCTGCGCAGAAGCACTCGATATTTCGTATAAGACGAAGCCAGAAGTTCTTGTCATGGACTTGAATATGCCTGGCGATGCTTTTGAATGCATAAAGCAAATTCATCACCTGGCTCCCGAAATCAAAATTGTTATCTTGACGGCGTCGTCGGGAATTCGACATGCAGTGGATGCGCTGAAAGCCGGAGCCAATGGCTATGTACTTAAAGGTAGTCCGCTCGAGAGCTTGAGGGAGGCGATAGACGCCGTCGTAGCCGGCGAAACCTATATCTCCAAAGGTTTTTCGGCTAAAGTGATTGCTGCACTTGCCAATCCTCACGAACTAAAAATCAAGCTGAGCGTTCGAGAGGAGCAAATCGTAAGCCTGCTTTTGGACAGTCGCACCAATCGAGAAATGGCCACTGTCATGAAGCTCAGCGAAAAAACGATCAAGAATTACATGAGCTTGCTCATGCAAAAATTGGAGGTGCGCAACCGGGTCGGACTGGTTCTCGCGGCGAAAAGACTGCCTATCTCCAACACAAAAATGAATGACGTCGAGCGCATCGGATTACTCAATTGAATGCGCGGCGCGCGAGCGACCGCAGATAAAATCGCTCCGAAAGGCAGATGAAAGCGCCGGCAACTGCAGACCGGCTGGCCCGACCAACCCTCGGCACTATCGCAGCAATTGCTCAGTCGGCCAAAAATCGCAGTTCGGCTGAATGGATGGCTGGGGCGGGAGGATTCGAACCTCCGAATGGCGGTACCAAAAACCGCTGCCTTACCACTTGGCGACGCCCCAATGTGCGGCGCGTTCTAGAACGCAGCAGCGCGGCGCGCAACCGTCAAGCGGCCTCGCCCCGCGCCTTGCCGGAAGAATTCCTCAACAACCTGCAAAGAGCCTGTTGCGCCGCAGCCGCGCGCTGGCTATAAGCCGGCCACCAGCGGATCGGAGTGTGGCTCAGCCTGGTAGAGCACCTCGTTCGGGACGAGGGGGTCGCAGGTTCAAATCCTGCCACTCCGACCAAAATTTCCCGGGATATTTGAAGTGACGACGAATGGCCCTCACGGGCCATTTCTTTTTCCGGCGGGTCCCGAACCGGTTCGCTCGGTCCCGGCCGCACCACCGGAACCGTCACCCATCTGTCAAACGGCACGACTATTGCTTCGGCTCCGGAACGGAGACGACCATGCTGCGCGACTGCCCGCCTGACGCCAAGGCCACCCTTGCCCTGATCGCCCTGTCGGCGATCTGCATCCTGGGCTGGCTTGCCGATCTCGGCCTTTGAACGCGCGCTCCTCCACCGAATTGCCGCTGTCGTCCAACCCCTGCAGCCACTAGACTGCCGCCTCATCGAATCGAACGGTCGGATCCATGAAGCGCATCACCCTCCTTGCCGGCATCCTCGGATTGGCCGTGTTTCTGTCCGGCTGCGACAAATGCGGCAATTTCGGCCCGCTGTTCGGATCGTCCGACACCAAGAGCTGCAGCGGCAAGTCGACGAGCTAGGGCCAGCGGGACAGATGGCCGACGAGATCGAGTTCGACAGAAGCGCGCCGGCGGCGGCCGGCACGGTCGCCACCCTGTCGCCGCTGGTCCGCCGGATCATCGCGGGCAATGGCGGACCGATGACCTTCACCGGCACCTGCTCCTATATCGTCGGCCGCGGCACGGTCGCGATCATCGATCCCGGCCCTGACGATGCGGACCATGTCGAGCGGCTCCTGGCGGCGGTCCATGGCGAGACGGTCAGCCATATCGTCGTCACCCATACCCATCGCGATCACTCGCCCGCGGTGCCGGCGCTGAAGGCGGCGACCGGCGCGATGGTGGTCGGCTGCGGTCCGCACCGGCCGTCGCGGGAGCTCGGACCGGGCGAAGGCCGCGTGCTCGACGCCGCGGCCGATACCGATTTCGTGCCGGACCAGGAAATGCGCGACGGCGACGCCGTCTCCGGGCCCGGCTGGAGCCTCGCCGCCGTCGAGACGCCCGGCCACACCGCGAACCATCTCGCCTTCACGCTCGCCGAAGAGCGGACGTTGTTCTCCGGCGACCATGTCATGGCCTGGTCCACCACGGTGGTCGCCCCGCCCGACGGGTCGATGGCCGCCTATATGGCCTCGATCGACAAGCTGCGCGGGCTGGAGCACGCCCGCTACTGGCCGGGCCATGGCGGCCCCGTCACCGAGCCGCAGCGGTTTCTGCGCGGACTGGTCCAGCACCGCCGCCAGCGCGAGGCCGCGATCCTGAACCGGCTCGGCGCCGGTGACGACACGATCGCCGCGATGGTGCCGGTGATCTATCAGGGCCTGGCCCCGGCCCTGCACGGCGCCGCGGCGCTTTCGGTGCTGGCCCAGATCGAGGATCTCGTGCTGCGCGGCGCCGTCCAGTCCAGCGACGCGATTCCGGCCCTCGCCAGCCGCTACAGGCTCGCCTGAAGCTATCGCCTGGAGCATCGGCTTTTTCCGAAAACCGCGTTCCACTTTTCGGGCCGATGCTCTAGCGGCTCTCCATCAGCAATTCGATCTCGTCGGCGAAGGCCGCGACACGCGCCGCATTCGCGCCGAGATCATGGCGACCGAGGCGCGAGGCCGAGCGGATGTCGATGCGGCTGCCGTCGACGCGCGGCCTGATGCGGATGGTGATGTCCTCGGAGAAGTGCAGGATCTGGCCCCGGGCCACCGCCTCGACCCGCCCTGCGCCGCTGCGCCCGCCCGGCCGCGCGGTCTCCAGCACCTGCCAGCCCAGCCCCGACGCCGCTCGCCTGGCGAGGTCGAAGGCGGCTTCCGCCGGCAGTTCGAGCAGGATCGGGACCGCCTTGGGATAGGCCTGACGCTGCAAGCGCCGCCGCGGCGCCGGCACATCGGGCGGGACCCGGCCGGAGCGCGCCGTCAACGCGGCCTGCGAACGGCTGAAGGCGGGGGGATCGTCGATATCGGTCGAGACATCGGCAAGAGCCGGCCTGGTCACGAGCCTGAGCACGACAAAGCCTGCCGGTACGAGCAGGAGGAGCGAAAGCAGCAGCGCGCCGGCGGCCATGCCGGCACCGCGATGGCCGGAATGCCAGATGCGGATAAAGGCAAGGATGGCAAGGCCGAGCGCCGCGAGCACGAGGACATAGGCACCAGCGACCGGCGCGAGCCCTTCGATGCTCGGCTCCCGCAAACGGACCAGCAGCAGCGACAAAAGCAGCACAGCGAACGCAAACCAGGCCAGCCGCCTGCTCCAGACAGCGGCGCGCGAAACCGGTTCCTCGAAGACGAGACGGCGGTGCATGGCCCTTTCGTGCCCGTGGCGAACCCGGAACGCAAGCCGGGGAGCGTGAAGCGCAATCTTAATCAAATCGGCGATAAGTGGGCAGGAGGTTTCGCCGCTGCCTGTCTCCCGGCCTCCGCCACCGCCTTACCGCCGCATGTCTCGCTCGAGTCCCGCCGTGAAATTCTTCCCCTCTTCGATCCAGAACTACCTCGTCGCCACCATCGCCTGCCTGTGCGTGCCGGGCATCGGTGCGCTCGCCTACATGGCGCAACAATCCATCGTCGAAGTGCGCAGCAACATGCGGCTGGCCGAGCTGGTCGATGCCGACAAGGCCCTGCTGCTCACCGGCAACGCGATCCGCACCGCGCGCGGACAGGCCCAGACCAGCATCCAGGTCGCCGATGATCCCGCCCCGGTGCTGAAGCAGATCGAGGACAGCAATCGCAGCCGCATCGCCGAGGCGATCACGCAGCTCGACGAAACCGACCTGCCGAACCGCAAGGAACTGATCGCCGGCATCCAGCAGCAGCAGAAGCTCACCGACGCCAGGATGGCCGATCTCTATGCCGAGGCGTCGAAGCCGAAGGCGCAGCGCAGCCTCGCCGCCACCATGCCCTGGTATAACGGCGTCGGCTCGATCGAAGGCGCGATCGTCAAGGCTTCCGACGAAACCTCCAATGCCGCCCGCCTCGCAGACCCGATCCTGGCAGACCTGCAGAGCTTCAAGTCGGCCGGCTGGGATGTCCGCTCGAATTACGGCACGCAATGCTCGGTGCTGCGCCCGGCCTTCGGCTCCGGCAAGGCGCTCGAGACGGCGCAGATCCGCAAGCTCGGCGAATTGCGCGGCATCTCCAACGCCGCCGGCGAGACGCTGAAGCAGCTCGCCTCGCGGCCCGGCGTCGGCAGCGAGCTCGTCCGGAAGATCGGCATCATGTCGGCCGAGGTCGAAGCCTCGAACCGCAAGATGGACGAGCTGATCGGCAAGCTCGGCCAGGGTTCCGGCCCGATCATCGCAGCGGAGGAATGGACGAAGCAGTGCAATGCGCCGTTCACCGCGATCGTCTCCGCCGTCACCCAGTCGCTCGACGACATGGTCACGCGGACCGACCAGAAGCTCAACGCCGCCTGGGTCAAGCTCGGCGTCGTCGGCTCGCTGCTGGCCGTGCTGCTCGCAATCTGCGTCCTGAGCTGGCGCGGCGTGCAGCGCCGGGTCGCGCGGCCGCTCGTCTCGCTGAAATCCGCGCTGGACCAGATGCAGACGGGCAATTTCGCCCAGGCCATCCCGGCCGCCCCCTCGCCGGACGAAATCGGTTCGCTGAGCGGCGCCCTCGAAATCTACCGCGAGAACGCGCTTGCCCTCGAGCAGAACCGGCGTGACCGCGAGCTCGCCATGCTCGCCGATGCCGAACAGGCCGCCCATGTCCAGAAGCTGCTCGGCGAAGTCGCCACCATCGTCGCCGCCGCGCGTGACGGCAATTTCTCCGGCAAGGCGCAGGTCGGCGGCATGGAAGGCCCGCTCAAGGAACTCGTCGAGGGCATCAACGAGATCAACGCGGTTGTTGACGGGGCGACGACGGAATTCGCCGGGGCGCTGTCTGCGATCGCGGGCGGCGACCTGACCAACCGGATCGAGACGGCCTATCGCGGCCGCTTCGCCGATCTGAAGGGCGCGATCAACGAGACGGTGGATCGCCTCTCGGACACGGTCGCGACGATCCAGACGACCTCGGCCGATGTCGGTCTCGCCGCGCGCGAGATCAACATGGGCGCCGACGATCTGTCGAAGCGCACCGAGGAACAGGCCTCCTCGCTGGAAGAAACCGCGGCCACGACCGAGGAGCTGGCGGCTTCCGTGAAAGCCTCGGCCCAGGCCTCGAAGGATGCCGCCCGGATCGCCGACGAGGCGATGCAGGCGGCCGAGAGCGGTGGCGCGATCGCCGGACAGGCGGTCGACGCCATGGCCCGGATCGAGACCGCCTCGCAGAAGATCTCCGACATCATCCGGGTGATCGACGACATCGCCTTCCAGACCAACCTTTTGGCGCTTAACGCCGCGGTCGAGGCGGCCCGCGCCGGCGATGCCGGCAAGGGCTTCGCCGTCGTCGCCTCGGAGGTGCGCACCCTGGCGCAGCGTTCGAGCGAGGCGGCCAAGGACATCTCCGGCCTGATCTCCTCGTCCAATGTCGAGGTCGGCGAGGGCGTCAAGCTGGTGCGGCAGGCCGGCGACCAGCTCAGCCGCATCCTGGCGGCCTCGCAGAAGGTCGCGGCGACGATCGCCGACATCTCGGCCGCGTCCGGCGAGCAGGCCAACGGCATCGACGAGATGAGCCAGGCGGTCGCCCATCTCGACGAGATGACCCAGCAGAACGCGGCTTTGTCCGAGCAGAGCGCCGCCTCCGCCAACGCGCTGTCCGGCCGGATCGAGCAGCTCAACGGACTGGTAGCGACCTTCCGCACCGGGCGCGAGCCCGCCGGCCAGGCGGCTTATGCGCAGCCGGCCGCGATGGCCCGCGCGAAGGCGCCGATGCGGGCCACCAGGCCGGCTCCCGCCACCTCCGGCGAGCCGGAGCGGCTGCGGCAGCTCGCCGAGGCCGCCTTCGTCCAGTCCCGCACCGCCCCCGCCCCGCGCAAGGTCGCCAATGGCGGCCGGGCCAACGATTCCGGATGGGAGGAGTTCTGAGGCGGCACAGCCTCGGCGCATCCTCGAACGACACGCGCGGCGCCCGAAAGGGCGCCGTTGGCGTTTCAAACGCAGCTCATTCTCCCTGAAAACCGCGACGTCATCCCGGGCGACCGGAGGGAGACCCGGGATCCATTCCGGAACGCCCGCGAATGAGGTTCAGGCATGGATCCCGGATCTTCGCTTCGCTCCGCCCGGGATGGCTCGCTTTCTGAAAACGTTGAGAGAAACCCGATGATCACCCCGGCAACCGGTAATCCCTGAACATCTCGCGCAGCGCCGTCTTCTGGATCTTGCCGGTCGCTGTGTGGGGGATCGCCTCGACCAGCACGACATCGTCCGGCAGCCACCATTTCGCGATCTTGCCGGTCATGAAGGCGAGCATCTCGTCCCTGTCTGGCGTGCGGCCGGGCTTCGGTACGATCACCAGCAGCGGTCGCTCGTCCCATTTCGGATGGGCGACGCCGATCACCGCGGCTTCCACCACATCGGGATGAGCGATGGCGAGGTTTTCGAGGTCGATCGAAGAGATCCATTCGCCGCCGGACTTGATCACGTCCTTCGAGCGGTCGGTGATCTGCATGTAGCCGGCAGGGTCGATCGTGCCGACGTCGCCGGTGTCGAAGAAGCCCTCTTCGTCGAGGGTCGGTTCGTCCTCGCGCCGATAATAGGCTTTCGCCACGGCGGGCCCGCGCATCTTGAGCCGGCCGAACGTCTTGCCGTCCCAGGGGAGATCCCGCCCCGCATCGTCGGTCAGGCGGAATTCCACCGTGAAGCCGGGATGACCCTGCTTGACCTTGAGATCGTAGAGCGCGTCGCCCTCCAGATGCTCGTAGACGGGTTTCACCGAGCAGAACGAACCGAGCGGGCTCATCTCGGTCATGCCCCAGGCGTGGGCAACGGTGACGCCGTATTTTCGCTCGAAGGTCTCGGTCATCGCGCGCGGGCAGGCCGAGCCGCCGATGACGACGCGCTTCAGCGTCGAGAGCTTGCCCTCCGTCGCCTCCAGGTGCTGCAGGAGGCCGAGCCAGACGGTCGGCACCGCCGCCGTCATGGTCACGCCCTCGCCCTCCAGCAAGGCATGGAGCGAGGGACCGTCGAGCTTCGCGCCGGGCATCACCAGCTTGGCGCCGGTCATCGGCGCGGAATAGGCCAGCGACCAGCTGTTGGCGTGGAACAGCGGCACGACAGGCATCACCGAATCACGCGACGACAGGTTGAGATAATCCGGCGTCGCCCAGGTCATCGCATGCAGCACGTTCGAGCGATGCGAGTAGAGCACGCCCTTAGGCCCGCCGGTCGTGCCCGAGGTGTAGCAGAGCCCCGACGCCGTGTTCTCGTCGAAGCGGCCCCAGGCGAAATCGTCGTCGACCTCGGCCAGCCAATCCTCATAGGCGACAGCGCCCCTCAGGCTGGTCTGCGGCATATGCACGGCATCGGTCAGCACGACATAGCGCTCGATCGTCGGCAGCTTGTCCTGGATGGCCTCGACCATCGGCACGAAGGTCAGGTCGAGGAAGAGCAGGCGGTCCTCGGCGTGGTTGACGATCCAGGCGATCTGCTCGGGAAAGAGCCGCGGATTGACCGTGTGCGTGATCGCGCCGATGCCGCTGATGCCGTACCAGAGTTCGAGATGGCGATCGCTGTTCCAGGCCAGCGTCGCGACCCGGTCTCCGAGCGCGATGCCCTGTCGCTGCAGGCGCTTCGCCACGCTCAACGCGCGACTGCGGATCTCGGCATAGCTGCGCCGTCTCAGCGAGCCGTCCTCGACGGCGCGGCTGACCACCTCGCGCGTGCCGTGCTGGACGGCGGCGTGGTCGATGATGCGGTGGAGCAGAAGGGGCCAGTCCTGCATCAGGCCGAGCATGCGCTTATCCTCCCAAATCCGTTTGCCCGGAGGATAGCGGCGCGCTCCCGCGAAAGGGAAGTCATCCCATCGAAGGCTCGCCTGCGCCCGCCAGATGGTTTAGGCCTGATCCTTCAAGAGCGGGGGGAAACGCCATGACCGCACCGAAGATCGTGCAGCAGGCCGCGACGGAACCGGACCGGGTCTGGTTCCGCTTCATGCGGCTGCACCAGCGCATGCTGATGCAGATGACGGCGCGAATCCGCGCGCTCGGCCTCTCGATCCCGCAATTCGACCTGCTCTCGACCCTGACCGAGCAGGAGGGCATCAGCCAGAGCGAACTCGCCGAACGGCTCTACGTCACCAAGGGCAATGTCTCCGGGCTGGTCGACAGGCTGGTGCAGGCCGGGCTGGTCGAGCGGCGCGCCATCGCCGGCGACCGGCGCTCCTATGCCATGCACCTGACGCCGGAAGGCCGCCGGCTCGCCGAAGCCGGCATCGCCGCCCAGCGTGATTTCGTCGCGAACACGCTCGGCAAGCTGGAAACGGACGATCTCGCCGAGCTCGACCGGCTGGTGCTGCTCTGGCGCGATTTCGCCCGCGCCGTCGATGCCGAGTGAGCGGCCATGGCTGACGGCATCGACCTGACCGCATCCGCCACGGCCCTGCGCGCGGCGCTGCTCGCCCGCCGCTTCAGCGCCACCGATCTTCTCGAAGCGACATTCGCCCGCATCGATGCGCTGAACCCGCGCCTCAACGCCGTCGTGGCCGAGGATCGCGAGGCCGCTCGTGCAATGGCGAAAGCCTCGGATGAGCGCATCGCCAGCGGTACGGCTCGCCCACTCGAAGGGCTGCCGATCACGATCAAGGATGCATTCGACGTCGCCGGCCTGCCCTCCTCCGGCGGGTTGCCGGCCTATCGCGAGCGCGTGCCCGCCGAGGATGCCGCCGCGGTCGCGAGGCTGCGGGCCGCCGGCGCGGTCATCATCGGCAAGACGAACGTCCCGGTCTTTTCCGGCGATTTCCAGAGCTACAACCCGGCCCATGGCGTCACCAACAACCCCTGGGACGAGGCGCGCTCGCCCGGCGGATCGTCAGGCGGGGCGGCGGTTGCCGTCGCGACCGGCATGAGCGCCTTCGAACTCGGCTCCGATCTCGGCAGCTCGATCCGCTGGCCGGCCCATGCCTGCGGCGTCTTCGGCCTCAAGACGAGCTGGGGGCTGGTCTCGACCTGGGGCGCGATCCCGCCACCGCCGGAGCGCCGCACCCTGCGCAATGTCGACCTGATGGTCGCCGGCCCGATCACCCGCGCCAGCGAGGATCTCGACCTGATCCTGCGGGTGATCGCCGGGCCGCGCGATACGGCCCTGCCCGCGCCCGCGCTGCCTGAGCCGCGCCGGACCGACGCGAAGGGCCTGCGCGTCGCGCTCTGGGCGGACGATCCCTTCGCACCGGTCGACCGGGAGGTCGCGGATGCCGTGCGCGAGGCGGCGCGCCGGCTGGCCGAAGCCGGCGCCATCATCGACGAAACCGCGCGGCCCTCCATCCGCTTCGCCGACGCGTTCGAGGTCTATGCGCTGCTGAACCATGCCGTCGTCGCCTATGGCCTGCCGCCGAAGGTGCGGGCGCGCATCCAGGCGCAAGCCTCGCGCTTCAGCCCGAACGACCTGTCGCACCAGGCCCTGCAGGCGCGCGGCGCCCGGATGACGCCCGGTCTCTACCAGCAGGTCGACCAGCGCCGCCGCGCCCAGAAGCGGCAATGGGCCAGCTTCTTCGCCCGCTACGACGTGGTGCTCTGCCCGCCGACCCCGGTCGCCGCGATCCCGCATGATCACGGCCCCGACATCCATGCCCGCCGCCTGATCGTGAACGGCGAGCCGCGGCCCTATCTCGACTTCCTGCTCTGGGCCGCGCTTGCGACCGGGGCGGACCTGCCGGCCCTGTCGGCCCCGGTCATGCGGTCGCGCGAGGGCCTGCCGCTCGGCGTCCAGATCATCGCGCCCCTCGGCGAGGATCGCACCGCCATTGCCGTCGGGGCGATGCTGGAAGAGCTGGGCGGACGGTTCACCTCGCCGCCGCTCGCAAACTGAACCGCTCTGAGGGCGGTTGCACCCGCGTGGCGCGAGGCCTTTCCGGTTCCCTCGTCCCGCGGCAGAGTCTACTGTCCCCTGCGTCAAATTCGCTCAACATTTGCAGCCATATCGGCGTATGTTGGCAAGAATATTAAACAGAACCGGGAGCCCATCATGCTGTCGAATGTCGCCGTCAGGGATATCGAGACCCTCGTCCATCCCTATACCAACCTCGCCACGCATCGGCAGACGGGCCCGCTGATCCTGGAGAGCGGCAAGGGCATCTATGTCTACGACTCCACCGGCAAGGAATATATCGAGGGCATGGCAGGGCTCTGGTGCACCTCGCTCGGCTACTCGAACCAGGAGCTGGTCGAGACCGCCTATGAGCAGATGAAGAAGCTGCCCTTCACCCATATCTTCGGCGGGCGCAGCCATGATCCGGCGATCGAGCTGGCCGAAAAGCTCAAGGAGATCGCCCCGGTCCCGATCTCCAAGGTGTTCTACGGTGCCTCCGGCTCCGACGCCAACGACACCCAGGTCAAGATCGTCTGGTATCTCAACAACGCGCTCGGCCGGCCGCAGAAGAAGAAGATCATCTCGCGGCTGAAGGGCTATCACGGCGTCACCGTCGCCTCGGCCTCGCTGACCGGCCTGCCGAACAACCATATCGATTTCGACCTGCCGCTGCCGGGCATCCTGCACACCTCCTGCCCGCATCACTACCGCTTCGCCGAGCCGGGCGAGAGCGAGCAGGACTTCTCGTCGCGCCTCGCCGCCGAGCTGGAAGAGATGATCCTGCGCGAAGGGCCGGACACGGTCGCCGCCTTCATCGCCGAGCCGGTGATGGGCGCCGGCGGCGCGATCATCCCGCCCGAAGGCTATTTCGAGAAGATCAACGCCGTGCTCGCCAAGTACGACGTGCTGTTCATCTCGGACGAGGTCATCACCGGCTTCGGCCGCACCGGCAAGATGTTCGGCACCGAGACCTACGGCATGAATGCCGACTCGATCTCGCTCGCCAAGCAGATCACCTCGGCCTATTTCCCGCTCAGCGCCGTGATGATGAACGACAAGATCTATGACGTGCTCGTCGACCAGAGCCGTAAGATCGGCACCTTCGGCCACGGCAACACCTATGCCGGCCATCCCGTCGGCTGCGCCGTCGCGGTGAAGACGCTGGAGATCTACCAGCGCGAGAAGATCGTCGACCATGTCGAGAAGGTCTCGCCGACCTTCCTGCGCCGCCTCAACAAGCTCGCCGAGCATCCGCTCGTCGGCGAAGCCAAGGGCGTCGGCCTGATCGGCGGCGCCGAGCTGGTCAAGGACAAGCAGACCAAGGCCTCCTTCGACGTGAAGAAGGGCGTCGGCGCCAAGGCCGTGGCCTATGCGCTGGAAGAGGGCTTCATCACCCGCGCCATGGGCGACCGCCTCGCCTTCTGCCCGCCGCTCGTGATCAACGAGGCCGAGATCGAGGAAATGTTCAACCGCTGCGAGCGCGCCCTCGACAAGACCCTGAACTGGGCCAAGGCCGAAGGCCTGCTGGCCTGACGGCCGTTCACCGCTGAAACGACAGAAGGCCGGGCAGCGACGCCCGGCCTTTTTTGTGTTCAGCAATGTGGCGGATGGGCCCGAGATCGCCACGAACAGATCACAGAGGCGCCCCGGCGCCGTCCCGATCCGCCGTCAGACAGGCAGGGTCGGCTGGCGCGAGCCGCCGGCATGAGGTCCATCAGACGAGTCAGGAGCCATGCTTCAACGCGACACGCACGCCCCGACACCGGCCCGCAAGGGTTTCCATGACGCCACGGCGCGGGCGACCTATGCCTCCCGCTTCCGCCCGATCGCAATTCGGGCGGTTGCCGCGGGAACCCGACAGGCATCACCTGCGTTGAAACAGCACGGTGAAGCGCGCAAGGCCGAGTTGCCCGGCGTTCTCCGCCACGGTTTCTACGACTGAAACCTCCCCTTCGAGACCCATGACTTGGCCGGTGCGGAGCTTGCTCCCACCGGCCTTTTTCTTGGGCGGTGCGGCTGAGCTGGCCTAGTTGCGCGACGGCTTCATGAGACCTGTTGTCATTCCGGGGCATGCCGCAGGCATGAACCCGGAACCCACGACTGGGTGTGGCGCTCGGCTTTAATAATCTCGGGCAAGCGCTCACCCGGTCGTGGGTTCCGGGTTCTTCGCTGCGCGAAGCCCCGGAATGACAGAGGTGGTCTCACCGATGGTATCCCGCAAACGAAAACGGGCGACCCGAAGGCCGCCCGCTGAATTCTCCGGACCGTCTGATCGATCAGACGACGATGACCTTCGCGCCGACCGGCACGCGGTTGAACAGGTCGATCGCGTCGATATTGCGCATCCGGATGCAGCCGGAAGAGGCCGAGCGGCCGATCGTCTCCGGCTCGTTGGTGCCGTGGATGCGATAGAGCGTGTCGCGGCCGTTCTGGTAGAGATAGAGCGCGCGGGCGCCGAGCGGGTTCTCCGGGCCGCCATTCATGCCGCCGGCAACCGGCTTCAGATGCGGCCAGCGCTTGACCATCTCGGCCGGCGGCGTCCAGCGCGGCCATTCCGCCTTGCGCTGCACCACGGCTTCACCGGTCCAGCCAAAAGCCTCGTCACCGGTGGCGACGCCGTAGCGGATCGCCTTCTTGTTCGGCAGGACGAGGTAGAGGAACTTCTCCTTCGTATCGACATAGACCGTACCGGGAGCCTGCCCGGTCGGATCGCTGATCTCGTAGGGGAGATAGGGCAGGTAGGTGTCGAACTTGGGGACGAGCGCGATATATTCGGCGTCGCGGGCTGACAGCTCCGGCGCGCTGACGCTCTTGTACTGGCAGGCGCCGAGCAGGGCCGACAACGCCAGCGCTACGAAAACGGTCTTCTTCATAGTCCCCACCGAGCCGACCCGAAGGCAGCCTTTATGATGAATCGAACGTTAACGCTTCGTATCGGCCCAGCGTTTATCCAAAAGCGGCCGTCCGGCGAAGCACTAGGCCTCAAACGGTCATGGCGCAATCGGGTTCCGTTTATGGCGTTCGGAAGGCTGCCAGGCGTGGCAAACCGGCCACGCATGACCCTTCCGCCGGCTCCAGCGCGCGGATAACGGCTCTTGACGACCCTGCTCTTCACCCATCCGGCCGGCCTCGATCATGCCATGCCCCCCGGCCATCCCGAATGCGCCGATCGGCTGAAAGCGGTCGAGCATGCGCTCGAGGCCGAGCGTTTCGCGGCACTGATTCGGCTGGAGGCTCCCCTCGGCACGCTTGAGCAGGCGGCGCTGTGCCACTCCCCATCCTACGTGCAGGCGCTGATCGCATCGGCGCCCGCGGCCGGCTACGTGCAGGTCGATGCGGACACGCTGATGTCGCCCGGCACGATCGAAGCGGCACTGCGCGGCGTCGGCGGGGCTGTCGCCGCGGTGGACGAGGTGATGGCAGGCAAGGCGCGCAACGCCTTCGTCGCAATGCGCCCGCCCGGGCACCATGCCGAGCGCGAGCGCGCCATGGGCTTCTGCTTCTTCAACCATGCGGCCATCGCGGCCCGCCACGCGCAGAGAGCTCATGGGGCCGAGCGTGTCGCGATCGTCGACTGGGACGTCCATCACGGCAACGGCACGCAGGACATCTTCTGGGACGATGCGAGCGTGCTCTACGCCTCCGTCCACGAGATGCCGCTCTATCCCGGCACCGGCGCAGCCTCGGAACGGGGCACGCAAGGCACGATCGTCAATGTGCCCCTGCGGGCGGGCGACGGCTCCGATGAATTCCGTGACGCCTTCGAGACCGCGATCCTGCCGCGGCTCGATGCCTTCCGTCCCGATCTCGTGGTGATCTCGGCCGGGTTCGACGCGCATTGGCGCGACCCGCTCGCCGATCTCAACCTGCGCGAGGCCGATTTCACCTGGGCGACATCGAGGTTGATGGAAGCGGCCGACCGCCATGCCGGCGGCCGCATCGTCTCGGTGCTGGAGGGCGGCTACGATCTCGACGCACTGGCGAAATCGAC
The DNA here is from genome assembly GCF_053644975.1 of Allobosea sp. NPDC055353. Lineage (NCBI taxonomy): Bacteria > Pseudomonadati > Pseudomonadota > Alphaproteobacteria > Hyphomicrobiales > Alloboseaceae > Allobosea > Allobosea sp. NPDC055353. Next base: position 451,781 of record NZ_JBSHMC010000001.1, on the reverse strand, counting down.
GGCCGCCCATGTCTCGGCGCTGATGGAGGGGTGAGCGCCCGAACCCCGGCTATTCCAACGGCGACGTCTCGGCGATCTCGATCCCGAAGCCGGAGAGGCCGACGAAGGAGCGCGGCGAAGAGGCGAGGTTGATGATCGAGCGGACACCGAGATCGCGCAGGATCTGGGCACCGAGGCCGACCTCGCGCCATTGCTGAATCCGCAGTTCGTCCGAACCCTCGTCCTCGACGCTCTTGATCGGCACGCCGGCGCTGCCGTCGCGCAGGTAGATCAGCACGCCCTTGCCTTCCTGCTGGAAGCGCCGCAGCGCGCACTGGATCGAGCCGGCGCCGCCGAGCACGTCGGCGACCACATCGGCGCGGTGCAGGCGGGCCGGCACCTTCTCGCCATCGCCGAGCTTGCCCATCACGAAAGCGAAATGCTGGGTGTTGTCGAAGGGCGTGACATAGACATGGCCGGTCACGTCGCCGAACTCGGTCTTGACCGGGAAGGAATGCACCCGCTCGACCAGCTTCTCGCGCGACTGGCGATAGGCGATCAGGTCCGCGACAGTGATCTGCTTGAGGCCGTGCTTCTCGGCGAAGGCGGTGATCTGTGCGCCCTTCATCACCGTGCCGTCGTCATTGGCGAGCTCGCAGATGACGCCGACCTGCGGCAGCTCGGCAAGCTTGCACAGGTCGACGGCCGCCTCGGTATGGCCAGAGCGCATCAGCACGCCGCCGTCTTTGGCGATCAGCGGGAAGACATGGCCGGGGCGGACGAAATCGGCGGCGCCCATATTGCCGTTGGCGAGCGCGCGGACGGTGTTGGTGCGCTGCTCGGCCGAGATGCCGGTGGTCAGCCCGTGCTTGACGTCGACGGTGATGGTGAAGGCGGTGCCGAGCGGGGCATCGTTCGAGGAGACCATCGGGTCGAGGCGCAGGCGCCGGGCTTCACCCGTCGTCAGCGGGGCGCAGACGATGCCGCAGGTGTTGCGGATGATGAAGGCCATCTTCTCGGGCGTGCAGAGCGAGGCGGCGACGATGAGATCGCCCTCGTTCTCGCGATCGTCGTCATCGGTGACGATGACGATCTCGCCGCGGGCAAAGGCTTCGATGGTCTCGGCGACATTGTTGGACATGGCAGCCTCGCGCGGCCCTGACAGGCCGAGGAAATCATTGGGGGTGACGGCGCCGCTGGTGGCGGCAGTGATGCGCTCGGCGCTTTCGCGGGAAATCCAGGCGGCGGGATCGTTGCACAGCGCGGTCACGCTGGCCGGCGACAGGCCGACCTGCCTGGCGAAGGCGCTACGCGCGATCTTGTTCTGCCGGAGCCAGACGTCGAGCTTCATGCCGTGAAGCTAATACGCCGCTGCTTCATCCGCAATGAATGATCGATGCATTTTCAGTATTGCTGAAATGCAAGATGCGACGCCGCGGCAAAAGCCGCTCCGCATCACTCCTGGAACGGCCAGCGCGGCTCGACGACGCCGACCTGCGCGCGATGGCGTAGATACTGGTCCGCCAGCACGCAAGCGACCATCGCCTCGCCAACCGGCACGGCGCGGATGCCGACGCAGGGGTCGTGGCGGCCTTTGGTGAACATCTCGGCCTCACCGCCGGTGCGGGTCACGGTCGCGCGCGTCGCCAGGATCGAGGAGGTCGGCTTCACCGCGAAGCGCGCCACGATCGGCTGGCCGGTCGAAATGCCGCCCAAAATGCCGCCGGCATGGTTGGAGAGGAAGAGCGGGCGCCCGTCATTGCCGGCGCGCATCTCATCGGCGTTGGCCTCGCCGGAGAGTTCGGCCGCGCCAAAGCCCTCGCCGATCTCGACGCCCTTCACCGCATTGATGCTCATCAGCGCGGCGGCGATCTCGGAATCGAGCTTGGCGTAGATGGGGGCACCCAGCCCCGCCGGCACGCCTTCGGCGACGATCTCCAGCACGGCGCCGATCGAGGAACCGGATTTCCTGACGCCGTCGAGATAGCCCTCGAAGAAGGCGGCAGCCTTGGCATCCGGGCAGAAGAACGGGTTGCGGCCGACCTCCTCCCAATCCCAGTTGGCGCGGTCGATCTTGTGGGGCCCCATCTGGACGAGCGCGCCGCGCACAATCATGCCGGGCACGACCTTGCGGGCGATGGCGCCTGCGGCGACGCGCATCGCCGTCTCGCGCGCCGAGGAGCGGCCGCCGCCGCGATAGTCGCGGATGCCGTATTTCACATCATAGGTGAAATCGGCATGGCCCGGCCGGTACTTGTCCTTGATGTCGGAATAGTCCTTCGAGCGCTGGTCGACATTGTCGATCATGAGCCCGATCGAGGTTCCGGTCGTGACCTGTACGCCGTCGCTCTCGCGGGCGAAGACGCCGGAGACGATGCGGACCTGATCCGGCTCCTGGCGCTGCGTGGTGAAACGCGACTGGCCCGGCCGGCGGCGGTCGAGATCGCCCTGAATGTCGGCCTCGGTCAGCGGCAGCAGCGGCGGGCAGCCATCGACGACGCAGCCGATAGCGGGCCCATGGCTCTCGCCGAAGGTGGTGACGCGGAAGAGATGGCCGAAGCTGTTATGCGACATGGGAGCCCGATAGGTTTCGCATGGCTCTTAAGCCGGATCGGCGCGCGGCGAAACCCCGCATGGGCCGCCACGGCCGTTGACAAGCCCTGCCCTCGCCGCTTCAACGCAGCCATGAGCCGGACGCCCAGCCCTTCGCGCTCCTGGCGCCCCGGGAGCCCCATCATCGCGGGAGCCTAGCCCCGAGCCGCCCGGCAGGGCCGCTTCGGGGTCGACCCGGCGACGACCAGCCTGATTGCAGGCATCGCGCCACGCGTTTTCCGACATCGACAAGCTTCCGCGTCGAAGCCACCCGCCGCCCGCGCATGGGACCGGCCGACCGCGAGCGTTCGCGCGCAGGGGGCCGGCGTGCCCTGTTCGCGGCGCCACGACGAACCGCCAGGCTCATCATGAGATTTCTCCGCAGGCGCCCCGCGCGGGCATCGACGGCCAGCGTCAGCCTTGCCCGCGCGCTGTCCAAGCTCGGCTATTGCTCGCGGACGCAGGCCGAAAAGCTGGTGCGCGAGGGGCGCGTCACGGTCGACGGGCGCAATGTGCGCCAACCCGACCTGCGCCTCGATCCGCAACGGGCACGGCTTGCGGTCGATGGTCAGGCAGTGACCGCCGCGCGCCGCATCTACCTGATGCTCAACAAGCCGCGCGGCATGGTGACGACGGCGAGCGACCCGGAAGGTCGCCAGACCGTCTATGCCTGCCTTGAAGGTCTCGACCTGCCGCATCTCGCGCCGGTCGGGCGTCTGGACATGGCAAGCGAAGGCCTGCTGCTGATGACCAACGACACGCGCTGGGCGCAGCGTATCCTCGATCCCGCCTCCGGGGTCGACAAGACCTACCATGTCCAGATCGACCGGATACCGGACGAAGCCTTCATGACCAGGCTGAGACAAGGTGCCATCGACGGGGACGAGGTGCTGTCGATCCGCTCGGCCGCCCTGCTGCGCTGTGGGGAGCGCAATGCCTGGGTCGAGATGGTGATCGACGAGGGCCGCAACCGGCAGATCAGGCGGATCGTCGAGGCTGCCGGCGCCGAGGTGCTGCGCCTCGTCCGGATCAGGATCGGCGAACTCGAGCTCGGCGAGCTCGGCAAGGGCGCCGTCCGCGAATTGCAGCCCGAAGAAACGCCGCTGCCGCTTGCCGGCTATCCCGCCGGCAAGCTTCGCATCAACGTGGCCTGAGCCATCGGCGCGTCAGTGCGCCGGCGTTTTCGCCGGGGCCGCAGGGGCGCCCTCCCAGCGCGTATGCGCCGGCAGATTCTCGCCCTTCATGATGACCGTGAGCAGGCCGATCTGGGCGTAGTCGCCGACATGGGTGTCGTAGAGAACGGTCGCACCCGCGCCGACGCAGACGCCCTTGCCGAGGCGCACCCGGCCGACCTTCATCACCCGGTCCTCGTAGAGATGGGTCTGCAGCGCCGAATGGGCGTTGACCGTGCAGAAATCACCGACCTTGATGCAGTCGAACTCGGTGATATCCGTCGAGTCGAGCCAGACGCCCTTGCCGTATTTCGCGCCGAACAGCATCAGGAACCAGGGCAGGAACGGCGTGCCGCGCAGATAGTCGAACAGCACCTTGCCGCCGAGGCCCCAGTACATCACCGCGACCGCCTCGGTGCGCATCGCCCACCACGACCACATCGGCTTCATCACGGGCTTGTAGACGCCCATCATCAGCCATTTGACGGCGGCGCAGATCATGGCCTGCACCACGGCGATCGCAACCGCGACCATCATGAAGGAGAGGACAAGGCCGATCCAGTCGCCCTCGTTGATCTTCTGCTGCAAGACCATGTCGACCGCGATCGTGCCGAAGGTGATGAACAGCATGGCCGGGAACGAGGTGTGCAGCGCCTCGAAGACGCCGCGTCCGAACTGCTTGGCGAAGGAGGGCTTGTAGGTCCAGTCGGCGCCGAGATCGACCTTCTGCCGCGTCGGCAAGCGGATCGGCGGCGAGCCGAACCAGGTGTCGCCGGGCTGCATGCGGTCGTTGGCGGGGGGCTTCGACTTGATGCCGATCAGCACCCGGTCGGGAATGACGGCGCCGGGCGGCACCACCGCGTCGTTGCCGACGAAAACCTGATCGCCGGTACGGGTCGCATCGAGGCGCATATAGCCACGGCGCATGTCCTCGTCGCCGAAGACGACCTCGTCGGCGATGAAGTTGCCGGCGCCGATGCCGGTGAGGTCGTAGCGGCCGGAAAGATTGGTCGAGATCTCCGCGCCCTTGCCGATGCTCGCGCCCATCAACCGGTACCAGGCCCGCATGTAGATGGTGGCGAAGAGCGAGGAGAGCGTCTCCAGCGTCACCTCGGTCGCCAGAGCCACCGTCCATTTGCGGGCGTAGAAGCCGGAATGGATCGACCAGGAACCGGAGGTCACGCGCGGCAGGATCGCCCAGCGCAAGGCGGCCATCAACAGCACGGTGAAGGCGATCAGGCCGATCGCGGTCGGCCAGGTCAGGATCGGCAGGAACCAGAGATAGCTGATCTCGGTCCAGCCGGCGATGAAGTAGTCGATCTTGTCGAACAGCCAGAAGGCCGGGAAGATCGGCAGCAGGCTGACCGGCGGCAGCACCACCAGCATCAGGATGTAGAAGCAGGTCATCAGCGCGCGCCGGCCGGCCGAGGCCTCGGCCTGCGGCGGCAGCGCGGCGACATCGACCGCGCCGATCTTGCGGCCGGGCGTGCCATCCCAGATCTCGGCCTCGCCGACATGGGCGCCAGGCGCGATCGCGGTGAGATCCCCGATCTCGGCATGGTCGCCGATCACCGCGCCATGGCCGAGCACGACTGAGGCGCCGGCCGAGACGTCCTTGCCGATGGTGATGCGGCCGATCACCAGCTTGTCGCCGATCGCCTCGCCATTGGCGAAGGTGGTCTTGGAGCCGAAGGTCGTGAAGTCGCCGATCTCGATCAGATCGATGGCGCCGGCCTCGTAATCGGAGATGATGACGTCGCGGCCCACCTTGGCGCCGAGCAGGCGCCAGTAGAAGCGCATCACCGGCGTGCCCTGCAGCCACTTGATATGGACGAGCCCGGCGACGCGGGCAGCGAACCACCAGCGGAAATAATAGACGCCCCACAGCGGGTAGACGCCCGGCTTCGTCCGGCCGAGCACGAGCCATTTCAGCGCGATGGCGATCAGCCCGGTCACGACGATGATCGCGACATAGACGCCGAGCAGCGCGAAGATCTGGCCGAGCAGCGGCAGGTCCTCGCCCGAAAGGATCATGTAGGTGACGAAGACGCCGAGCCATTGCGCGGTCGCCAGGCCGATGATGACCGGCAGCGCCACCGCCTGGGCGAGACCGCAGAGGAAACGCCGCAGGAAGGGCGGCGGGGTGAAGGAGAGATCCTCGGCCACGGCGACGCCGCGTTCGTCGAGGAGCGCCGCCATCGCCCGCAAGGTGCGGGCGCCATAGACGTCCTGCAGCGTGATGCCGGCATAGGCCGGCGTCTCGCGCACGATCGAGATGAAGCGGGCCGCCAGCAAGGAATGCCCGCCAAGGTCGATGAAGAAATCAGCCTCCAGCGGCAGGCTCGCCGTACCGAGCACGCGCTTGGCCGCCTCCAGCAGCGCGGCTTCGGTCGCATTGCGCGGCGGCTCCTGCTCGCCCTCGGCACTGGGCGCCGTCAATGGCGCCGCCTTGAGCATCTTGCGGTCGAGCTTGCCGGAGACCATGCGCGGCAGCGAGCCCGCCGCCTCGAAATGCGCCGGCACCATGTAAGGCGGCAGCTTCTCGCGGAGCGCCGCCCGCAGCGCCGGACCGTCGACCGCGACGCCGGGCTCGGGCACGACGAAGGCGACGAGGCGCTCGATGCCGTCATCGGTGCGCAGCACCACCGCCGCCTGCGCAACGCCCGGCTCGTCGGCGAGCTTGGATTCGATCTCGCCGAGCTCGACGCGGAAGCCGCGGATCTTGATCTGGTCGTCGATGCGGCCGTGGAAGACGATATTGCCGTTCTCGTCGAGGCTGACGGCATCGCCCGAGCGGTAGAGGATCGGATCGCCCTCGCCCGCCACGCCGGCGAAGGGATTGGCGATGAATTTCTCGGCCGTCAGCTCGGGGCGGCCATGATAGCCCTTGGCGACACCTGGACCGCCGATCAGCAACTCGCCCTGCTCGCCCGGCTGGGCGAGGCGCAGGTCCTCGCTGACGACATAGGCCGTGTAGTTCGGGATCGGCTTGCCGATGGTCACGGTCTCGCCGGGAACGACCTCGGCCGCGGTCGCAACCACCGTCGCTTCGGTCGGCCCGTAGGTGTTCAGGATGCGCCGGCCGGGCTTCGACCATTTCTGCACGATCGCGGGAGGCAACGCCTCGCCGCCGAGCAGGATCAGCTTCAGCGAGGGGACATCGGCCGGCAGGATGCCGAGCAGCGTCGGCACGGTGTCGATGATGGTGACGCCGGCCTCATTCAGGATCGCCGGCAGCTTCTCGGCATCGCCCATCATCTCCGGCGAGGCGACGAAGAGCGTCGCGCCAACGAGATAGGGCGTCCAGATCTCCTCCATCGACAGGTCGAAGGCGACGGAGGCGCCCTGGAAGGCGACGTCGTCCGGCCCGAAGCCGTAGAGGGCGTTCCCGGAGCGCAGGAAATGGCAGATGTTGCGATGGCTGATGACGATCGCCTTCGGCGTTCCTGTCGAGCCGGAGGTGTAGATCAGATAGGCGGGGTGATCCGGCGTCAGGCCAGCGGGACGCGCGAGCGGCGCGGTGCCATCGGCGCCGGCCACCAGACCCTCGGGCGTCCAGACGGCGCGCTCGGTCGCTTCCGCCCGCCCGGCCCAGCCGGTGCAGGTGACGATGCCCTTGGCCTGGGCATCGTCGAGGCAGGTCGCGATGCGCTCGACCGGGGCCTCGGCATCGAAGGGAATCCAGGCCGCACCGGCGCGCGTGATCGCGATCTGCGCGACGAGAAGGTCGATGCCGCGCGGCATCCACAGGCCGACCATATCGCCCGGGCCGATGCCCGCAAGCTGCAGGCCGCGTGCCTGCCTGCCAGCGGCAGCCCAGACCTCGGCATAGCTGAGGCGACGCTCGGGATCGGTGAGGGCGGGATGGTCGGGGCGAGCCGCGGCGGTCGCCGCGAAAATCTCGGCCAGCACCTCGTCCCGAATCAGATCGGGACGCTTCTCGCCGGCCAGCATGGCGAGTGTGTTGGCAGCAGCCGCGTCAGACGCCGCCGACAGCTTCGTCATATCGTTCATCGCGCCCCGCTGCGCTGAAAGGCCCGTCGCTGATGCCGCGGCAGACCCTGCCTTCGGCCCTCTGGCGCCTTATCACGCACCTCGTGAAGAAAACCGGAATCGTCGCCTGTGCATCGCGACATCCGCGTGAGCCCCCCGGCCAGGCAAGCCGCCGCATCACACTTGTCTCGCTAGCATATTCTCCCTGCAAAATCACGGCTGAACGGGCCATGAATACGCGCTGGGCAACGCGGACAATTGCCGAATCGTTCATGGTCGGAGCGAGCTTGTCATTCCGGGGCTTCGCGGAGCGAAGAGCCCGGAACCCACGACTGGGTGAGCGGCCTGCGACCGGGCTGAGATGGTTGACCCAGTCGTGGGTTCCGGGTTCGCGCCTGCGGCGCGCCCCGGAATGACAAGGGTGTCGTTCAAAACCGACAGGGCCTAGAGCCAGTCTGCCTTGTTCCCGCTGACGACGAGCAGCTTGCCCTGCCAGATCTCGACCAGCGACGCCTCGCGCGGCGCCACCGCCCCCACCAGGGCGAGCACGGCGCGCGCCACGCCGCCATGGCTGACGATCACCGTCTCGCGCGTGAGCTCTTCCAAAACCGGGCGGACGCGCTCGGCCAGCATGCGGTAGCTCTCGCCGCCCGGCGGCACGAAGCCCCATTTGTCGCGCTCGCGCAGATGCGCCTGCTCGCGCTCGGCCTTGCGGATGTCGCGCCAGGTGAAACCTTCCCACTCGCCGAAGGTCAGTTCGCGCAGGCGGTCGTCGATGCGGTATTCGCCGGCGGGCAAGGCCAGTTCGCGGCGGAGGATGTCCATGGTCTCGCGCGCCCGCTGCATCGGCGAGCCGATATAGGCGAGATCGGCGTAAGCCGGCTCCAGCGCCTTCAGGCGTCCGGCGGCCTCGGCGGCCTGGCGGCGGCCGAGATCGTTCAGCGGGATATCCTGCCCGCCCTGCAGCCGGCCCTCCCGATTCCAGTCGGTTTCGCCATGACGGACGAGAATGAGCCGGTGAGGGAGCGAGAGCGGGACCATGCGGGGCTTCTGCACGCTGGCACCGGCGGGGTCAAAGCCCTTCCCCATGCTTTCCGCCGATGGCGACAATCGGCCGCTTTCTGTGGCCGAATTTACACGGGCTGTGTATAGCGCCCTAGCCAATCACCCGCGGAACCGCATGCTCCCTGCTCTCACCTTGCCCGACGGCCGCAGCCTGGCGCTTCCCGCGACGCCGCTCGTCATGGGCATCGTCAATATCACGCCCGATTCCTTCTCGGATGGCGGGCTGCTGGCGAATGCCGAGGCGGCGATCGGTCATGGCGCGCGCCTGACGGCGGAGGGCGCGGCGATCGTCGATATCGGCGGCGAGTCGACGAGACCCGGCCATGCCACCGTCGATGCCGCGACCGAAATGGCGCGCGTGCTGCCGGTCATCGCCGGGCTGAAGGCTAAGGTCGACACGCCGATCTCGATCGACAGCTACAAGGCCGAAGTGGCGGAAGCGGCGCTCGCGGCAGGCGCCTCGATCGTCAACGACGTCTGGGGCGCCCAGCGCGACCCGCGCATCGCCGAGGTCGCAGCGCGGGCCGGCGCGCCGATCATCCTGATGCATAACCGCGAGAGCATCGATGCCGCGCTCGACATCTTCGACGAGGTGCTGCGCTTCCTCGAACGCTCCCTTGCGATCGCGACGAAGGCCGGCGTGCCGCGGAGCCAGATCGTCGTCGACCCCGGCATCGGCTTCGGCAAGACGATCAGACAGAATCTCGACCTGATCCGCCATCTCGACCGGCTCGCCGTGCTCGGCTGCCCGATCCTGCTCGGCGCCTCCCGCAAATCGACCCTCGGGCGCATCACCGGCCGGGAGGTTCCGGCTGAGCGGCTCGCCGCCAGCATCGCCGCACATCTCTATGGCGCAAGCCGCGGCGCCGCCATCATCCGCGTCCATGACGTTGCCCCGCATATCGACGCGCTCAAGACCTGGGCCGCCATCGAAGACAGCATGAAAGCAGACCTGTGAGCGAAACCGGCCGCATCCTGATCGAGAAACTCGATATCTACGCCTATCACGGCTTCTTCTCGGAAGAGGAGCGGCTCGGCCAGCGCTTCGTGCTCGACCTCGTGCTCGATACCGACCTGCGCGCCGCCGCCGCCAGCGATCGCCTCACAGACACCGTCGACTACGGCCGCGCCGTCGCCATCGTCGCCGAGGCCTTCACGGCCCGCCGCTACCACCTGCTGGAAGGCGCGGCGCGCGCCGTGGCACTCGCGATCTTCGATGCATTCCCCACTGTCGAGGCCGTTGAGGTCACATTGCGCAAGCCGGCGCCGCCGATCCCTGCAACGCTCGGCTCGGTCGGCATCCAGTTGAGGTTCCAGCGTGAAGGTTGAGGCCGCACTCGCCTTCGGCGGCAATATCGGCGACCCCGTGGCGGCTTTCGCCGCGGCGCTGAAGGGTCTGCGCGAGCATTCCGACGTCAGGCTCGGCCGGCTGTCCTCGATCTATCGCACGCCGCCCTGGGGCAAGACCGATCAGCCGGAATTCCTCAACATGGCGGCGCTGGTCGAGACCTCGCTGCCGCCACAGGACCTGCTCGCTTTCTGCCTGGAGCTGGAGCGTGCCGGCGGCCGGGAACGCCGTGAGCGCTGGGGGCCGCGCACGCTCGATATCGACATCCTGACCTATGGCGATGCGATCATCGACCAGGCGCGCCTGCAGATTCCGCATCCGCGCATCCCGGAACGCGCCTTCGTGCTGACGCCGCTGGCCGAAATCCTGCCGCAGCGCCTGATCGGCGGGCGCAGCGTCATCGAATTGCTGGCGGCCGCCACAGACGAAACGATCCGCCGCGACGATGTCGCGACGGATCGGTTGAAGGCGCTGCTGGCGGCCTAGATCAGGTTTTTTTCCATCGGACCGACCGCGATGGCGCATCGATCCGATGAGAACGCTCACTCGCCCTTGTCGAGGGAGATGTCCGGCGCGGTCGGCACCTTCATGCCGACGACATGGTAGCCGGCATCGACATGCATGATCTCGCCGGTGATGCCGCGTGACATGTCGGAGACGAGGAAGACCGCGGTCTCGCCGACCTCCTCGATCGTGACGGTGCGGCGCAGCGGCGAGTTGTATTCGTTCCAGCGCAGGATGTAGCGGAAATCGCCGATGCCGGAGGCCGCCAGCGTCTTGATCGGGCCGGCCGAGATCGCATTGACGCGGATCTTCGAGGGGCCGAGATCGGCGGCGAGATATTGCACGCTCGATTCCAGCGCGGCCTTGGCGACGCCCATGACGTTGTAATGCGGCATCCACTTCTCGGCGCCGTAATAGGTCAGGGTCAGCATGGCGCCGCCATCCGGCATCAGCTTCTCGGCGCGCTGGGTGATCGCCGTGAAGGAATAGCAGGAGATCAGCAGCGACTTGGTGAAGTTCGCTTCGCTGGTCTCGACATAACGGCCGGTCAGCTCGTCCTTGTCCGAGAAGGCTATGCAGTGGACGACGAAGTCGAGCTTGCCCCAGAGCTTCTCGATCTCGGCGAAGACCGCATCGATCGTGGCGCCATCGGTGACGTCGCAATGCCCGACGACATGGCCACCCAGTTCCTTGGCGAGCGGCTCGACGCGCTTCTTCAGCGCATCACCCTGATAGGTGAAGGCGAGTTCAGCACCCGCATCGGCCGCAGCCTTGGCAATGCCCCAGGCGATGGACCGGTTGTTCGCGACGCCCATCACGAGCCCGCGCTTGCCCTTCAGGAGATTGGCGGTCGGCGAAACGGCGTTGGAATCAGGCATGGGAAACCCGCAGATGAACGATGAGCAGGTCTCTTAGAACAGTCGCAGGGAAACGGGAACCGCTTTGATGCCCGCCTCCACGGCTGAATCACGCATAAGGCCGCGATCCGTGGCCTGCGCGGCTCGTTTTCGGCTGCAACGGCGCCCGAGCCGGCTCAGTTCGCCTCGTCCCGCCCCTTCATCAGCGCGGTCAACTCCGCGTCGCTCGCCGGCATCTCGATATCGATGGCGACGAAGAGATCGCCGACCGCGCCCTTCTCGCCCTTCAGGCCCTTGCCGCGCAGGCGGAACTGCCGGGCCGTGCCGGTCAGCGGCGGGATGTTCATCTCGACCGCGCCGGTCAGCGTCGGCACATGCAGCGGCCCGCCGAGCACCGCCTTGGCCAACGGCACCGCGACGCGGGTGCGCAGGTCGTTGCCATCGACCGTGAAGCGGGAATCCGGCTTGACCTTGATGGTCATCATCACGTCGCCGGCCTCGCCGGAGAACGGATCGATCTGGCCGAGCCCGCGCAGGCGCATCACCTTGCCGTCGCTCACCCCCACGGGGATGGTGATCTCGACCTCGCGCCCGCCCGGCAGCTTGACCCGGCGCGTGCCGCCGGTCGCGGCCTGCGCCAGCGTGACCTCGAGCGTGAAACTCTGCTCCGGCGGCTTCTGCGGCTCGGGCTTGCCGCGCGCGCGCCGGCCGGCCTCGCCGAACAACGAGGAGAAGATATCGGAGGCGTCGAAGCCGGCATCGCCCGCGCCACCGCCCGGACCGCCGCGACCGCCGAAGGGATGGCCGCCGCCGCCCTGGCCGAAATTGAACTCGAAGCCGCCGCTGCGCCCGCCCCGGCCGGCGCCCATGCCCTCGAACCCCTGGAAGCGCGGCTTGCCCTCGGCATCGATCTCGCCGCGGTCGAACTGCTTGCGCTTGGTCTCGTCGCCAACGATCTCATAGGCGGCGTTGAGCTCGGAGAACTTATCCTGCGCCTTCGGGTCGTCCCGGTTGCGGTCCGGGTGCAGCTCCTTGGCGCGCTTGCGGAAGGCCTTCTTCAGCTCCGCATCGCTCGCGCCGCGGGCAACGCCCAGAACCTGATAGGGATCGCGCATCCAAAACCTCTTTCAGACAAAGTCGAACGGCCGGCGCGAGAACCGCCAGCCGTCCGCCTCGTCCAATGTGGGGGCGGTGTGGCGTGTGCGCAACACCTGGTCGGGGCGGTTCTGCACCCGGCCTCGCGGTAAGGCAAGCGACGTGCGAACGTCAGCCCAGGCCCTTCCAGGGCTCCATATCCTTGACCGCCCATTCGCCGCCCGAAGGGCGGCAGGCCGTGCCCTGCAGCTTGACCGGCCGGCTTTGCGTCTGGACGCTGGCGATGAAGGCGCGGCAGATCTCGTCGGAGCGCAGGAAAGGGCCGCCTACAGGTATGAAGGAGCCCTTGATGCCGCTTTGGGGATTGTCCCAGGAAACAGGGGCGCCGTTGCCCTGGGGATCGAGCGCCACGCCCATCGCCCCGTCGGCGCGGCGCATGTCCTCCGGCCCGAGCTCGGAAGACAGGCCGGCGAGCGCACTGGCGCGGTCGCCGCCGCGCGCCGGCAGGACCGAGGAGGTTGTCATCGCCGAGGTCGCGGCGACTTCGTCCTCGCTCTTGCCCGACAGGCCGAGGATGGGGAAGGAGACCGAACAACCGGCGCCGAGCAGCCCCAGCAGCACCGCGGCAGCCAGCGGGCGCATGGGGGCTGCGCAACGGTTGAGGCTTTGGAACGCCCCCGCCCCTGCCCTATATAAACCAGCCGCCCGAATCCGGATCACTTCTGCGCTCGCCCGACGCCCATTTCCACTGACCGAGGATTAGAACGTGCAACCGTTAACGAGCGGTGACTTCACCGAGGAAAACGAGCCTTTCGCCTTGTTCCAGAAGTGGTTGGACGAGGCCACGAAATCAGAGCCGAACGACCCGACCGGCATGGCGCTCTCGACCGTCGATGCCGAGGGCATGCCCAACAGCCGCATGGTGCTGCTCAAGGGCCACGGACCGGACGGTTTCGTGTTCTACACCAACACCGAAAGCCAGAAGGGCCAGGAACTGCTCGGCCAGCCCAAAGCCGCCGCCCTGTTCCACTGGAAGAGCCTGCGCCGGCAGATCCGCATCCGCGGCACGGTGACCCAGGTCACCGACGCCGAATCGGACGCCTATTACCAGTCCCGCCCGCGCGACAGCCGGATCGGCGCCTGGGCCTCGCAGCAGTCGCGCCCGCTGGAAAGCCGCTTCGCGCTGGAGAAGGCGGTGGCGAGCTACACGCTGAAATTCGGCATCGGCGAGATTCCGCGCCCGCCCTACTGGCGCGGCTTCCGGATCACCCCGACCTATATCGAGTTCTGGCGCGACGGCGCCTTCCGCCTGCATGACCGCATCATCTTCCGTCGCGACTCGAACGAGACGCCCTGGACGAAGACGCGTTTCTACCCCTGAGGAAATCAGCCCCATGGCGATGCCCAAATTCGATTTCCCGAAGACCGAGGCCGGCAAGCGCCCGGTCATGCTGCTGACCGGGGCCAGCCGCGGCATCGGACATGCCACGGTGATGCAGTTCGCCATGGCGGGCTGGCGCATCCTGTCCTGCTCGCGTCAGGCCTTCTCCGACAAGTGCCCCTGGCCGTCGGGCGCCGACGACCATGTCCAGATCGATCTCGGCGACCCCGAGGACACGATGCGCGGCATCGCCGAGATCAAGAAGCGGCTGGCCGCCGAAGGCGGCAAGCTCAACGCGCTGGTCAACAATGCCGGCATCTCGCCGAAAGGGCCCAATGGACAGCGCCTGGGCGCCGCAACCACCTCCTTCAACGACTGGCACAAGGTCTTCCAGGTCAATTTCTTCGCGCCGATCATGCTGGCGCGCGGCCTGCTCGACGAGCTCACCGCCGCCAAGGGCGCGATCGTCAACGTCTCCTCGATCGCGGGCTCGCGCGTGCACCCCTTCGCCGGGGCGGCCTATGCGACCTCGAAGGCCGCGCTCGCCAGCCTGACCCGCGAGATGGCCGCCGATTTCGGGGCGCTCGGCGTGCGCGTCAACGCGATCTCGCCCGGCGAGATCGACACGGCGATCCTGTCGCCCGGCACCGAGAAGATCGTCGCGACCCTGCCGATGCAGCGCCTCGGAAAGCCCGACGAGGTCGCCAAGGCGATCTACTTCCTCTGCACGGACGCCTCGAGCTACGTCACCGGCTCGGAGCTGCACATCAATGGCGGGCAACACGTTTGACGGATGTGCCCGGACAGTCCCGAGCCCTCATCCTGAGGAGCCATTCCCTTGGGAATGGCGTCTCGAAGGATGCTTCAGGAGGCTCCGGAACCATCTGGAGCATCCTTCGAGACGCCGCTGACGCGGCTCCTCAGGATGAGGGCTTGCGGTGGCTGAAATGGTAGCGCGGATATGAGCGTCATCCGCTTCCCCACGCCCGGCCGGGCAGCGGCGCGGCCGGTGCTGGCGGCTTCCGTCGCGGTCTTCCGAGACGGCAAGGTGCTGCTGGCGACGCGGACGAAGCCTCCCGCCGACCAGCTCTGGTCGCTGCCGGGCGGCAAGGTCGAGGCCGGCGAGACGCTTGAAGAAGCGGCCCTGCGCGAGCTGGAGGAAGAGGTCGGCGTCACCGCCCGCATCCTCGGCTTCAACCGCCATGTCGAGATCTTCGGCCGCGATGCAAAGGGCGCCGTGACGCATCATTTCGTCGTCGCCTCCTTCGTCGGCCAGTGGCTCTCCGGCGAGCCGCGGACAGGGCCGGAGGCCGGGGCGGTGATATGGGCCGATCCGCTCAAGCTGGGCGGGCTGGCGACGACGCGCGAGCTCGGCGACGTGCTGCGCCGCGCCCACCAGCTCTTCATCGCGGGTATCCCCGCGCCATGAGAATCGGGCTTCGCCATTCGGCGCTTCTGGTTGCGCTCCTGCTGCTGCCGATGGCGGCCGCGGCGCAGCAGCGGTCACAGCCGGCCGCGAAGCCGCCCGCAGCCAAACCTGCCGAGCAGCCTGCCCCGGAACCGACCGCTCCGCCCTATGAGCCACAGCTCCTGCAGCTCTCCGAGATCATGGGCTCGCTCGCCTATCTCAGGACGCTCTGCGGCGGGCGGGAGGCGCAGGACTGGCGCGCCCGGATGGCGGCGCTGATCGAGGCCGAGGGCCGGACGCCGCAGCGGCGCGACCGGTTAACCGCAGCCTTCAATCGCGGCTTCAAGGCCTATTCCCTGACGCATCGCTCCTGTACCGAGGCCAGCCAGGAGGCTTCCTCCCGACTTGCAGCCGAAGGCGAGGTGCTGTCGCGGGCGCTAGCAGGGCGCTATGGCGGATAGGCAACAGCTGTTGCCGGAATACGCGCTTCCACCGGATTCTTCCGGTCGCGTTAACCTTTCTTAAAGGCCATGGTAGCGTGCCGCTCTGGCACGGCTTATGTCTTGGGCATCGCCCAACCGTCGCGATCCGGGGCAGAACCGCCGCGATTCGCGCCAGACAGAAGGCTGAAGAGTCCCGTTTCGATGCCGATCCAGCCAGACGACACGATGCTCGACCCGAATCTCGCCGAGGACCATGGCGACGTCCGCCGCGTTGCCTATGGCTATGTCGAGGACGCGTTCAACGAGGCGCAGCAGGACGGGCTCGATCCCGATGCCATGGCCCATGCCGCCCTGTTCGCGGCGCTGCGCACGCTGGTCGAGACCTATGGCGAGGACGCGACCGCCACTTTCGCCGAAACGCTGGCCGACAAGGTCCGCTGCGGCGCCTTCACCTGCGGCACGCGGCACTGAACAAGCCGGTCAGGCCGCCCCCGCCGGCCCGGCCCTTACCGCCTCGATGATCCGCAGGACGGCCGCGCTTTCGCCGAGCGGCATCTGCGCGCAGGCGCTCTTCCCCGCTCGCACTGCCGCCATCACGGCCTCCGCCTGAAACTGAAGGCCATTGCCGGTAAAGACGAAGCTTTCGCTGAGCCGCCCTGCCTGAGGCAAGCGGTCGAGCAGACGCGCCAGGCTACCCGGTCCGCGCTCATAGGCTGATGCAGCTCTTCCGGCATCAGCATACCAGGTCAGCCGCTGCACCTTCAGGAACGGCGCCTCGAAGATGAGCGCACCGCGCTCGCCCTCAATCAGGAGGCGGTTCGATCCGTTCCGATCGAAGCCGCAGGACAGCTCCGCCACCGCCGCTGGGTAACCCAGCCGGAAGGCGCTGCGCCGGTCGACGCCGGTTCCCGCAGCGAGCCAGCTTCCGCTCACAGCCCGCGGTTCGCCAAGCAGATGCAGGGCCAGCGATAGCGGATAGACGCCAAGGTCGAAGGCCGCGCCTCCGCCAAGATCGGGATCGAAGAAGCGGCTGCCGGGCTCTTCAGGATGGAGATAGGAGAGGTCAGCGCGGATGCGCCTGATGGCGCCGATGCGACCAGCCGCGATCTGCTCGCGTGCCCGGCGAACCGCAGGAAGGAAGCGGCTCCACAAAGCCTCCATCGCGAAGATGCCGCGCTCGCCTGCCGCCAGCGCGATCGCCTCGACATCGGCGCTGGCCAGCGCGATCGGCTTCTCGATCAGGACCGGCTTTCCGGCCGCGATGGCTTTCAGCGCTTGCCCGGCGTGGAGATGGTTGGGCGTTGCGATATAGACTGCCTCGATCGCGGGGTCGGCGAGGAAGGCGGCCTCGTCGTCATAGGCTTGAGCCCCGCCGAAGGAGGCGGCAAAGCTTTTCGCCTTTTCCAGCGAACGCGAATGCACGGCGGCGATGCTGGCCTGCGACAGCAGGCCGAGATCGGCGGCGAAGAGCCCGGCAATCGTGCCGGTGCCCATGATCCCCCAGCCGAATGGCTTGTCCTGCGCCAAGCGCCCCTCCCTCGCTGGCGACGAGCGATAGCGGAGGGGCGTTAAGGGCAGGTTCCTCAGACGGCGAGCGCGAAGCCGTCCTTGCGATGGTCGGAAGCGCCGAACATCACGCCGCGCTTGTGATCGACCCAGATCGCCTGGCAGCCGCCGAGCGGCTCCTCGGACCAGACCACGTCATGGCCGCGCGCCTTGAGATCGGCCGCGACACTCGCGGGAATCGTCGTCTCCAGCGAGAGCTTGCCGTCATAGGCGAAGCTGCGCGGGGCGTCGGAAGCCTGCTGCGGGTCGAAGCCGCGGTCGAGGATGCCGGAAAGGAAATGGGCATGGCCGGTCGACTGGTACTGGCCGCCCATCACACCGAACGGCATGATCGGCTTGCCGTCCTTGGCCAGCATGCCCGGGATGATCGTGTGGAACGGGCGCTTGCGCGGAGCGATCGCGTTGGGATGCCCTTCGATCAGGCGGAAGCCCGAGCCGCGATTCTGCAGCATCACGCCGGCCTTCGCCGCATAAATGCCGCTGCCGAAG
Source organism: Allobosea sp. NPDC055353 (assembly GCF_053644975.1). Classification (NCBI taxonomy): domain Bacteria; kingdom Pseudomonadati; phylum Pseudomonadota; class Alphaproteobacteria; order Hyphomicrobiales; family Alloboseaceae; genus Allobosea; species Allobosea sp. NPDC055353. The sequence continues at coordinate 433,889 of NZ_JBSHMC010000001.1, read as the reverse complement.
GCTGAGAACAGCGAGTTGATGAAGGAGACCATGTTGCCGTCGCCATCGACGACGCAGAGATAGATCGTGTCCTTGTGCAGCGGCATGTCGAAGACTTCCGGCGCCGCCGCCTTCTCCAGGCTGATCTCCTTGCGGATACGGCCGACGAACTGATCGGAGAGGAAGGCCTCGGTATCGAAGGGGCTGACCGTGGGATCGGCCACCAGCGCGTCGCGCTGGCGATAGGCCGCCTTGCTGGCTTCGGCGAGGAGATGGATGCGGTCGGCCTCGCTGAGCTTCTCATCCTTCATGTCGAAACCTTCGAGGATGCGCGCGATCAGCAGCGCCGCGATGCCCTGGCCGTTCGGCGGGCATTCCCAGAGGCGGTGGCCGCGATAATCGGCGCCGATCGGATCGACATAATCCGGCTTCGAGGCCGCGAAGTCGTCGAGCCCGATCAGGCTGCCGGCGGCTCGGAGCACGCCGACCATGTCCTCGGCGAGTTCGCCCTCGTAGAAGGCGGAGCGGCCCTCGCGGGCGATGCGGCGCAGCATCCCGCCCAGCGCCGGGTGAACCATCTTGTCGCCGACGGCCGGGGGGTTGCCGCCCGGCAGGTAGACGGCGTTGCCGAGGCCGTGCTTCTCGATGCGGCCGCGGGCCTTGGCCCAGTCGAGCGCGACGCGCGGCGTCACCACGAAACCCTCCTCGGCGGCGCGGATCGCGGCTGAGAAGATTTCCTCCAGGCTCTTGCTGCCGTGGTCGGCGACGAGGCGGCACCAGGCATCGATCGCGCCAGGCACGGTAACGGCATGGGGTGAATCCGCCGCGATCGAGGTCATGCCCTGACTGAGGAACCAGCCGAGATCGGCCTTGGCAGCCGAGCGGCCGGAGCCGTTGATCGCGACCATCTTGCCATTGGCCGGCGCGTAGATCGCGAAGCAATCGCCGCCGATGCCGGTCATGTGCGGATCGACCACTGCCTGGACGGCGACGGCTGCGATGGCGGCGTCGATGGCATTGCCGCCGTTGCGCAGGATCTCGACAGCGGCCAGCGTCGCGGCGGGGTGCGAGGTCGCCGCCATGCCGCGATCACCGACTGCAACCGGCCGCCCCGGCACCATGAAATCGCGATTGCCCCAGTTCATGCGCGTCTCCACCTCTGCGGCACCATCGCTGCGCGGCACCTTGTTTCTCCCAACGCTTTGGCGCGCCGGCCGGGGGCTTGGCAATCCCGCCTCGCGCATGGCCGGTCCCCCAGCCCCTCGCCGCACGCAACTGTCGCGATTGACATCCCGGCGCGGAGGACTATCGCGACCGGGAAGGACGGGCCGGCCATGCAAGACTACATCCGCAAGATCATCGGGGCGCGCGTCTATGACGTCGCGATCGAAAGCCCGCTCGACCCGCTGCCGCGATTGTCGGCCCGGCTCGGCGGCAGCGCGCTCCTCAAGCGCGAGGACCTGCAACCCGTCTTCTCGTTCAAGCTGCGCGGCGCCTACAACAAGATCGCCGGTCTCACCGCGGTCGAGGCGGAGCGCGGCGTGATCTGCGCCTCGGCCGGCAACCATGCGCAGGGCGTGGCGCTGGCGGCGAAGAAGCTCGGCATCAAGGCGACCATCGTGATGCCGCGCACCACGCCCGACATCAAGGTGCAGGCGGTGCGCAGCCTCGGCGGGCGCGTCGTGCTCCATGGCGAGAATTTCGACGAAGCCTATGGCCATGCCCGCAAACTCGAAACCGAGAAGGGGCTGACCTTCGTCCACCCTTATGACGATCCCGACGTCATCGCCGGCCAGGGCACGGTCGGCATGGAGATCCTGCGCCAGCACTCCGAGCCGATCGAGGCGATCTTCGTGCCGATCGGCGGCGGCGGGCTCGCGGCCGGCGTCGCGGTCTACGCAAAATTCCTGCGGCCCGAGATCAAGGTGATCGGCGTCGAGCCGGAAGACGCCGCCTCCATGGCCGGCGCCATCGCCGCCGGGAAGCGCGTGGTGCTCGATCAGGTCGGGCTCTTCGCCGACGGCGTCGCGGTGCGGCAGGCGGGCGAGGAAACGTTCAGGCTCTGCCGCGAGCTGCTCGACGAGGTCATCACCGTCTCGACCGACGAGATCTGCGCGGCGGTGAAGGATATCTTCGAGGATACCCGCGCCATCGCCGAACCCTCCGGTGCCGTCAGCCTCGCGGGTCTCAAGGCCTATGCGGCGCGCGAGGCCAAACGCACCGGCACTCTGATCGCCATCAACAGCGGCGCCAACATGAATTTCGACCGGTTGCGCCATATCGCCGAGCGGGCCGAGATCGGCGAGCATCGCGAGGCGCTGCTGGCGGTGACGATCCCCGAGAAGCCCGGCGCCTATCGCGCCTTCATCGAATTGCTCGGCCGGCGCGCGATCACCGAGTTCAACTACCGCTATTCCGACCCGAAGGCCGCGCGCATCTTCGTCGGCGTCCAGCTCTCCGAGGGCGATGCCGAGAAGCGCCAGATCATCGCGATGCTCTCGGAGCACGGCTATCCCGTGCTCGACATGAGCGACAACGAGCTAGCCAAGCTGCATATCCGCTACATGGTCGGCGGCAAGGCGCCGGGGCTCGGCGACGAACTGATCTTCCGCTTCCAGTTCCCGGAACGGCCGGGCGCGCTGCTGAAGTTCCTGAACAGCCTCTCGGCCGACTGGAACATCTCGCTGTTCCATTACCGCAATCACGGAGCCGATTACGGCCGCATCCTCGCCGGCATCCAGATCCCGCCTTCCCAGCGTGGCCAGCTTGCCAAGCGGCTCGACGCGCTCGGCTACCCCTATTGGAGCGAGAGCGACAACCCGGCCTATCTCTCGTTCCTGGCGGAGATGCCGGCGCCGTGAACCGGCTTAAGGTGGAAGCATGACGCTCGAACAGCTTCGCATCTTCGTCGCCGTCGCCGAGCGCGAGCACCTGACGCAGGGCGCGCGCGCCCTCAATCTCACGCAATCGGCGGTGAGTTCCGCGATCGCGACGCTGGAGGCGCGCTACGCGACAAAGCTGTTCGACCGGATCGGGCGGCGGATTGTCCTGACCGAGGCCGGCAGGCTCTTCCTGATCGAGGCACGCGCCGTGCTGGCGCGGGCGGCGGCGGCGGAAGCCGTGCTCTCCGATCTTTCGGGGCTGGCGCGCGGCTCGCTTGCGCTGATGGCGAGCCAGACCGTGGCGAATTACTGGCTGCCGCCGCTGATCCAGCGCTTTCGCCGCGAGCATCCCGGCATCACCGTCTCGCTAGCGCTTGGGAACACGGAGACGGTGAGCGCAGCCATCCGTGACGGCGTGGCCGATCTCGGTTTCATCGAGGGTGAGATCGACGACCCGGCTCTCGCCATGACGGCGGTGGACGAGGACGAACTTGTGATCGTTGTGCCGACCGGCCACCCTTGGGTGGAAAACGCCCCTTCAGCCAAAGAACTCTCGGGAGGCGCCTGGGTCCTGCGCGAAGCGGGCTCGGGGACGCGGGCGATGTTCGAGGCGGCGTTGCCGGGGCTAGGCCTCGCGGCAGACGACCTCAGCGTGGTGCTGGAACTGCCCTCCAACGAAGCGATCTGCGCCGCCGTTGCATCAGGTGCGGGCGCGACCGCGATCTCGCGGCTTGTCGCCGCCAATGCCATCGCAGCCGGGCGGCTCGCCACCGTGGCGCTGCTGCTGCCGAAGCGCCGGTTCCTCGCCTTGCGCCACAAGGAACGCTACCTCGCCAAGGCGGCGGCAGCGTTCCTCGCGCTCAGTCAGGCGGGTTAGGTCGCGCGAGGGATCACCGAGCGCTCCTGATCGGCACTGCCCTTGTCATTCCGGGGCGCGCCACAGGCGCGAACCCGGAACCCACGGCTGGGTGCGACATTCCACGCCCGTTTGGGAAGGGCTCACCCAGTCGTGGGTTCCGGGTTCTTCGCTGCGCGAAGCCCCGGAATGACAACCGGGTCTGAAGCTCAGGCCGCCGCAGCCGCGCCCGGCGCGGCACGCATCAGCATGCCGAAGAGATCGCGGGAATCGTCGGGGTCGGCGATCAGGTCGAGATCGACATAGGTGCCGGCCTCGCGGATGCGCTCGTAGACGTAACGCAGCGCCGAAAAATCCTCGATCGCGAAGCCGACCGAGTCGAACATCGTGATCTGGCTGCTATCGGTGCGCCCCTGCGCCGCCCCCGTGATGACCTTCCAGAGCTCCTCGACCGGATGGTCGGCGTCGAGCTGCTGGATATCGCCCTCGATGCGGGTCTGCGGCGGGTACTCGACGAAGATCGACGAGCGCAGCAGCACGTCGCGGTGAATCTCGGTCTTGCCGGGGCAGTCGCCGCCGACCGCGTTGATGTGGATGCCCGCTCCGACCATGTTGTCGGTCAGGATCGTCGCATACTGCTTGTCGGCCGTGACGGTGGTGACGATTTCGGCGCCCTCCACCGCTTCCATCGCGGTCGCGCAACGCGTGATCTTGAAGCCGTGGCGGGCGAGATTGCCCGCGCATTTCTCGGTCGCAGCCGGATCGACGTCGTAAAGACGCAGGTTCTCGATGCCGAGGATCGCGCGGAAAGCGAAGGCCTGGAACTCGGACTGCGCGCCGTTGCCGATGATCGCCATGGTCGCAGCATTCTTCGGCGCAAGATGCTTCGCCGCAACCGCCGACATCGCCGCCGTGCGCAAGGCGGTCAGGATGGTCATCTCCGAGAGCAGGACGGGATAGCCCGTCGCAACATCGGAGAGCAGGCCGAAGGCGGTGACCGTCTGCAGGCCGGCCTTCATGTTCTTGGGGTGGCCGTTAACATATTTGAAGCCATAGAGCTTGCCGTCGCTGGTCGGCATCAGCTCGATCACGCCTTCGAGGCTGTGCGATGCGATCCGCGGCGTCTTGTCGAAGATCTCCCAGCGCCGGAAATCATCCTCGATGTAACCCGCGATGTCGGACAGCATCCGCTCGATGCCGATCGCATGGACCAGCTTCATCATGTGGTCGACGCTGACGAAAGGCACGACGTTGAGCTGCTGAATCATGGGTCCCCGCGCTGTTCTCGTTGAGGGAGCGATTGTCCCTGTTTTCGGCGGCAGGCGATAGAAGCCAAAATGACCAGATCGGACCCAAGATTGATCGATATGGCAAAACCATCTATCCATTTCGGACGATGAACTATCTCGACCGCAAGCTCATCACCCTGCTGCGCCATGACGGGCGCCGCAGCATCTCGGACCTCGCCGCCGATCTCGGCCTGACGCGGGCGACGGTGCGAGCGCGATTGGAGAAGCTGGAGCAATCCGGCGAGATCATCGGCTTCACCGTGATCCTGCGCTCGGACGCGATCGACCTGCCAGTGCGCGGCATCACCATGATCGAGATCGCCGGACAGGCGGCGGATTCGGTGATCGATGCGCTCTCGGGCTTCACCGAGGTTTCCAGCATCCACACCACCAACGGCAACTGGGACTTGGTGGTCGAGCTCGGCACGTCCGACCTGATCGCCTTCGACCAGGTGCTCCGGCGCATCCGCATGATCCCCGGCGTGACCAACAGCGAGACCAGCCTGCTGCTGGCGACGCCGCGCAGCGTCAAGGCGCGGCTCTAGCCCCCGCAAGAAGCGCCGCTGCATGGCGGCCATCCGCAAACGCGGCGCGGGGGCCCGTGACAGGCGCGCATCCGCCCCCTAACGTTGTGCCCCGTCAGATATAGCGTTGGTAGCGGCCGGCGATGCATGATCGCGCAAGGCCGCCCGTTCGCGTCGGACACCCACAGTTCCCGCTCGGGGCATCGATATCCGGCCGCTTTCCGGCAGATTGTCCGTGCCACGAGCCAAGACGAGGCAGGAGACCAGACCATGGCACATGAGCTCGAATTCTATATCGACGGCCAGTGGGTGAAGCCGTCCGGCAGCCGCACGCTCGGCGTGATCGATCCGTCCAACGAGGAGGTCTTCGCCACCATCGCGCTCGGCGAGCAAGCCGATGTCGACAAGGCCGTCGCCGCGGCCCGCGCCGCCTTCCCCGCCTTCGCCGCGACCCCCAAGGCCGAGCGCCTGGCGCTGATGCGCCGCCTCGCCGAGGCCTACAAGAAGCGCTACGACGACATCGCCAATATCCTGTCGCGCGAGATGGGCGCGCCGAAGGAACTGGCGCACCGGGCGCAGGCCGCGATGGGCACCGCCCATCTCGCCAAGATGATCGAGACGCTCGAAAACTTCGAGTTCGAGGAGCTGCGCGGCACCACCCTGATCGCCAAGGAGCCGATCGGCGTCGTTGGCATGATCACGCCGTGGAACTGGCCGCTCAACCAGATCATGTGCAAGGTCGCGCCTGCTCTGGCTGCCGGCTGCGCCATGGTGCTGAAGCCTTCCGAGATCGCGCCGCTCAACGCCATCATCTTCGCGGAAGCGATGGAAGAGGCCGGCGTGCCGAAGGGCGTGTTCAACCTCGTCAACGGCGACGGCCCGACGGTGGGCGAAGCCATCTCGCGCCATCCGGGCGTCGACATGGTCTCCTTCACCGGCTCGACCCGCGCCGGCATCCTCGTCGCCAAGGCGGCGGCGGATACCGTCAAGCGCGTGCACCAGGAGCTCGGCGGCAAGTCGGCCAACATCATCCTGGATGATGCCGACCTGAAGAAGTCGGTGAAGCTCGGCGTCGAGAGCGTGATGCGCAACTCCGGCCAGTCCTGCAACGCGCCGACTCGGATGTTCGTGCCGGAGAAGCTGCATGAGGAAGCCCTCGCCATCGCCAAGCAGGTGGCCGAGCCGCTCAAGGTCGGCGCTCCCTCGGCGGATGGCGTCTTCCTCGGCCCGGTCGTCAGCGAGGTCCAGTACGACAAGATCCAGCGCCTGATCGAGGCCGGCATCAAGGAAGGCGCGACGCTGGTCACCGGCGGCGCCGGCCGTCCGGAAGGCCTCAACCGCGGCTACTATGTCCGCCCGACGGTGTTCGGCGGCGTCACCGACGAGATGGCGATTGCCCGCGAGGAGATCTTCGGCCCCGTGCTCTCGATCCTGCCCTACAAGAGCGACGACGAGGTGGTCTCGCGCGCCAACGATACGCCCTACGGCCTGGCTGCCTATGTCCAATCGGGCTCGCAGGAGCGCGCCCGCAAGATCGCGGGCCAGATGCGCGCGGGCAATGTCTACATCAACTATCCGGCCTGGGACGCGGGCGCGCCCTTCGGCGGCTACAAGCAGTCCGGCAACGGCCGCGAATACGCCGATTTCGGCCTCGAGGAGTTCCTCGAGATCAAGGGCACGGTCGGTTACGCCGCGGCCTAAGGCAGCACGCCGGGTCGTTGAACAACGACGCTTCTCGTCATGGTCGGGCTTGTCCCGACCATCCACGTCTTCGCTCTCGAAGGGCTGTGTTCAAGACGTGGATGCTCGCCACAAGGGCGAGCATGACGGCGAGGTTACAGCGACAACGAGGCCCGGTGGACCGAACGCCACCGGGCCTTCATTTTACGCTCCGTTTCAATCGATTGAGAGGGCCGAGCCATGGTCAATCCGAACCGCTATGACGCGATGCGCTATAACCGCTGCGGCCGCAGCGGGCTGCAATTGTCGGCGCTCTCGCTCGGCCTCTGGCAGAATTTCGGCGAGACCGGCAATCACGCCAATATGCGCGAGATCTGCCGCACCGCCTTCGATCTCGGCATCACCCATTTCGACCTTGCCAATAATTACGGCCCCCCGCCGGGCTCGGCCGAGACCGCCTTCGGCGAGATTCTCCAGCAGGATTTCGCGGGTTATCGCGACGAGCTCGTGATCTCGACCAAGGCCGGCTACCGGATGTGGCCCGGCCCCTATGGCGAATGGGGCAGCCGCAAATACCTGATCTCCAGCCTCGACCAGAGCCTGAAGCGGATGAAGCTCGACTATGTCGACATCTTCTACTCGCACCGCTTCGATCCGAACACGCCGCTGGAAGAGACGATGGGCGCGCTCGACTCGATCGTGCGCCAGGGCAAGGCGCTCTATGTCGGGCTCTCCTCCTATAATGCGAAGCGGACGCAGGAGGCTGTCGCGATCCTGCGCCGGCTCGGCACGCCCTGCCTGATCCACCAGCCGAGCTATTCGATGCTCAATCGCTGGATCGAACAGGACGGGTTGCTCGACACGCTCGACGCGGAAGGGATCGGCTCGATCGTGTTCTCGCCGCTGGCGCAGGGCATGCTGACCGACAAGTACCTGAAGGGCGTGCCCGCCGGCAGCCGCGCCGACAAGAAGGCGCCCTCCTTCCGCGACGGCTTCCTCAGCGATGACAATCTCAAGAGCATCGCGGCGCTGAACGAGATCGCGGCGGCGCGTGGCCAGAGCCTCGCCCAGATGGCGATCGCCTGGGTGCTGCGCGGCGGGCGCGTCACTTCCGCCCTGATCGGCGCGAGCCGGCCGGAGCAGGTGAGCGATTGCGTCGCGGCTCTGAAGAATCCGGAATTTTCGGCGGAAGAGCTGGCGGCGATCGACAGGCATGCGGTCGATGGCGGGATCAATATCTGGGCGGCTTCGGCGGAGCGGTAGAAGACCTTCCCACCGTTCCGCTGTCATCCCGGGCGACCGAAGGGAGACCCGGGATCCATTCCGGAACGGTTCAGGCATGGATCCCGGATCGGCGCAGCTTTGCTGCTTGTCCGGGATGACAGGTCGTGAGAGGCGCCCCCTAGTCCTCCTCGGGCACCGCCGCGATCGGGAGCGCGCTGGAGCGCTTCACCTGGCCCAGCGCAAAACTCGACTCGATCGAGGCGACGCCGTCGAGGCGTGTCAGCTTGTCCTTGAGGAAGCGCTCATAGGCCGGCAGGTCGCGCACCACGATCCGCAGCAGATAATCGCGCTGGCCGGTCATCAGATAGCAGTCGACCACCTCGGGCCAACGCGCCACGGCCTGCGAGAAGCGGTCGAGCTCGTCCTCGCGCTGGCGCTCCAGCTTGATCGAGACGAAGACGCTGATCGGCAGGCCGACCTTGGTCTGGTCGATGATCGCGGCATAGCCGGTGATGACACCGGCCTCCTCCAGGATACGGATACGCCGCGCGCAGGGCGAGGCTGACAGGCCCACCCGCTCGGCCAGATCCTGCACCGAGAGGCGCGAATTGATCTGCAATTCCGCGATGATCTTGCGGTCGAGCGCATCGAGGCGCAGGCGTGCCATGCCCTGTCTCCGGTCCCGGCTGAGCTCGCTCTATGACAGGACAGGCCAACCGCGACTACCGGCATCTCTGTGAAAGCGAGCAGCGGCGACGGCATGGCACTGGTGTGGGGAGCCCGGCCGCGCTATGCGATGCCTACAATCCAATGAATGTATGGAAATCAACTTGGCGATGGCTGACAGCGATGACGGGCTTCACTGGACCGGCCGGCTCGATCCGGCAGCGGGGCCGCGCTATCTGCAGATCGTCACGCAGCTCGAACAGGCCGTGGCAAGCGGGCGGCTGCGGCCGGGCGACCGGTTGCCGCCGCAGCGCCGGCTCGCCGAGCATCTCGCGGTCGACCTCACCACGGTGACGCGCGCCTTCGGCGAGGCCCGCGAGCGCGGCTTGATCGATGCGGTGACCGGGCGCGGCTCCTTCATCTCGGCACGGCAGGAGCAGGAAGGCCCGCCGCTCGACCTCAGCATGACGATCCCGCCGGCACCGAAGGGCCTGCGGCTCGGCGAGCTCATGCAGCGCGGCATCGCCGAGATTTTGGCGCGCAGCGATGCCGACCAGTTGATGAACTATCATGGCGGGGCCGGCTCTCTCGCGGAGCGCGCAGCCGGCGCGGCATGGCTCTCGCCATTGATGGGAGCGATTGCGCCGCAGCGGATCGCCGTGGTGCCGGGCGCTCAGACCGGGCTGAACGCCCTGCTCTCGCTGCTGGCCCGGCCCGGCGAGACGATCCTGATGGAGCCGCTGGCCTATCCCGGCCTGATCGGTGCGGCGCGGCAATGCGGGCTCGCGATGACTCCGGTCGCAAGCGATGAAAACGGCCCGCTCCCGGATGCGCTCGACGAGGCCGCCGGCCGCTACGACGCGAGGCTGTTCGCGCTGACGCCGACGCTGCAGAACCCGACCTGCACCACGATCCCGGAAAGACGCCGCATCGACCTCATCGCCGTCGCCCGCAAGCGTGATCTCACCCTGATCGAGGACGACCCCTACAGCCTGCTCGCGGGCGATGCGCCCGTGCCGCTGGCAGCGCTGGCGCCCGAGCGGACATGGCATGTCGCGACCTTGTCGAAGGTGCTGACGCCCGGCCTGCGCACTGCTTTTGTCATCATGCCGGATGGAACCGACAGCGCGGCCTTCCTGGGCGCATTGCGGGCGACAGCACTGATGCCCGCCCCCCTGATGACGGCGCTCGCGGCGCATTGGATCAGGATCGGCGCAGCGAAAGACCTGCTGGACGGCGTGCGGCGCGAGGCGGCAGAACGGCAATCGCTGGCGCGGGAGATCCTGCCCGAGACGATGCAGGCTCATCCGCATGCCCTGCATGTCTGGCAGCCCCTGCCCGCCCATTGGGCACGCCACCGATTGATCGAGCGTGCCCGCGAGGCCAGGCTTGGCGTGATGGCCGCCGATGCCTTCAGCACGGGCGGCGTGGCGCCGGACGCAATCCGGATTGCGCTGGGTGCAATTCCGGAACGGGCGCGGCTGGCGGAAGCGCTCGGCCTGCTCGCCGGATTGATCCGCGACGGAGGCTGAGCACGCCGGCCCTCCTCAGTTCGAGGCGAGCGGCTTGTCCTGCGGCACCGGGCGGGCGAGCCGGCCCTCCTCCGCCTTGTGGAAATATTGCGAGGCGATCAGCCAGCCCTTGAGGGGCTGCAGGGGCGGGATGCAGGTCAGCAGGATAAGCGGCAGCGTCGTGACTAGATGCACCCAGGTCGGTGGATTGTAGCTCAATTCCAGCCAGAGCGGGAACGCCACGGCCGGAATGCAGAGGAACATCATCACGAAGAAGGCCGGGCCGTCGGCGGGATCGGCGAAGGCATAATCCAGGCCGCAATTCTCGCATTTCGGCTTCAGCTTCAGGAAGCCTTCGAACATCTTGCCCTGCCCGCAGCGCGGGCAGCGGCCGCGCAGGCCGGTCTTGAGCGGAGAGAGTGGCGGCCAATGCTCGCCGGACATGGAGGTTCTCCTCGGGACGGCGCCGTTCGCTCGGCGTCGCCCCTCAGATCGCGCTCGATGAAGACAATGTCAAGATTGTATGCATCTTAGCTGGCACGCTGCGCGCATCGGTCGCGGGGCTATGGCTGTCCCCTGCCAGAACCAAAAGCGAGTCATCCCGGGCGACCGCAGGGAGACCCGGGATCCATTCCGGAACATGTCTCGGTGAGGTTCCGGAATGGATCCCGGATCTTCGCTTCGCTCCGTCCGGGATGACCCGCGCCCTTGTTGGGAGAGCGTCACCCCACCCAGCTCAGATATGCAGCGCGTGACCCAGCGCCTTCATCGCGGCTTCCGGGAAGGCCTCGCCCAGCGTCGGATGGGCGTGGATCGTGCCGGCGATATCCTGCAAGGTCGCACCCATCTCGATCGCGAGCCCGAAGACTGCCGACAATTCCGAGACGCCTGAGCCCACCGCCTGAATGCCGAGCACGAGTTCGCTGCCGGCCTGCGCGACGACGCGGACGAAGCCGGCCTCGGCGTGGCGGGTCATGGCGCGGCCATTGGCGGCGAAGGGGAACTGGCCAATCTTCAGCTCATGGCCGGCGCGCTTGGCCTCGTCCGGCGAGAGGCCGACCGAGACGATCTCGGGATCGGTGAAACAGATCGCCGCGATGCCGCGCTTGTCCCAGGCGCGCGGCAGGCCGGCGACGATCTCCGCCACCATCTCGCCCTGCGCCATGGCGCGATGCGCCAGCATCGGCTCGCCGGTGACGTCGCCGATCGCATAGATGCCGCGCATCGCGGTCTCGCAACGCTCGCCGATGCGGATGAAGCGGCCATCCATGTCGAGCACGAGGTTCTCAAGCCCGAGACCATCGGTGACCGGCTTGCGGCCGACCGTGACGAGGATCTTGTCGGCCGGGAGACTGCGCTCCTTGCCGTCCGCCGTCTCGATGCGCAGGCCGTCACCCTTGGGCGTAGGCCCGAGCGCCTTGGCGCCGGTGAGCACCTCGACGCCGAGCGCGGTCAGGCGCTTGGAGATCGGGCCGGTCAGTTCCGCATCGTAGAGCGGCAGGATCTTGTCCTGCGCCTCGACGACCGTGACCTTGGCGCCGAGCTTGGCGAAGGCCGTGCCAAGCTCCAACCCGATATAGCCGCCGCCGACCACGACGAGGCGCTTCGGCACCTCGGTCAGCGCCAGCGCGCCGGTCGAGGAGATCACGTTGCCGCCGAAGGGCAGGAAGGGCAATTCGACCGGGGCCGAGCCGGTGGCGATGACGATGGCCTCGGCCTGGATCGTCTTGGGGCCGGTCTCGGTCTCGACCACGACGGTCTTGCCGTCGCGGAAGCGGGCCTTGCCATGGACGATCTTGACCTTGGCCTTGCGCAACAGGCCGGCGACGCCGTTGTTGAGCCGCTGGACGATGCCGTCCTTCCAGGCCACCGCCTGCTTCAGGTCGAGCTTCGGCTCGGCCGCGGTGAGGCCGAACGGCGTCTTGCCGGCGGCGGCCTCGGCCGCCTTCTCGAACTCCTCGGCGACATGGATCATCGCCTTCGACGGGATGCAGCCGACATTGAGGCAGCTTCCGCCGAGTTTGGTGCTCTCGACGATGACGGTGTCGATGCCGAGCTGGCCGGCGCGGATGGCGCAGACATAGCCGCCGGGGCCGGCGCCGATGACGAGGAGCTTGCAAGTAATTTCTGTCATGGCTCGATCTCGGTCATGGCACGCCCCTCACATATCCACGAAGAGCGTGGCCGGGTTCTCCAGCAGCTCCTTCAGCCGCTGCACGAACACGGCGGCGTCCCAGCCGTCGACGACGCGGTGGTCGAAGCTGGAAGAGAGGTTCATCATCTTGCGCGGCACGAAGGTGGTGCCGTCCCAGACCGGGCGCACGACCATCTTGTTGACGCCGACGATGGCGACTTCCGGGTAGTTGATCACGGGGGTCGTGGCGATGCCGCCGAGCGCGCCGAGCGAAGTGATGGTGATGGTCGAGCCGGTCAGCTCGTCGCGGGTCGCGGTGCCGTCGCGGCCGCGCTCGGCGAGGCGGGCGAGCTCGATGCCGCAGCCCCAGAGATCGCGGGCCTCGGCGTGCTTCACCACCGGCACGATCAGGCCGGTCGGCGTCTGCGTGGCGATGCCGATATTGATCGCGGCATGCTGGCGCACGATGCCGGCATCATCGTCATAGAGTGCGTTCAGCGCCGGCTGCTCGGCGAGCGCCTTGACCATGGCGCGCATCAGGAAGGGCAAGAGCGTCAACTTCGGCCGCTCCGGCGTCGGCTTCTTGTTCAGCGTCGCGCGCAGATCCTCCAGGGCTGAGACATTCACCTCCTCGACGATTGTGATGTGCGGGATGCGCGATTTCGACAGCGCCATCTTCTCGGCGATGCGACGGCGCAGGCCGACGATCTTGACCTCGGTGACGGCGCTCTGCTCGACGAGCCCGCCGCCACGGGCCGGCTCCGGGCCGCGCAGAAGGAAAGCGTCGATATCCTGATGGCTGATCCGCCCGGCAGGACCCGTGCCCTGGACCTGGCGCAGATCGACCCCGGCCTCGCGCGCCTTCAGGCGCACGGCCGGCGAGGCCAGCGGCTTCTCGCCCGGCGCACGGCGTTGGGCGGGGGGTGCGTCGGCGCGCGCCGGCTTGGGGGCTGGCTGAGGCGGTGCAACCGGCTTGGCGGGAGCGGCAGGCGCAGCAGGCTTTTCGGCGGCCTTGGGCTGCGGAGCGGCGGGAGTCGACGCCGCCTTCTCGGCAGGTTGGTCTTCGGCAGGCTCTTCAGCCGCAGCACCAGCCTCGCCCGCGACCTTGAGCTTCACGATGGCCGAGCCGATCGCCACGGTGTCGCCGACCTCGGCGCCGACCCAGGTGACTTCGCCCTCAACCGGCGAGGGAATCTCCACCGTCGCCTTGTCGGTCATCACGGCGGCGAGCAGGTCGTCCTCGCGGACGATGTCGCCGACCTTGACGTGCCACTCGACGAGCTCGGCTTCCGCGATGCCTTCGCCGACATCCGGCAGCTTGATGATGCGCTCGGCCATCAGCGTGCCTCCATGATGTCGCGCAGCGCCTGTCCGAGGCGGGCGGGCCCGGGGAAATAGTCCCATTCCTGCGCATGCGGATAGGGCGTATCCCAGCCGGTGACGCGCATCACCGGCGCCTCCAAATGGTAGAAGCAGTGTTCCTGCACCAATGCGGCCAGCTCGCCGCCGAAGCCGGAGGTCAGGGTCGCCTCGTGCAGCACGATGCAGCGGCCGGTCTTCTGGACCGAAGTCAGAATCGCTTCGAGATCGAGCGGAACCAGCGTGCGCAGGTCAATGACCTCAGCATCGATGCCGGTATCCTCGGCAGCGGCCAACGCGACATGGACCATGGTGCCATAGGCGAGGATGGTGACGGCCGAGCCCTCGCGCCGCGTCACCGCCTTGCCGAGCGGCACGGTGTAATGGCCCTCCGGCACCTCGGCGAGCTCATGCTTCGACCAGGCCGTGACCGGCCGGTCATGATGGCCGTCGAAGGGGCCGTTATAGAGCCGCTTCGGCTCCAGGAAGATCACCGGGTCGGGGTCCTCGATCGCGGCGATCAGCAGGCCCTTGGCGTCGTAAGGGTTCGACGGGACGATCGTCTTCAGGCCGGAGACATGAGTGAAGAGCGCTTCCGGGCTCTGGCTATGGGTCTGGCCGCCGAAGATGCCGCCGCCGGTCGGCATGCGGATCACCAGCGGGCAGGTGAAATCCCCGGCCGAGCGGTAGCGCAGGCGGGCGGCCTCGGAGACAATCTGGTCATAGGCCGGGTACATGTAGTCGGCGAACTGGATCTCGATGCAGGGTTTTAGGCCGTAGGAGGCCATGCCGATCGCGGTGCCGACGATGCCGGCCTCGCTGATCGGCGCGTCGAAGCAGCGGGACACCCCGTATTTCTGCTGCAGCCCATGGGTGCAGCGGAAGACGCCGCCGAAGAAGCCGACATCCTCGCCGAAGACCACGACATCGTCGTCGCGGCCCATGGAGACATCCATGGCGGAGCGGATCGCCTCGATCATCGTCATGCGTGGCATCGCGTCAGACTCCGATCTGCTGGCGCTGGCGGCGCAGATGCGGCGGCAGCTCGGCATAGACGTCCTCGAAGATGTCGCGGGCCGAGGGCTTGCCGCCGGAATGCAGCGTGCCGAAGCTCTCGGCCTCCTTCTGCGCCGCGATGACGGTGGCGAGGATCTCGGCCTCCGCCTGCTTGTGGCGCTCTTCCGACCAGGCACCGACCGCAATCAGATGCTGCTTCAGGCGGATCAGCGGGTCGCCCAGAGGCCAGTCGTCGGATTCGTGCTTGGGACGGTAGGCGGAAGGGTCATCCGAGGTGGAATGGGCGCCAGCGCGATAGGTGACGTACTCGACCAGCGTCGGGCCGAGATTGCGGCGAGCCCGCTCGATCGCCCATTGCGCGACCGCATAGACCGCGAGGTAGTCATTGCCATCGACGCGGAGCGCCGGGATGCCGAAGCCGAGGCCGCGCGCCGCGAAGGTGCCGGAGCCGCCGCGCGCGATGCCCTGAAAGGTCGAGATCGCCCACTGGTTGTTGACGACGTTGAGGACGACGGGCGCCTTGTAGGTCGAGGCGAAGACGAGCGCGGCGTGGAAATCCGATTCCGCCGTCGAGCCGTCGCCGATCCAGGCGGCGGCGATGCGGGTGTCGTTCTTGATCGCCGAGGCCATCGCCCAACCGACCGCCTGGACATATTGCGTCGCGAGATTGCCCGAGATCGAGAAGAAGCCGTGCTCCTTGGAGGAGTACATCACCGGCAATTGCCGACCCTTCATCGGGTCGCGCTCGTTCGAGTAGATCTGGCACATCATGTCGACGAGCGGGTAGTCGTGCGCGATCAGCAGGCCGGCCTGGCGATAGGTCGGGAAGTTCATGTCGCCGGGCTGGAGCGCGATGCGAAAAGCGCAGCTCACCGCCTCCTCGCCCGTGTGCTGCATGTAGAACGAGGTCTTGCCCTGTCGCTGGGCCATCTGCATGCGCCCGTCGAAGGTGCGCAGCGTCATCATGTGGCGCAGGCCGCGGATCAGGTCGTCATGCGAGAGATCGGGCACCCAGGGGCCAACCGCCTCGCCTTCGCGGTTGAGCACGCGGATGATCGAATAGGCGAGATCGCGGATGTCCTTGGGGTCGACATCGACGGGCGGGCGCGCGACCGAGCCCGCCTTCGGGATCACGACATGGGAGAAGTCCGGCTTCTCGCCCGGGCGGCTCGCCGGTTTCGGGACATGGAATTGCAGTGGCTGGGTTGCTGCCGGCGCCTGGCCTGACTTGTCGCTGCTCATGAGCGCCTCCATCCCTGACGCCGCCAGCATTCCGCCTTCGCGCGCATCCCGCAAGCGCCTGTGGCGCTCTTCAGAGATGCGGGCGAAGGTGCACAGCCGGCCGGCGATCGTTCCCCCTGCAACCAACGCTAGCGGGGACGGTTCGGAGGTTCATTCCGAATTTGCCGGCAAGGGTGAAATCAGGCAGAAGAAACATCTGCAATACCGTCAACTCCCAGAATGATCATTCGATGAACAAAAAGAGCCAGAATGGTCCTGCTCTCGATCTGATCGATCGCAAGATTCTCGCTGCGTTGCGAGATGACGGGCGGCTGACGACGCAGGCGCTGGCCGAAAAGGTCGGGCTTTCGCCCTCGCCCTGCTGGACGCGGGTGAAGCGCTTGGAGGAATCCGGCGCGATCGAGAAATATGTCGCGCTGCTTGACCACAAGGCGCTCGGCTACAACAACATCGTCTTCGTCGAGATCACGCTCGACAAGCACGACGATCAGGTTCTGGACCAGTGCGGCGAAGCGCTGAGCCGGGCGCCGGAGGTGGTCGAGGCGCATCTGGTCACTGGCGAATACGATTATCTCGCCAAGGTCGTGGTCAGTGGCACCGACCATTACGAGCGCTTCCTGCGCGGAACGATCTACCGCATTCCGGGGGTCCGGCAGACCCGGACGACGTTTGGGCTCAGGGCGCTGAAGCGGACGCTGTCGGTCGATCCGTTGAAGGTGGTGGGGTAAAAGGCCGTCATGCTCGGGCTTGACCCGAGCATCTCCTGGCGAAAGAGGCTCCTTTCGCCTCATTCTGCCTGAGATTCTCGGGTCTACGCTTCGCTTCGCCCGAGAATGACGCCCTCGACGTCATGCTCGCCCTCGTGGCGAGCACCCACGTCTTGAACACCGCACCCCAATGAAGGAAGACGTGGATGGTCGGGACAAGCCCGACCATGACGACGCGATTGAGGACGGAGACCTCAGGCCAGCATCCCCCGCACCAGCGGCACGACCTTCTCGCCATAGAGCCGGATGCACTCCATGGCCTTCTCATGCGCCAGCGGCCCGGCGCTGTACTTCAGCTGGAAGCGGGCGATGCCCAGTCCCTTGGCCGTCGCAGCGATTTTGCGCGCCACCGTCTCGGGCGAGCCGAGATAGAGCGAGCCGCGCGCGACCTCCTGCTCGAACTCGTCGCGGCCCATCGGCGGCCAGCCGCGCTCGGCGCCGATGCGATCGCGCATCTGCTTGTAGGCCGGGAAGAACTCCTCCTTGGCCTGCTCGTCGGTGGCCGCGACATAGCCCGGCGAATGCACGCCGACGGGCTTGGCCGGCTTGCCGATCTGGCCATAAGCGCGGTGGTAGAGATCCACGAACGGCTTGAAGCGCAGCGGGTCGCCGCCGATGATGGCGAGCATCAGGGGCAGGTCGTAGCGCACCGCGCGGACCACCGATTCCGGGCTGCCGCCGACGCCGATCCAGGTCTTGAGCGGGCCGTTCTCGACCGGCGGATAGACCAGCTGGTCCTTGAGCGGCGGGCGGATCGAACCCTGCCAGGTCAAAGGCTCCTGCGGCAGCAGGCCGGCGAAGAGGTCGAGCTTTTCCTCGAACAGCTTCTCGTAATCGCGCAGGTCCAGCCCAAAGAGCGGAAAGGACTCGGTGAAGGAGCCCCGGCCGAGGATGATCTCGGCGCGCCCGTTCGAGAGCGCATCGACCGTGGCGAAGCGCTGGAAAACGCGGACCGGGTCATCCGAACTCAGCACGGTCACGGCCGAGCCGAGCTTGATCCGGCTGGTGCGCGTGGCCATGCCAGCGAGCACCGCTTCGGGCGAGGAGACCGCGAAATCGGCGCGGTGATGCTCGCCGACACCGATGAAATCGATGCCGACCTGATCGGCCAGAACGGCTTCGTCGACGAGATTGCGGATCACCTGCGCATGCGGCAGCGGCTTGCCGTCCGCCCCGTTGGTGACGTCGCCGAAGGTGTCGAGCCCGAATTCCAGTTCCTGTGCCATGATCATCCCGAGGCCGCGGCGCAGCCCTTTGCCTGCCGGCCATCCCGGCTTCCGGGAGTTAGGGTCGGGATTGCCTCAGCGCAATTCTCCAGGCGTTGCCCCGGCAGCAACAGGCTGTTTGCACGAATGCAACCGCCGCGCTTGCATCGCCCGCACAAGCTGCCGATGCTCGGATGAGCGGCGACCTCCGCCGCCTCCGAGCCGACGCCATGATCATTCGCCAGCTTGTCTATCTCGATGCGCTCGCGCGGGAAAAACATTTCCGCCGCGCGGCCGAGGCCTGCCATGTCTCGCAGCCGACGCTCTCGGCCGCGATCGTGCAGCTCGAGGAGGAGCTCGGCGTGATGATCGTCGAGCGCGGCCGCCGCTTCCAGGGCTTCACCAAGGAGGGCGAGGTCGTGCTGGCCCATGCCAGGCGCATCCTGGCCGAGGCCGAGGTGATGAAGGATTCGATCGCCGAATTGCGCGAGGGCGTCTCCGGCCGCATCCGGCTCGGCGCGATCCCGACGGCGCTGCCGATGATCGCCCATATCACCGCGCCCTTCTCCGAGCGCTATCCGGCGGTGTCGCTGACCGTGCTGTCGCTGACCTCGCAGGAGATCCAGCAGGGCATCGACGATTTCGAGCTCGATGTCGGCCTGACCTATCTCGACAACGAGCCGCTCGACCGGGTGATCTCGAAACCGATCTACCAGGAATCCTATGTCCTGCTGACGCGCGAGGATGGGCCCTTTGGCGCGCGCGATACCATCACCTGGGCCGAAGCGGCCGAGCAGAAGCTCTGCCTGCTCACCGGCGACATGCAGAACCGGCGCATCATCGACGGCATCTTCCGCTCGGTTGGCACCGCGCCGCGACCGATGATCGAGACCAACTCGATCTTCAACCTCTGTTCGCATGCCGGCATCCAGGGCGTCGCCAGCATCGTCTCGCTGCAATTGCTGGAATTCTTCGGCGTTCCGCTCGGCACGAGGGCGCTGTCGCTGGTCGAGCCGGAGGCGCAGCGCACGATCGGGCTGATCGTGGCGGACCGTCAGCCGGTGGCGCCGCTCGCCCGCAACCTGCTGATGATGACGAAGCCCGTGACCGATGCCGGACTGCCGCGGCGGCCCATCGTACGATAGACTTCGCCTATCGTCTTAGAAGCACCGCAGCATTGTGCAGCGCAAAATCGACCTTTGGCGAAACTTTCGAAGCACCCTTGGCAATTGCCGCGTCAACAACGACGGTCCCTCGCCCGTATTGATAGGCCAAATCTATCACACATTCGAAAGAAACGATTTGAAATCATTCCAGTTTCAACCACCCTCCCCTTAACGAGCGCCCGGCGAACCGGGCCTATGGAGGAAAGATGGCGGGTTATCCGGCCTGGGATCAGGACAGCGCACGCATGATCGTCGCCGGTCTGGCGCATCTGGAAGGCGCCACGCTGCCGATGCTGCACGCCCTTCAGGACGAGTTCGGCTATGTCGACCCGCAGGCCGTGCCATTGATCGCGGAGGTACTGAACCTGTCGCGCGCCGAGGTCCATGGCGCGATCTCCTTCTACCACGACTTCAAGACCGCCCCGCAGCCGGCCCGCATCGTCAAACTCTGCCGGGCCGAGGCCTGCCAGGCGCTGGGCTGCGAAAGCGTCGTCGAAGAGCTCTCCGCCAAGCACGGCATCGCGGTCGACGATCACCATGCCGGCGACGCCATCGTCGAAACGGTGTATTGTCTCGGCAATTGCGCGCTCGGGCCTTCCGCCCTGGTCGATGGCGAATTGATCGGGCGCGTCGATGCCGCCCGCATCGCCGGGCTCTGCCAGCACGGAAGGGCGCATTCATGAGCGCCAACCCGGTTCGCATCTTCGTCCCCATCGACGCCGCCGCCCTCTCGGTCGGCGCGGAAGCGGTTGCGCAGGCTGTCGCCAATGAAGCGGCAGCGCGCGGGCTTTCCGTCGAGATCATCCGCAACGGCTCGCGCGGCATGCTCTGGCTGGAGCCGCTGGTCGAGGTCGAGACGGCTGAAGGCCGCATCGCCTACGGGCCCGTCGCGGCGAAGGACGTCGCCTCGCTGTTTGATGCCGGGCTGGTCTCGGGTGGCTCCCACGCCTTGTGCCTCGGCAAGACCGACGAGCTCGGCTGGATGAAGCGCCAGCAGCGGCTCACCTTCGAGCGCGTCGGCGTCATCGATCCGCTCTCGATCGCGGATTACCGCGCCCATGGCGGGTTCAAGGGGCTGGAGAAGGCGCTCGGCCTGACCGGCGGCGAGATCGTCGAAGCCGTGAAAGCATCGGGCCTGCGCGGCCGCGGCGGCGCCGGCTTCCCGACCGGCATCAAGTGGAAGACCGTCCACGACGCCAGCGCGACACAGAAATACATCGTCTGCAACGCCGACGAGGGCGATAGCGGTACCTTCGCCGACCGCATGCTGTTCGAAGGCGACCCCTATCTCGTGATCGAGGGCATGGCGATCGCGGCCATCGCGGTCGGCGCGACGCGCGGCTACATCTATCTGCGCTCGGAATATCCGCATGCCCATCGCGCGCTCCAGCGCGCGATCCTGAAGGCGGAAGCGGCCGGGCTGATCGGCGCCTCGGTGATGGGCTCGCAGCACGCCTTCCATCTCGAAGTGCGGCTCGGCGCGGGCGCCTATATCTGCGGCGAAGAGACCTCGCTGCTCGAAAGCCTCGAAGGCAAGCGTGCCGTCGTCCGGGCCAAGCCGCCGCTGCCGGCGTTGCAAGGGCTGTTCGGCAAGCCGACCGTCGTCAACAACGTGCTCTCCTTCGCCGCCGTGCCGTGGATCATGGACCATGGCGCGCAGGCCTATGCCGATTACGGCATGGGCCGCTCGCGCGGCACGCTGCCGATCCAGCTCGGCGGCAATGTCAAACGTGGCGGGCTGGTCGAGCTCGCCTTCGGCATTTCGCTGCGCGAAATCATCGAGGACATGGGCGGCGGCACGCTCTCGGGCCGGCCGATCCGGGCGGTGCAGGTCGGCGGGCCGCTCGGCGCCTATCTTACGGCGGGGCAGCTCGACGTGCAGATGGATTACGAGGCGCTGGCCGCGATGCGCGCCATGCTCGGCCATGGCGGCATCGTCGTCTTCGACGACAGCGTCGACATGGCCAAGCAGGCGCGCTTTGCGATGGAGTTCTGCGCCAAGGAAAGCTGCGGCAAGTGCACGCCCTGCCGCATTGGAGCGACGCGCGGCGTCGAGGTGATGGACCGGATCATCGCCGGTGCCGAGGTGCCGAAGAATATCGCCGTATTGCGCGACCTTTCGAAGCTGATGATCGATGCCTCGCTCTGCGCCATGGGTGGTTTGACCCCGATGCCGGTGCTGAGTGCGCTCGACCATTTCCCCGAGGATTTCGACCGTCCTCCGCTGCCTCTGGCGGCCGAGTGAGGAGGCTGAGATGAGCCTGATCAAGGAAATCGACTACGGCACGCCGATCCGCCTCTCCGAGAAGACGGTGACGCTGTCGATCGACGGCCAGAGCGTGACGGTGCCGGCCGGCACCTCGGTGATGGCAGCGGCGATGAGCCTGGGCACCAAGATCCCCAAGCTCTGCGCCACCGATTCGCTCGAACCCTTCGGCTCCTGCCGGCTCTGCCTCGTCGAGATCGAGGGGCGGCGCGGCACGCCGGCGTCCTGCACGACCCCGGCCGAAGACGGCATGATCGTCCGCACCCAGTCGGAGAACCTCTCCGGACTGCGCAAGGGCGTGATGGAGCTCTATATCTCCGATCACCCGCTGGACTGCCTGACCTGCTCGGCCAATGGCGATTGCGAATTGCAGGACATGGCCGGCGCGGTGGGCTTGCGCGAGGTGCGCTATGGCTACGAGGGCGAGAACCACGTCTTCGCCAAAGGCAAGGACGGCGCGGTCAACGAGAACTGGCTGGCGCAGGACACGTCCAACCCCTATTTCACCTACGACCCCTCGAAATGCATCGTCTGCAATCGCTGCGTGCGCGCTTGCGAGGAGGTGCAGGGCACCTTCGCGCTGACGATCACCGGGCGCGGCTTCGAGTCCCGTGTCGCGGCGGGGCCGACCGATTTCCTCGGCTCCGAATGCGTCTCCTGCGGCGCCTGCGTGCAAGCCTGCCCGACTGCGACGCTGATGGAGAACAAGGTCATCGAGCACGGCCAGCCCGAGCATTCGGTGGTCACGACTTGCGCCTATTGCGGCGTCGGCTGCTCGTTCAAGGCGGAGATGCAGGGCGACCGCGTCATCCGCATGGTGCCCTACAAGGACGGCAAGGCCAATGAAGGCCATAGCTGCGTCAAGGGCCGCTTCGCCTGGGGCTATGCCAACCATACCGACCGCATGACCAAGCCGATGATCCGGGCGAAGATCACCGATCCGTGGCGCGAAGTGTCATGGGAAGAGGCGATCAACTACGCCGCCAGCGAGTTCAAGCGCATCCAGTCCAAATATGGCCGTGAATCGGTCGGCGCCATCACTTCGTCGCGCTGCACCAACGAGGAGGTCTTCCTCGTCCAGAAGCTGGTGCGCGCCGCCTTCCGCAACAACAATGTCGATACCTGCGCCCGCGTCTGCCATTCGCCGACGGGCTATGGCCTGCGGACGACGCTGGGCACCTCGGCCGGCACGCAGGATTTCAAGTCGGTCGCGAAGTCCGACGTCATCCTGGTCATCGGCGCCAACCCGACCGACGGCCACCCGGTCTTCGCCTCGCGGATGAAGAAGCGCATCCGCGAGGGCGCCCGCCTGATCGTCGCCGACCCCCGCCGGATCGACATGGTGCAGTCGCCGCATATCAAGGCGGACTACCACCTGCCGCTGCGCCCCGGCACCAATGTCGCGCTGCTCAATGCGCTCAGCCATGTCGTCGTCACCGAAGGGCTGATCGACGAGGCCTATGTCCGCGAGCGCTGCGATCTCGGCGATTTCGAGCACTGGGCCCGTTTCGTCGCCCGCGAGGAGAATTCGCCGGAGGCGAGCGAGGCCTATACCGGCGTGCCTGCGGCCGATGTGCGCGCCGCAGCGCGGCTCTATGCCACCGGCGGCAATGGCGCGATCTATTACGGGCTCGGCGTCACCGAGCATAGCCAGGGCTCGACCACGGTGATGGCGATGGCCAATCTCGCCATGGCGACCGGCAATATCGGGCGCGACGGCGTCGGCATCAATCCACTGCGCGGGCAGAACAATGTCCAGGGCTCCTGCGACATGGGCTCCTTCCCGCACGAATTCTCGGGCTATCGCCACGTCTCCGACGATTCGACCCGGCAGGTCTTCGAGATGCTCTGGGGCGTGCCGCTCGATCCCGAGCAGGGCCTGCGCATCAACAACATGCTCGACGAGGCCGTCGAGGGCACGTTCAAGGGCCTCTATGTCCAGGGCGAGGACATCGCCCAATCCGACCCCAACACCAAGCATGTCACGGCCGGCCTGGCCTCAATGGAATGCGTCGTCATCCAGGACATCTTCCTGAACGAGACGGCGAAATACGCCCATGTCTTCCTGCCGGGCGCCTCCTTCCTGGAGAAGGACGGCACCTTCACCAATGCCGAGCGGCGCATCAACCGCGTCCGCCAGGTGATGGCGCCGCTCTCCGGCAAAGACGAGTGGCAGGTCACGATCGAGCTGGCGCGGGCCCTCGGCTACGAGATGGCGTACAGCCATCCCTCCGAGATCATGGACGAGATCGCGCGCCTAACCCCGAGCTTCGCTGGCGTCTCCTACGACAAGCTGGAAAAGCTCGGCTCGGTGCAGTGGCCCTGCAACGACAAGGCGCCGACCGGCACGCCCCTGATGCATGTCGACCGTTTCGTGCGCGGCAAGGGCAAGTTCATGATCACCGAATACGTCCCGACCGACGAACGGACAGGGCCGCGCTTCCCGCTGCTGCTCACGACGGGCCGCATCCTCTCGCAATACAATGTCGGCGCGCAGACGCGGCGCACCGAGAACGGTGCCTGGCATGACGAGGACGTGCTGGAGATCCACGCCTTCGATGCCGAAAGCCGCGGCATCCGCGACGGCGATCTCGTCGCGCTCGCCAGCCGCTCGGGCGATATCGCGCTAAGGGCGGTGATTTCCGAGCGAATGCAACCCGGCGTGGTCTACACCACCTTCCACCACGCCAAGACCGGTGCCAACGTCATCACCACCGACTATTCGGACTGGGCGACGAACTGTCCGGAATACAAGGTGACCGCCGTCGACGTCCGGCGCACCAATGCCTGGTCGGCCTGGCAGGAGAAGAATTTCGAGGAGGACGTGACCTTGCGCCGGATCGCGGAACGCCTGCCCGATGCCGCGGAATAACCCGCCCGCACAGCCGCCGGCCTCGGCCGCCGTTACGGCGCAGCCGCTGCGCTTCGGCGCGGCGATGGATGGCGCGCGCGAGATCGAGGTCGCGGTCGAGACCCCCATCAACATCGTCTACGGCAACATGCCCTATGCGGTGATGATGGCGAGCCCGTCGGATCTCGAGGATTTCGTCACCGGCTTCAGCCTGACCGAGGGCATCGTGCGCGGCGCGGACGAAATCCGCGGCATCGCCGTCGAGCCAAAGGACGAAGGCGTGATCGTCACCGTGGAGCTCGCACCCGGCCGCTTCCGCGAGCATCTGGCACGGCGGCGCAACCTGTCGGGCCGAACCTCCTGCGGGCTCTGCGGGGTCGAGACCATCGCGGAAATCCCGATGGCCGATGCGGCATCGCGAGCGTCCCGCGCCGTATCCGCCGCGGCGATCGAGGCGGCGCTCGCGGAACTCGACAAGCACCAGCCGCTGAGCCAGCTCACCCGCGCCGTCCATGCAGCCGCCTGGTGCGATGGCTCCGGCGCGATCCTGGCAGTGCGCGAGGATGTCGGGCGCCACAACGCGCTCGACAAGCTGATCGGCGCCCGCCTGCGCGCCGGAGCGGATGCGAAAGAAGGCTTCCTGCTCGTCACGAGCCGCGCCTCCTTCGAGATGGTCGAGAAAGCGGCGATCTTCGGCGCCGGCACGCTGGTCGCGATCTCGGCACCGACCTCGCTCGCCATCGAGCGTGCGCGGCATCTTGGCTTGACGCTCGCCGCGGTCGCGCGCCGCGATGGCTGCATCGTCTTCACCGGTGCGCTGGCGCCCGAACCCGAGACCATCGCCCGATGACGGAGACCGGCCTGACCACAGAACCCGTTCCGGCCGACCACCACGCGGAGAACGTTGCGAAGCTCCTGCGCATGGCCGGGCAGATCGCCGATTTCTTCAAGGCCTATCCGGAGGCGGAGGCCATCGCCTCCGTCGCCGACCACATCAACCAGTTCTGGACCGGGCGCATGCGCGGGGACTTCCTCGCCGCCTTCGCAGACCGGCCGGAGGACCTCCCGCCCCTGCTGCGGCACGCCCTGCCGCGGATCAGGCCGGGGCGTGGAGGGTAGCGCCTAAGCCGCCGCCCTGGCGGCGCATCGAGAGAGTGCAACGAGCTGGGAACCTACCTGGCCCGAACAGCGAAGCCATGGGGAAAGGAACCGGGGAATGAGTGTCGCACAGGATATCGGACAGGCGGGAGGCAGCATCGGCCTGCTCGACCGCGAGAGGACCATCGCCAAACCGGGCTTCAATCGCTGGCTCGTGCCGCCGGCCGCGCTGTGCATCCATCTCTGCATCGGCATGGCCTATGGCTTCTCGGTGTTCTGGCTGCCGCTGAGCCAGGCGATCGGCATCACCAAGCCGGTGGCCTGCGCCGCCGATGTCGGCCTGATGACCTCGCTGTTCACCACCGCCTGCGACTGGAAGGTCGCCGATCTCGGCTGGATGTACACGCTGTTCTTCGTGCTGCTCGGCTCGTCCGCCGCGATCTGGGGCGGCTGGCTCGAGCGCGTCGGCCCGCGCAAGGCCGCCTTCGTCTCGACCCTGTGCTGGTGCGGCGGCCTGATGATCTCGGCACTCGGCGTCTACTGGCACCAGCTCTGGCTGATGTGGCTCGGTTCCGGCGTGATCGGCGGCATCGGTCTCGGTCTCGGCTACATCTCGCCGGTCTCGACCCTGGTGAAATGGTTCCCGGACCGGCGCGGCATGGCGACCGGCATGGCGATCATGGGCTTCGGCGGCGGCGCAATGATCGGCTCGCCGCTGGCGGACATGCTGATGAACCACTTCAAGACGGCGAACTCGGTCGGCGTCTGGCAGACCTTCGTCGCGATGGCGGCGATCTATTTCGTCTTCATGATGGCCGGCACCTTCGGCTACCGCGTGCCACCGGCCAACTGGCGCCCCGAAGGCTGGACGCCGCCGGCAACCCAGAACGCGATGATCACATCGGGCCATGTCCATCTCAAGAACGCGCACAAGACACCGCAGTTCTGGCTGATCTGGTCGGTGCTGACGCTCAACGTCTCGGCCGGCATCGGTGTGCTCGGCATGGCCTCGCCGATGCTGCAGGAGATCTTCGCGGGCTCGCTGATCGGCAAGCCGGAAATCGGCTTTTCCGCGCTCGACGCCGCGCAGAAGACGCAGATCGCCACGATCGCGGCGGCCTTCGTCGGCCTGCTCTCGCTGTTCAACATCGCCGGGCGCTTCTTCTGGGCCTCGCTTTCTGACAAGCTCGGCCGCAAGCTGACCTATGCCACCTTCTTCGGGCTCGGCATCCTGCTCTATGCGCTCTCGCCCTGGGCCGCGCATGCCGGGTCGCTCGCGCTCTTCGTCGCGTTCTTCTGCATCATCCTGTCGATGTATGGCGGCGGCTTCGCGACGGTACCGGCCTATCTCGCCGACATGTTCGGCACGCAGTTCGTCGGCGCCGTCCATGGCCGCCTGCTGACGGCGTGGTCGACCGCCGGCATCATCGGCCCCGTGGTGGTGAACTATATCCGCGAGGCACAGATCAATGCCGGCGTGCCGCGCGCGCAGGTCTATGATCGCACCATGTACATCCTCGCCGGCATGCTGGTGCTCGGCTTCCTCTGCAACCTGCTGGTCCGCCCGGTCGCGGCCAAATGGTTCATGCAGGATGCCGAGGTCGCGGCGCTGCAGAAGCGGTCGGCCAATGTCGACGCGACCGCGCATTACGGCTCCTACGGCATCGGCAAGGGCGGCTTCGACGGCACGGCCATGCTCGCCTGGGCCGTGGTCGGCCTGCCGATCGCCTGGGGCGTCTGGATCACCCTGTCGAAGTCGCTGGCGCTGTTCCGCTGAACGACGATATCACTGGCCGATCCGAAGGCCCGCATCGAGCGATCGGTGCGGGTCTTCGTCTTTCAACGACGCGTTCGAACGACCGCGCACTATTTCAGCGACAAGGCCACCGATCCGGCAATCGGGTCGGTGACCCCCAATCCACCGCCGAGATCGTCGAGCGTGTGGCGGAAACCGTTGAGGGTGGCGATCATCTGCGGGCGGGCCGCCGCCATCGCGTCCATGCTCTCCCATTCCGCGATGATGCAGTAGCGCCCCTCGCCCGCCGCGATGATGTTGGCATGCCGCAAGCCCGGCCAGTCCGCGGCAACACCGCGGTGAGCATCGAGAAAGTCGGTCTCCATCCCCGGTTTTACCTTGAAGCGCACGGCATTGAATGCGGTCATGGCAGCCTCCAGTGTTTGGGACGATGACCTTACGGCAATCGAGAGCTTTTTCCCTGTAACGATCGCGTGCCGGTGAACCCCACTCGCGCTGGATCGTTGTCAAAGGGTAGCGTTCCAACCGCAGGATAACCCACCCAACCAGAACGGGAGACAGCATCATGGCGATCAACAAGACCGGCGCGGCCCATTGGGAAGGCGGCATCAAGGATGGCAAGGGCACGATCTCGACCGAGACCAAGGCGCTCGACGCCTATCCTTACGGCTTCGCCAGCCGCTTCGAGGGCAAGCCCGGCAGCAATCCCGAGGAATTGATCGGCGCGGCCCATGCCGCCTGCTTCACCATGGCGCTCTCGCTGATCCTGGGCGAGGCCAATCTCAAGGCCGACGCACTCGATACGACAGCGCGCGTGACGCTCGACAAGCTCGACGACGGCTACGCGATCACCGCGATCCACCTGACGCTCAAGGGCAAGGTGCCCGGCGCCGACCAGGCGACCTTCCAGTCGCTGGCCGACAAGGCCAAGGCCGGCTGCCCGGTCTCGAAGCTGTTCAAGGCGCCGATCACGCTGGAAGCGACGCTGGTGGGTTGAGGCGGGCACACTCCTTTGTCATTCCGGGGCTTCGCGGAGCGAAGAACCCGGAACCCACGACCAGGCGAGCGTTCAGCAACCGCGCATCGACTGCCTCACCCAGTCGTGGGTTCCGGGTTCGCGCCTGCGGCGCGCCCCGGAATGACAAAGCGGCTCGAAACCTGCGCCTCAGGCGAAATGGCAGGACACTTCGACCTCGCCGAGCTTCCGTAGCTCCGGCCGCTCAACACGACAGCGATCGGCGGCCTGGGCGCAGCGCGGATTGAAGGTGCAACCGGCCGGCGGATTGATCGGGCTCGGCACCTCGCCGGACATTGGCCGGCGCTCCCGGTTCGGCCGCTCGACATCGGGGATCGTGTCGAGCAGCAGGCGCGTATAGGGGTGCTGCGGCCGGGTGAAGACCCGCTCGGCCGGGCCCGCCTCGACGAAACGGCCGAGATACATGATCGCGAGATCGTCCGACATGTGCCGGACGACCGAGAGATTATGGCTGATGAAAAGATAGGTCAGCCCGAATTCCTTCTGCAGCCGGACCATCAGGTTGAGGATCTGCGCCTGCACGGAGACGTCGAGCGCCGAGGTCGGCTCGTCGCAGACGAGGAAATCGGCTTCGGTCGCGAGCGCGCGCGCAATCGAGATGCGCTGGCGCTGGCCGCCCGAGAAGGCGTGCGGATAGCGGCTGGCATCGGTGCGCGACAGGCCGACGGTCTCCAGGAGATCGCCGACGCGGGCCTGGATCGCCGTCTCGTCGACGCGCAGGTTCAACTCGCGGATCGGCTCGGCGATGATGTCGCCGACGCGCCAGCGCGGGTTGAGCGAGGCATAGGGGTCCTGGAAGATCATCTGCACGCGCGGCGGGCCGATCGTGCCGTCGGCGCGGCGGATGTCGCGGAAGCTGAGCTGGCCCTCGGTCGGCCGCTGCAGGCCGACGACCATGCGGGCGAGCGTCGATTTCCCGCAGCCGGACTCGCCGACGATGCTGAAGGTGGTGCCGCGCTTCACGGTGAAGGAAACGTTCTCGACCGCGCGCAGGATGCGTCGCGGCTCATGCGAAAACAGGCGCGAGAGCGCCGGCGCCGAGACGTCGAAGCGGCAGCAGGCCGCCTCGACATCGAGGATGATGTCGTCGCCAGTGGCCTTGGCGGGGGCGAGCGTCGAAACCTGCTCAAGCATGGGCCGCCTCCTTCAGGGGGAAATGGCAAGCCGCGGCATGGCCCGAGATGGGCAGGCCGGGCTTGTGCTCGCGGCAGAAATCCTCCGCCCGGCCGCAGCGCGGGTTGAAGGCGCAGCCCGCCGGGATGGCGTTGAGGCGCGGCATGGCCCCGTCGATCTGGTTGAGATGCTCGTGGCGGACATGGACGCTCGGGATCGAGGCCATCAGGCCGGCCGTGTAGGGATGGCTCGGCCGGCGCGTCACCTCCTCGACCGGGCCGATCTCGACGATGCGGCCGGCATACATCACCGCGACCCGGTCGGCCGTCTCGGCAATGACGCCCATGTCGTGGGTGACCAGCATGATCGCCGTGCCGTGCTCGCGGCAGAGGCGCTTCAGCAAGGTCGTGATCTGCGCCTGGATCGAGACGTCGAGCGCGGTTGTCGGCTCGTCGGCGATGATCAGCGAGGGCTCGGCGCAGAGCGCGAGCGCGATGACGACGCGCTGGCGCATGCCGCCGGAGAACTGGTGCGGGAAATGGTCGATCCGCGTCTCGGCGGCGGGGATGCCGACCTCCTTGAGCAGGTCGAGCGCGCGCTTGCGCGCCTCCGTCCGGCTGACCGGAAGATGGGTCAGGATCGTCTCGACGAGCTGGTCGCCGACCTTGAGCAGCGGGTGCAGCGAGGTCAGCGGGTCCTGGAAGATCGCGCCGATGCGTCGGCCGCGCAGCCTGCGCATCGCCTCCGCCGGGAGGTTGTCGATGCGCTGGCCGGAGAGATGGATCTCGCCGCCGGCGACACGGCCGGGCGGATCGAGCAGGCCGATCACCGCCGTCCCGGTCAGGGACTTGCCCGCCCCGGACTCGCCGACCACGCCGAGGATTTCCCCCGGCGCGATATCGAAAGAAACACCGTCCAGCGCGGTCAACGGGCCGTGGCGGCCATCGAAGACGATGCGCAGGTCGCGGACGGACAGGAGAGGCTGGGCGGCGGATGCGGTCATGCAGAGGCCTCGCTGCGTTCGATCGCGTAGCTCGACGAGAAGATCTCGCTCATCGGCGGGTGGCCGAGCGTGCGCTCGGGATAGCGCGCCATCACGCCCTCGAACTGCTTCTGGGCGCGGATGTTGTCGGCGGCCTCGTCCTGGCCAGGGATCGCCCGGTTCTCCATGACGAAGCGGCCGTCGATCACCACGGTCGCGAAATCGCGGCCATGGCCGGTCAGCATCATCGTCTGGATGGGATCGATGACCTGCCCGCTATGCGGCCGGTCGAACTCGAAAACGGTGATGTCGGCGCGCGACCCTGGCTGGAGGCGGCCGAGATCGGGTCGCTTCAGCGCATCGGCGCCACCGATGGTCGCCGCGTCGTAATAGTCCTCGGAGCGCACGGCACCGACATTGCCGGCCATGGTGCGGGCGAGGATCATGCCGGTCTGCATGTTCATCACCATGTCGGGCGGGCTCGTATCCGTACCCATGGCGATGTTCAGGCCCATCGCGCGATAGCTGCCGAGATGATTGATGGTGTTGCCGTGCCGGCCCGAGACCAACGGGCAATGCACGATGCTGGCGCCGGAATCGCGGATGATCTCGAGATCGCGGCCGGGGCGATCGATCAGGCGGCTGCCGGAGACGACGGTGCCGTGCGGGAGCAGGCAACGCTCGTTGAGGAAGCCGAGGCTCTCCAGCCATTCCGGCGGGCTCATGCCGTGCTGGGCGAGAACGAGGTCGTACTCGATCTTCGACTGGCAGCAGTGGAGCCGGACGGGGATATCGAGCTCGCGCGAGGCTGCCGCCGTGCGGCGCAGAAGCTCGGCGGTCGAGGTCTCGATGCGATCCGGCGCGAACATCGCGCGGATCAGGCCGCCGGCCACGTCTTCATGACGCCCCGCGAAATCGATCGCCGCGTCGAGCTCGGCGAGACCGCGCTCCTCCTCGTAATAGGTGACGACGCGGCCGTCGCTTTCGACGACCTGGTTGCCGGTGCGATAGGCCGGGCCGAGATAGGCGCGCATGCCGAGATCGGCAGCGGCAACCGCAGCGTCCTCGAACTCCTGCACCGTCTCGCCCCAGGCGCGGTAGAACAGCGAGGCGATCGGCAAAGCGGTGGTGATGCCGTTGCGGATCAGCTGGGAGAAGGCGTAGCGCTTCTGGAAGGCCAGTTCCTCGCGCGTGTACATCTCGTAGGGGCCGGCATCGAGATAGCTGCGCGGCCAGACGCGGCCCTTCTTCCAGGCCGGCTGGTTGTCATAACCGAGGATGGTGGTGTCGAGGTCGGAGAGCGCGTCGCAATCGACGAAGCCCGGCCCGATCAGGGCATGGCCGTAGTCGACGCGGCGGGCGACTTCGCCAGGGAAGCCGTGGCCGACGAAGACGATTTCGCCGTTCTCGAACACGACCTCGCCGTTCTCATAGAGGCGATGGCGGCCGTCCTTGTGGCCGACCACCCAGCGCGCGGTCATCAGGATGCGGCCTTCGGGCCGCTTCTTGGCCTTAAGGCTCACGGGGCCGTCCTCACCGAAACGCCGTCACGGGCGACGATCCTGCCGCGCTTGATCACGCGGCGCCTGGGCGAACGGGTCACGACGATATCCGTCAGGCTCTCGCCGGGCATGATGACGAGATCGGCAGCCTTGCCCTCAGTGAGGCCGTAATCGGCGATCTCCATCACCTGGGCGCCGCCGGTCGTGCAGACATGCAAGCCGAGTTCGACCTCGTCGTCGCGGCGGAAATTGTTGCGCAGGCCGATGAACATGGCGCGCTCGACCATGTCGGCATTGCCATAGGGGCCCCAGGTATCGCGGATGCCGTCAGAGCCCGAGCAGACGCGGATGCCGGCATCGAGAAGCTTCTTGACGGCCGGCGCGGTGTTGCGGGCCGGCGCCGTGGTCATGATCGCGATGTCGAGCGCGGCGAGCTGCGGGATCACCGGATCGACCAGTTGCGGATCGGTGCCCAGGCAGAAGGCGTGGCTGACGGTGACCTTCCCCTTCATCCCGAGCGCGCGGGTGCGCTCGATGATCAGGTCGAGCGAGAACAGGCCCATCTCGCCGGGCTCGTGCAGATGGATGTCGAGCGGCCGGCCATAGGTCTGGCAGAGCCCGAAGATCGCATCGAGATGGCCCTTCGGGTCGCGGTCGATGGCGCAGGGGTCGAGGCCGCCGACGATCTCGCAGCCGGCCTTCATCGCCTCATGCATCAATTCCAGCGTGCCCGGCCGGCGCAGCAGCCCGGATTGCGGGAAGGCGACGAGCTCGATATCCATGATGTCCGCGTAGTCCTCGCGGGTCTTCAGGATGCCCTCGACGCCCCAGAGCCCGTGATCGGTGTCGACATCGACATGGCTGCGGGTATGGGTCGAGCCCATCGTCGAGGACTGGACGGTCTGGCGTGCCGACTGGCGGGCGGGGTCCATGTCGAGGCGGCGCTTGTTCAGGCGCTCGTTGTCGATCTTGTCGAGCAGCTTCGGGCCGACTTCGTTGACGTACCAGGGCTGGCCCCAGAGGCTCTTGTCGAGATGGGCATGAGCCTCGACCAGGCCGGGAATGGCGATCTCGCCGCGGCCATCCTCGACCGTTACGCCGGCGGGCGCGGCGATGTCCTTCGCCATCCGGCTGATGCGGCCGTTCTCGATCAGGATGTCGAGGGCAGGCCCCCCATTCGGCCGGACGTTGCGGATCAGGAGAGAGGCAGTCATCGCAGGCGTATCCTCTTGGTTTCTTGTGATGGTCAGCGCAGCTTCGGGTTCAGCGCATCGCGGAGCCAGTCGCCGAGCAGGTTGACCGAAAGCACGATCAGCCCGAGCTGCAGCGAGGGGAAGACGACGAGCCACCAGGAGCCGGAGAACAGGTACTGGTTGCCGATGCGGATCAGCGTGCCCAGGGACGGCTGGGTGATCGGCATGCCGACGCCGAGGAAGGACAGCGTCGCCTCCGAGAGGATGGCAAGGCCGAGACTTAGCGTCGCCGAGACCAGCACCGGCGTCATCGTATTGGGCAGGATGTGGCGGCCCATGATCCGCGTCGCCGGCACCTTGATGATGCGGGCGGCGAGCACGTATTCCTTGCGGCGCTCAACCATGGTCAGGGCGCGCACGGTGCGGGCATATTGCACCCAGCTCGTCAGTGCGATCGAGAGCACCAGCACCACGGCGGAGAAGGGCTCGCGCAGGGCCGGCGGCAGCATCTCGCGGAAGATTGCCGAGACCAGGATCGCCATCAGCAGCGTCGGGATGGAGAGAACGGTATCGCCCAGCCGCATCAGCAGATTGTCGATGCGCCCGCCATGGAAGCCGGCGATCAGCCCGATCGACACCCCGATCAGCATCGAGACCAGCACCGCCGCGAAGCCGATGATCAGCGAGATGCGCGAACCGTAGAGAATGGCCGAGAGCACGTCGCGGCCCTGCGGATCGGTGCCGAGCAGGAACGGCCATTCGCCGCCCTCCTGCCAGATCGGCGGGATCTCAGCCTTGTCGATGAAGATCTGCGCGAGGTCGTAAGGGTCCTGCGGGGCGATCAGCGGGGCGAAGAGCGCGCTCAGGACGAGCAGCGCCAGCATCAGCGCCGAGAGCCAGGCCACGGGCGTATGGCAGAAGCTCCAGCCGATGTCGCTGTCGAGGAAGCGGCGCAGGCGGCCGGTGCTCTTCACGGTATCGACGGCCCCGGTCTTCTCAGCGAGCATTGGCGCCTCCCGTCAGCGCGTCCTCGCGCAGGCGCGGATCGACCCAGGCATAGGTCAGGTCGACCAGCGTGTTGAGCGTGACGAAGATGAAGGAGACGACGATCAGATAGGCCGCCATCACCGGGATATCGACGAAGGTCACGGCCTGGACGAAGAGCATGCCCATGCCCGGCCACTGGAACACCGTCTCGGTGACCAGCGCGAAGGCGATCAGATTGCCGATCTGCAGGCCGGTGACGGTGATCACCGGCATCAGGCAGTTGCGCAGGGCGTGGCCGAAATGGACGGCGCGGGACGGCAGGCCGCGCGCCCGGGCAAAGCGGATGAAGTCGGTGCGCATCGTCTCCAGCATCTCGGCGCGGACGAGGCGCATCACCAGCGTGATCTGGAAGAGCGAGAGCGTGATGCCGGGCAGGATCAACGCCTTGCGGCCGGAAGCGGTGAGCAGGCCGGTGCTCCACCAGCCGATCTGCACGACCTCGCCGCGCCCGAAGGCCGGCAGCCATTGCAGCGTCACCGAGAAGATCAGGATGAAGAGGATGCCGAGCGCGAAGCTGGGCAGCGAGACCCCGAGCACAGAGACGAATTGCAGGGTCTTGGCGAGGAAACTGTCTCGCCGGATCGCGGTGTAGACGCCGAGGGGAATGCCGACGGCCAGCGACAGGAACGTCGCGACAAGCACCAGCTCGAAGGTCGCCGGGAAGCGCTCCGAGATCAGGGTGAAAACGTCCTGCTGGTTGCGGTAGGAGATGCCGAAATCGCCGCGCACGGCATTGCCGACGAAGGTCGCGTATTGCAGCACGAAGCCCTTGTCGAGGCCGAGGCGGACGCGCAGTTCGTCGCGCTGCTGCTGGCTCGCCTGCTCGTTCAGCATCAGCTCCACGGGGTCGCCGACGAAGCGGAAGATCAGGAAGGCGAGAAAGGCCACCGCCAGCATGACGCCGGCGGCATTGAGCAGTCGCTTGAAGAGAAAGGCCGGCATGGTCTTGCGACTCCCTGCGCTAGGCGGATGCTTTTGTCATTCCGGGGCGCGCCGCAGGCGCGAACCCGGAACCCACGACCGGGCGAGCGGCTCCTCGTGCCGTTTTGCGCGTACAGCCCAGTCGTGGGTTCCGGGTTCTTCGCGGAGTTTATCCTTGGGCCGACCGAAGGTCGGACCCGAGGGCGAAGCCCCGGAATGACAACCCGTCACTTCATCATGGTCAGCCAGAGCCGCGGCTTGTTGTCCGAGGCCTGCACGGTCGAGACGATCGTCGAGCGCATCGCCCAGGCCATCGGCTGCTGGTGCAGCGGGATGAAGAGCTGCTCCTGCTTGGCGATCTTGAGCGCCTCCTTCATCATCTCGATGCGCTTGGGCGTATCGAGCTCGACGCCGGCCTTGTCGATCAGCGCGTCGATGCGCGGATCGCCCCAGTTGCCCCAGTTGAAGACGCCGCTGGTGCCGTTCTTGGAATGCAGCACCTGCACCAGCAGGGAATAGGCGTCGATCATCGGCTCGTTGGCCCAGCCGAAGGAGATGACGTCGAAATCGCCCTTGACGCGCTTCGGCGTCTGCTGGCTGCGCGGGGCCATGCTGAGGTTCGGCTTCAGGCCGGCGCGCGACCACATCGCCGCGATCGCCTGGCAGAACTCCTCCTCGTTGACGAGGGAGTCGCTCTGGCAATTGATCTGGAAGGAGAAGCCGTTGGGATAGCCGGCGTCAGTCAGCAGCTTCTTGGCGCCGTTGAGATCGAAGGGCAGGCGCTCGTCCTGCGAGGGATCGTAGCCGGGGATCGCCGGGGCGACGAGCGCGCCGGTGTTGCGCGACAGGCCGCGCATGGCGCGCTTCTGCACCGCGTCGATGTCGATCGCGCGATAGAGCGCCTCGCGGACCCGGATGTCCTTGAAGGGATTCTTGTCCTTGACGTCGCTCTCGGTGAGCTTGTCGCCGAGGTTCAGGGCGAAGAAGACCGAGCGCAGCTCGTTGGTCTGCAGCACCTTGACGTCCGGCGAGGCGGCGAGGCGCGGCAGATCCTGCAGCGGCGCGACGTTGGTATAGTCGATCTCGCCGGAGAGCAGCGCGGCGACGCGGGTCGACGAAGAAGTGATCGGCGAGAACTCGATCCGGTCGATGTTGTGCTTCGGCTTGTCCCACCAGCCGGCATTCCTGACGAACACCGTCTTGGAATCGGCGCGGCGGCTCTCGACCGTGAACGGGCCGGTGCCGTTGGCATTGTCGGTGGCGTAACCCTTCACGCCCTTGCCGGAATCGGTCGGCAGCAGCGAGTTGTTCGCCTCCATCCATTCCTTGTCGAAGATGAAGATGTTGGTGAGGTCGTTCAGCAGCAGCGGATAGGGGCCGTTGACCTCGATCTCGACGGTCAGGTCGTCGATCTTCTTCGAGCTCTTATAGGCCGGCAGGTTGCCCTTGAGCGGCGAAGTCTCGTGAGTGACGCGGGCCAGAGAGGCGATGACGTCATCGGCG
This sequence comes from Allobosea sp. NPDC055353, assembly GCF_053644975.1. Classification (NCBI taxonomy): domain Bacteria; kingdom Pseudomonadati; phylum Pseudomonadota; class Alphaproteobacteria; order Hyphomicrobiales; family Alloboseaceae; genus Allobosea; species Allobosea sp. NPDC055353. The sequence continues at coordinate 397,120 of NZ_JBSHMC010000001.1, read as the reverse complement.
GTGAAGGGGTTGCCGTTGTGGAACTTGACGCCCTGGCGCAGCTTGAAGCGCCAGACGGTCGGCGACACGGTTTCCCAGGACTCGGCCAAAGCCGGCTCGATCTTGAGGTCGCCGGTATAGCGAACCAGCCCCTCATAGACGTGATTGAGCACCGCGAGCGTGAAGGTCTCGCCGTAGGAATAGGGGTCGAGCGAGGCGATCTCGCGTGACGCTCCCCATTTCAGCGTCTTGGCTTCCGCCGCGCCGGTGAACGCGAAGGCGGCGACGGCCGCCAGCAACCAGGCCTTCTTCATCGACTTCTCCCCTTTTGCATCGGCGTGCCGCGGGCTCCGCCGAACCTCGATCGCTTGTTGCCGTTCCGTTATGCACCTGACGCTTTGCGCGCCAATTTCGTGTGCGATTATCAGGCATACTTGCATACGATATGAGAAGCGTATTGTATGCGATTATTGAGCACAAGCGGAAACTGGCGCGGAGCCCGCGATCGTGACATTGACGCCCCCGGACAAGACCATTCCAGCACGAGGGACAGCCACGATGGGCGAGAAGCGAACCCCGGTTCTGCGCGCCGAATCCGTCTACCGGGCGCTGCGCCGGGCGATCATCGAGCAGGCGCTGAAGCCGGGGATGAAGCTGCCGGAGGATTCGATCGGCGAGCAGCTCGGCGTCAGCCGCACCCTGGTGCGGGAGGCCTTCGGACGGCTCGCCGTCGAGGGCCTCGTCGAGCTCAAGCCCAATCGCGGCGCCTCGGTCGCCTATCCGACGCTGGAAGAGGCGCGGGACGTCTTCGAAGTCCGGCGCGGCCTCGAGCGGCTCGTCGCCGAAAGCCTTGCCGGCCGGATCACCCCCGCCCAGGTCGCGGAACTGGAAGCCCATGTCCGCCAGGAGGAGAAGGCGCATGAGCAGGACGGCCCGGAATCGATCCGCCTCTCCGGCGAGTTCCACATCAAGCTCGCGAAGATGACCGGCAACGCGCTGCTGCTGCGCTATGTCCAGGAGGCCTCGTCGCGCTGCTCGCTGATTCTGGCGATCTACGGGCGCCCGCACTCGACCGAATGCGCCGTCTCCGAGCATCGCCAGTTGATCGACGCGCTGCGCGCCGGCGATGCCGCCCGCGCGGCCGACCTGATGGACCACCATCTGCGAGCCGTCGTCACCCGCGCCCTGCTGACGCCGCGCATCGAGCGCGACATCCGCGATGTGCTTGCGCCCTACGCTCTCAGCGAAGGGCTGAACCCCTCCTGACCCTGAGGCACCGCGCACAAAGATATGCGCCACACGCAGGCAAATTAGTCTTTGGTCTATTTGATCTGCGTCAAGAACATTGCTCCCCCTGCACTCAAGCCATGGCGGGGGCGGGCCCGATGCGCCATCCTGCCACGAAGTGATCCCATCGGCCAAATCAAGACCGAGCGATCAGGGCGGGCGACCTACTATTCCAGGGAGGGTGGGGCCATGGACGACATCATGCGCCGGCAGCGCAGCATTCGGCATCTCCATCCGCGAGGTGATGCATGACGGCCACCACGGACATCATCGATTTCAAGATCGAGACGCCAGACGGCGCGACGCTCCACGCGTTCAAGGAAGGCCACGGCCAACCCCTGCTGCTCGTCAGCGGGCTCAGCGGCAGCGCCGCCTTCTGGAGCGAGATCGCCGCGACGCTCTCGCGCTCCTTCCAGGTCATCCGCTTCGACCAGCGCGGCATCGGCGCCAGCAGCCGCGGTGAAGTGCCCTGCTCCATCGACCTCTTGGCGCAGGACAGCCTCGCCGTGCTCGACGCCGCAGGTGTTTCGCGCGCGGTGGTGCTCGGCCATTCCACCGGCGGCTGCATCGCGCAGGCCATCGCCAAGCAGGCCCCCGGCCGCCTCGACGGCCTGATCCTGAGCGCGAGCTGGCTCAAGCCCGGCCGCTATCTCAACGCGGTCTTCGGTACCCGACGGGCGATCCTGGGCTGCGATCCCCATGCCTATGCCGCGACCTCGGTGCTGAACGGCTACCAGCCGCGCTGGATCGAAGCCAACTGGCATATCTATGACGCCGCGATCGAAGCCGCGCCGGTGAGCGAGCACGCCCGGACGATCGCCCGCGAGCGCCTCGACGCGCTGCTCGCCTTCGACGGCACCGCCAATATCGACCAGCTGCTGATGCCGGTGCTCGTCCTCGGCACGCGCGACGACATGGTCGTGCCCGTCTATCATCAGGAGGAACTCGCCGCCGCCCTGCCCGGCTGCCGCCGAGCGATCATGGAAACCGGCGGACATCTTTTCCCGATCTCCCGGCCGGACGCCTTCACCGCGACCGTGGCGGAATGGATCGGCGAACTCTGAGAATCGCTCGGGAATTCCCCGAGTTCTCATTTTCCAGCTGAAAGGACAGCGCGCCGCGCGTCGAAATGGCTCATGCCATCGGCACGCGGCTCGGCGCTAAGCTGAGAATGCCTCCAAGTCGAAAGACGTGATCATGCGAGCCATTCTCTCCAGCCTTGCTCTCCTTCTCCCCTTCCTCTCCCAACCGGCCGCGGCCCAGGATGCCTCGGCAGGCGAACGCTCCTTCGCAAAATGCCGCGCCTGCCACCAGATCGGCGAAGGCGCGCGCAATCTCGTCGGGCCCGAGCTCAACGGGCTGATCGGCCGGCATTCCGGCGCCGTCGAGGGCTACAGCTACTCGGCCGCCAACAAGAATTCCGGCCTGACCTGGGACGAGGCGACCTTCGCCGAGTACATCAAGGATCCCAGGACCAAGATCCCCGGCACCAAGATGATCTTCGCCGGCATCAAGAGCGAGAAGGAGATCAAGGACCTGACCGCCTTCCTCAAGCAGTTCGACAAGGACGGCAAGAAGTCCTGAAGCCGCCTGCGGCATCGGCAAACTTGGTCATCGGCGGCGGCCTGTCGTATCTCTCCGCGTCTGATCGACGAAGGAGAGCTTGATGGCCGCCCCCGCGACCCGGACGAAACCCCTTTCCGCCTTGCGGGACTTCCTGCACGGAGAGGCAGCGGGCGGCATCGTCCTGATGGTCGTCGCGGCGCTCGCCCTTGTCGTCGCCAACTCGCCGGCGGCGCCGCTCTATTTCGGCATGCTGAAGAGCTACGTGCTGGGCCTGTCGGTCCTGCACTGGATCAACGATGCGCTGATGGCGGTGTTCTTCCTGCTCGTCGGGCTCGAGATCAAGCGCGAGATGCTGGACGGCCAGCTCTCGAGCTGGAGCCGCCGCGTGCTGCCCGGCTTCGCCGCGCTCGGTGGCATGGTCGCGCCGGCCCTGATCTATGTCGCCTTCAATCTCGACGCGCCCGAGAGCCTGCGCGGCTGGGCGATCCCGACCGCCACCGACATCGCCTTTGCGCTCGGCGTGCTCTCGCTGCTGGGGTCGCGCGTGCCGGCCTCGCTCAAGGTCTTCCTGACGGCGCTCGCCATCCTCGACGATCTCGGCGCGGTGATCATCATCGCGGTCTTCTACACCGCCGGGTTGTCCGGCCTGTATCTCGGGCTCGCCGGGGCGACGCTTGCCGCGCTCGTCGCGCTGAACCGCCTCGGCGTGATCCGGCTTGCGCCCTATCTCCTGCTCGGCCTGGCGCTCTGGTACTTCACCCTGAAATCCGGCGTGCATGCGACCTTGGCCGGCGTCGCGCTGGCGCTGACGATCCCGCTCACGCCCTCGCCGGCAAAGCCCGACAGCGCCTCCTCGCCGCTGCACCGGCTGGAGCACGGGCTGCACCCATATGTCGCCTTCCTGGTCATCCCGATCTTCGGCTTCGCCAATGCCGGCGTTTCCTTCGCCGGGCTTGGTCTGTCCACGCTCGCCGCACCCGTTCCGATCGGCATCATGCTCGGGCTGTTCCTGGGCAAGCAGATCGGCGTCTTCGGCTTCAGCTGGCTGGCGATCCGCACCGGCTTCGCCGACCTGCCGGCCCGCGCCTCCTGGGCGCAGTTCTACGGCATCGCCCTGCTTTGCGGCATCGGCTTCACCATGAGCCTGTTCATCGGGCTGCTCGCCTTCCCGGATTCGGAAGCGCTGCAGAGCCAGACGAAGATCGGCGTGCTCGCGGGGTCGCTGCTCTCCGGCCTCTGCGGCTGGCTCCTGCTGCGGCTGGCCAAACCGGAGGCCATGCACGAATCGAAAGCCTGATGCGATTCCGCGGAACGCCTCTTCCATTTCTGCAAATCGATGCAATATTTATTCGCTCCGGCGAACATCGTGATTCGGAGCCGGACGAATGTGCAGCCGCTCGATCGCCTATGGCGGTCAAGCTTTTTGGTGTGGCATCGGGTTTGTCCGAAAAGTGCATTCCACTTTTCGGCCCGATGCCGAGGAGGCTCTCAGCGTCGATGAAGAAGGCCAAGCGGAAACCGGGAGAGAAGCGGTCGCAGATCGCCGCCATGCCGATCCGTCACGCCGCCGACGGCTCGACCGAAATCCTGCTCGTGACCTCGCGCACCACGCGCCGCTGGATCGTGCCCAAGGGCTGGCCGATGAAGGGCCTCAAGGACCGCGACGCCGCTGCGCGCGAGGCCTATGAGGAGGCCGGCGTGATCGGCCGCGTCAGCGAGAAACCGGCCGGGCGCTACACCTACTGGAAGCGGATGAACGACCATTTCGCGCTCTGCGAGGTGAAGCTCTACCTGCTTGAGGTCGAGCAGCAGCTCGATAGCTGGGCCGAGCAGCACCAGCGCGACCTGCACTGGTTCACGCTGGCCGATGCCGCCGACATCGTCGATGAGCCGGAGCTGAGCACCGCGATCCGCAAGCTCGACACGCAGCTCGCCGTAGCCGCCTAGACAAAGCCGATCCAGCGCCCCGCCAGCAGCACCGCCAGCCAGAGCGTGAAGGAGGCGAGCGCGCTCGCCCGCGCGGACCATGGCACCCGCTCCGTCGCCAAGGCTTCCGCCAGCGCCCTGCCCCGATGCTGGAGCGCGATGTTGCCGAGCGCCAGCGCGAGCAAAGCGAGCTTGGCGAGGAAGGCCGGATTGCCCGCATATTCCGTAGGCTTCACGGTGAAGAGCCAGGCTCCGGTCAGGAGCGCCAGCGCGAGACCAAACGCGGCGGCCCGCGTCAGGAAGGGCGCGAGCACGGCGAGCGGCGCGCCGCGCAGCAGGCCGATCAATCGGAGATCGAGCGGCAGGATCGCGCCGACGAGCAGGCCGATGCCGAGGATATGGGTGGCGTTGACGACGAGATAGGCCGTGCCGGAGCGCTGCAACCACAGCGCGCCCGGCCAGTGCCCCAGCGCCTCGATCAGTTCGGCCACGCTCAGTTCGTGCGGATGCGCTCCGGATACATGTCGTAATCCTTGCCGGCGAGGGTGATGCGCACGGCCTTCATGTGCAGCTTGGTCTTGTCGAGATGGCGGTTGCCGAGCGCGGTGACGGCATCGCCCGGCTTGGCCGTGTCGCCGCGGAAGCCGGAGCGCTCGGTCTGGTTGGGATTGCCGAGATCGACCTGCCAGAGCTTGCCCTCGGACTCCACCATCAGCATCGGATGCGGCGGGGCCATCGAGATCTTGCTGATCTTGCCCTTGAGCGTCATCTGCTCGCCCTCGGCCCAGGCCCAGCCGTGATGCGCCAGCGCCGGCAGCGCCACGGAGGCGGCGAGGCCGGCGAGAAGGACGGGAAGGCGGCGGCGGTTCAGCATCGTCATGCAACGTCTCCCTGCTCGGGCGCGCAAGACGCGCGCCTCTCGACAACCAGCCTGCCACGGCCGGGTTGCAGCCGGGCCATCACATCTGCGTTGGCAGGGGCGCAACGCTTCTCACCTGTCGTCGTCATGGTCGGGCTTGTCCCGACCATCCACGTCTTCCGTCGGGCAGCGCCGTGTTCAAGACGTGGATGCTCGCCACAAGGGCGAGCATGACGGCGAGGTCCTGCGCAAGCGCCTGCGGCCGCCCGCGTCGCCGCGTGCGGGGAGAATGAGGGGCAGCGGAGCGCCGCGAGGCGCGGGGGTATCGGCCGCTTCCGTTGAGCCAGGATGCGGCGCGGATGGATTGAGCCACCATCCGCACGCCCCGTGGCGCTCCGCTTGCCGGCGATTTCAGTCTCCGGGCCGCGCTTATGCGGTGCGGGGTCCTTCGGTGCCGGCGTCTTGCGGATCAGTTCGGCTCTTCGCCTCGTCATCCGTTCGCCGCCGGAGCCTGGACGCCCCGAACCTTCCAGCGAGCTCCTCGCACAGGGATCGTAGTATCCCCAGGGCGGTGCCCCGAAGCCTCCCGGGGCCGGGATGCAAACCCGGCCGCAGGCGCCGCCCCCGCCCCGCCATGCAGCATGCCTCCGGATGGCTGCCCCTCGGGGTGAGGTGAACACAGAATAGGCACGGGCCGCGCGGGCGGGGATTAGTTTTCACGGGCAGCACCGGCATGGCATAAGCCCCTCATGAAAATCCGCACCGAACAGCCCGCCGATTCCGACGCCATCCGCGCCCTGACCACGGAGGCCTTCGCGACGGCGCCGCATAGCAGCGGCACCGAAGCGGCGATCGTCGATGCCCTACGTAAGGCCGGGGCGCTGACGCTCTCGCTCGTCGCCATCGAGGGCGACGAGATCGTCGGCCATGTCGCCTTCTCGCCGGTGACTATCGACGGGGCGGAGCGCGATTGGTTCGGGCTCGGGCCGGTCTCGGTGAAGCCGGGCCGGCAGCGCGGCGGCATCGGCTCGGAGCTGATCCGCGAGGGCCTGCGGCGCCTGCGCGAGATCGGCGCCGCTGGCTGCGTCCTGCTCGGCGACCCCGCCTATTACGGCCGCTTCGGCTTCGCCAGTGATCCGGCGCTGGTGCTGGAGGGCGTGCCGCCGGAATATTTCATGCGCCTCGGTTTCGGCCCAGAGGTGCCGGCCGGCACGGTGCGCTATCACGCGGCTTTCGACGGGGCCTGAGGCTTAGACCGCCCAGAATTCCCGCGCGCCGGGCGGCAACTTGGCCAGAGCGCGCTCGAAGGCTTGCGGCTCGACATGCCGGCGCAGCGCCCGGGCGACATCGGCGATGCCGCTTTCCGGCAAGATGCTGTGGTCTCCACGAAAGGCCATCGCCTCCCGCGCCAGCGTCGTGCGGTCGGCGAAGGGCTTTGTCGGCTGTCGGAGGTCCCAGTCCTACAGGACCATCGCAGCAAGCAATGGCGGTAGCGCGCCGGCGAAGGCCAGCCCCTCGGCCGGCGTCAAGCGCGCCCGGAAGGTGACGAGCACGGCCAGCACCGACTGCCAAGTCTGATGCGTGGTGGCATGGCCGAGCTCATCGCGCGCATCGAGCAGGAAGCGTTCGAGATCGCGCGAGGCATGGACCAAGGTGGAGCGGACGGTTATCGGTAGATATCATTTTCCCGTTTGACGGTGAAACAGCATCCTGCGAGAAACGGTTTCGACTGTATTACGGGGATGCCTATGCCGTCGCCATTAGAGGCCTTTCTTTCGAGGAATTCTGTCACCGGGAGCAACGCACTGCCGCTGGTGCACACGACAAAATCATTCAATTTTCGATCAATAATAACCAGCGAAGAAATAACCCCGCAAGACTGCGATGTTTTTCTCGATGAAAAGCTAAATTATTTTTTTGTTGGGAGACCAGCTTACAAATACAAATCCGACACATCCAGCGCCGAACCTTGGGAACTCCCGTGCTGCTTTATATTCGAAAGCGACTGCATAAAAGAAATAAAAAGAATATTCCCTTTTGATTCTGGGGCCTTCTCGAATAAAAAGTACCCAGACTATATTAATTTTATGCCGCTGGAAAATTTCGCTTCCAGCGAGGCATCATTTCCGTCAAAGATAATCGGCTCCTTTTTCGAGACACGAAACGTTACTTTGAGATGAAACCCAAGCCACGCCCCGAATTCGAGCAGGAATTTTCCTTAAACGCTTTCGATGCTGAGATACTCGCAGCAAACCGACTTTCTGCAGAATCGACACCAAAGAGCTTCGATGACCGGCGTTTTACAATAGAGATACAAACGGAAGAAACAATAAAACTCAATTCAAATAAGCTTATAGCTGTGATTATACCGGAGACTTATCTATCTATAGCGGGCGTCATTGAAAAAATCGAAGGCGATTGGGACGCAGAAGCCATAGGTTACCCAATGTACTCTCTTTCTACAGAAATGTACTACGCGACAATATATCGCGAGGTACACGAATTATATAAACGAAGAGGCTTACTGTGAAAGAAAAATCGTTGGGATTCTATTGTTCTCCAAAAGAGAACCCACCCACATTTGTTATACCCATATTCTTATCTAAAATTGATAACGGCTCTTTTGCTCAAGATCTAACCTCTGATGGCATAGTTAAAAAATTTCAATACTTTAAGCCTGATCTTTTTTTTCCAGTCCCCGCGCTAGCACCGGCGATAACCATTGGCATAGGTGAGCCTGGGCTGTCCGCGTTCTGGCTTGACGATCTAACTGTATTGGTTGGCACTCTCGATACGCTACGCCTCCAGATTGCGCAGATTGATGAGGCGGAGCTTCCGCCCTTTGTTGCTGTAGAAGCACTGACTTTAGTTGGAGACATTCAACGACTCTCAAGATCAGCAGATCACGCCAGCAGCCTTCTAAGTGGCCGGTCAGCAATCGGATACCGAGATCGAATAATATCTCGTTACAATATGATAAATAAACTTCAATCAAAGCCGACCGCACAGCATGCAGAATCTAGTTTGAAGATTGATGATTTGATCAAGAGGCTCCAGGCTATATCTAAATCGGAAGAGTGGTTTTATGCTTGGTCCTCAGGCTGGTTTAAGTTTGATAAAGATAAAAGATTATTTGATATTGCAAAGTGGAGAATCAATGAGTTCAAAGCTGCCGAGTTCACCTCGAGGATAATCTCCCTTATACTTAGTGCAAAATACAGAAATGAAGCTCTGGAAATTGCAGAGAAATGGCTATCTATTTCTGATTTGAGAACTTCTGGCTGGGGCTCGATTTGGATAAATATTTATAATTCTAAATTTCAAAGAAACGTGAAACTTGAAGAACTTGGACTTAATTACCTAAAGATAACATCAGAATATACCAAATTTTCTCCAAATTATTCTTGGTGCATAGTCTGGGATCGAATATGGAAAACGGGTGAATATCTTGATGATCTAGAATCAATATCGATCGATATTACCAGGAGAACCAATAAATATTCTGATTCTTTTGTCGAATTTGTTGTCAACCCATTTGCCTCGAAGCATCCTGATAAGCGCTGGGCTATGGATTACATGAGAAATTGGCTTTTGACACCAAAAAGCAACAGCCTGTGGGTTCAGAGTTATATGCAATTCTCTAAAAGACTGCAGGACCCATCTCTCAATAAATCTGCAATAGATTGGTTACATCGATTGGGAGCTGGAATGAATTTATGGAAAGATCTATGGACACATTGTTCGCAGTTTATATCTCAAGAACAATCAATAAATCTAGCAGAACGGTGGCTTCTACATTCTCGCAAAGATTTATCTTCATGGCCTAGGGTATTCATGGAAATTCTTCATAAACAAGGGAACATTCCATCTCCGTCACTAGCTCGCTCTGCAAGACTCTGGGTTGATTTTCATCAAGGGCAAAAAAGAAACTTCTTGATTGAGCGAGCAGCAGAGATTCGAGAAGCAAACTAATTTTTTCGTCGCCGCCTCTCCCCCGCCCCCTTCGGCCGCGATTCCGGCACCGGGCCCATCTCGTCCAGTGTCGGCTTCCGCACCCGTGAGGTGCCGGTCAGCAGCGGGTTCGGCTTCTCGCCAGCTTTCGGCTTGCCCTCGCCGCCGCCCCAGTTATGCGGGCCCATGTCCTCGTCCGTCGGCTTGCGGGCGCGGGTCGGCGGCAGGTTGGCGCTGGAGCCGTAAGAGCGCTCGCCCTTGTACTTGCCGGCGGAGGCCTCGACATCGCCCTGCCGCGCGAGCGGATCGTCCGCGATCGCCAGCTCCGTCGCCTGCAAACGCTTGATCTCGTCGCGCAGGCGGGCCGCCGTCTCGAATTCGAGATCGGCGGCGGCCTCGCGCATGCGCTTCTCGAGATCGGCGATCGCGGCCTTGAGATTGTGGCCCGAGGCCGGCGTCACCAGCCCCTTGTCGACCGTGACATGGTCGCGCTCATAGACCGAGCCGAGGATGTCGCCGATGGCGCGCTTGATCGTCTGCGGCGTGATGCCGTGCTCGGCGTTGTAGGCCTCCTGCTTCTCGCGGCGGCGATTGGTCTCGGCAATAGCCCGCTCCATCGAGCCGGTAATGTGGTCGGCATAGAGGATGACCTTGCCGTCGACATTGCGGGCGGCGCGGCCGATGGTCTGGATCAGGGAGGTCTCGGAGCGCAGGAAGCCCTCCTTGTCGGCGTCGAGAATGGCGACGAAGCCGCATTCGGGGATGTCGAGGCCCTCGCGCAGCAGGTTGATGCCGACGAGGACATCAAACGCGCCCAGTCTTAAATCGCGAAGAATCTCGATGCGCTCGATCGTGTCGATGTCCGAGTGCATGTACCTGACGCGAATCCCGTTCTCGTGCAGGTATTCGGTCAGATCCTCGGCCATGCGCTTGGTCAGCACGGTGACAAGGGTGCGGTAACCCTTCTCGGTGACCTCCTTGACCTCGTCCAGGAGGTCCGCGACCTGATGCTTGGCGGGGCGGATCTCGACAGGCGGGTCGATCAGGCCGGTCGGGCGGATGACCTGCTCGGTGAAGACGCCGCCGGTCTGCTCCATCTCCCAGCCGCCGGGCGTGGCCGAGACATGCACCGACTGCGGTCGCATCGCGTCCCATTCCTCGAAGCGCAATGGCCGGTTGTCCATGCAGGAGGGCAGACGGAAGCCGTATTCGGCCAAAGTCGCCTTGCGGCGGAAGTCGCCCCGGTACATGCCGCCGATCTGCGGCACCGAGACGTGGCTCTCGTCGGTGAAGACCAGCGCGTTGTCGGGCAGGTATTCGAACAGCGTCGGCGGCGGCTCGCCCGGCTTGCGGCCGGTGAGATAGCGCGAATAGTTCTCGATGCCGTTGCAGGAGCCGGTGGCCTCGATCATCTCGATATCGAAGGTACAGCGCTGGTCGAGCCTTTGCGCCTCCAGGAAGCGGCCCATGCGGTTGAGCTCGTCGAGGCGGGCCTTGAGCTCCTCCTTGATCGACTTCACCGCCTGGGTCAGCGTCGGGCGTGGCGTGGTGTAGTGCGAATTGCCGTAGACCTTGATGAATTCGAGCTCGCCGGTCTTCTGGCCGGTCAGCGGGTCGAACTCGGCGATGCTCTCGACCTCGTCGCCGAACAGGCCGATGCGCCAGGCCCGGTCCTCATAGTGGGCCGGGTAGAGTTCGATCACGTCGCCACGGACGCGGAAGGTGCCGCGGGCGAAATCGTGCTGGGTGCGCTTGTACTGGAGCGCGACGAGATCGGCGATGAGCTGGCGCTGCTCGATGCGCTCGCCGAGCTTCACCGAGAAGGTCATCGCCGTATAGGTCTCGACCGAGCCGATACCGTAGATGCAGGAGACGGAGGCGACGATGATCACGTCGTCGCGTTCGAGCAGGGAGCGCGTCGCCGAATGGCGCATGCGGTCGATCTGCTCGTTGATCGAGGATTCCTTCTCGATATAGGTGTCCGAGCGCGGGACGTACGCCTCCGGCTGGTAATAGTCGTAATAGGAGACGAAGTACTCGACCGCGTTGTCGGGGAAGAAGCTCTTGAACTCGCCATAGAGCTGCGCCGCGAGCGTCTTGTTCGGCGCGAGGATCAGCGCCGGGCGCTGCGTCTCCTCGATCACCTTGGCCATGGTGAAGGTCTTGCCCGAGCCGGTGACGCCGAGCAGCACCTGGTCGCGCTCCTGCCGGCGGATGCCGTCGACGAGATCGGCAATTGCGGTCGGCTGGTCGCCTGAGGGAGAGAAGTCACTCTTCATCGTGAAGGCGATGCCGCCTTCCGATTTCTCGGGGCGTTCGGGCCGGTGCGGCGTCCAGGGCTTGCCGGGCTGGATGAAGGGGCTGCCGGTTTCGAGCAGATGCTGCAGAGAAGACGCCGTCGCGGCGGCCGCGCCCTCGGCGCCGATGAAGGCGGAATCCGCCTTCTTGGAGAGCTTGCGCTTGGGCCTCTCCTCGCCGCCGGGACGTTCCAGCGCATAGCTCGGCTTGGCCTCGTAGCCGGCCTGCGGCTTGTCGCTGAAGCCGGAGGCGCCGCCCGGCACTGCCGTGCCGCGGTTGATCGCGGGATTCAGCAGATCGGCGAGATAGCCTTCGAGCGGCTTCAGCTCGGGCTTGGTCGCCTTGGAATTCGGCGTGCGGGCCGAAGAGGGCTTCTTCGCCGCTTTCGGCCTGGTCGCGGTGGTGTCGGAGCTTTTCGGCATGGCCGCAATATGGGGCGGAACCGCCTGCGATGCGAGGGGGGCGAAACGCTTCGCAGGCATGATTGGTGACAGGAGTTGACAGGAACACCTAATGCAATCTTAGATTGCATATATTGATCAATAACAACCTATGGAGATGGACCATGTCGGGGGGCGGGTCCGAAGCCGAGGCGGCGGTCGAAGCCTTCATCGTCCGCTGGCGCCTCTCGGAAGGTGCGGAGCGGGCGGCTTACGCGCAGTTCCTCAGCGAATTCTGCGGGCTGATCGGGGTCGAGCCGCCGCAGCCGCCGACCAGCGATTCCGATGCCGTGACCTATCGCTTCGAATATCCCGTGCGGTTTCCGGATGGGCTGGGCGGGCACAGCACCGGGCGGATCGACCTCTATCGCAAAGGCGCCTTCGTCCTCGAAGCCAAGCAGAGCCGCCTGAAGGGGCAGGCCAAGGAGGTTCTGCCGGCACAGGGCGCCCTGCCCTTCGCGGAACCGGCCGGACCGCGCGGGAGGCGCGGGGCCGATCGCGCCTGGGACGTGCTGATGCTCAATGCCAGACGCCAGGCCGAGGATTATGCCAAGGCCTTGCCGGCGAGCCATGGCTGGCCACCGTTCCTGATCGTCTGCGATGTCGGGCACTGCTTCGAATTCTATGCCGACTTCACCGGGCAGGGTAAGAACTACGTCCAGTTTCCCGACCGGCAGAGCTACCGCGTCTATCTCGACGACCTGCGCGATGCCGGGCTGCGCCAGCGCCTCGCGGCGATCTGGAGCGAGCCGCTCTCGCTCGATCCTGCCCGCCATGCGGCCCGCGTCACCCGCGCCATCGCCGAGCGGCTGGCGGCGGTTTCGAGGGTGCTGGAGCGCGCGCATGATCCCGAGGAGGTCGCGCTCTTCCTGATGCGCTGCCTGTTCACGATGTTCGCCGAGGATGTCGGGCTGATCCGCAAGGATGCCTTCAAGGCCCTGCTGCGCGAATGCCGCGACGCGCCGGATTCCTTCCTGCCGCTGGTCTCGGAGCTGTGGCAGGCGATGGACAAGGGGGAATACTCGACCTCCGTGCGCGAGCGGATGAAGCGCTTCAACGGCAAGCTCTACGAGGATGCCCAGGTCTTCCCGCTCGGCCGCGAGGAGATCGGCGAATTGCTGGCCGCTGCCGAGCATGACTGGAAGGAGGTCGAGCCGGCGATCTTCGGGACGCTGCTGGAACAGGCGCTCGATCCGCAGGAGCGAGCCCGCCTCGGCGCGCATTACACGCCGCGCGCCTATGTCGAGCGGCTGGTCGTCGAGACCGTGATCGGGCCGCTGCGCGAGGACTGGCGGGCCGTGCTCGGCGCGGCGCAGCAGGCCCGCGACGGCGGGGACCCGCGGAAGGCGCTGGCACTGGTCGAGGATTTCCACGAGGCGCTTTGCGCCACGCGGATTCTCGATCCGGCCTGCGGGACGGGGAATTTTCTCCACGTCTCGCAGGAGCTCATGAAAAAGCTGGAAGGCGAAGTGCTCGATGCCGCCGGCGAGCTCGGCCGCAACGAGGAACTCTCCGGCTTCGCCACGCATCAGGTCGGGCCGCATCAGTTCCTGGGCATGGAGACCAATCGCCGGGCGGTGGCGATCGCCGATCTCGTCCTGTGGATCGGCCATCTGCAATGGCATTTTCGGACGCGCGCCCATGCGCCGCGCGAACCGATCCTCGAAAAGCTCGACCATATCTACAAGCGGGATGCGGTGCTGAGCTGGGACGGCTGGCCGATCCCGGATTGGCGCGACGGCCATGAAGCCCTGCCGAACCCGCGCCGACCGGACTGGCCCGAGGCCGAGTTCATCGTCGGCAACCCGCCCTTCATCGGCGGCAAGGACCTGCGAGCGCGCCTGGGACACGTCTATGCCGAGGCGCTCTGGGCGGCGCATCCGCAGATGAACGAAAGCGCCGATCTCGTGATGTACTGGTGGGACCATGCGGCCGAATTGCTGACCCGCCCCGGGACCTGCCTGCGCCGGTTCGGCTTCGTCACCACGAATTCGATCACGCAGCTCTTCCAGCGCCGGACAGTCGAGCGGCATCTCGCCGGCAAGCGCCCGCTCGCGATCGTCATGGCGATCCCCGACCATCCCTGGACCAAGGCCGGGCGAGATACAGCCGCCGTGCGGATTGCGATGACGGTCGCGCGGGCAGGATTCCATGACGGCAAGCTCGGCACGGTCCTGTCCGAAACCGACCTCGACACCGATCAGCCTCAGATCGAACTCGGCATGAACGAAGGGCGGATCAATTCGGACCTGACGATTGGCGTGGACATGACCCAGGCTGCGCCTTTGCGGAGCAATCACGGGCTCTGCTCGCCTGGCGTGAAGCTGCATGGCGCGGGCTTCATCGTGACGCCGGCCGAGGCACGGGCTCTCGGCCTCGGCCTACGGAAGGGCTTGGAGAATCATGTCCGCGACTATCGCAACGGGCGCGATCTGACGGCGCGCTCGCGTAACGTCATGGTGATCGATCTGTTCGGGCTTGCTGCGGAAGAGGTTCGGGAACGGTTCCCCGAAATCTATCAGCATCTAAAACTGAGCGTCCGGGCGGAGCGCGGGGCTCAGTTTCGCCGTTCTCCGACAAAAGACGCCGCCGAGTATCTCGAGCGGTGGTGGGTGTTCGGGAAGCCTCGGCAGCAGTTGCGCCCAGCTCTCGCGCCGCTTCAGCGCTACATCGCCACAGTCGAAACCGCCAAGCACCGCATCTTCCAGTTTCTCGACGCATCGATCCTGCCGGACAACATGCTGGTCACCGTCGGGCTCTCCGACGCCTTTCATCTCGGCGTCCTGTCGTCGCGCGTCCATGTCACATGGTGCCTGGCGCAGGGCGCGACACTCGAAGACCGTCCTCGCTACTCGAAATCGCGCTGCTTCGATCCCTTCCCCTTCCCCGATGCAACTGAACATCAAAAGGAGGCCATCCGCCGCGCGGCGGAGGCACTAGACGCCATACGCAAGCAGGTCTTGCTGGAACACCCCGGTCTGACACTGACCAAGCTTTACAATGTGCGCGAGGCGCTCCTCGCCGGATACGCGTTGAAGGGCGCGGAAGTGGATATCCGCGACCGCGGTCTGGTGATGATCATCGACGAACATCACGAAGCGCTCGATGCCGCCGTCGCCGCCGCCTATGGCTGGCCGGCCGACCTCGGCGATGAGGAGGTCCTGGCCCGGCTCGTCGCCCTCAACCGGCAACGCGCTCAGGAGGAGGCGCATGGCCTGGTCCGCTGGCTGCGGCCGGATTATCAGCGCCCGCGCTTCGGCTCACCCGGTCGCGGAGGCGAACAGGTCGAGGCGGCCTTGCCGATGCCGGTCACGGCGGCAGCGAGCAAGCCGGCTTTCCCGGCCGATGCTGTCGGCCGCGTCGCAGCGGTGCTCGCAGCGCTGGCCGGCATCTCGGCACCGATCGATGCAGCGACGATCGCGACACGCTTCCGGCAGGGGCTCAGGGTCGAGCGAGCAATCCGCGACATCCTGATCTCATTGGCGCGGGTTGGCGAAATCTCCACGCTGGATGGCGGACACAGCTTCGCGCGACGCCTGAGCGGCACAGGATAAGCCTGGATCGGGCCGACGCCCGATCGGGATGCTTGATTGCAGGCGCCCCAGTTCCGTCGGAGCGAAACGGGTTCACGCTTGCCCGGCGAGCCATGCCTCGATGCCGGCGGCGGCGGCCATGCCTGTCGCGAAGCTGGCCTGCAACAGGTAGCCGCCCGTCGGGGCTTCCCAATCGAGCATCTCGCCGGCGACGAAGAGGCCCGGCAGACGCTTGAGCATGAAGCCTGCATCGACCTCGTCGCGCGCGATGCCACCCGCCGTCGAGATGGCGCGCACGATCGGCATCGGTGCTTCGAGCCGCAGCGCCGCCGCCTTGATCAGCATCGCGAGCGCGTCGGGCGCGTCGGGGAGTTTCCCGCCGGAGGCATCCCGCAGCAGGGCGATCGCGACGGGGGACAGCCCGCCCGCCTTGCGCAGGTGATTGCTCAACGTCTCGCCCTTGCGCCGTTTCGTCAGGCGGGCGGCAAGCTCCGGCGCTGAGAGATCGGGCCGCAGATCGACCGCGATCGTGGCCGC
Organism: Allobosea sp. NPDC055353; assembly: GCF_053644975.1. Lineage (NCBI taxonomy): Bacteria > Pseudomonadati > Pseudomonadota > Alphaproteobacteria > Hyphomicrobiales > Alloboseaceae > Allobosea > Allobosea sp. NPDC055353. Next base: position 380,744 of record NZ_JBSHMC010000001.1, on the reverse strand, counting down.
GCCATCGCGCCGGATCGCCTCGCGGATCGGCGCCGACAGCGCATAGATCACGCCGCCCTCGATGCCTTCGGCATCGATCATCGCTTCGCCGGCGGCCTGCTCGCCCGCATGGCGGATGACGATGCGCTTCAACGGCTGGCCGGCAAAACGCTCCTTCATCTGAGGAGACCAGGCAACCGCGAAGCCGCCATTGGCCGGCCGGAGTGGCGAGACCGCGACGCCACGCGCCGCAAGCAGAGAAACCCAGCCGCCGTCGGAGCCAAGGCGCGGCCAGCTCGCGCCGCCGAGCGCGAGCACGGTGGCATCGGGACGGACGGTCTCGGTGTCGTCACCCGCGACGCGGAATATCAGGGCGCCATCAGCATCCCAGCCGCTCCAGAGCCGACCGGTCGCGAGCGTTACGCCCAGTCCTTCCAGCCGCCGCAACCAGGCTCGCAGCAAGGGCGAAGCCTTCATCGCGCGCGGAAAGACACGCCCGCTCGAACCGACGAAGGTCTCCGCGCCGAGCCCGTCCGCCCAATCGCGCAGAGCCTGCGGCGGGAAGGCACGCAAGGCCGGCTCCAGCCAGCCGTCCGCCTCGCGATAGCGGCGAAGAAGGGCGTCGAACGGCTCGGAATGGGTGAGGTTGAGCCCGCCTCGTCCGGCGAGCAGGAACTTGCGGGCGGGCGAGGCCATGCGCTCGTAGATCGCGACGCGGTGTCCGGCGCCGGCCAGCCGCTCGGCCGCGATCAGGCCTGCGGGGCCGGCACCGATGATGGCGATATCGGGCATGAGTTCCTTATCCCTCATCGGTCATCCCGGGCGACCAAAGGGAGACCCGGGATCCATTCCGGAACTTTTCCTCGGAGGCTCAGGAATGGATCCCGGATCTGCGCGGCTTTGCCGCTTGTCCGGGATGACCACGTCTTTCCGTCTTGCGTGGCATGGCTTTAGACTGGCGGCCTCTGACCGGAAAGCCCCGAGACCCATCGCCTGCCATGCCGACCATCGCCGCCTATATCGGCGCCGCGCTCTTCGAAATTGCCGGCTGCTTCGCTTTCTGGGGCTGGCTCAGGCTCGGCAAGCCGGTCTGGTGGCTGGTGCCGGGGCTGGTCTGCCTCGGGCTCTTCGCCTGGCTGCTGACATTGGTCGAGAGCGCCGCGGCAGGGCGCGCCTTCGCCGCCTATGGCGGGGTCTATATCGCGGCCTCGCTCGGCTGGCTCTGGGCGGTCGAAGGCATCAGGCCCGATCGCTGGGACCTGACCGGCGGGGCCATTTGCCTCGTCGGCGCCGCGATCATCCTGGCGGCGCCACGCTGACCGTCCCCGTCACCCGCCCGAATGGGCGGCGGGAATGAGCACGGCCGGCGTCTCGCGCTGTGCAGCGGCGGCTTTCGTGTCGCGCAGGCGGCTCTCGCGCAGTTCGTTCGCGGTCTCCAGGATCGGATAGGCGATCGAGACGATATGGCCGTGGATGCGCTTGAGATCGCGGATGATGTCGAGATGGATCGCGCTGGTCTCGATCGATTCCGACCTGCCTGAACGCAGCCGCTGGAAATGGCTGTCGGTGGCGCGCCGCTCGGCATCGCGCATCGCCGCCTTGTCGGCGAAGAGCTGGCGGGCGAGATCGAGATCGCGCGTCGCGAAGACGTTGAGCGCCAGCGCCAGCGCGGAGGCGACGCGATGATGGAAGTCGCGGATCTCGGCCAGGCCCTCCGGCGAGAACGAGTAGCGCTTGCGGATCTTCTTCTCGGCGAGCTCGCGCAGGTTCTTGTCGATGACGTCGCCGATATGCTCCAGATTGGTGATCAGCGTGATAATCTCGAACAGGCGCCGGCTCTCTTCCTCGGACAACTCGTTGCGCGAGACCTTGACCAGATAGAGCTTGATCGACTCGTGAATGGTGTCGACGCCGTCATCGGCCTGGGCGATGGCGCGCGAGAGCTTGAGCTCGTCCTTCTCCAGCAGCGTCATGGTGTCGCGCAGCATGGCCTCGACGCGGTCGCCGAGGCGCAGCGCCTCGCGCATCGCCCCCGCAAGCGCCTCGGTCGGGCTGTCGAGCGCGTTGGGATCGAGATAGCGCGGCGTCACCGCTTCGGCCTTGTCCGCCTTGCCGGGCATGAAGCGCTCGACCAGTCCTGAGATCGGCCCGACGAAGGGCAGGAAGACCAGCGCGCCGACGACGTTCAGCACGACATGGAACTCGATGGCGAGCCGGGCCTCTGACGAGGAGAAACCGATCAGCCAGGTCGAGAGCGGGCCGACGAAGGGCAGCACGACGAGCGCCAGGATCAGGCGCGTCAACAGGTTGCCGACGGCGGCGCGGCGCTGGGCGGCGGGCGCGCCGAGCTGGTCGAGCACCGGAATCACGGCATTGCCGAGATTGGCGCCGATGACCAGGGTGAGCGCCGTCGCCGGCGGGAACAGGCCCGATGCCGCGAAGGTCGCAACGAGCAGGATGATGGCGATACTGGAATGGACGAGCCAGGTCGCGGCGATGGCGGCGAGGATGCCGAGCAGCGGCTCGGAGCCCATGGCGGCGAGGACGACACGGAAGGTCGGCGACTGCGCCAGCGGGGCTGCGGCCGTGTTGAGCTCGATCAGCGAGAGCAGGATCAGGCCGATGCCGACCAGCACGCGGCCAATATTGCGCGGACGCTCCATCGCCTCGCTGGAGAGATACATCGCGACGCCGATGGCGACGCAGAGCCCCCAGAGCCAGCCCAGATCCATCGAGATGACGAAGGCGGCGAGCGCCGTGCCGAGATTGGCGCCGAGCAGGACGGCCAGCGCCATGGCCGGCACGATCAGGGCCTGACCGGCGAAAGAGGAGACGAGCAGCGTCGTCGCCGTCGAGCTCTGCAGCACCATGGTCACGACGACGCCGCTGCCGAAGGCGGCGAAGCGATTGCGCGTGAAACTCTGCAGCGCCTGCCTGAGCTGCGAGCCGAAGGCGCGCATTGCGCCGGTTCGCACCAGCCTGACCGCCCAGATCAGCAGCGCGACGCCGCCGGCAAGGTGGATCAGGATGTTGGTTGCGCTCTCGCCCGTGGCCATTTTCGTGCGGTCTTTCCCCGATTCAGTCGTTGATCTTCGGCCAATTCTATCAATTTTTGATTAGCCAACTCAACAGAAATACACAGCGAAAGTGCTGATATTTGGGCAGAGGCGCGCATGCCGTCATTGCGAGCGGAGCGAAGCAATCCAGGGAGACTGGGTCGAAGCGTTCAACCCAGTCTCCCTGGATTGCTTCGTCGCTTCGCTCCTCGCAATGACGACGTGTGCGACATGGGAGTTCAGGCGGGCGGAATCAGCGTCACGCCGGATTGCGCGAAGGAAACCGAGACCGCAGTACCCGGCGCCAGCATCTCGCGCCCGCCATATTGCACGACGAAGAGCTCGCCGACCTCGGTCTCGACCATGATGTCGAGATGGTTGCCGAGATAGGCGCATTTACGGACCGCGCCCGGCAACGAACCGCCCAACCCCGGCTCGCCCAGCAGCAGCGCCTCGGGCCGGATCGCGACCTTGGCCGGGCCGGCCCCGATGCCGCGCGCCGGCAGGTTGACCGTGGCGGAGCCGATCGCAACATCGGCGCGGTCGTCAGTCACCGCCTTCACGGTGACATCGATCAGGTTGGCGTCGCCGATGAAATCGGCGACGAAGGCGTTGGAGGGCTGCTCGTAGAGATCGCGCGGCGCGCCTTCCTGCGCGATCCGGGCATTCGACATCACGATGATGCGGTCGGAGACGGCGAGCGCCTCCTCCTGGTCGTGGGTGACATAGGCCACGGTCAGGTTGAGGTCCTGCTGCAATTCGCGGATTTCCTCGCGGACGCGGCGGCGCAGCTTCGCGTCGAGGTTCGAAAGCGGCTCGTCGAAGAGCAGCACCTGCGGCTCCAGCACGAGCGCGCGCGCCACCGCGACGCGCTGCTGCTGGCCGCCCGAAAGCTCGGACGGATAGCGGTTCTCGAAGCCCTTGAGGCCGACCAGCGCCAGCTTCTCCAGCGCCATCTGCTTCGCCTGCTCCTTGCCCAGCCCCTTCACGGTCGGCCCGTAGGCGGCATTGTCGAGCACGCTCATATGCGGAAAGAGCGCATAGGACTGGAAGACCATGGAGACGTCGCGATCGGCGGCCGAGAGCTTGGTAACGTCCTTGCCGCCGATCAGGATCTGGCCGTCGCTGGCGATCTCGAGGCCCGCGATCATGCGCAGGGTCGTGGTCTTGCCGCAGCCGGAAGGGCCGAGCAGGGTCACGAGCTTGCCGGCCTCGATGGTGAAGTTGATGTTGTCGACCGCCGTCACCGCGCCATAGCGCATCGAGACATTGCGGAATTCGACGGAAGCGGGTCCGGCCTTGGCCATCTTGAGTCTCTGTCCTTATCCGATCGCGGGGGCCGGGGCCGGTGCGGTAACCGTGGTGGTGCGGGCGCGCCGGCCGAGCTTGCGCTCGCCGACGAGGAACTGGATGAGGGCGATGCCGAGCGCCATGAAGACGATCAGCACCGAGGAATAGGCGATGGCGAGGCCGAACTCGCCAGCCTCGACACGCCCGACGATATAGGCGGTGGAGAGATTGTATTCGGCCGAGACCAGGAAGATCACGGCGCTGACCGCCGTCATCGAGCGCACGAAGGAGTAGACCAGCGCCGAGACCAGCGCCGGCTTGAGCAGCGGCAGCACCACGCGCCAGAGCGTTGTGAAGCTGCGGGCGCGCAGCGTGGTCGAGGCCTCGTCCAGGCTTTTGTCGATCTGCGACAGGCCGGCGATGCCGGAGCGCACGCCGACCGGCATATTGCGGAAGACGAAGGCGATGACGAGGATCAGCCCGGTTCCGGTGATCTCGATCGGCGGCACGTTGAAGGCGAGGATATAGGCGACGCCGAGCACCGTGCCGGGGATGGCGAAGGACAGCATCGTCGCGAATTCGAGCCCCGCTCGGCCGCGGAAGCGCTGGCGCGTCAGCAGATAGGCGGTCAGCAGGCCGATCACCGCCGTCAGCGGCGCCGAGATGGCCGCTACCTTGATCGTCGTGAAGAAGGAATCCCAGGCCGAGCCCTGGAAATAGAGGCCGTTGCTGAAATCGATGGCGAAGCCGGTGATGTAGTGCTGCAGGGTCGGGGTGTAGTCGCGGCCCATGTTGCGCACGAAGCCGCCGACCAGAATGACGATATAGATCACCACGGTCAGCGCGACCCAGGGCACGATCACGGCCGCAGAGAGCCAGGTGATGCGGCGCGGCAATGGCGTCGGCAGGCCGGCATCGCCCTTGCCGGTGACCGTCGTGTAGGATTTGTCGCCGAGCCAGCGCTGCTGCACCCAGAAGGCGCCGAGCGTGAAGGCGAGCAGCACAATGGCGAGCACCGCCGCCTGCCCCTGATTATAGGAAGCGCCGACCACCGCGAAGAAGATCTTGGTCGAAAGCACCTCGAAATTGCCACCGAGCACCAGCGGATTGCCGAAATCGGCCATGCTCTCGACGAAGCCGAGCAGGAAGGCATTGGCGATGCCGGGCCTGAGCAGCGGCCAGGTCACGGTGCGGAAGGTCTGCCAGCGCTTGGCACCGAGCGTCTGCGAAGCCTCTTCGAGGCTGGGCGAGATGCCCTGCACCACGCCGATCAGCACGAGGAAGGCGATCGGCGCGAAGGCCAGCACCTGCGCCAGCAAGACGCCGGGCAGGCCGTAGAGCCAGCGCGAGCGCGGGATGTCGAACCACTCGTAGAGCACAGTCGAGACCGCGCCGGCGCGGCCGAAGAGCAGGATCAGCGCGAGGCCGATGACGAAGGGCGGGGTGATGATCGGCAGCACGGTCAGGGCGCGCATGACGCGCTTGCCGGGCATGCCGGTGCGCAGGATCAGCAGCGCGCAGGCGAGGCCGAGCAAGGTGGTGATGACGCCGCAAAGCACGGCCAGGACCAGCGTGTTCCACGCGACGCCGCAATTGACGTTGGCACTGAGGCAGCCCAGCCCCCAGATCGAGGAATCGAGGAAGCGCTCGAAGAAGGCCGCGGGCGCGAAGGCGCCGTTCTGATCGACCAGCGCGCTCTTCAGGATGATCGCGACCGGGAAGAAGATGAAGATGCCGATCAGCAGGACGACGAGGCCGATCGTCGAGGTCGTGAAGAGGTCGCCGCGGCAGACGCCGCGATAGGCCAGCCCGTGGCAGAGCAGGAAGAGCAGCGACAGAAGCGTCAGAAAGGCGCCGCCGCCGATGCCGCGCTGGGCCGCTCCGGCGCCGCCGAGCAAGGCGGCGAGCCAGGAAATGCCCTGGTCCTTCAGCACGATCGAGAAGGCCTGGGCGAAGAACAGGACCATGCCGAGAAGACCGGCCCAGACCAGCACGGTCGCCGTACGCTGGCGATCGACGCTGCCCCAGAAGATCGTCGCCGCCGCGAGCGCAATGCCGACAGGCAGAAGCCAGGGCGCCTGGCCTGAAAGGGCGAGCGCCAGCGCGCTGCCCGCCTTGCCGAACGGATATTCGGCGAGCCAGGCCCAGTTCGTCAGGCCCATCCCCTCGACGAGATACCAGGGCATCAGCGCATAGCCGAGCCAGCCGATCAGCAGCACGAGTCTCGTCGCTGGCGCCATGGTTGCCCTGCCCTCACCCGTCTTATCGGCCCGAACCGGTTGCCCCGGCTTTCACGGCCCAGCCTTTACCCTGCACCCGAACCACCAGCGTCATCCCGGACGCAGCGAAGCGGAGATCCGGGATCCATGCCGGAGCACATCCGGCGGAGGTTCAGGCATGGATCCCGGGGCAAGCCCGGGATGACGGCGTGTTTCCGAGATTATCCGGAAACACGCCGGAGAGACGCAGCCTTACTTCGGCAGCGCCTTGACTTCCTTGTCCCACTTGGCGAGCAGGCGGTTGCGCTCGGCCGAGGAGCCGTATTTCACGAAGTCGTAGTTGATCAGCTTCATCTGATCCATCTTCGGCGACTGCGCCGGCACCGGCGAGGCCTTGTTCGACGGCACCTGATAGGACTTTGCCGGAGCGGCCAGAGCCTGCGCGGCCGGGGTCAGTGCCCAGTCGTAGAACTTCTTGGCGTTGTCGAGATTGCGCGCGCCCTTGACGATCGACATCGAGCCGATCTCGTAGCCCGTGCCCTCGCAGGGCGCGACCGGCTTGATCGGGTCGCCCTGCACGGCGAAGACCACCGCGTCATGGATGAAGACGATGCCGACGGCGGTCTCGCCGAGGCTCGCGGCCTTGGCCGGGGCCGCGCCCGACTTGGTGTATTGGCTGATGTTCTTGTGGAGGGCCTTGAGGTATTCGAAGCCCTTGTCCTCGCCCATCAGCTGCACGACGGTGGCGAGCAGGTTGTAGGCGGTGCCGGACGAATTGGGATCGGCGACCTGGACGTCGTCCTTCAGCTTGGCGTTGAGCAGGTCGGCCCAGCATTTCGGCTCGGGGATGCCCTTCGCCTTGATCTGCTCGGTGTTGAAGCCGAAGCCGAGCGCGCCGGCATAAATGCCGACCGAACGATGCTTGGCGGCCTTCCACTGGTCGAGCGCCCAGGGGTGCAATTCCTTGTTCTTCGGCGATTCATACTCCTGGGTCAGCCCCTCCTCCGCCGCCTGGAGATGCGGATCGCCGGTGCCGCCCCACCAGATATCACCGCGCGGATTGGACGATTCCGCCTTGAGCTGGGCATAGATCTCACCCGCCGACTTGCGGGTCATCGCGACCTTGATGCCGGTCTCCTTCTCGAAGGCGTTCGACATGGCGCGGCACCACTCCTCCTGGACGCCGCAATACATGACGAGCGACCCTTGAGCGCGGGCCGGGGTGGCGGCGAAGGCCGCCGTTGCGAGCGCGGCGAAAAGCCCCGCCTTGAGCCAGGATTTCGACTGCATATGAACCTCCCTGATCGGATCTTTTGTTTTTTGCCGCTTGCGACGAAGCTGTGATGACTTCGCCGAAAGATCAATTGAATATCGTGCTGGCTAAACGATTCCGGTGATCTCCTTCAGCACCGGCGCCAGTTCCGGGGTGCAGCACAGGATCGGATTGCCCTTGGCGATCCCCTCGCCGGCGAAGAAATCGTTGATCCGGGCGCCCGCCTCGCTGGCGATGACGATGCCGGCAGCGACGTCCCAGGCGTTGATATGGAGCTCGGCATAGGCGTCGCTCGAGCCATTGGCGACATGGCAGAGGCCGAGCGTGCCCGAGCCGCCGCGCTTCATCGCGGCGCCTGCCGTATAGCCGCGCTCGATCACCTTGAGGTAGTTCGCGGCCGGGACGCGGGTCGACCAGCCCAGCTCGACGGAGGCGCGGGCGATATCGGCCGCGCCGGAGACCTTGATCGGGTCGCCGTTCAGCGTCGCACCCGCACCGCGCCTGGAGGCATAGACCTCGCCGAGCGCCGGCGCCGCCACGACGCCGATCTCCGGCTTGCGGTCCGCCAGGAAGCCGATCGAGATGCACCAGTTGCGGTCGCCATGGGCGAAATTCGCGGTGCCGTCGATCGGGTCGAGAATCCAGACCGCGTCCGAGACCTCGCCGCCGCCCTCCTCGCCGATGACCGTATCCTGCGGGAAGAGTTCCGAGAGGCGGCGGCGCAGGAAATCCTCGACCTTGCCGTCGGCGACGGTCAGCCAGTCCTGCGCGCCCTTCATGGTGATGCCGAGCGACTCGCGCCTGGTGAAATAGCCCAGCCCCAGATGGCTCGCCTCGGTGGCGAGGCCGAGGGCCGCATAATAGCGCAGGTCGCGCTGCGCCGGGGTCATCACTTCATCCCCAGATCGACGCGGACGGGCTTGCCGGTCTGCGCGGACTCGGTCGCCGCATCGGCCAGGATCTGGGCCTTCAGGCCATCGAGCCCGGTGGGCGAGGCCGCGGCCTTGCCGTTGCAGGCCGCGATGAACGCGTCGAGTTCGGCGCGATAGGCCGCAGCATAGCGCTCCAGGAAGAAATTCTGCACGGGGTCGGCGCGGAAGCCCTCCCCGTTCGCGATCTCCACCGTGGTTTCATGGATATTGCCGGCGCGCAGCATGCCCTTGGAGCCATGGACCTCGATGCGCTGGTCATAGCCATAGGTGGCGCGGCGCGAGTTCGAGATCTGGGCGATCCGGCCCGAGGCCGTCTTCATGATCACTGCGGCGGTGTCAACGTCGCCGGCCTCGCCGATCGCCTTGTCGACGAGGGCGGAGCCGAGCGCGAAGACCTCGACCGGCTCCTCGGCCAGCAGGAAGCGCGCCATGTCGAAATCATGGATCATCATGTCGCGGAAGAGCCCGCCCGAGCGCTTGACGTAGTCGACCGGCGGCGGCGAGGGATCGCGCGAGATCACCGTCACGATCTCGATCGCGCCGGCCTCGCCCGCACGAAGGCGCTTCTCCAGCGCGGCGAAATTCGGGTCGAAGCGGCGGTTGAAGCCGATCATCAACGGCTTGCCGGATGTCTCCACCGTCGCAAGGCAGCGGCGGATACGGGCCGCATCGAGATCGACCGGCTTCTCGCAGAACACGGCCTTGCCGGCAGAAACCGCCTGCTCGATCAGGTCGGCATGAGTGTCGGTCGGCGTGCAGATCAGCACGGCGTCGATCGCGGCGTCAGAGAGGATCGCCTCGGCGCTCGTGGCCTTCGCGCCGGTCGCGGCGGCAAGCGAGGCTGCGGCTTCCGGCATCGCGTCAGTAACGGCGACGAGCGCGGCATCGCCGCGCGCGGCGACGTTCAGCCCATGGATGCGCCCGATGCGGCCGGCGCCCAGCAGTCCGATCTTCATGGTCTTCGTCATTCCCGTCATCGCGTCTGGTCAGGCAGTCTTGCAGCGGATGCGCTGCGGTGAAATCCGGCGCTAGTCGTGCGCTCCCAGAATGCTCTGGTCGAAATCGATGTTGGAGCCGGTCATCAGTCCGGACTCGGCAGAGGCCAGGTATGCGACCGCCTTAGCGACCTCACGCGGATCGATCAGGCGGCCGAAGGGCTGGGAGGCATTCGCCTCCTCCAGCCAGCCGTCCCTGGCGTCATGGCGCAGCTTCATGATCGCGTCCTCGCCCGGCGTCGCCATCCAGCCGATATTGAGGCCGTTGACGCGGATGCGGTGCTTCAAGAGCCCATAGGCCGCATTCTTCGTCAGCGCGGCCAAGGCCGCCTTCGAGACGCTGTAGGCGGAGAGGAAAGGCTGGCCGCCATGGGCCGACATCGACTGGATATTGACGATGGCGCCCGGGATATCCTGCCTGCGCATCAGATCGGCAGCATCCTGAATCAGGAAGAACGGCGCCCGCAGGTTCACCGCCATGATGCGCTCGTAGAGTTCGGGCGAAGTGTCGAAGATCGTGCCGCGATCGGTGTCGCCCGCGGCGTTCACGAGAATGTCGAGATGGCCGAAGGCCTGCCCGGCCGCAGGCACGACCTGCCTGACCGCATCGAGATCGGCGAGGTCGACCTGATGGAAACGGGCCTCGCAGCCCGCCGCCCGCAGGCTTGCCGCCACGGCCTCGCCGCGCGTCGCGTTGCGCCCGGTCAGCAGCAGCCCCCGCGCACCGCGTTCCGCGAATTCGCGGGCGATCGCCTCGCCCAAACCCTGGCTGCCGCCAGTGACGACGGCGACCTTGCCGTGGAGATCACGGCTGAACGAACCCGTTTGCGACAACGACCCGCCTCCCGAAGCGAAACGGCAGGAATTTTTTAAACATCCCGCTAGTTGGAATAAACATTCCATTCTTGGCATAAGCGAGTCAAGACGACGCGAGGCCACGCTTGTCGAAATCACGTGCAGCGCCGCTGCGCGGGACGAGGACATTGGCAGGAGCAAGGCCGACCGGCTTCCCGAAGCGCCGCAGACGGCCCCTTCTCAACGGAAAGAAAACTGTCGTCTTCAAAAGGCGACCGGCATAATATTGTGTTCGGTGGATAAAATTCGACACATTCATGCAATGATGGCCGCCGGGAACCCCTACCCTCGCGGCAAACGCGCATCTGCCCTGCGCCGCACAGTTGACGCTTTCGTTGGCACATGCCTTGCTGCGCCGATCAACGAGAACACGGCGCGAAGGCGCCGGGGATGAATTTTGTTTGAAGGTGGAGGCTATTCGATGAAAGAGCAGGAAATCCGCGGCCTGGTCGCGGATGTGAAGGAAGGCACGCTGTCGCGCCGGTCCTTCATGCAGAAAATGGCGGCCGTGGGCATTGCCGCGCCGCTCGCAACCCAGATCCTGATCTGGAACGACGTCGCGATGGCGAATGCCACGCTGCAATACAAGCCGACAAAGGCCGGTGGCGGTGGGCCGCTCAAGATGCTGCTGTGGCAGGCCCCGACCCTGCTCAACCCGCATTTCGCCTCGGGCACCAAGGACCAGATCGCTTCGCGCATCTTCTATGAGCCGCTCGCCGGCTGGGACAAGGAAGGCAACCTCTTCCCGCAGCTCGCGGCCGAGATCCCGAGCAAGGCCAATGGCGGTCTTTCCGCCGACGGCAAGACCGTGACGTGGAAGCTGAAGAAGGGCGTGAAATGGCATGACGGCAAGCCGCTGACCGCCGACGACGCCGTCTTCACCTGGGAATACGCCGCCGATCCGGCGACCGCCGCCTACACCACCGGCTCCTACAAGGATATCAAGGTCGAGAAGGTCGACGAGCACACCTTCAAGGTGATCTTCAAGGAAGCGACCCCGTTCTGGGCCGATCCCTTCGTCGGCGTCGCCGGCATGATCATCCCGAAGCATCTCTTCGGCGAGTACAAGGGTGCCAAGTCGCGCGAGGCCCCGGCTAACCTGAAGCCCGTCGGCACCGGCCCCTACAAGTTCGCCGAGTTCAAGCCGGGCGACATCCTGACCGGCGAGCGCAACGCCGACTATCACGTCAAGAACCAGCCGCATTTCGACACGATCGAGGTCAAGGGCGGCGGTGATGCGGTCTCGGCGGCGCGTGCCGTCCTGCAGACCGGCGAATACGACTATGCCTGGAACCTGCAGGTCGAGGACGAGGTCCTCAAGCGCATGGAGACCGGCGGACGCGGCAAGATCAGCGCCGTCCCCTCGGGCGATATCGAGTTCATCATCCTGAACACGACCGATCCGTGGACCGAGGTCGATGGCGAGCGCTCGAGCGTCAAGACCAAGCACCCGACCCTGACCGACCCGGCCGTGCGCCAGGCGATCAACCTGCTGATCGACCGCGATTCGATCCAGAAGTTCATCTATGGCCGCGGCGGCACCGCCACGGCGAGCTTCGTCAACGAGCCCAAGCAGTTCAAGTCGACCAAGCTCAAATACGAGTTCAACATCGAGAAGGCCAACAAGATCCTCGACGACGCCGGCTGGAAGAAGGGTTCCGACGGCATCCGCGAAAAGGACGGCAAGAAGCTCAAATACGTCTACCAGACCTCGATCAACGCCCCGCGCCAGAAGACCCAGGCCATCATCAAGCAGGCCTGCCAGCGCGCCGGCATCGATCTGGAGCTGAAGTCGGTCACGGCCTCGGTGTTCTTCTCGTCGGACGTCGCCAACCCCGACACCTACACCAAGCTCTATACCGACATGGAGATGTACACGACGACGCAGCCGCAGCCCGATCCGGAGCGGTTCCTCAACCAGTTCACCTCCTGGGAGATCGCGACCAAGGAGAACAAGTGGCTGGGCCGCAACGTCTCGCGCTACTCGGACCCGGCTGCCGACGAGGCCTACAAGGCCGCGCAGAAGGAACTCGACCCGGCCAAGCGGGCCGCCTACCTGATCAAGGTCAACGAGATCTTCTGCGAGGCCAACGTCATCCTGCCGATCCTGTCGCGTACCCGCATCGCGGCATCGCTCAACAACCTGTCGCACGATCACAGCGGCTGGGACGTCGACAGCTGGAACATCGCGGCCTGGTATCGTAGCTAGGTCCCCGATTCCCCCTCACGGCAGCTTCGGCTGTCGTGAGGGGCGACAGGCGCGCCGGCCCGCTCCTGCGGCTCCAACAGCCACAGGGGCGGGCCGGCCGTCATCAACACCAGTCCGCGGACGTGCCGCGCGCACAGAGACTATTCATGGCGACATATCTTATCAGGCGGCTCTTGATCGCCATTCCAAGTTTGCTTGGCATCAGCGTGATTCTGTTCACCATCCTGGCGCTGGCGCCAGGCGATCCGTTTTCGGAAATGGCGACGAATCCGAACGTTCCGCCTGAGGTGCGCGAGGCGCTGCGCGCCAGCTTCGGCCTCAACGACCCGATCATGGTGCGCTACCTGCGCTGGCTCTCGAACATGGCCCAGGGCGACTGGGGCTTTTCCTTCGCCAGCCGCATCAATGTCGACGATCTGATCCTGCAGCGCCTGCCGACCACCTTGTTCGTCGTCGGGTCGTCGCAGATCCTGGCGCTGTGCGTCGCACTGCCTGTCGGCATCTACGCGGCGACACGGCCCTATTCGGTTTTCGACCAGATCGCCAACACGCTGGCCTTTGTCGGCTTCTCCCTGCCGACCTTCTTCACCGGCCTGCTCTTCATCCTGATCTTCTCGGTCACGCTCGACTGGTTCCCCTTCGTCTATCGCTCCGACATCGCCGCCACGGGCTGGCGCTGGTACTGGGAGATGTTCCGCCAGGCGATCATGCCGATCACCGTGCTCGGCCTGTTCCAGGCGGCTTCCTATACGCGCTATGTCCGCTCGGCCGTGCTCGACGTCATCCGGCTCGACTACGTCACGACGGCGCGCGCCAAGGGCCTCAGCGAGCGCCGGGTCACGATACGGCACATCACGCGCAACGCGCTGATCCCGGTCGTGACGCTGGTCGCGCTGCAGATGCCCGCCGTGTTCGGCGGCGCGCTGGTCACCGAGCAGATCTTTCGCGTTCCCGGCATCGGATCGCTGCTGATCGATGCGATTCTCGCCAACGACACACCGGTCATCATGGCGGTAACCTTCGTGTTCTCCTGCCTGGTCGTCTTCTTCAACCTCATCGCGGATATTCTTTATGGCTGGCTCGACCCTCGCATCTCCTTCAGCTGATCCGGCTGCGGGCGCTGCCGTGAGCCAGGTCTCGGTGTCGCCCGGGCGCGAGACCTGGCGCCGCTTTCGCCGCCACCGCCTGGCCATGGCGAGCGCCTTCGTGCTCGGCCTTCTCGTGCTGGGCGTCATCGTCGGCCCCTGGCTGTGGCCGGTGGCGATCAACGATATCGACTTCTCGGCGCAGCTCCAGGGCCCGTCCTGGGCGCACCCGCTCGGGACCGACGATCTCGGCCAGGATATCCTGGCGCGGATGATGTATGGCGGGCGCATCTCGCTCGCCGTCGGTCTCGCCGCGATGATCGTGGCGACGATCGTCGGCGTGCTGATCGGCGCGCTGGCGGGCATGTCGCGCAAATATGCCGACCCGATCCTGATGTGGGTGACGGACCTGTTCCTGTCGCTGCCGCAGCTGCCGCTGCTGCTGCTCATCATCTATCTGTTCCGCGAGCAGCTCAAAGCCGTGTTCGGCGTCGAAGGCGGCGTCTTCGTGCTGATCGTCATCGTCATCGGCGGCCTGCGCTGGATGCCGGTGGCGCGCCTGGTGCGCGCGCAGTTCCTGTCGCTGCGCGAAAAGGAATTCGTCGAGGCCGCCCGCGCCCAGGGCGCGACCAAGATGCGCCAGATGTTCCGGCATATCCTGCCGAACGCGGTCGGCCCGGTCATCGTCGCCTCGACGATCGAGGTGTCCTCGGCCATCATCGCCGAATCGACGCTGTCCTTCCTCGGCCTCGGCTTCCCGCCGGATATCCCGACCTGGGGCCGGCTTCTGTTCGACGCCAAGGACCAGCTCGACACCGCGCCGCACTGGGCCCTGTTCCCAGGCGCCGCGATCTTCCTTACCGTGCTCTCGATCAACTTCATCGGCGACGGCTTGCGCGATGCGCTCGATCCGCGCCGCGTCATCTAATCCAGCGAAGGGCTAGACATGACCTCACCGATCCTGACCGTCTCGAACCTCACGACCTCCTTCCGGGTCGAAGGCCAATGGAAGTCGGTCGTCCGCAACCTCTCCTTCGACATCAAGCCGAAGGAGACGCTGGCCGTCGTCGGCGAATCCGGCTCCGGCAAGAGCGTGACCGCGCTGTCGATCATGCGCCTGACCCCGCCGCAGTCGAGCCGGATCGAAGGCTCGGTCAAGCTCAACGGCAAGGAGCTGCTGACGCTGCCGGATGCGGAGATGCGTCATATCCGCGGCAACGAGATCGCGATGATCTTCCAGGAGCCGATGACCTCGCTGAACCCGGTGCTGACCATCGGCTTCCAGATCGCGGAAGCGCTGATCCTGCATCGCGGCCTGTCGCGCTCGGAGGCCGAGGCGGAGACGGTCCGCCTGCTGGAGAAGGTCCGCATTCCCGCGGCGAAGTCGCGCTTCCACGAGTATCCGCACCGCTTCTCGGGCGGCATGCGCCAGCGCGTGATGATCGCGATGGCGCTCGCCTGCAAGCCCAAGCTCCTGATCGCCGACGAGCCGACCACCGCGCTCGACGTGACCATCCAGGCGCAGACCCTGGAGCTGATCAAGACGCTGCAGGACGAGGAGGGCATGTCCGTCCTCTTCATCACCCACGACATGGGCGTCGTCGCCGAGATCGCCGACCGCACGGTCGTGATGTATAACGGCGACGAGGTCGAAACCGGCGCGACCGAAGACATCTTCGCCAGCCCGAAGAAGCCCTATACCAAGGCGCTGATCTCGGCCGTGCCGAAGCTCGGCTCGATGATCGGCAAGGGCCGCCCGATGCGCTTCCCGGTCGTCGACCGCAATACCGGCGAGTCGGACGTGCCGACCGAGACGCCCGATACCGTCAAGGCGGCCGAACGTCCGGTGCTCGAGGTCGCCGGGCTGACGACCCGCTTCGAGATCCGCGGCGGGCTGCTCTCCTCGGTCAAGGGGCGCGTGCACGCGGTCGAGAACGTCTCCTTCAGCCTGAAGGCCGGCGAGACGCTGGCGCTGGTCGGCGAATCCGGCTGCGGCAAGTCAACCACCGGCCGTTCCGTGATGCGGCTGATCGAGCCGCTCGAAGGCTCGGTCCTGCTCGACGGCGTCGATGTCCTCAAGCTCAACCAGCATGACCTGCGCGAGCAGCGCAAGCGCATGCAGATGATCTTCCAGGACCCCTTCGCCTCGCTGAACCCGCGCATGAACGTGGGCACCGCGATCGCCGAGCCGCTGCTGATCAACAACCTCGCCAGCCGCTCGGAAGCGCGCGACAAGGTCGCCGACCTGCTCAAGCGCGTCGGCCTGCTGCCGGACATGGCCAACCGCTTCCCGCACGAGTTCTCGGGCGGCCAGCGCCAGCGCATCTGCATCGCGCGCGCACTTGCCGTCGAGCCGCGCCTGATCGTGGCGGACGAGGCGGTCTCGGCGCTCGACGTCTCGGTCAAGGCGCAGGTGGTCAACCTGATGCTCGACCTGCAGGCGCGCATGGGGCTGGGCTATCTCTTCATCTCGCACGACATGGCGGTGGTGGAGCGCGTCAGCCATCGCGTCGCGGTGATGTATCTCGGCGAGATCGTCGAGATCGGCCCGCGCGAGGCGATCTTCCAGAACCCGCAGCACCCCTATACCAAGCGGCTGCTGGCGGCGGTGCCGATCGCCGATCCGGCCCGGCGCCTGCAGAAGCGCCCGGTCTCGAACGACGAGATCAAGAGCCCGGTCCGCGCGCCCGACTATGTCCCGCCGATCCGCCAGTATCGCGAGGTCTCGCCTGGCCATGCCGTGATGATCTGGGGCGAGGAATGGGAAAAGAAGGACCCGGCCGCGATCGCAGCCTGAGGCCTTCCGAAGTTCGAAACGAAAAAGCCCGCGGCGCAAGCCGCGGGCTTTTTCGTTGGATCGGCATGGTCAGGTCGGCGGCTGCCTGCCCTCGACATGACGAGGCCAGGCGGGCTTCCGATCGAGATCAGGCGGCAAGGCAGGCGCGCGTCCGCCCGATCATCAGCGCCGCCTCCGCGGCTTCCCGCCCCTTCGTGACGAAATGTGCCCGATAGATCTCACCGTGATGCGTGCCCTCGCGGTAATGATGCGGGGTCAGCGAGACCGACAGCACCGGTACGCCTGTGTCCAGGCCCGCGCGCATCAGGCCGTCGACCACGGCCTGTGCCACGAATTCGTGGCGGTAGATGCCCCCGTCGACGACCAGCGCCGCCACAGCGACCGCGGCGTAGCGACCACTGGCAGCAAGATCGCGGGCCAGCAGCGGCATCTCGAACGCGCCGGGCACGTCGAACACGTCGACCTGATCGGCGGGAATAACCTCGCAAAAGCCCTTGAGCGCCTGATCGACGATATCGGCGTGCCAGGCGGCTTTGACGAAGGCATAGCGGGCGAGTGTCATGGTGATCTCCTTTCGCGACAGACACGTCACCCAAGGCGATCACGGGCCAGCGCCGTGCAGAGTATGCACGGACGGCGGACACGTTCTCTTTCATCCGGACTGTGACCGTCGGCTCAGGCATCGCACCTGATCTGCTGACCCCTCCGAGCGGAGGGCGCTCGCGGGCTCGCGGCCGAGGCCGCATACCGCCGGTGGGGATTTCCGCCCCGCCCTGAGAACGCGATCACGGTAATACGTTCGCGGCGAAGGCGACAAGAGCCCCGGCGTTCAATCCGGAATCCGCTCCCAGTCCTTGAGCCAGGGCGCGGCCGAGGCATCGCTGGGCGCACGCCAATCGCCGCGCGGCGAGAGCGACCCGCCGGAGGAGACCTTCGGCCCGTTCGGGACGGCCGAGCGCTTGAACTGGCTGGTCTCGAAGAAGCGGCGGATGAAGACGCCGAGCCAGCGCTTGATCACGGGCAGGTCATAGGCGACGCGCTTGGCCGCCTCCATGTTCGGCGGCCAGTCCCCGGCCTCGGCATCGTGCCAGGCCTGTTCCGAGAGGAAGGCGATCTTGCTCGGACGGAAGCCGTAGCGCGTCGTGTAGAACAGATTGAAATCCTGCAAGGCATAGGGGCCGACGAAATCCTCGGTCTTCTGCGCGGGCTTGTCGCCGTCGCCAGGCACCAGCTCCGGCGAGATCTCGGTCGCGAGGATGTCGAGCATGACATCTGATGCCTCCGATCCGAAGCGGCCGGACTGCGCGACCCAGCGGATCAGGTGCTGGATCAGCGTCTTCGGCACCGAACCGTTGACGTTGTAATGCGACATGTGATCGCCGACGCCGTAGGTGCACCAGCCGAGCGCCAGCTCCGAGAGATCGCCGGTGCCCATCACCAGGCCATTGTGCCGGTTGGCGAGGCGAAAGAGCACGGAGGTGCGCGCGCCGGCCTGCACATTTTCAAACGTGATATCGTAGACCGGCTCGCCCTTGGCGAAGGGATGGCCGATATCAACCAGCATCTGCCGGCAGGCCGGCGTCATGTCGATTTCCTCGGCGCTGACGCCGAGCGCCCGCATCAGGCGCCAGGCATTGTCCTTGGTGTCCTTGCTGGTGGCGAAGGCCGGCAGCGTATAGGCGAGGATGTTCTGGCGCGGCAGCCCGAGCGCGTCGAAGGTATGGGCGGCGACGAGCAGCGCCTGGGTGGAATCGAGACCACCGGAGATGCCGATCACCACCTTGTCGAGCCGCGTGCTTTCCAGCCGCTTGCGCAGGCCGTGCGACTGGATGTTGTAGGCCTCGAAGCAGAGCTCGTTCAGCCTTGCATCGTCGCTCGGCACGAAGGGGAAGCGCTCGACCTCGCGGGCGAGGCCGAGATCGCTGTCGCGATCAGGCTCCAGCGCGAAATCGACGCGGCGGAAACCGAGCCGGTCGCGATTGAGATCGGCACTGTCGCCGAAGGTGTTCTGGCGGATGCGGTCCATCGCCAGCCGCTCGAGATCGATATCGGCGAGGATGAGCTGCGGCTCGGCGGCGAAGCGCTCGGCCTCGGCCAGCAGGGCGCCGTTCTCGTAGATCATCGCCTGCCCGTCCCAGGCGAGATCGGTGGTCGATTCACCCGTGCCGGCGGCGGAATAGGCATAGGCCGCGATGCAACGCCCTGAGTGAGCTTTACAAAGAGCATGGCGCCAGTCCGATTTGCCGATGGTGACATTCGAGGCAGAGAGATTGAGCAGCAGCGTCGCGCCGGCGAGCGCCGCGTAGGACGAGGGCGGGATCGGCGTCCAGACATCCTCGCAGATCTCCATATGGACGGTGAGATCGGGGATATCGGTGGCCGTCAGCAGGATATCGGTGCCGAAAGGCACTTCCTGACCGCAGAGATCGAGATAGAGCGCGCCGGCGCGCTCGCCCGAGGCGAACTGGCGGCGCTCGTAGAATTCGCGGTAGTTCGGCAGATAGGTCTTGGGCACGGCGGCCAGGATGCGGCCGCGATGGATCGCGACGGCGCAGTTGAACAGCCGCCCCTCGACGCGCAGGGGCGCGCCCACCACCGCGACGCAGCGCAGGTTGCGGCTTTCCGCGACCAGCCGTGCCAGCGCATCCTTGACCGCATCGAGCAACGCGTTCTGCTGCAGCAGATCGTCGATGGCATAAGCGCTGATGCCGAGTTCCGGAAACAGGCAGAGCGAGGCACCGCCCTCCTCCGCACGCCGCAGCATGGCGATGGTCTCGGCCGCGTTGAAGGCCGGATCGGCCACCTTGAGCCGTGGCGCGGCGCAGGCGATGCGGACGAGACCGTGAGCGTGGATATTGCGGAAACTCATCGAGACTCCGTTCAGCCGGATGCCGCCGTTGCGGCGCATCGCTTATCGCGCAGACGGAGCCTGCCGGGCAAGGCTTG
Source organism: Allobosea sp. NPDC055353 (assembly GCF_053644975.1). NCBI lineage: Bacteria > Pseudomonadati > Pseudomonadota > Alphaproteobacteria > Hyphomicrobiales > Alloboseaceae > Allobosea > Allobosea sp. NPDC055353. The sequence goes on along the minus strand of NZ_JBSHMC010000001.1, from coordinate 361,108 downwards.
CCTGGGATGCCGGAACGGCATGCGGTCGCGGCTCAGACGCGATAGAATTCGCGGAACCAGGCGACAAAGCGCGGAATCCCGATCTCGATCGGCGTATCCGGCCGGAAATCGACCTCAGCCGCCAGATCTCCGACATCGGCATAGGTCGTCGGCACGTCGCCCGGCTGAGCGGGCAGATGGCGCCTGACCGCCTTGCGCCCGCAGGCGGCCTCGACCACGTCGATGAAGCGCGAGAGCGCCACCGGGGTGTGGTTGCCGATATTGTAGATGCGCCAGGGCGCGGTGGATGTCGCCGGATCGGGATGCGCGCGGTCGAAGGCCGGGTCGGCTGCCGCAGGGCGCGCCGCGAGACGTATGATCGCCTCGCAGATGTCGTCGACATAGGTGAAGTCGCGGCTCATTTGCGCTTGCGCATAAACGTCGATCGGATCGCCCGCGAGGATCGCCTTGGTGAACTTGAAATAGGCCATGTCCGGCCTGCCCCAGGGCCCATAGACCGTGAAGAACCGCAGGCCCGTCATCGGAATTCCGTAGAGATGGGCGTAGGAATGCGCCATCAGCTCGTTCGCCCGCTTGGTCGCGGCGTAAAGGGAGACCGGGTGATCGGCGCCGTCATGCTCGCTGAACGGCACCTTCGCATTGGCACCGTAGACGGAGCTCGAGGAGGCATAGACGAGATGCCCCACGGCATGCCGACGGCTGGCTTCGAGCACCGATAGAAAGCCGTCGAGATTGGCGCTGGCGTAGGCGCGCGGATTCTCGATCGAATAGCGAACCCCGGCTTGCGCCGCCAGGTGGATGATCGCATCCGGACGGAACGCGCCGATCGCGGCATCGAAGGCGTCATGATCCGCGACATCGATCTGCTCGAACGCGAAGCCGTTGTGGCCGGTGAGCCGAGCGAGGCGCGCCTGCTTCAGCGCCGGGTCATAATAGGGCACGAGCGCATCGACGCCCATGACCTCGATGCCGCGCTGCAGCAGCGCCTCCGCCACGTGAAGGCCGACGAAACCGGCGGCTCCCGTCACGACGACACGGTTCAACGTCAGGCTATGGTTCAACGGGGCACCCAGGCAATGACACGGAAAATCTTCTTATGCCGTCGCGCGTGTTCTGGCTCGCTCTTTTTGAAGGCCTTTGGGCATGAGCCGTGGCACATCCGCTGACGTTCTGGGAACAGCGCGCCTGGAGCTGGGGACCTTTCCGCACATGACCGGCGGCCCGGTGGAAACAATCTGCGACGCGACCTTATCGCTGGCGCGCTAGGCTTGCGCCTGGGGCGAATTCTGATAGCGCGTCACGTCGAATGCGGGGATCTGCGCGGCGAAATCGTCAAGCCAGCTCTCCAAGCCGGGAAAGGTCGCACGCCAAGCTCCTTCGAAACGAAGATCGAGATAGCCAAGCGCTGCAGCTAACGAAAAATCACCAATCTGGAGGCGATGGCCGGGATCGGCCACTATGTCGCCAGCGCGCGTCAAGCCGCGCGCGATCTTGGCTTCCTGGTGTGCCACCCAACGCGGCTCGCGTTTTTCTGCCTCTCGCCAGCGCCGTTCGTAGATGACGAGAACGATTGCGTCCATCACGCCGTCGCTCAAGGCCTCGTAGGCCTGCGCGGCAAAGCCGCCATCGCCGCGCGGCGTCAGAGGATAACCGGCACGCGCGTCCAAATAGGCAGCGATCACAGACGAGTCGAACAACGCCCCGCAATCAGGAGTCACCAATGTTGGAATCTTCGCCAGCGGATTCGCCGTGAGAAAAGCGGGATCAGGCGCGCTGGTATCGACAAAGCGCTCCTCGACAACGCTTTCGAACCCGAGATGACGGACCAGCATTCGCACCTTGCGAGCAAAGGGCGAAGCGGGAGCGCAGTACAGGATCACCGAGCCAGCCCTTTCATGCTGCGCATCAACCGTCCGCGGATCACCGCCGTAGCTCCAGCAGCGAGGCGGCCCATTGTATGCACGGGCCGCTGCGCAAAAGCCGCCGCCGCAGGACGCCGGATGGCGCCGAACTTGCCTTCGAAGGCATAGGTGCCGACCGCCTGCAGCCAGATATCGGCCACCGCCTTGCGCCGATCCGCCGGCGCGAGCGCATCGAAGACGTCGCGATGCTTGGCGAGCAGGAGCTCGGCCGAGCGCTCGACCACTTCCGCGAGCCTGGCCCGGCGATTATAGACGCGCGCCAGCGGCTCGCGCACTGCCACGATGGAGCCGGTGCGCGTATAGCGGATCAGCCAGTCCCAGTCCTCGAAGCGCGGCAGGGTCTCGTCGAGCGGGCCGATGACGTCGAAGACCGCGCGACGCGTGAGCTGCGTCGTGCCGGGACTGAGGTCGCAATCCATGGCCAGGCGCCTCGCCCAGTCGGGGGTGTCTTCCAGCGGCTGCAGCCTCGTGATCCCGTGATCGAGCAGATGCATCTCCACGCCGGTGCAGGAGACGCCGGCCTGCGCAGGCGCAGCCTCGAGCGCCGCGACCTGGATTTCGAGCTTGCGCGGAAACCATTCGTCGTCGGAGTCGAGGAAGGCGATCAGCGAGCCGCGTGCCGCCGCGATGCCGTCATTGCGCGCCGCCGAGGCTCCGCCATTGCGCTCGCGGCGCAGCAGCCGCAGGCGCGGATCGTCGATCGCGGCGACGGTCGCGACGGACTCGTCGCGCGAAGCGTCGTCGACGACGATCACCTCGATGTCGCGGAAGCTCTGCGACAAGGCGCTGTCGATCGCGTGCCGGATGGTCGCGACGCGGTTGAACATCGGGATCACGACGCTGACATGCGGTGCCGGAGCCGTCACGTCTCCTCCTTTCGCTCGGCGGGAATGAGGCCGAAGGTCTGGTCGACCACTGCCTGCCTGCTGAAGCGAGCCGGCAGCCAAGGCGACGCGAGCGCGTGCAGCCAGCCCGAGAAAGGTTGCGACGCGGCATAGGCAAGATGGATTTTTGCACGACGTTGCGTGGCCTCGATCGGCTCCTCCCAACGCCACTTCTCTAAGTAGGATTGCACAGCGTAGCGCAGAGCCGGCGTGTCGGCGGCGCGAAGCCCGACGAGAGCCGCATGATAATAGGCGGCGCTGAGCGCCTGCGGCCCCAGCTTCCGAACGGCTTCCGGAAGGTCGGGACGCGCCAGCAGCCGCTTGATCGTCTCGATCTTCTGGCGAGCCAGATGCGGTCCCTGCCCGCGGCGGGTCGCACCGCCCGCATGCAGGCGCCATGTCGCCAGGACCTGCGGCAGCCGCCTCACCCTGGCACCATGCAGGCCGAAGCGCAGCCAGAAATCGTAATCCGAAATCATCGAGGCGCGCGCGTCGCGCACCGGCTCACCGGCGAGAACGCGGATCCGGAAAAAGGCGCCCGGACCAGGTATGCAGAAATGCTGGCCGAGCAGCACCTCGTAGTCATAGTCCCGTGTCGCGATGGTCGCGAGCGAACGTCCCTCCGCATCGATCTGAGCCCAGTCAGGATAGACCGCATCGAGCGTCGGGTCGTCCTGAAAAGCAGCGCGCACCGCATCGAGGAGGCCGGGCAGGATCGGATCGTCGGCGTTGACAATCCCGACGATGTCGCAGGCTGCACGGGCAATTCCGGCATTGACCGCCTGTGCCTCACCGGCATTGGCTTGGGCCAAGAGATCGATCGGCAGATCGGCGGCAATGAGGCGAGCCCGCGTATCGTCGGTAGACCCGTCGTCGACCACGACATAGCGGTCGCCCGGGCGCAGTTGTTCCGCGACGGAGCGCGCCGTCTCGACGATATAATCGGCGCCGTTGAAGACCGGGGTGACGACGGCGAGCCGGAGTTCGGATCTCATGGCGCTGGTCTCTGCGCGACCAGGCCGCGATAGAGAGTCTCATAGGAGCGCACCATCGTATCCAGCCCGTAACGAGCCCGGACTTCGGCAAAGGACGCCGCCCAGCGCAGATCTCCAGCACGCGCAAAGCTCAGGGCAGAAGCCAGCGACCGCGGGTCTTCAGGCGGCGCCAACGCCTCGACCGGACAGGGCAGCCGTCCGATATCGCCGACGCGGGTCGCCGCCATCGGCTTGCCCATCGCCAGTGCCTCGAGCAATGCCATGGGCATGGCCTCGCCGTAGCGCGAGCCGAGCAGAACGACGTCGGCAGCATCGAGCAGGCCCGGCATGTCGGCGACCGCCCCGAGCAAGAGAACGGCAGGGCCGAGATCACGTGCAGCGATCATGGAACGCAGGGCCGCATCCGAATCATCCATGCCGCGCCCGGCCAGCAACAATCGCGCCTCCGGCGTCTCCCGCCGGAACAGCGCGAAGGCGTCGAGGCAATTGGGCAGGTCCTTCTGCGGATCGTTGCGGGCGCTCAGCAGCACGGTGAAGGCCGTGTCGGGAAGGGCCAGAGCGGCGCGGCGCGCCGCGCGTCGGGCCGGGTCGGGGCGGAAGAGAGCGACGTCGACGCCATTGTCGATGACGCGGCCGCGCTCCGGCGCGTAGCCGCGCGCCTCGTGAAAAGCCCGCGCGGACGCTGCGCAATAGACGATCGCATCCGGAAGCCTGCGCGAGCGCCTGGCGAGCACGCGATCGACCAGATGCAGCACGGGATTGGCAGAAAGATGTGGGAAGGTCGTGTTGTGAATCGACCAGACGAGGCGCGTGCGTGCGCCGACGATCGAACTCAGGAAGGAGCCATAATAGAGCCAGCCCTGCACGACGTCGGGCTTGAACCGGTCGATCAGGGCATGCAGACGCCGGCGCGCGGCCGGCAGATGCAGCAAGGCCCCGACTTGGCGCGTCAGGTCGAAGCCGAGATCCTCGACATGCAGGCCGGCCCGGTCGAAAAACACCTCGTCCTGCATCAGCGCGACATGGTGGGTCGTTCCGTCGGAAGGATACGTCGCGAGTTCGAACAGCAGCCGTTCGGCGCCGCCCTGGCGCAGATGCGGCGCAACGTGCAGGATCTTCAGCCCGGACATGCCGCGCCCTCCCGCCTCACGGTTTGCGCCACACCGTGCGGTTGATGTAGTCGATATAGCTCAGAACGATGGCGACGACCTTGCGCGACACGGGGCCGGCGACATAGTCGCCAACCGGCCGCGGCGTGAGGCCGGCCGCGTCGGTGCGCATGACGAAGCGCACCGAGTCGAGCGCCGAATCGCGCGTCAGTCCGCACATCACGAGCGTGCCCTCGTCCATGCCTTCGGGGCGCTCATGCGCCTGGCGGATGGTCACGGCGGGGAAGCCGAGCAGCGAGCTTTCCTCGGTGATGGTGCCGCTGTCGGACACAACGCAGGCCGCTGTCATCTGCAGCTTGATGTAGTCGTGGAAGCCGAAGGGCGGCAGGAAGCGGATGCGCGGATCGAGCTCGGTCTCGCCGAGCGCCTCCAGCCGCTTGCGCGTGCGCGGATGGGTCGAGACGATCACCGGCCAATCATAGGTTTCGGCCAGGCCTTTGAGCGAGTCGAGCAGGTCGGCGAGATTGCGCTCGCTGTCGACGTTTTCCTCGCGATGGCTGGAGACGACGAAGAACTGGCGCTCGGTCAGGTCGAGCCGGGTGAGGATGTCGGAGGCCTCGTAGCGCGGACGGAAATGCTCCAGCACCTCATGCATATGCGAACCGACATTGAAGGTCAGCTCGGGAGGCAGGCCCTCGGCGACCAGATAGCGCCGGGCGTGCTCCGTCAGCGTCATGTTGATGTCGGAGAGATGGTCGATGACCTTGCGGTTGAGCTCCTCGGGAACGCGCTGGTCGAAGCAGCGATTGCCGGCCTCCATGTGGAAGACCGGAATCTTGCGCCGCTTGGCGGCAATCACCGCCAGGCCCGAATTGGTGTCGCCATAGATCAGCACCGCGTCGGGCTTCTCCTGCTCCATCACCGCATCGGAGCGCTTGAGCACTTCGGCAATGGTGTCGATCGCCGAGCCGCCCGCCGCCTCGAGAAAATGGTCGGGCTTGCGGATGTCGAGATCCTCGAAGAACACCTGATTGAGGCCATAGTCGTAGTTCTGGCCGGTATGGACCAGGATATGCTGCGTCTGCTCGTCGAGCAGAGCGATGACGCGGCACATCTTGATCAGCTCGGGGCGGGTGCCCACGATCGACATCACTTTACGCATGTCTAGCCTTGCAGTTCAGCCTGGATGTAGTCGAGGCCGAGAAGCAGCTTCTTCACCCCTTCGACGTCAAGAAGCTCGGTATTGTCGGAGGTGTAGTCCTCCGCCATCGAGATCGCGCTTTCGCCCTCGACGAAATACTTGGCATAGTTGAGGTCGCGATCGTCCTGCGGGACACGGTAATATCCGCCGTGATCGGCCGCGCGCGCCATTTCCTCACGCGAAACCAGCGACTCATAGCGTTTTTCGCCATGGCGCGTGCCGATCACCTTGACCGGGACGCGTTTGCCGAGGATCTGCATCACCGCCTCGGCGAGGTGGCCGATGGTCGAGGCCGGCGCCTTCTTGACGAAAATGTCGCCCTGCTTGGCGTTGCGATAGGCATAGATGACCAGATCGACCGATTCCTCGAGCGACATCAGGAAGCGCGTCATGTTCGGATCGGTGATGGTGATCGGCTGGCCGGCCTTCACCTGCGAGACGAAGAGCGGGATCACCGAGCCGCGCGAAGCCATCACATTGCCGTAGCGGGTCGCGCACAATGTGGTGTCGCTCTCGGCGAGCAGGCGGGCGCGGGCGACCGTGATCTTCTCCATCATCGCCTTGCTGATACCCATGGCGTTGATCGGATAAACTGCCTTGTCGGTGGAGAGCACGACGACACGCTGCGCACCGGCGTCGATGGCGGCTTCGAGCACGTTGCTGGCGCCGAGGACGTTCGTGCGGACCGCCTCCATCGGGTAGAACTCGCACGACGGCACCTGCTTCAGCGCCGCGGCATGGAAGATGAAATCGACGCCCCGCATCGGCGCGCGCAGGCTGTCGGGCTCGCGCACGTCGCCGATATAGAATTTGACGCGATCATCCTTCAGCTCGAGGCGCATGTCCTCCTGTTTCTTCTCGTCGCGGCTGAAGACCCGGACCTCGCCGATGCCCTCGCGCAGAAAGCGACGCAGAACGACGTTGCCGAAGGATCCGGTTCCGCCGGTGATGAGCAGGGTCTTGCCCTTGATATCCATGGGATAGGTTACTCCTAGCGTGCACTCAACGTGCGGCGCGCATGCGTGCGATCAGCTCCGGCCAGGCTGGAGCCGTATATCCGGTCGACGCCCGGAAGCGCGAGCCGTCCATCGAGCGGTCGATCGCGACCGCATCGTCGGGGACAATGGCGATCGCCTTTCCGTATTCCTTCGCCACCAGCTTCAACAGCTCGAATTTGTCGATCTTCTCGGCCGCGACGTGCCAGAGGCCACGCAGCTCCGGGCGCGGAATGACCACGTCGCGAATGACCCGCGCAAGTTCGACGGTGGGCAGGCCGCTATAGATCGCCTTGCGATACCCTTTCACCTCGGGACCCGGCTGGCTGAGAAACCAGTCGACCAGCGAATGGGCAGAATTGAGTTCATGCCCGATGATCGACGTGCGCAGCGTGATCGCGTTGGGATAGTCGACCTCGCCGAGGAATTTGCTCTTGCCATAGAGATCCTCGGCGTTCGAAGGATCCGTTTCCTTGTAGTCACCCTTGCGGCCGTCGAAAACGCAATCCGTCGAGATGTGCACGAGGCGTGCACGCGCCGCTGCGCAAAGTTCGGCGAGACGGTGCGGCAGCAGCGAATTCAACGTGATGGAGACCAGCGGGTCCTTGGCGGCGGAGAGCTGTTTGACGACACCGATGCAGTTGATCACGACGTCGGGCTGCGTCTCGCCGATCACCCGGACAAGGCCGTCTTGATCGGTTGCGTTGAGGCCTCCCAGCAGACGGGCTGTCGCGCTCTGCGGGAGCGCACCCGGCGCACCGCCGCGGACCGTTCCGACGACGTCGAAGCCCGACGAGGCGGCAAAAAGCCGGTAGGCGGCGTTGCCGAGCATGCCCGCCGCTCCAAGAATCAGAATTTTAGTCAAGAGCATCTCCGCTCAAACGGTGGAAGCAGCGTCTTGACCATATCGCAAGCAGGTCGGACAGTCCGCAAAGACAAGCACGATTTACTCAACCGATCCGGGATTGTCGAGCGCTCCACACCGCACTGCAACAGAAGGCGTTTGCGGGACGCGGATACGAGGTGCTAAAGGGGCGCCTCGGTCGACAACCCGGTGCGGCTGGAGTTCAAGGATTGAAGCGTTGACGAGTTGGGGCGATCATCTGCGCCAAACGACGGAGCTGACCCTGCGTCTAACAATGCGTGACTTCGAAGCACGCTATCGCGGCAGCGTATTGGGCGTCGGCTGGGCGTTTCTGACACCGCTCCTGACCGCGTTGATTTTCACCTTCGTCTTCTCGTCGGTGTTTAAGACGCGGTGGGGAACCGGGGCAGACGGAGCCGACGCCAACTTCACCTTGTTGTTGCTCATCGGCGTCCTGCTGCATTCCATGCTGGCGGAGACGCTGAACCGGGCCGCCGGATTGATCCTCGCCCATAGCAGCTATGTGAAGAAGGTCGTCTTCCCGCTCGGCGTGCTGCCCATTGTCGTGGTGCTGGGAGCCCTGATCACCGCGGCCTTCGGCCTGCTGATCGTCGTGCTGGGCCATGTCTTATACAGCGGCCACGTCGAGGCAACCGCACCGCTCTTCATTCTGATCATCGTCCCCTACCTGTTGCTGCTGCTCGCGACGGCCTATGTGCTTGCGGCCCTGGGCGTCTATCTTCGCGACATCGGACAGATCGTGACGTTCATCGTCACGGCCTCGATGTTCCTGACGCCGATCTTCTACCCGATGTCCGCGGTTCCTCCCGGCTTCCGGACGGTGATGCAGCTCAATCCGTTGACCATTGTGGTCGAGGAATCTCGCAACGTGCTCTTGTTCGGCCGGGCTCCTGACTGGCACGCTCTCGCGTTTTTGTGGCTGGGAGCGCTGGTGACCCTGCCCGCAGCGTTCTGGGTCTTCAATCGCCTGCGCGTGGGTTTCGCCGATGTCCTCTGAGATCGCGATCGAGGCCAGGCAGCTCGCAAAAGCCTACCACATCTACCAGAGCCCGTCCGACCGGCTCGCCCAGGCCTTGATGCCGCGCGTGCGGCGGACGCTGGCCCCGGCCTTGCGCACCTTCGGCCTGAAATGGCCGGAGAAGAACTACTATAGCAATCACTGGGCCCTCAAATCCCTGAGTTTCCAGGTCCCGCGCGGCGACAGCATGGCCATCATCGGCCGCAACGGGTCGGGCAAATCCACATTGCTGCAGCTCGTGTGCGGGACACTGTCCCCCACCGAAGGCGAAGCACGCGTGAAGGGTCGCGTCGCGGCGCTGCTGGAGCTGGGATCGGGCTTCAACCCTGAATTCACCGGTCGCGAGAACGTCTATCTCAACGCCTCGATCCTCGGCATGAGCCGCGAGGAAACCCAGGCCCGGTTCGACGACATCATCGCCTTCGCCGATATCGGCGACTTCATCGAAAGACCGGTGAAGACCTATTCCACCGGCATGGCGATGCGCCTGGCCTTCGCGGTGATCGCCCATGTCGATGCGGATGTCCTGATCATCGACGAGGCGCTGGCGGTCGGCGACGCCTATTTCCAGCAGAAATGCCTGCGCTGGCTGCGGCAGTTCCGCGAACGCGGGACAGTGCTGTTCTGCGGCCACGATACCGGCGCGGTGATGAGCCTGTGCGATAGCGCGATCTGGATCGACAAGGGCGATCTGGTGATGCAGGGCTCCGCCAAGGAGGTCTGCGAAGCCTATTCGGCGTCCATCATGAGCCAGGCGCAAGGACTGTCGGATCAACCGACCCCGCGGCCTCGCGCCAAGGCGAATACGCGCCCGACCGATGCGCCGGCGACGGCCGCGGAGGAAATGCCGCCCGAGGCGCAGCCGAAACGCGCTTCGCTCCCCGAGCCGCCCAGACCGGACCGCCCGGCGATCTTCGACACCATGGCGGACAGCGCCGATTTCGGGAGCGGCAAGGCGCGCATCCAGCGCGTTAGCCTCACCCATGCCGACGGTTCGCCGCTACACTGGATCGAGGGTGGGGAGGATGTGCAGCTTGTCATCGACGTCGCCGTTATCGAGGATATCGAGGCGCCGATCGTGGGCTTCCACGTCAAGGACCGTCTCGGTCAGCCTATCCTCGGCGACAACACCTTCCTGACGACTCTCGCCAACCCGATCACGGCTCGAGCGGGCCAGACACTTGAGACGACCTTCGCATTCCGGCTGCCCGCGCTCGCCTCGGGACGCTACTCGTTGACCGCTGCCTGTGCTTCCGGGACGTTGGAAAACCACGTGCAGCATCAATGGATGCACGACGCGCTGATGTTCGACGTCCATTCGCCTTTCCGGAACGGCGTCATGTTCGCGATCGAGATGGACCGCATCGTGATGGCCCCTGTCGAGCCGGATCATCCGAAGGACCTGGCCGATGCGTGACGCCGATGCGTGCCGACTATCGGCAAGAGCGACACGATTGCAATTGGTCCGGACGCCGCCTGCCCACATAAACATCTGCCAAGCTTAACGCCATGCAAGACCCGCGCGTCTCCATCATAGTGCCCGTTTACAACGGCTCCAACTACATGCGTGACGCTATCGATTCGGCGCTCTCGCAGACATGGGCGAACACCGAAGTCGTGGTCGTGAACGACGGCTCGCGCGACGACGGCGCGACGCAGGCCATCGCGCGCTCGTACGGAGACCGGATCGTTTTCGTCGACAAGCCGAATGGCGGGGTTGCGAGCGCGCTGAATGCCGGCCTTCAGGCGATGACCGGAGAGATATTCTGCTGGCTGTCGCACGATGACCGTCACCACCCTGAAAAGACCGCCATCCAGGTTCAGGACTGGGTGGCCAACGGCTCCCGACCGGAGGTCTTGTTCTCCAATTATCGCCTGATCGATGCCCAAGGATCCCTGATCACGGATGTTGCGCTCGACCACGAGATGCTGACGCGCAAGCCGCTATATCCCTTGCTGCGCGGCTCTGTGCACGGCTGCTCGGTCTTCATCCCGAAGGCGATATTCGACGACGTAGGCGGCTTCGACGAAGCTCTGCCCACGACGCAGGATTACGATCTGTGGCGCCGGATGATCGCGCGCTACCCGTTCCGCCATATGCCCCGCGTTCTGATCGACAGCCGCTGGCACGATGAGCAGGGATCGAAAAAGATCGATCACATCCAGGAGGCCACCCAGTTCTGGCTGGCGACGGTTAAAGGCATCGATAGGCAGGAAAAGGTGCGGCACGAAGGAAATCCGACGCGGTTCGACTTGGCGACGGCGGATTTCCTTGCGAAGAACAACCTGACACAGGCCGCTGAAACGTTACGCGAAGAGGCATTCAGAGCGATCGACGACGTTCTGATTTCCGTCGTCATGCCGGTCTTCAATCGTGTCGAGCAGACATTGGGTGCGCTCGACAGCCTCAAGCGGCAGACACATCCGACCTGGGAACTCATCGTCGTCGATGACGGATCGACCGAGGACATGAGCTTGTTGAAAGCGGCAGTCGAAGCACTCGGCCCCCGCGCGCGCTATGTGCGCCAGGACAATGCCGGCCCCGGTGCAGCACGCAACAATGGATGGGGCCTGGCGAAGGGCGATTATGTCGCGTTTCTGGATAGCGACGACCTGTTCCTCCCCGCCAAGCTCAAGTCGCAGCTGCGCCGAATGGAAGAGGAAGATGCGGCATTCTCCCAGACGAGCTATTTCCGCCATTGGCGCGGCCGAACGGAACTGGTCTATATGGCATCCGGGGAAGGCAACGCATTTCCCGAGATCATCGGGTCTTGCGGCATCGCAACGCCGACCGTCATGCTTCGCCGCTCGCTGTTTGACGAAGGGTTGAAATTTGAAACCGACATTCATCTTGGCGAAGATGTCTGTCTATGGCTATCGCTTGCTGGCCGATATGGCGTCCTTGGCATTGCCTCGCCTCTCAGCATTGTGCGCGCGAGCCCCGATGCCGCAGCCTATGATAAGGGCAAGGCGCTGCAGGGAATTGACAACATCCTCCGCTACATTATGGGGGACGAGGTTCTGCGCGCCCACACGGCGCAGCTGGAGCAGTTGCAAGGTTTCCGCCGCGAGCTGATCTCGCGCTGACAGACGACGGGTGTCACAGTTGTCAATCAAAACAGAAATTTTGCGCCGCTCTCCCGGCCTTCGGCGGTATTATCAAAGTATCGCCAAACTCGATTCTGAACGGACAAGCGCGTTGGCCGAAAGGGCAAGCGCTTTGGCCGAGAAGGCAGGCGCCTTGGAGCTGCTGGAACAAGCGCGCGCTCAAGCATCCCGATTGATCGAGGAGCGCGACGCAGCTCTGGCCCTTGCTCATGCGCACGAGGCGGAACGCGACGTTTTTCGAGATGTGGTCGGAGACCATTTCAACGACATTCTGCAGCATCTGAACACCCATCATGCGGCGACGAGTGGAAAGCTGAACAATCTCACGGCCAACGTCTTGGGGGTCGGTGCGCGGGCTGAAGAGGCAATTTCCCGCTTGGGCAGCCAGTTCCGCGGCCAAACCGCAGATGTCGGCAATGGGCGCGCCGCAAATCTTTATCTCGATCTGCTCGAAGCGTCGCTGACAGGCCTGCTGACCGAAGATGGCTCGCAAGCGCCTTGGACGGAGGGCACTTTTGACGCGTCGTTGCGCGCCATCGGTCGCGATTGGCCCAAACAGGCGGTCACGATGATCGGGACCGCGCGCATGCGCAACCTGCGGATGCTGACGACGCGGGCATTGGAAGAAGGCGTTCCCGGCGACTTTATCGAAACCGGCGTCTGGCGCGGCGGGGCCTGCATCTATGCCAAGGGCATCTTCATGGCGCAGGGCGAGACGCAACGCCGCGTCTTCGTGGCTGACAGCTTCAAGGGGCTGCCGCCGCCTGATGCCGACAAGTATCCCGAGGACAAGGGCGACGAGCATCACACCGTGAAGGAGCTTGCGATCTCGCGCCGCGATGTCGAGGACAATTTCCGACGCTACGGCCTCTTGGACGAGACGGTGGTGTTTCTCGAAGGTTGGTTCAAGGATACGCTTCCGACCGCTCCGATCGACCGGCTGGCGGTGCTGCGGCTCGACGGCGACATGTACGAGAGCACGATGGATGCGCTTCACGCGCTCTATCACAAGGTATCGCCGGGCGGCTTCGTCATCGTGGACGATTATGTGCTTGAGCCCTGCGCACGGGCCATTCATGATTTCCGTAAAGAGCGCGGTATCGAGGCTCCGATGGAGCCCGTGGACGGGGCGGCAGTCTGGTGGCGGGTTCCCGCCTGATTGAGGCGGCTGGCATGTTGAGACAGGCTTTAGCCTATGTCTGTGAGAAGTACCTCGGCAGGGCTTCGGCCAAGCAATGCTTTCAGGAGGCGATTTCCCGCTTGGAGGCAGGAGATCTTCCGGCGGCGGATGCCGCAATAACGAAGACCTTCCGCAGACTGCGAGACAAGCCGGATTTTGATATTCTGTTCAATGCCGGGGTGATCCGCGCGCGGGCCGGCCGCCTCGCGGAAGCCGATGAGCATTTGAAGCAGGCGCTCAAGTTGTTTCCGTCCTCGACGCACGCTGCCTATGCCCTCGGCAGCGTGCGCGCGGTCCGCGGCAATATTGCCGGAGCTCTGGAGATGTTCCGGCTTGATCTGCCTGTGATGACGGGGACAGGGAGCCGCACCTATACGAACGCGCTCTATCTCGACGAATACAGCGATCCCGCTCCGGCTCGATCGCGCGTCGCGGACATCGGCGAAATTCCGATTTCACCGCAGGCGCAGGCCGTCTACGTGATCGCCAGCGATAGCGTTTACTTTTGTCGGTATGCTACCGCCGTCGCGCGGTCGATCCGCATGAACGGCGGCGGGAATATCCACCTTCACGCCCACATCATCAACCCGACGCCCGAAGTCAACGAACTCGCTCGAACGCTCCAGGAAGCGGAGCGTATCTCCGTATCGACGGAAACGACTGATCTGTCCGGGCTGTCTCCCGAGCAGCAGAAAACGTATTACGCGAGCGCTCGGTATTTGCTGCTCAAGGACCTGCGGGCAGTTGTACGGAAGCCGCTTCTCGTTTGCGACATAGACCAGCTTGTGATGTCAGGGATCGAGCCGATCCTGCATGCGGGAGAGGGCAAGGACGTGGCTCTGATCCGCTTCGACGGGCAGGCCCACAACATTTTCTCTCTGGTTTCGGCCACGGCGCTTCTGATCATGCCGACCAAGGGAGGCGACTGGTTCTGCAGTCGCCTCGAGCAGGACATTGCCAACGCGTTTTCACACCCAGGTCGGCTGATCTGGCATCTCGATCAAGCCGCTCTGGCGATGGCTCACCTGATGTTTCCCTCTGTCAGGTACGGGTTCCTGCCGCCGTCGATGATCCATCTCACCGACGGAGAGCCGGATCCGGACCGGCCGGTCGGCACCGGGATTTTGTGGTCGATCACGAATTCGATCGCCAGCAACATGGACAAGCTCGATACGCCGGCCTTCAAACGCTTGGCGGCTGGCTGAGCCACAGCAAGAACGGGTATCTCAGGATGGCTCGGCGGAGCCATAACCGAGGAACCGGAGCACCGCGCGCTCCATCTGCGGCAGCGTGAAATCGGCGAGGAAAGCCTGCCGCGCGGCCAGAGCCGTCGCCTCGTAGAGCGCGCGATCCTCGACCAGATGGGAAAGCCCGTTATAGACCGCGGCCGGCTCGGAATCGCGGCAGAGGTAGGCTGCCCCCCTCGCCTCCAGATAGGCATAAGGCGCGGAGTAGGACGGGCCGTGAAACAGAATGGGCCGGCCCGCCGCCAGGTAGGTCGGCACCTTGGAGGGGAAGCTGAGACGCGAGACCTCCGCCATCTTCTGTGCGAACGGATAAGGGCAATAGGAGATGTCGCAGCGGTCAGCTATCGCGCGTATCACGTCCGGTTGATCCATCCAGCCCATGAAGGTGAGATGTCCATCTGGAACGCCGGTCGGCGGCCGCTCATGGCCGAAGGTCATCAGAACGATCTTGCGGTTTCCCACCCGCCATTTGGCGAGATTGAGGGCCGTCACCAGCTTCTCCCATTCCTCGCTGGCGTAGAACTGGCCGACCATCCCGATAACGACGCTGTCGTCGCTGACAAGCTTCGGCGGCGGCGCTTGCGCGAGTGCCGGGTCGATCGAGGCGATGACCGCTGTCGAGGACACGCCGTAGGTTTCCTCATAATGCCGCGCCATCGGGTCGGACGCCGCGGCGCAGCTCGACGCCTGGCGCAAGGTGCGATCAAACAGCGCGAGATCGAGCCGACGATTGACAGGATCGACCCCGTGGGCATCGAGCCACCAGCGCAGCGGGTCCCAGACGTGAACGCGCAGCGGCACGCCGAGCCCGCGCGCCACGGGCGCGGCGATGCGGACCATCGTCTGCCCCTGCAGAATCGCCCACAGATCAGTCGCGCCGACCGCCCGGCCATAGTCTATCGCCTGGCGGATGAGGCGGCGAGGCAGGGCTATGCGCTTCATCGCCTCGATCGCCGCGGCACCGGCTCTCCCCACCCTGATGCCGCGCAGGACCCGGCGCTGCAGTTCGGCGGGCTTGCGGACCGTCTTCATCTCGATGCCCGCGAGATCGTCGTAGAGCTTCGGCTGAAGATGCGGATTCATGACGCAGAAGATCGCAAGCTCGTCCTGCGGCAGGAAACGGCACATCTGCGCCGTCACGATCCCCGCAGTCAGATTGCTGCAAGGGGGAATGTCGGTCAGCAGAAGGATGCGCCTCCTCGGAGCCTCGCGCGTCATCCCTGCACCACCTTTCGATAGAGAGTGGACATCCTGCGCGCGAAATCGACGTCGCTGTAATGCGCCTCGGCCCAGCGCCGGCCCGCGGCGCCGCGCCGCTCGCGCTCGTCCGGCGACCGGACGAGGCGTTCGATCGCGGCAGCCAAAGCAGCCGCATCACGCATCGGGGTGGCGACTGCAACGTCCGGCGCCCCGGCAATCTCGGGCAGCGAAGTGCCCTCGAAGACAATGACCGGCTTGGCGAAGGCGAGGGCCTCGATCGCCATCATGCCGAAAGCTTCGGCCGTCGAGGGCATCAGGAAAATATCTGTCGCAGCGAACGTGTCCATCACCACTGCACCGTCATTGACCCAGCCGAGATCGATGATCTGGTGACGCCCGATGAACTCGTTGAGATACCCCTTCCCGTGGGTCGTCAGAATGGTCAGAGGGATGCCGGTGTCGGGGAGTTGACGCAGGGCTTCGACGACATATTCGAACCCTTTGAACGGGCTGTCCGCAAAGGCGCGCACACCGAGGACCAGCCGACCCGGCAGGATGCCCAGACGGGACCGCGCCGGCTGCGGATCGACCGGACGGAAACGGGCCAGATCGATCCCGAAGGGAATGACTTGAATGTTTTGCCCTGCGGCGATGGGAGACTGCGCAGCCATGTCACGCATGTAGCGGGAGGCGACCACGATCTGCGCGCGGCTTCTGGCGACAATGCGCTTCTTCCAGGCGAATTGTTCCGCCGTACGGTCCTTGCGCATCGGGAAGGGCAGATCGAGCGACGGACACTGCCCGCATCCTTCGCGCCACCGCTCACATTCCAGCGAATAGATGCAATGGCCCGTCATGGGCCAAGGGTCGTGCCAGGTCCACACGCTCGGCTTGCCGCGCGTCAGCCAAGGCAATGCATCCAGGCTGAAATAGCCGTCATGGACGATATGGAAATGGACCAGGTCAGCTTCGCGATAGGCTTTCGACAGTGCCAGCGCGTAAGCCTGCCATTGCAGGCGCGAATGGATCGAAAGCCTCGATTCAATCCGATTGATCACCCGGTTGGCCAGACGCGCTCCAGGGACCTTGAAGAAGAGCTGCGAATCCGGGCTGTCGCTCAGCTTGCTCCACACCAGATGCGTGGACTCAATGCCCTCCGCAGCAAGCAGATGGCGAAGGTCGAAATTGTTGAAGCGACTGCCGACGACATCGCTTGCGTTGATCTGGAGAACTTTCAGCGGGGTTCACTCCCATCGCCACGGGGCGGCGCGCCGAGCGCTTGACGATAGAAGTCCCGGATGGCTGGTGTCATCACCGACTGATCGAGGCGGGACCGGATGATCTCGAGATTGCGCACCGCCGCCTCGTCGACAAGGCCGTCATCCGTCAGCGCGCGTTCGAACTGCGCGCAGATCTCTTCGAAATCGTCCGGGGAGACGGAGAAGCCGGTTTCACCCTGCACGAACCACTCCTCGCAGCAGGAGGTATTGGTCTGCACTGGAAATGCGCCCATCAGCATCGCCTCGAGCACCGATGTCGAGATGCCGTCGGAGATGCTGACGGCCAAATAAGCGCGGGCGCGCCCGAAGCATTCCAGAATCTCGTCATGGGTGGCGATGTCGATGATGCGGATGTCGAGGACACCAGCAGCCTTCAATTCGAGTGCGCGGGCTCGGGGGCGGGCACCAACCGAAAACATGACGATCTCATAGTCTTTCAGGCGGTCAGCGAAACGCTCGAGCACCGCCAGGGAGACCATGGCACGGCCGGCGAAATGATCGTAGCCCTTCACCATGATGAGCTTGCGCTGCGATGGCGGGGTCTGGGCGCGTAGGCGCTGGGCGGCATCGACATCGATGCCGCCGGAATTGGCCAGAACTGGCAGTTCGGGGCCTCGATAGCCAAAATCGCGCCCGAGCGCGAGATCGCGGTGACATTCGCAGGAATAGAGGTCGACCGCCTCGCATACTCGCCGGATTTGACGCGCATGCGCTTCGTCGCGGCCGAAATAATAGATGTCGCTGCCCCAGTTCGTCGCAAGCCAGCGCGGGAAGCCACGCGATGGATTTTCCGCGAGCATGAGATCGCGCGCTGCCAGCACAAGATAGGCATTATGCTGGAATTCCAGGGAGTGGATCAGGTCCGGCTGCACGTCGGCGATCACTTCGGCCAGCATCTGCGGGCCATGCAGCGCCATGATGGTTTCCTCGCTTTCGTCGGGACGGCCGAGCCGCACCCGCGCCTGCGGATCGTCACCACCGAACGGAACCGGACGAACGCGAACAGGGCTGCCAGCCCGCGGCAATGTCTCCAGTGGCTGTGGCGCCGCAGGGCGAGCGAGCTTTTCCCGCAGCAGCCGGATCGCGCCCGACGGATCCCTGAGCGCATGCCGAAGAAAGCGTGCCGCCCGCCGGCTGTTCGAAACCGGCGGTGCAGGCACGACAGGCGATGGCGGCGTCGGCACGTGGAACGTCAGGCCGCGGATGTAAGCGTGTGGAGGCGCAGGGTCGACCGGATACAAATGCAAGTCGAAGCCCGCATCGATCAACGCCTCGATCCAGCGCGCCGCGTGCACGGAATGATGCATCGCCACGAACAGGATGCGGGGTCGTCTTCCGTTCGACACAAGCTTCATCCTACGCGATTTCGTCGAGTGCGGCCGAGAAGGCCGCACGGGCGCGATCGACCCCGAACTCCTTGGCCGCGGCCTTCGCATTGGCGACGAGATCGGCCCGCAACGTCGCATCCTCGCTCAACCGGGACAGGGCCTGCGCGAGCGCCTCGACATCCGGTCGATCGATGACCAGCCCCGCCCGGCGCGCCGTGAAAAACGACGATACGAAGGATCCTCGCGGCGCATGTACGACGACAGGTCGTCCCGAAGCGAGATATTCCGCAACCTTGGCGGGAGCCGAGGAATTTACAACTTCAGGGATGGGCGATTCGAAAGCAAGGGGTAAGAACAAGATATCCGCCTCTCGCTGGCGCAGCAGCGCCTGCGCCTGCGGCAGGTGGTCGAAACGGCGAACGAAGGGGCCGACAAGACCGTTGTCGCGGACCTGCGCCTCGCTTTGCGCCGTGTGGACATGAAGATGGAAGCGCCCCCCGGTCCGCTCCAGCGCAGCGACCAAATTCCGGAACGCGCTCGCCTGCGCGCTGTAGACCGAGCCGGTGTACAGCACCGTCCAGGGAGCCTGCGCGCTCGGGGCGGCGGCCACCTGCGCGACACCATCCGAACCCACCTCCCTCAGTTCGATCTGCTTCAGATCGACAGGGTTGCGGACAACGGCAATGGAGGCGCCAGGGACGCGGGCACGCACATCGTCGGCCAGCACCTCATTCGGAACGATGACCTTCGCCGCGCGCACCGCCCATCGCTTTTCCCAGAACCGCGCCAGGCTGCGATAGAGGCCCTCCTCCCATTGATAGACCGGGTCATCGAACAGATAGGCGACAAAGGGAAGCTTCAAACGCCTTGCGGCGATGGCGGCGGCCGGCAGATCGAAGGGATTGCCGCTGCATCCAACGATCATCTCCACCGGATGCGTCCTAACGGCGGCGACAATTTCGCCCGCGCGCGTCCAAACGTCCCGTACCAGCCCGACGAAGTTATTGAGCCGCTGGATATGCTGATTTCCGAGGGTCCGGATGATCTGAAATCTCGGTGGTGACAAGGCGACGTAAACGCCAAATCCAGATTCGCTCGGGTCGAGTGCCTGCAGTTGATCGGATAGAAAAAGATGCCTCGACTCGCCGCGCTCTTGCGCCAGAAGCGCGCCCAGCACCCGCGCCTGACCACTGGCAGAAGGCGGCGCAGCAGTTGTGACAATCGCTAAGCGCTTCATTATACTGCGTACTAGATCCTGTAGGGCTTAAGAAGCTTTAACCCGGCGACGCGGCGAGCGCTTAGCATCCGCCCAACGATACGGTCAACGGCGGGAAGAGCCGACGTCAAGGCGTTTGGGTCCGCGCCATGCTGACCGGCGAAGGCGCATGATCTTCCCCCACCTTCAAGAGCCTTCCGCCTCGGCGCCGATACCTCCAGGGCAGGCGCTTCCACACGCGCTTCCGCCCCCAGGCACCCGCCGGGGCCGGCCATGTCCGCCTCCTCGCGGCAAACTCCGTCAGGCCTTGATCACGTTGGCTGCGAAGGCGCCGTTCCGCTCGCAAGCGTTGCGTGTATCGATGACAAGACGGGCTTCCGCGACGAGCGTCTTATAATCGATAGCGTCGTGGTCGGTGGCGATGAGAACGGCATCGAAACCGGCGATGGTGCCGGGGGCGAGATCAAGGGATCGGCGCCCGGCAAGGCCGCCATGCTCCCTGGTCTGCGGAATGATCGGGACATGGGGATCGTGATAGGATGCGGAGGCACCGCGCTGCTCGATCAGTTCGATCAGGCGCAATGACGGGCTTTCACGCATGTCGTCGACATTCTTCTTGTAGGCGGCGCCGATGACGAGAATCCGCGCTCCGTTCAACCCGCGTGCAAAGTGCTGATCCAGCCCCTGCGCGAGCCGTTCGACCACCAGATGCGGCATCCCCGTGTTGATTTCGCCTGCCAGCTCAATGAAGCGCGCCGTGATCCCGTATTCCCGGACCTTCCAGGACAGATAGAAAGGGTCGATCGGAATGCAGTGCCCGCCCAACCCTGGGCCGGGATAGAACGGCATGAAGCCGAATGGTTTGGTCTTGGCGGCGTCGATAACCTCCCAAACATCGATGCCCATAGCCCCATAGATCGACTTCAGCTCGTTCACGAGCGCGATATTGACCGAGCGAAAGATGTTCTCCGTGAGCTTCACGGCTTCGGCCACCGAGGTCGACGAGACCGGTACGGTCCGAACGACGAGTTCGCCATACAGGGCCTGCGCTATCGCCAGTGCCTCGGGACCGTCACCGCCGACGACCTTGGGTATCGAGACGGTTGCAAAGTGCGGATTGCCAGGATCTTCCCGCTCGGGCGAGAAGGCCAGGAAGAAATCCGTCCCGCTCTTCAAGCCCGTTTTTTCAAGGATCGGCTTGAGGACTTCCTCGGTCGTGCCCGGGTAAGTGGTGGACTCCAGCGCAATGAACTGCGCCGGTCGCAGACGTGCCGCGATGGCTTCCGCGGTCCGGACGATGAAGCTCAGATCCGGCTCGCGATGACGCGTGAGTGGTGTCGGCACGCAAATGATCAGGCCATCCGGCTCGCCGAGTCGCGAAAAGTCGTCCGTGGCGAGAAAACGCCCCGTGCTCGCGGCTGCGGCGAGATCGTCGGCCTGAATATGCCTGATCCCGGTTCTGCCCGCGTTGAGCTCAGACACGCGGGCGGAGTTGATATCGAAACCGAGCACCTCGAACCCCGAACGGAGGGCCGCCAACGCGAGCGGCACGCCGACATACCCCAGGCCGATGACCCCAACCCGAAAGCTGCGGTCCCGCACGCGCTGCAGCAGCTTTTTCGCGGTCTCATCCGGCAAAATCTGATCCATAGCGCTCGTTCTCGGGGTAGCAGGAGCTTCGATGCCGAGTCCCCATTGCTGTTCCTCGTGAAAAGGATGCATGCGACGGCTAGCGATCCCCTTCCGCCATATTCTCATGGCCATGACAAGTATCTTGGGTCCGCCGCGATATCGGGGCGGGAAGTTCAGTTGGCTCCCAAGCCGAGGCAAGCCACAAAGCGGCGGTCCGGATGTGCAGAGCCACGCGCTGACACAGCATTGCGACCTATGCCAGATTGCTCGTTCACTGCCGACAAGCCCGGCAGGTTCGCAGCCGTGTCCCCGGGAACGCCATGCCTGATACCGCCTCCACCGACCGCCGCCTGATCGGCAGCTTCGACTATGTCGTGATCGGGGCGGGTTCCGCCGGCTGCGTCGTCGCCAACCGGTTGGCAGCCGACCCGGAGAGCAAGACCCTGGTGCTCGAAGCCGGCGGCCTGGACGACTGGATCTGGTTCCACATCCCGGTCGGCTATCTCTTCGCGATCGGCAATCCCCGCGCCGACTGGCTGTTCCAGACCGAGCCGCAGGCCGGTCTCGGCGGGCGGGCGCTGGCCTATCCGCGCGGCAAGGTGGTCGGCGGCTCCTCGGCGATCAACGCCATGGTCTATATGCGCGGCCAGGCCGCCGATTACGACGGCTGGCGCCAGCGCGGCCTTTCCGGCTGGGGCTGGGACGACGTGCTGCCCTATTTCCTTGCGCATGAGGACCATATCGCGCCGCCGCCCGGCGGACTGCACAGGGCCGGCGGGGAATGGCGCGTCGAACATCCGCGCGTGCGCTGGGCGATCCTCGATGCCATCCGCGACGCGGCCGAAGCCGCCGGCATCGCCAAGATCCCGGATTTCAACACCGGCGACAATGAAGGCTCCTCCTATTTCCAGGTGAACCAGCGGCGCGGACGGCGGCTCAGCGCCTATCGCGCCTTCCTGAAGCCGCTGCTCGAGCAGAAGGAGCGCCATAATCTCCGGCTCGAGACCCGCGTCCATGTCGAGTGCATCGTCTTCGAGGGCGGCAGGGCGAAGGCGGTCGAATTCACCCACGGGCTGGGCACGCCGAGCGAGGAGAAGCTCCGGGTCGAGGTCAGCGGCGAGATCGTGCTCTGCGCCGGTGCCGTCGCCTCACCGCTCCTGCTCGAACGTTCCGGCATCGGCGGCGGCGCGCGATTGCAGAACCTCGGCATCGAGACGCTGGTCGATGCACCCGGCGTCGGCGAGAACCTGCAGGACCATCTCCAGATCCGGCCGGTCTACAAGGTCGCCGGCGTCAAGACGCTGAACAGCGACTATGCCCGGCTCTGGCGCCGGCCGCTGATGGCGCTGGAATGGGCGGCCTTGCGCACCGGCCCGCTCACCATGGCCCCATCGCAGGTCGGTGCCTTCGCCAAATCCTCACCGCAATACGCGACGGCGAACCTGCAATATCATTTCCAGCCGCTCTCGCTCGATAGCTGGGGCTCAGGGCTCCACCCGTTCGACGCCTTCACGGCCAGCGTCTGCAATCTCAGGCCGACCAGCCGCGGCAGCGTGCATCTGCGCTCGGCCGATCCGCGTGATGCTCCGGTGATCTCGCCGAACTATTTCGACACCGAGGAGGATCGGCAGGTCGCGGTCGATGCGATGAAGCTGACGCGCCGGATCGTGGCGCAGGCACCGCTCGCCCGCTTCCGTCCGGAGGAATACATGCCCGGCGAAGCGGCCCAGTCGGACGAAGCCCTGCTGGAGGCCGCCGCCAAGCTCGGCACGACGATCTTCCACCCGGTCGGAACAGTGCGGATGGGGAGCGACGACGACCCGGGAGCGGTTCTGGACGGGCGGCTCAGGGTGCGCGGCGTCGAGGGCCTGCGCGTCATCGACGCCTCGGTGATGCCGACGATCACCTCCGGCAACACCGCCAATCCGACGATGATGATCGCCGAGAAGGGCGTGGCGATGCTCAAGGAAGACGCACGCCGGTAAAGGTTGTCGCGCCGGGCAGCATGGAATTGCCGCAAATCCCGGCCTATGAATCGGTTGCGATGACCGACGATCTTCCGCCCCCATCAGCACCGGAGCGCGGCCCGCTCGTCCGCGGCTTGCTCGCGATCCTGCGCGCCGTCATCACCGTTTTCGTCGTCCTCGACGAGCTCCTGCGGCCGCTCTACCGGCCGCTGCTGCGCCGGCTCGCGGAATTGCGCGTTATGCGCCGGCTCGAGGACAGCGTCGCCACGCTGCCGCCGCCGCTCGTCCTGCTGGCGCTGGCGGTCCCCTTCGCAATTGCCGAGCCGCTGAAGCTCTTCGGCCTGTTGCTGTTCGCGCGCGGGCAGTTCTGGGCCGGGCTCGTCGTGACGGCGTTCGCGCATCTGATGAGCTTCGTCTTCGTCGAGCGCATCTACCATGCCGGCCGCGAGAAACTGCTGCGCTATCGCTGGTTCGCCTGGATCATGGGACAGGTAGTACGCGTGCGCGACAATGTGCTCGGCCGAGTCCGGGCCACCGCCGCCTATGCGCTGGCAATGCGGACGCGCGATGCCGCGCGCAACTGGTGGCGGACGATGCGGGCTTGAAACTCAGGTCGAGCGGCTGCGCGCCAGCAGGAAAAGCGCACCGGCGGCGAACGCCGAGAAGGCGATCAGCAGCAGCGTCGAGAGCATGACGCCGCCGCGCTCCAGCGAGACGGCGAAGACGAGCGGCGCCGCCGCCTTGATGACGAGGCCCGGCGCCGAGAGCTTGCCCATGGTCGCGCCGAAGCCGACCGGACCGAAGAGCTGGAGCGGGACAGTGCCGCGCACGATCGAGCTCAGCCCCATGCTGATGCCGAAGGCGATGGCGAAGAGCCCGGCGACAACCGGGAGCGCCCCGCCGACCAGGAGTAGGGCAAGGCCGAGCGGCATCAGACAGCCCGAGACCCAGGCCGTGGTGACCGGCGAAACGGCGCGGCCGAACAGCATCTCGACAAGGCGACCTGCGACCTGCGACGGCCCGAGCATTGCACCGATGCCGACCGCGACAGCCGCGCTGAGCCCGAAGCCCTGCAACAGCGCCAGCATATGCACCGCCATGGCCGAGACGACGAAGCCCTGCAGCGAGAAGGCCAGCGCCAGCAGCAGGAAGGCGCGGCGGCGCGCATCGCCATGGAGGTAAGCCAGCTCCGACTCCTGCGGGGCCGGCGTGGCCGCATCCACGGCCTGCGCGACGACCGGCCGCTTCACCCGCCCGGGCAGGAAAAACAGGTGCAGGGGCAGGCAGACCAGGACCTGCGAGAGGCCATAGAGCCGGTAGACGCCGCGCCAGTCGAACATCCCGAGCAGGCTCGAGGTCAGCGGCCAGAACAGGGTCGAAGCGAAGCCGCCGATCAGGGTGAGCTGGCTGATGGCGCGGCGCGCCTGGCTGCCGCGCGCCTGCGTCAGCGCGGCGAAGGCGGCGTCGTAGAACACGGCAGTGGTCACCGCCTGCAAGGCGACCATCGCGAGCGTGTAGCTGACGATGCCCCGCGCTTCCGCCAGCGCGAAGAGCGAGAGGCCCGCCAGCGCGGAGCCGATCGTCATCACCAGCCGCGTGCCGTAGCGGTCGATCAGGCTGCCGGTGACGGGGGCGACGGCGCCGCCCAGCAAAAGGCCGATCGCGAAACCGCCGAAGGTCCATTCCGGCGCCCAGCCGAAATCGACGGTCATGCGCGGCGCCAGCACGGTGAAGGCATAGAACAGCGTGCCGTAGCCGAAGACCTGGGTGATGCCGAGCGCCGGGATCAGCGAGGGGCCGCCCGGCCGGAAGACTCTCGGCGAAGTCATGGCAGCGACCCGTTCCGCTCAGACGATCTGGTTGCGCAGGTTCGCTTCGCCGCGTTCGAGGCGACCCAGATTGTCGAGGAGGATATCCACCACATTGCCTTCATAGGCCCGCGTCTCGCCGGCGCTGTGCGGGGTGACGATGACCTGCGGCATGCGCCAGAAGGGCGAGATCGCCGGCAGCGGCTCCTCATGGAAACAGTCGAGCCCGGCCCCGGCGATGCCGCTGTTGCCGAGCGCATCGAGCAAGGCCATCTCGTCGACGACGCGACCGCGCGCGACATTGATCAGGAAAGCGCTCGGCTTCATCGCGCCGAGGATGCGGGCATCGATCAGCCCCTCCGTCTCGGGCGTCAGCGGGCAGGTCAGGGCGACGAAATCGGCGCCGGCCACAGTCTCTGCGAGCTTGTCCGGATGGATGACGGCCTCAACATGGGGCTGCGGCTCCGGGCTGCGGCGCACGCCGATGACGCGCATGTCGAAGGCCGCCGCCAATTTTGCCAGCCGCAGGCCGATGCGGCCGAGCCCGACGATGACCAGCGTCTTGCCGCCGAGCTCATCCTCGCGCAGCGCCCTGTCGCCGATCATCGGGCGCCAGAACTGCTTCGCCTGGTTGTCCCGGGCGAAATGGATCTGACGGGTCAGCGCCAGGATCAGCGACATCGCATGCTCGGCGACCGCCCGCTCATTGCTACCCTGGGCGCTGGCGAGGCGGATGCCGGCGGCGCCGATCGCCGGCTTGTCGAACTGGTCGGTGCCGGCGCTGATCGACTGGATGAAACGCAGCTTCGGCAATCGCGGCAGCAGGTCGTTGCGCCACAGGCCGGAGACGACGAGCACGTCGGCTTCCGGCGCCCGCTCGCGCAGGTCGTCAAGGCTGTTGACCTCGAAACTCGCCGCGGCACGACCGCGCGTGAGGAACTCGTCCCGAAGCTGATAGGCGGCATGGGCGAAGCCGATCGTCAGTTCGCCTTCCGGCGGCAGGACTGCCATGCGTTGTCTCTCCCCGATTCCTTATGCAGTCGACGTTAGCCGGCCCGCCGGCTCCTGTCCCCGCATCCGCCGCATGCAAGCTTCACGCTAATCGCGATGCTCAGGGGGTATCGACGGCCAGCGCAGCATGCAGGCGCGACCATGCGGTCTCGTCGCCCGGCAGGCCGAAACGCAGGCGATCCGGCGCGTGCTGGAAGCGGCGGACATAGATGCCGTGACCGCCGAGGCGGGCGAAGAGTGCCGCCGCTTTCGGCGTTTCGAGGAGGCGGAACAGGGTGGTTCCTCCGATGATGCGTCCATGCAGCGCCAGCAAGGCATCGAGACGCGCGGCATCCTGCGCCCGTTCCCGGCCGGCCCCGGCGAGCCAATCGGCATCGGACAACGCAAGTGCGCCGACATGGAGCGCCGGGCCGGCGACCGACCAGGGACCGAGCGCCGCCTTCAGGCGCGCGATCAAGTCGGGAGCGCCGATGGCGAAGCCGAGCCGGAGTCCGGCGAGACCATAGGTCTTGCCGAAGGAGCGCAGCACGATCGTGCTTGTCGGAATGTCAGGGATGATGCTGGTTTCGGGCGTGAAATCGGCAAAGGCCTCGTCGACGACGAGCAGGCCGCCGCAGGCGGCGCAATGAGCGGCGAGCCGGGCCAGCTCGTCGCGGGGCAGCGCGCGCCCGTCGGGGTTGTTGGGGTTGACCACGACGCTCGTCGCCGCGTCTTCGGGAGACGCGGCCGTCTCAGTGACCGAAAAGCCCGCCTTGCGCCAGGCATGACCATGTTCGGCATAGGTCGGGCCGAGAATCGCGACGGGGCCGGCGGGTGCCAGCCGTGGCAGCAATTCGATCAGGATCTGCGTGCCTGGCGCCGCGACGATGCCGGCGTGCGCCGGGACGCGGTATGCAATACGGGCCGCCGCAAGGAGCGCCGCCTCGCCATCCGCGCCCGGCAGGCGCGTCCAGAGACTTAACGGCAGCGCCGGAAGCGGATAGGGGATCGGATTGATCCCGGTGGAGAGATCGACCCAGGGCTGCGGTGCCTCCGGAAAGAGCGCGCGGGCCGTGGCGAGATCGCCGCCATGCCAGATACCGTCCTCAGCCACGACCCTGCCCCGCGCCCTGCATGAATCTCTCCGCCAGCCTGCCGCTGCTCCTGCTCGCGCTTACGATCGAGGCGGCGTTCGGCTATCCCCAGCGCTTCTATGCCGCAATCGGCCATCCCGTCACCTGGATCGGGAGGCTGATCGGCTGGCTTGATCGGGGGCTGAACCGGGAGACAGCCTCCTTCGCGACGCGCAAGGCGATGGGCGTGCTGGCGCTCCTGCTGCTGCTCGCCGTCATCATCGCGCTGTCGGCGCTGATCCAGAACCTGTGCCTCTCCTTCGGGCCACTCGGCCTGATCCCGCTTGCACTCATCGCCTCGACCCTGATCGCGCAGCGCAGCCTTTACGAGCATGTCGCCCGCGTCGCCGGGGGGCTGGAGCGGGATGGGCTCGATGGCGGGCGGCGCGCCGTCTCGATGATCGTCGGCCGTAACCCGCAGACGCTCGATGAAGCCGGCGTGTCGCGTGCAGCCATCGAGAGCCTCGCCGAAAATTTCTCGGACGGCATCACCGCGCCAGCCTTTTGGCTGGGTGTTGGCGGTTTGCCGGGCATCGCTGCCTACAAGGCGATCAACACCACCGACTCGATGATCGGCCACCGCACGCCACGCTATCTCGCCTTCGGCTGGGCCGCGGCGCGGCTCGACGATCTCGTCAACCTGCCGGCATCGCGGTTGACCGCGCTGCTGCTGGTGGTCTCGGCGGCGCTCGACCGGCAGGCGGATGCCGGCGGCGCCTGGCGGGCCGTGCGGCGCGATGCCGGCAAGCACGGCTCGCCCAACGCCGGCTGGCCCGAGGCCGCGATGGCCGGGGCGCTCGGCCTGCGCCTCGCCGGGCCGCGCGTCTATGGCGAGACCCGCGTCGACGACCATTGGATGGGCGATGGCCGGGCCGAGGCCAACGCGACCGATATCAGGCGGGCGCTCGCGCTCTACAAGCGCTCCTGCGGCCTGCTCTGGGCGCTAGCGGGGCTGTTCGCGGCCGTGACGCTGCTCTAGAGCCTCAGTTCGGCACCGGCACGGCCCGTCGTGCGATCGCCTGCAAATCCGTCCCCTGCGGCAGCGAGCCGAAATGGCCCGACCAGCCGCCGGCTAATCGCGAAGCGACGTAGGCATCCGCAACCGCATGCGGCGCGTGGCGGATGAGCAGCGAGGCCGACAGGCCCAGCGCCATGCGTTCGACAAAGCGCCGCGCCAGATGCTCGTGCTTGAGCACATCGACGAGATCGATTTCCAACTCGGCGAGGAAGGCGTCGTAACGGGGATCGTTGCCGCGCGCGGCATGCAACTCGTCGAGCAGGGCCGGCACGCAATCGGGATAGCGGCGGATCGAACGGAGCACGTCGAGGCAGACGACATTGCCCGTGCCCTCCCAGATGCCGTTGAGCGGCGCCTCGCGGTAGAGCCGCGCCATCAGGTGATCCTCGATGAAGCCGTTGCCGCCATGACACTCGAGCGCCTCGACCGCGACCGGGGTGGCACGCTTGCAGTTCCAGTATTTGGCGATCGGCGCGCCGATGCGGCCGATCAGCTTCTCGGCCTCGCTCTCGCCCTCGCTGTCGAGCGCATGGACGAAGCGGAAGGCGAGCCAGGCGGCGGCTTCGGCCTCCAAAGCGAGGTCGGCGATCACATTCGCCATGATCGGCTGGTCGATCAGCGCCTTCTGGAAGGCGCGGCGATGGGCGGTATGATGCGCGGCTTGCGCCACCGCATGGCGCATCAATCCGGCCGAGCCGACGGCGAAATCGAGCCGCGTGTAGTGGTTCATCTCAAGCCCGGCGCGGATGCCGTGGCCGGGCTCCCCGATCAGGTGGGCGATCACGCCGCGGAATTCGACCTCGGACGACGCGTTCGACTTGTTGCCGCACTTGTCCTTGAGCCTCTGGATCTGCAGCCGGTTGCGCGAACCATCCGGCAACCAGCCCGGCACGACGAAGCAGGAGACGCCCTCCTCCGTGCGCGCCAGCGTCAGGAACACGTCGGAATGCGGGACGGAGAAGAACCACTTATGGCCGGTGAGCGCATAGGTGCCGTCGGCATTGCGCGTCGCCGCCGTCTGGGTCTGGCGCAGATCCGAGCCGCCCTGCTTCTCGGTCATCGCCATGCCGACCGTGCCGCCGCGCTTCTGCGCAGCCGGCAAGGGGCGGCCGTCGTAATCAGTGGAGGTGATCAGCCGGCCAAACTCGGCCCAGCGCGCAGGATCGCGCTGCAGGACCGGGATCGCGGAATAGGTCATGCCGAGCGGGCAGCAGATGCCGTTCTCGCCCTGGTTCCAGAGATAGGACACAGCCGCGCGCGCCACTTGCGCACCGGGCTGCGGCTTGGTCCAGCACAGCGAATGGAACTCGTCGCGCATGGCTAGCCCCATCAGTTCGTGCCAGGCGGGGTGGAATTCGATCTGATCGACGCGCCGGCCCCAGCGGTCATGCGTGCGCAGTTCCGGCAGGGTGCGATTGGCCTGCCGCGCGAGGTCCTGCACCGCTTGCGACCCGACATGGCCGCCGACCACGCTCGCCTGCTCGCGGAACCAGCCGGCGCCGAAAGTGTCGAGAATACTGCCGAGCGCAGGGTCCGCGGCGAAAGCGTCGTAATCCGCCAGTGCCGGCGCCTGGTTCAGCACTTCGTGAGTGTCGTAGCCGTAAGCGTCGAGCGTGGTCATGCGGCCTGTCCTTCTCGGGAAATCAGCGCGGCGAGGGAGAGATCGGCAAGGGCGGCGGCGATCTCGCGGCCGCGCTCGGAAGTGATCGGGCGGTCCGGCGAGAGCGGGCCGATCAGAGCCTCCATGAAGCCGCCGACGATCATGGCAGCGGCGGCATCGGGATCGACGGGCCGAAAGGCGCCCTGCCCTTCACCTTCGACGACAAGCGCGCGAAAAATGCCGGCGATCTCACGACGATAATCCAGCCGCGTCGCATCGACGGCCGGATCGGCAGGCTCGGCAATCATCGACCAGGCAAGGCGGCGATTGGCGAAGGCGCGGCGGGCGAAGGCCTCCACCGCAGCAGCCAGTCGCTCGGCCACGGGGGCGTCGCTCGCGGCGATATCACGCAGCACGGCAAGCTCGCGCGAGGATACGGCGGCGACGATCTCGGCCATCAGCTCGGCCTTGGAGGCGAAATAGGAATAGACGCTGCCGGTCGAGACACCGCTGGCCGAGGCCACCGCGGCGATCGAGGTTTCCTGGAAGCCGACCTCCGAGACGATGCCGCGCGCGGCGGCGAGGATGGCCTCGCGCTTGCCAGCCTTGCGCGGTTGTTTCGGTGCGATGCCGGCCATGGGTGGTCTCAAAATTGAATTTGAATTCGGATTCAATTTGACGAGATGGCTGGCCGCCGTCAAGGGCTGGAACGGGAATGACCGGGTTGGAACACGGCAGGCCGGGGGCGAGATCGCCTACGGACCGCTCAGGCGCCCCCCCTGCACCCCTCGCCCCGCGGCCCCTCGACCACTCAGGAAGGTGGCGCGTTGCCAGAATCCGCCGCCCGACCGCGACCGGCCCAGCGTTCGACGGAATGATCGATGGCGAGCAGGACGAGCGCGAGCAGCGTGGCCGACGCCACGATGGCATGATCGCCGAGCCCGGCGGCGCAACCGAGCGCAGCGGTAACCCATATCGCTGCGGCCGTTGTCAGGCCCGTCGGCGTCGAATGGCCCCGGCGCAGTACGATGACGCCGGCGCCGAGGAAACCGATTCCGGTAAGCAGCCCTTGGACGACGCGGCTGGCGGCGTCGGCCTCATGTGGCTCGCTGAAGATCGTGGCAGCGGCGGCTGTACCCAGCCCGACCAGCCCGAAGGTACGAATCCCGGCCGCGCGCTGCTTGTTGGTCCGCTCCCAGCCGACGACGATGCCGGCGGCCATCCCGGCCAGCAGCCTGAGCAGCAGGTCCAGCTCTCCCCACAGAAAAGTTGCCATTACTCACCCCCCGAAAATGACGATCGAGGGCATGAACGCGCGAGGGCCGCTCGCGTTCGTTCTGCGGCAAACGAACGGAACCCGGCAAGGGGCCTGTTAGAACTCGATCCCCTGCTGTGCCTTCACGCCGGCAGCGAAATGGTGCTTCACCAGCGTCATCTCGGTGACGAGGTCGGCCGCCTCGATCAGCTCCGGCTTGGCGTTGCGGCCGGTGACGACGATGTGAAGGTCCGGCCGGCGCGCGGCCAGCGTCGCCACGACCTCGGCGAGCGGCAGATAGTCGTAGCGCAAGGCGATGTTGAGCTCGTCCAGCACCAGCAGACGAATGTCCGGATCGTCCATCAGCTCCCGCGCCTTGGCGAAGGCGCGCTCGGCGGCGGCGATGTCTCGCACCTTGTCCTGCGTCTCCCAGGTGAAGCCCTCGCCCATGCTGTGCCAGCTCACCTGATCGCCGAAGGCTTCGAGCGCCTTGCGCTCGCCGGTCGACCAGGCGCCCTTGATGAACTGCACCACGCCGATGCGCCAGCCATGGCCGAGCGCCCGCAGGATCAGCCCGAAAGCCGCCGTCGACTTGCCCTTGCCGGGGCCAGTATTGACGATGAGTAGGCCTTTTTCGACCGTCTTGGAGGCGACTTCGGCGTCCTGAACCGCCTTGCGCTTCTCCATCTTCGCCTTGTGGCGGGCGGCGTCTTCCTGATCCGTCGTCATCATTTCACTCGCATCGGCAATCCGGCGACCATGAAGACCACGCTCGCCGCCCGCGCCGCAAGCGCCTGATGCAGCCGCCCGGCCTCGTCGCGGAAACGGCGAGCCAGCGCATTCTCCGGCACGATGCCGAGCCCGACTTCGTTGCCGACCAGCACGAGCGGGGCGGATACGCGCTTGCAAGCGGCGATCAGGGCCTCGCGGGCGGCGACAGTGTCGCGCTCCGCAAGGATGAGATTGGTCAGCCAGAGCGTCAGGCAATCGACCAGGACCGGACGGCCTGCGGGCTGCGCGGCAATCGCCTCCGCCAGTTCGAGCGGGGCATCGACCGTCTGCCAGCCGGCCAGCCGGCGGGCGCGATGCTCGGCGATGCGCGCACGCATCTCGTCGTCATAGGCCTGCGCGGTTGCGATATAGGTCCAGGGCGCCGGCAGGGCCTCGATCAGCGCTTCGGCATGGCGGCTCTTGCCGGAGCGGGCGCCGCCGAGGACGAGGGTGAGCTGGGGCAACTCCATTCAAAAAATCCTCTGCCGTCATGCTCGGGCTTGACCCGAGCATCTCCATCCGAAGGAGGCCCCGGAGCCTCTCCCTGCAAGAGATTCTCGGGTCAAGCCCGAGAATGACGCCCTTGCGACGCGCACTGCATTGCACAGCAACACGCCGAAGGCTAATGATCGTCGCCGACGGTGCCTCCGCGAGGAGGTGAAAAGGGAACGCGGTGCGAGACCGCGGCTGCCCCCGCAACTGTAAGCGGATGTCCTTCGCCATCGGCCACTGGAGCGCAAGCTCCGGGAAGGCGGCAAGGGGCGCGAAGTCCGCGAGCCAGGAGACCTGCCGTCGACCCGCAGAGATCCAACCGGCTGCCGGCGGGGCGGCCACGGAGAACGCTTATGAACACCGCTTCGGTTTCCACCCCCACACTCAGCGTTTCGGAACGCGTCAAGGCGGTCGCCGCCGCGCTCGTGATCGGCGTCGCGCTGATCTACACGACCGGCTTCGCGGCCTCGTCCAACGTGCACAACGCCGCGCACGACACCCGCCACGGCCTCGCCTTTCCCTGCCACTGAGGGAAAGTCATCATGGTCACGCGTGTTCTCACGGTCAGCATCCTGGCCGGGCTTCTGGCTGGCTTGATCGTCGCCGCCCTGCAGCATGTCACCACCACCCCGCTCATCCTCAAGGCCGAGACCTATGAGGCGGCACTCGCGCTGAAGGCGCCGGCGCTGGCCGCTTTCGACGGCGAGGCGAAGATCATCCTCGCGCATGGACCGGCCGGCGACGCGCCCGGCCACGACCATGCCGAATGGAAGCCGCAGGATGGCCTCCAGCGCACACTCTTCACCAGCGCGGTGACGATCGCGACCGCGATCGGCTTCGCGGGATTGCTGCTCGCCGGCATGATCGCGGCCGGCGACAGGATCGACCAGCGCAGCGCGCTCGTCTGGGGTGCCTGCGGTTTCCTCGCGCTCGGGCTTGCGCCTGCGATGGGGCTCGCGCCGGAACTGCCTGGGGCAGCCTCGGCCGCGCTGGAGCAGCGCCAGCTCTGGTGGCTCTGGACCGCCGTTGCAACCGCCATCGGGCTGTTCCTGTTCCTGCGCTTCGAACAGCCCTGGCTCAAGCTTGTGGCGATCGTCCTGATCCTGCTGCCGCATGTTGTCGGCGCCCCGCATCCGGCCGCGCCGGAGAGCAAGGTGCCGGCCGAGGTCGCCGCGCATTTCGCGTCGCTCTCGCTCGGCATCCAGGCCGCGCTCTGGCTCGTCACCGCCTTCATGGTCGGCGTGCTTTGGCCCCGGGCGAGCCGCCGGGCCGTCGAAGCCTGAAAGCAAGCCAATGTCCGAGGGCGACCTCACCATCCATGTCTGCACGGCCTGCCGCCGTGCCCGCGCCGATCTCCCGGAAGGCTATGACCAGCCGGGACTGGCGCTGGCCGAGCGCCTCGCCGAACAGCTTAAAGCCAAGGGCAGCACGATCCCCGTGCTGCCCGTCGAGTGCCTCTGCGTCTGCAAGCGGCCCTGCACCATCGCGCTCAGCGCCGATGGCAAATGGACCTATCTGATCGGCGATCTCGACACCGACACCCATCTCGACGAGATCGTCGGCGCCGCGGAGGCCTATGCCGCCAGCGCCAACGGCATCGTTCCCTGGAAAGAGCGGCCGCAGTCCTTCCGCAAGGGCGTGGTCGCACGCGTGCCGCCTTTGCCGGCGCGCCAGCAAGGATGACATCATGAACGCTCCGCAGACTACCAATCTGGGCAAGACGCCCTGCACCATCATCACCGGCTTCCTCGGCGCCGGTAAGACGACCCTCGTGCGCCATCTCCTCGAGAATGCGCAGGGCAAGAAGCTCGCCGTGCTCGTCAACGAATTCGGCGATCTCGGCTTCGATGGCGAATTCCTGAAGGGCTGCGGCATCGCCGGCTGCAGCGACGAGGACGTGGTCGAACTGCCGAATGGCTGCATCTGCTGCACCGTCGCCGATGATTTCGTGCCGGCGCTGGAGAAGCTGCTGAACCGGCCCAACCCGCCCGAGCACATCCTGATCGAGACCTCCGGGCTCGCCCTGCCGAAGCCGCTCGTCACCGCCTTCAACTGGCCGGTGATCCGCTCGCGCGTCACCGTCGACGGCGTCATCGCCGTGGTCGACGGCCCGGCTGTGGCCGAGGGCCAGTTTGCCGATGATCCGGAAGCGCTCGCCGCGCAGAAGGCGGCCGATGCGTCGGTCGATCACGACAATCCGCTGGAAGAGGTGTTCGAGGACCAGATCCTCTGCGCCGACCTGATCCTGCTCAACAAGAGCGACCTCGTCGACGAGGCCGGCCGCGCACGGGTCAAGGCCGAGATCGCCGAGCATCTGCCGAAGGCGATCAAGATCGTCGAGACGGCCCATGGCAAGGTCGAGCCGGCGCTGATCGTCGGCCTCGGCGCTGCCGCCGAAAGCGACCTCGCCGCCCGCCCCTCGCATCATGGCGAGGGCGAGCACGATCACGACCATGACGATTTCGACTCGGTCGCCCTGCCGTTGCCGGCCGGCCTCACGCCGGAAGAGCTGACGGCGCGCGTTGCCAAGGCGGCCGAAGCCGAGGGCGTGCTGCGGCTGAAGGGCTTCACCGCCGTGCCGGGCAAGCCAATGCGCCTCGTCGTGCAGGGCGTCGGCCGCCGCGTCGGGCATCATTTCGACCGGCCTTTCGGCGCGAGCGAGCCGCGCGACGGGCGCTTGACCGTGATCGGTCTCAAGGGCTTCGATCTCAAGGCCGTGGAAGCGGCTCTCGCGGGGGCGTAAACTGGCGCGATGCATCTTCTCCCGACCAGCGAGATCAGGCTCGACGACGGCGAGGACGCCGTCGATCTCGCCCTGCCGCCGGGAGATGTGCTTGTCCTGTCCTTCACCGACAGCGACCTCTCGGCGCTGGCAGTGGCAGCAGGTGACAGCAAGCTGTCGGTGCGGCTCGCGCCGCTCCGACGACTGAAACACCCGCTCTCGGTCGATTTCCTGATCGAGAAGACGGTGGCGCAGTGCCGCTTCGTGCTGGTGCGCTGCCTCGGCGGGCTCGACTACTGGCGCTACGGCATCGAGCAGCTCGGCGCGGTCTGCCGTGAGCGCGGCATCCCGCTCGCGATCCTGCCCGGCGACGA
The DNA here is from genome assembly GCF_053644975.1 of Allobosea sp. NPDC055353. Lineage (NCBI taxonomy): Bacteria > Pseudomonadati > Pseudomonadota > Alphaproteobacteria > Hyphomicrobiales > Alloboseaceae > Allobosea > Allobosea sp. NPDC055353. Next base: position 325,777 of record NZ_JBSHMC010000001.1, on the reverse strand, counting down.
ACGGGATGATCCGCGGCTGTGCGAGCATGCGACGGTGCCGGCGGAATTCACGGCGGAGCTGCTGGCCTATTTCCAGGCTGGCGGCGGCGCCGAGAACATGCGGCGGATGCTGAAGCGGATTTCCGACTATCTGACGGAGGTTCTGCCCTCATCCGACCCGGCTTCGCCGGGCCACCTTCCCCCCCGAGGGGAGAAGGGAGCAAAGCGACCCGCCTCGCCCTTCTCCCCTCGGGGGAGAAGGTGCCGGCAGGCGGATGAGGGCCGGCACGACGCTGCTGACCTCGTCCCCGTCCCGCTGCCATCATTCTTCGCGCTTGGCCGCAACGGCGCGCCCCTATCCTGGCGCGAAGCGCTCGCCGCCCAGCCCGCAAACCGACCACTCGTCCCGATCCTGCTTTACCGCTCCGGCGTCGCGGCTGGCGACACGGCCATGGGCGAAGCCATTGGCACCGCTCTGACCGCGCGCGGCCTCGCGCCCCTGCCACTCGCGCTGACCAGCCTGAAGGACCCCGCCGTCACGGCCGAACTCGCGGCCCTCATCGCGACGCGCAAACCGGCGCTGGTGATCACCACCACCGCCTTCTCCGCCCGCGAAGGTGCGGATTTCGTCCTCGACGGCGCCGATTGCCCGATCCTGCAAGCCGTGCCGGTCGGCAGCCCCCGCGAGGCCTGGGAGGCATCGCCGCGCGGGCTTTCCGCAGCCGATCTCGCCATGCAGGTTGCACTGCCGGAATTCGACGGGCGCATCGGCGCCGTCCCGGTGGCTTTCAAGGCGGAAGAGACCGATCCGGCGACCGGCCTGTCCATTCGCCGGCTCGTGCCCGATCCGGCGGGGATCGCTGCACTCGCGGGTCTGGCGCAAGGCTGGACGTCGCTGGCGCGGAAGCCTGCGGCCGAGCGCAGACTGGCGCTGGTGATGTCGGATTATCCCGCACGCGGCGGACGGGCCGGTTTCGCCGTCGGACTTGATACGCCGGCGAGCGTAGCGGCGATCCGGGACCTGCTGACGAGCGCGGGATACGAGGTTGGCTCCGCAACCTCCGCCGTTATCCCGGGCTTGACCCGGGATAACGGTGAGGAAATGACAGAGGGGGGCTTGCTGATGGCCTCGCTCACCGCCGGACCGACCGAACTAAGCATCCCGCTTGCAACGTATCGCGACTGGCTCGCCACAATCCCCGCCGCCGCTCGCGAAACCCTCCTTGCCAGCCATGGCGAGCCCGCCTCCGATCCCGCTTGCCGCGACGACGCCTTCCATTTCCGCGCCGTGCGCTATGGCCACCTCACCGTCGCGCTGCAGCCGCCGCGCGACGCGACACCCGACCGCAAGGCGCGCTATCACGATCCCGACGCGCCTCCCGGCCACGGCTACCTCGCCTTCTATCTCGCGCTGCGCCAGACGGAGGCCATCGACGCGCTGATCCATCTCGGCACGCATGGCACGATGGAATGGCTGCCGGGCAAGGCCGTGGCGCTCTCGGCCGGCTGCTGGCCGCGCCTCGCCGTCGGCGGGCTGCCGGTGATCTACCCCTATGTCGTCGACGATCCCGGCGAAGCAGCCCCCGCGAAGCGGCGGCTCTCCGCCATCACGCTCGGCCATCTGCCACCGCCGCTCGCCGAGACGGAAGCGGCCGGCGAAACCGCATTGCTGCGCGATCTCGTCGAGGAATTCTCGCAGGCGCAGGTGCTCGACCCGCGCCGCGCCGACATCGTCGCTACCGAAATCCGGGCTCGGGCTGAGTCGAGCGGGCTCTCTGCCTCCTGTGGCGTGACGGCCGACACCGAGATGAACGAGGCGCTGACGCGTCTCGATGCCCATCTCTGCGACATCACCGAACTGCCCTTCCGCGACGGCCTGCACATCTTCGGGCGCTCGGAGATCGATCCGGCTTCAGCCCGCAACGAGCGCGAGAATCTTCTCACCGCCCTCGACGGCCGCTTCGTCGCACCCGGCCCGGCCGGCTCGCCGCATCGCGGCCGGCCCGACGTGCTGCCGACCGGGCGCAATCTCTCGACGCTCGATCCGCGCGCGATCCCGACGCGCGCCGCCGCGCGGCTGGGCCAACTGGCAGCACAGGCGGTCGTCTCGCGCCATCTGCAGGATCACGGCGACTATCCCCGCCGGATCGTCATGGACCTCTGGGCCTCGCCGACGCTGCGCTCGGGCGGCGAGGATATCGCCCATGCGCTCGCCCTGATGGGCGTCGAGCCCATCTGGGACAATGCCTCGACCCGCGTCACCGGCTTCAGCATCATCCCGCAGCCGAAGCTCGCCTATCCGCGCCTCGACGTCACCGTGCGCATCTCCGGCACCTTCCGCGACACGTTTCCGGGCCAGATCGCCCTGCTCGACCAGGCGACGCGGGCCGTGGCCGCGCTGGACGAGCCTGCCGACTGGAACGAACCCGCTGCGGCCCGCCTCCGCGGCGCGCATGGCGCCCGCATCTTCGGCGCTGCGCCCGGCCGCTATGGTGCGGCGATGGCCGACCGCGCACTCGACGGCGACTGGACGCAGCGCGACGAGCTGGGCGCGGCCTATCTCGCCGCTTCCGATCATGCCTATGGCGGGCCGGAAGGGATCGGCACAGCCGATCCCAGCTTCGCCACGCGCATCAAAACCTCCGACGCCTTCATCCATGTCAGCGACACCGCCGGCCGCGACATCCTCGAAGCCAGCAGCGCGGCCGACGTCATCGGCGGACTTGCGGCAGCGGCGAAGGCGCTTGGCGCCGATCCCGCGCTCTACAGCCTCGACAGTTCGAATCCCAAGGCGCCGAAGGCACGTACGCTCGCCGAGGATATCGCCCGCATCGTCCACGGCCGCTTGACGCATCCGCGCTGGATCGCCTCGCAGCTCGCTCATGGTTGGCGCGGTGCGGCGGAACTGGCCGAGGCGGTCGATACCCTCTTCGTCTTCGCGGCGAGCACGGATGCCGTCGCAGACAGGCTGTTCGATGCCGTGTTCCACGCCTATTGCGCCGATCCACAGGTCTGGGCCGCGCTCGAAGCCGCCAACGCCCCAGCGGCCGCTTCGATACGCGCACGCTTGACCGATGCGGCGCGGCGCGGGCTCTGGACCAGCCGGCGCAATTCGGTCGGTGCCTTCCTGGCGCGGGAAGCTGCGGAATGAGCGCGCTGCCCCAGGAGGCGCTGCGGCGCGGTTGGTGCCCGAGCACGCTCAGGCCGATGGAGACCGGCGATGGCTGGCTCGTCCGCCTGCATCCGCCGGGCGCAAGGCTGACGCCCACGCAATTGCGGCGGATCGCGGCGCTGGCGGCCGAGCATGGCAACGGGCTGATCGAGATTTCCGCCCGTGCCAATCTTCAGCTCCGCGGCGTGACGGCCGAAAGCCATCCGGTGCTGGTCGCGCACCTGCTGGCGGAACGCCTCGTCGACGAGCATGACGGCGACGGGCCGCAGCGCGTGACGCTGGTCTCGCCGCTGGCAGGACAGGACCCGGCCGGTGTGATCGACGCCACCGCACTGGCCGCACAAATTGAGCAGTGCACCCGCGCCATCGGCGGCCTGCCGGCCAAGCTCGGCATCGTCGTTGATGATGGCGGCGCGCAGGCGCTGGATGATCATCCTTGCGACATCCGGCTCGTCGGCATCGCGGCCGGGCACGCGACCTTGTGCCTCGGAGATCGACTCTGGCATGGGCCGGTTGCCGAGGCGGATGCTACTGCGGCGACCGAAGCCGCCCTGCACCGTTTCGCGACCTTGCGCAAAGCCGCGCCTGATCGTCTCCGTCACCTGCGCGACTTGTCGCCCGAGGAGCTTCCCGGGCTGACCGATCTGCCTGCAACCGGCGCTCCTGCCCTGCGCCCGGCTCCTCGGCGTGCGGGGCTATTCGCCTGTGGCGATGGCCGTTTCGCCGCGCTCATCGGCCTGCCTTTCGGGCGCTGCGATGCTGCGATGCTCGACAGGCTCGGCGCCGAGGTCGAGACGAGCACGGCCGATATCCGGCTCTCGCCGTGGCGCGGGCTCGCCTTCCGCGACCTCAACCGCACCGAGGCCGAAGCACTGCTCGCGCTCGCCAATAATCTGGGGCTGATCACGCGAGACGACGACCCGCGCCTCTCTATGCAGGCCTGTGCCGGCAGCCCGGCCTGCTCGCGCGCCGAAGCGTCGACCATGGCGGATGCGGCGACCCTCGCCGAAGCCGCTGCCGGCCTCCTCGCGCAAGGCGTGACCCTGCATGTCTCCGGCTGCATCAAGGCTTGCGCCCATCCGGCGACTGCCGACCTCACCTTGGTTGGGCGAGACGGGCGCTACGATGTCGTGCTGGGCGGCACGACGCGGGACAAGTCGTTCGCGACGCTTGACCTTTCGGCGCTGCTCACGCGATTGCAGCCGGGACAGGATATTCACGCCCGGCTGAAGGCCGCGCGTTCGACGGGATCGCAGGGTTGAGCAAGGCATACGACTATATCCAGGACGGCGCGGCGATCTACGAGCGCTCGTTTGCCATCATCCGCGCTGAAGCCGATCTCGCGCGCTTCAGCGGCGCGGCCGAGCGCGTCGTCGTCCGCATGATCCATGCCTGCGGCATGACCGACCTGCCCAGCGATGTCGAGATGTCCGCCGGCTTCGCGGAAGCCGCGCGGGCCGCGCTCAAGGCCGGCGCGCCGATCCTCTGCGACGCGAAGATGGTCGCCAATGGCGTGACCCGCGCCCGCCTGCCGGCCCAGAACGAGGTTCTCTGCACGCTGGACGATCCGCAGGTTCCTGGCTTGGCGACGCAAATGGGCACGACGCGCTCGGCCGCCGCGATGGAATTGTGGAAGCCCCGGCTCGCCGGCGCGGTCGTCGTGATCGGCAATGCGCCGACCTCGCTGTTCCGTCTGCTCGAGATGCTCGATGCCGGCTCGCCCAGGCCGGCCGCCGTGATCGGCATCCCCGTCGGCTTCGTCGGCGCGGCGGAATCGAAGGCTGCATTGGCCAAGGACGGACGCGTGCCCTTCGTCGTGGTGCATGGGCGCCGCGGCGGCTCGGCCATGGCAGCGGCGGCCGTCAATGCGCTGGCGCAGGACAAGGAATAAGCGATGAGCGGGACGAACAGGACCCTGCTCTACGGTGTCGGCCTTGGGCCCGGCGCTCCGGACCTGATGACGGTCAGGGCGCGGGAGATCATCACCACGGCCGACCGTCTCGTGCATTTCTGCAAGCGCGGGAGGCGCGGCAATGCCCGCAGCACGGCGGATGCGATCATCGCGCCCGACCCCGCCCGCGAGATCGAACTCGCCTTCCCGGTGACGATCGAGGCCAGCGTCGGCGAGCCCGATTATGACGGCCCGATCGCCGCCTTCTACGAGGAAGCGGCCGAGCGGCTCGCGGCCGAGATGCAGGCCGGGCGGACGCTCGCCGTGCTCTGCGACGGCGACCCCTTCTTCTACGGCTCCTTCATGCATCTGTGGCGGCGGCTCTCGCGGCGCTTCCCGACCGAGGTGGTGCCCGGCGTCACCGGCATGACCGGTGCCTGGGGCGAAGCCGGCGCACCGATCACCTGGGGTGACGACGTGATGACCGTGCTGCCCGGCACGCTGCCGGAAGCCGAGCTGGCGCGGCGCCTTGCCGATACCGACGCCGCCGTGATCATGAAGCTCGGCCGCAACCTGCCGAAGGTGCGCCGCGCTCTTGTCGCCGCCGGGCTGGAAGGGCGCGCGATCTATGTCGAGCGCGCCACGATGGCGCGGCAGGTCGTGGCGCGGCTCGCCGACAAGGCCGATGACGAGGCGCCCTATTTCGCGATGGTGCTCGTGCCTGGCGAAGGGCGGCGCCTGTGACGGGCTCGCTCACCATCGTCGGGCTCGGGCCGGGCACACCGGACTGGATCACGCCGGCTGCGCAGGCAGCGCTCGATGCCGCGACCGATATCGTCGGCTACGGCCCCTATGTGGACCGGGTGCTGGAGCGGGACGGCTTGACCAGGCACGCTTCCGACAACCGCGTCGAGGTCGAGCGCGCCTCCCATGCGCTGCAACTGGCAGCGGAAGGCCGGACGGTCGCGGTTGTCTCGGGTGGCGATCCCGGTGTCTTCGCCATGGCGGCGGCGGTGTTCGAGGCGCTGGAGGCCGGGCCGGCGGAGTGGCTGGCCATCCCGATCACCGTCGAACCCGGCATCACCGCCATGCTGGCGGCAGCGGCAAAGGCAGGCGCCCCACTCGGCGGGGATTTCTGCGCGATCTCGCTCTCGGACAATCTCAAGCCCTGGGACGTCGTGACGGCGCGGCTGGAAGCCGTCCTGGCCGCCGATCTGGTGATCTGCCTCTACAACCCGATCTCGAAGGCGCGGCCCTGGCAGCTCGGCAAGGCGCTGGAGCTCGCAGCGAACCAGCGGAATGCGGCGACACCGGTGCTCTTCGCCCGCGCCGTCGGACGGCCGGACGAGAACCTGCGCATCCTGACACTGGCGGAAGCCGTCGCGGCGGCCGGTACGGCCGACATGGCGACGCTGGTGATGATCGGGGCTTCGAGCACGCGGCTGATCGCGCGCGAGGGCGCAGTGCCTTACGTCTACACGCCGCGTTCGGTGGCGAAGAGCCCCTGCGCCACCAACCAGGGCAGGACCTGATCGATATGATCGACGGTCTCGACATCGGGCTTGGGCGGGCGTTCCACCATCACCACGGGCAGGGAGAGCCGGCGCGCCGCCACGAGCTTGCCGACCGTCGCCGGCCCGCCCGAATTCTTGCTGACCAGGATCTCGATGCCCTCGCGGCGCATCAGATCCTCCTCGTCGTCGGCGTCGAAGGGGCCGCGCTGCTGGATGACGTCGACATGCGGCACCGGCAGGCGGTCGCCGATCGGCTCGATGGCCCGGACGAGATAGCGGTGCTGCGGAGCGTCGGCGAAGGCGGGCAATTCCAGCCGCCCTACCGTAAGGAAGACGCGCCGCGGCTCGTCGCCCAGCGCCTGCGCGGCCGCCTCGATGTCGGGCACGGATTTCCAGCGGTCACCGGCGCGCGGCTTCCAGGATTCGCGCCGGATCGCCAGCAGCGGCACGCCTTCGGCCTTGCAGGCGTGCTCGGCATGGAAGGGCATGATGGCGGCGAAGGGGTGCGTCGCGTCGACGACCGCGACGATGCCTTCCTCGACCAGATAACGCCTAAGGCCCTCGACGCCGCCGAAACCGCCGGTGCGAACCGGCAGATTGGTCGGGCGGGGGTCGACGGTGTGACCCGCCAGCGAGATAATGGCACGGATATCGGGAGCCTGATCAGCCAGGTGCTGGTCAAGAGCGGCAGCTTCGCTCGTTCCGCCAAGGATGAGGACGGTCATGACGACAGTTTTGCGTGAATCGGGGGCTCTGTCGAGCGATGAGACGCCCGCGCCCTGGCTCGCCCTGATCGGCTTGGGTGAGGACGGCGCCTCAGGCCTTTGCCGCGAGGCGCTTGCCGCGCTGAACGAGGCCGAGATCGTCTTCGGCGGCGAGCGGCATATCGCGCTGGTCGGCTCCGTGCCTGGCGAATTGCGGCCATGGCCACAGCCCTTCCGCAACGCGCTGCCGCAGATCCTCAAGGAGCGCGGCCGCAAGGTCTGCGTTCTCGCGACCAGCGACCCGTTCCATTACGGCATCGGCAACAGCATCAGCCGCGCGATCCCGGCCGAGGAAATGCGGATCATCCCGCAGCTCTCCTCCTTCTCGATGGCCTGCACGCGGATGCGCTGGCCGCAGGAGGAATGCGCGCTGGTCTCGCTGCATGGCCGCACGCTCTACCGGATCGTGCCGCATCTGCAGCCGGAAGCCCGCATCCTCGCCCTGTCCTGGGACGAGACGACGCCGCGCGCCGTCGCCGAACTGATGACCGCACGCGGCATGGGTGCGAGCCGGATCACCGTGATGGAATCGCTCGGCGGGCCGCAGGAGCGCATCCGCGAATGCCGCGCCGATGCCTTCGCCCTCGACGATATCGTGCCGCTCAACCTGATCGCGGTCGAGGTCGCCGCAACCCACGATTCCCGCATCCTGCCGCTGGCACCCGGGCTCGACGAGGAATGGTTCGCCCATGACGGGCAGATCACCAAGTCGGAGATCCGCGCGATCACGATCTCGGCACTCGCCCCACGCGGTGGCGAATTGCTCTGGGATGTCGGGGCCGGCTCCGGCTCGGTCGCGGTCGAATGGTGCCAGCGCCATCTCCGCAACCGCGCCATCGCCTTCGAGGCCAAGCCGGAGCGGGCCGAGCGCATCAGGCGCAACAAGCTCGAACTCGGCGGGCTTTCCGTCGAAGTCGTCGGCGAAGCGCCGGCTGGTTTCATCGGCCGTGAGGCGCCGGATGCGGTGTTCATCGGCGGCGGCCTGACCGAGGAGGGCTTGTTCGACGCCGCCTGGGCGGCGCTGAAGCCGGGCGGACGGCTCGTCGCCAATGTCGTGACGATCGAGGGCGAGGCGAAACTCGCCGCGCTCCATGCCGAGCATGGTGGCTCGCTGCGCCGCATCGCGATCGACCGTCTCGCGCCTGTCGGCGGCAAGCATGGCTGGCGCCCGGCGATGCCGGTGACGCAATGGCGGGTCGAGAAGCCTTGAAGCGCTTGATTCAATCCGCGCCGTCATCCCGGACAAGACGCGTCAGCGGCGCCGATCCGGGATCCATGCCTGAACCGTTCCAGCATGGATCCCGGGTCTCCGTTCGGTCGCCCGGGATGACGACGTATATTGTTGCAGGGGTTTCCCGATGACCGGCCGCCTCATTGCCGGCATCGGCATCAGGCCCGGCACGGAGGCCGCCGATATCCTCGCCTGTCTCGACCAGGCCCTGGCGAGCGCCGGGCTTGCCGGCGCATCGACGCCGCGCTTTGCGACGCTTGCGAGCCGTGTAGCGGAAGCCGGCATGGTCGCGGCCGCCACCGAACGCGCGGCCGAACTGGTCGCCATCCCCGACGAGGCGCTGAAGGGTTTCGAGGCCGCCTGCGCGACGCGCTCGACCCGGATTGCCTCGCTGTATGGCGTCGGCTCCGTGGCCGAGGCCGCAGCGCTGGCCGCGGCGGGTCCCGGCGGCGAACTGGTGCAGCCGCGCATCGCAACCGCGCGCGTCACCTGCGCCCTCGCCAGAAGCCTCGCATGACCATCCATTTCATCGGCGCCGGCCCCGGCGCGCCCGATCTCATCACGCTGCGCGGACGCGACCTGATCGCCGCCTCATCTGTCTGCCTCTACGCGGGCTCGCTGATCCCGAAGGCGATGCTCGATTGGTGCCCAGCGGGCGCGCGCATCGTCGATACCGCTCCCCTCGCCCTCGACGCGATCATCGCCGAGATGGAAGCCGCGCATCGCGCCGGGCAGGACGTGGCGCGGCTGCATTCCGGCGATCTCTCGATCTGGAGTGCCTGCGGCGAACAGATGCGCCGGCTCGACCGGCTCGGTATCCCCTACACGGTGACGCCGGGCGTGCCGGCCTTCGCCGCCGCCGCCGCCGTGCTGAAGCGCGAGCTGACCTTGCCGGGCGTGGCGCAGTCGCTGGTGCTGACGCGCACCTCCGGGCGCGCCTCGGCCATGCCGGAGAAGGAGAAGCTCGCAACCTTCGCCGCTTCCGGCGCGACGCTGGCGATCCATCTCTCGATCCATGTGATCGAGCAGGTCGTGGCGGAGTTGGCGCCGCTTTATGGCGCGGCCTGCCCGGTTGCGGTGGTGTTCCGCGCGACCTGGCCGGATGAGGCCGTGCTGCAAGGCAGGCTCGCCGACATCGCCGCCAAGGTCCGGGAGAGCGCGCTCGAGCGCACCGCGCTGATCCTCGTCGGCCCGGCGCTGGCGGCCGATGATTTCGGCGAGAGCGCGCTCTATTCGATCGATTACGACCGCCGCTTCCGGCCGCGAGGCGGGCAATGAGCGCGCGCGGACTGCTCATCGCCGCGCCACGCTCCGGCTCGGGCAAGACCACGATCACGCTTGGGTTGCAGCGGGCGCTGACCCGGCGCGGCCTGATCGTGCGCGGACTGAAATGCGGGCCGGATTACATCGACCCCGCCTTCCATGCCGCCGCGACCGGTGCGCCCAGCGCCAATCTCGACAGCTACGCGATGTCGAATGGGCTGCTCGGACGGATCGCGCGTGAAGCGGCCGATGCCGCCAATATCGTCATCGCCGAGGGCTCGATGGGGCTGTTCGACGCCGTGCCGGGACCGGAGGGACACACCGGGGCCGGCGCCGATATCGCGGCGCTGACGGGCTGGCCGGTCGTGCTCGTCATCGATGTTTCCGGTGCGGCGCAATCGGTGGCGGCGGTGGCACTCGGCTGCAAGATGTACGATCCGCGCATCCGTGTCGTCGGCGTGATCCTCAACAAGGTCGCGAGCGCGCGCCATGAGCGCCTGGTGCGGCAAGGGATGGAGCGGATCGGGCTGCCGGTGCTGGGCGCCTTGCCGCGCGAGGCGAGCCTGATCCTGCCCGAGCGCCATCTCGGACTGGTCCAGGCCGGCGAGACCGCCGATCTGCATGCAAGGCTCGATGCGCTGGCGGAAGCTGTCGCCAATGCCACCAATCTCGATGCCGTCGTGGCGGCGGCTGGTGCCACCATGCTTCCAGAGGCAACTGGTGACGGGTCCCCGCCCCTGCCCGCCCTCGGACGGCGGATCGCCATTGCCCGCGACGCCGCCTTCTCCTTCGTCTACCCGCATGTCGAGGCGGGATGGCGCGCGGCGGGCGCTGAGCTTGTGCCGTTCTCACCGTTGAAAGACGAGGCACCTCCGGCTGATTGCGATGCCTGCTGGCTGCCGGGCGGCTATCCCGAACTGCATGCCGGCACGATCGCAGCGGCAAGCCGCTTCCTCGGCGGTCTGCGCAGCTTCGCCGCAACCCGGCCGGTGCATGGCGAATGCGGCGGCTACATGGTTCTCGGCCGCAGCCTGACCGATGCCGATGGTGTCGCGCATCAGATGGCCGACCTGCTTTCGGTCGAGACCTCATTCGCGAAGCGGAAGATGAATCTCGGCTATCGCCGGGCGGTCCTGGAAGCGGCCGGACCGCTCGGGCCGGCGGGCACGGCGCTGACCGGCCATGAATTCCATTATGCGAGCATCGCCGCGCAAGGCGAGGACCTGCCTTTCGCCGTGGTGAGCGACCCGCATGGCTCGGCGCCGACCCCGGCCGGAAGCCGGCGCGGGCTGGTGACGGGCTCGTTCTTCCATGCCATCGCCACGGCGGAATCGGCGTGAGCCAGGCGCCGGTCTTCGATGCGGCCTTTGCCCGGCAGTTCGAGGACCTGCTGCGCTGGCGGCGCGATGTCCGGCGGTTCAAGCGTGACGCCGTCCCGGCCGGCCTGATCGACACCCTTCTTGCCCAGACACGGCTTTCCCCTTCCGTCGGGCATGCACAGCCCTGGCGCTGGCTTTCCGTGGCGCAGCCAGGGCAGCGTGCGGCCGTGCAGGAGAGCTTCAGCCGCTGCAACGCGGATGCGCTCGCCTCCTATGAGGGCGAACGCGCGGCGCTCTATGCTCGCCTGAAACTGGAGGGGCTGCGGGAAGCGCCCGTCCAGTTCGCCGTGTTCTGCGACCACGCTACCGAGCGCGGCCATGGCCTCGGCCGGGCCACCATGCCGGAGATGCTGGATTATTCGGTGGTCGCCGCGATCACGCAGTTCTGGCTGTCGGCCCGTATCCACGGGCTCGGCGTCGGCTGGGTCTCGATCCTCGATCCCGGCGAGGTCGGCAAAGCGCTCGACGCGCAGCCGGAGTGGAAGCTCGTCGCCTATCTCTGCGTCGGCTGGCCGGAGGAGGAATGCGACGAGCCCGAACTGGTCAGGTCCGGCTGGGAACGCGGCTGAGCGTCGTCACATGACGCCCAAAATGAAAAGGCCGGCCCGAGGGGCCGGCCTTTCGAATGGCGTGAACGGGAGACGATCCGTCAGCGCCGGAAGCCGCCGCCGATCGCACCACCGAGCACGCCGCCGACGATGCCGCCGAAGATGGCCGCGCCAGCACTGTCACCGGCATCGCCGTCACGCGTCCGGACTCGGCCCTGATAGCCGGTGCTGGTCGTGCCGCGGCGCGGCGTCGTGGTTGTGCCCTGGTAGGCTTGACCGCGCTCGCGAGCGAGATCGCGCCGATACATCTCGTCACCGTCATAGTTCAGGTTGCGCGTCGCGGCCTTGCCGCCAGACTGGCCGTCGCTCGCCGTCTTGCGCTTCTTCTCGGCCGCAGCCTTCTCCTCGGCCAGAACCGCCTGATAGGCCGTCTCGCTCTGGGCGCGGAGCGCGCTCACCTGCATCGCGGTCAGGAAGCCCGTCTCCGGAATGCTGCGCGACTTCTGCCAGGCCTGGATCGCCTTGCGGTGAGCCGGGCCGAAATTGGCCGCAGCCTTGCCCGGCTGGAAGCCGCTGACACGCAGGCGGGTCTGCACCTCGCGCCGATCCTTGGCCCCGAGCTTCATCGCGGTTTCGGTCTGCGCCGTGCCGATCTCCTGCTTCAGCGCCTCCTCGGAGACGCCAGGCGGCGTCGCGAGGAAACCAGCCGCCGGCTGCGCCGTCTCCAGGCTGGCGAGGCGGTTGCGGGCGAAGGTCGCGAACTGCCCCGACGGGAAGGCGTCGAGATAGGCGCGATAGTCGGCAGCGGAATTGCCGCGCTCGGCGACTTCCCAGGTCTTGATGTCGATCTGGGCGCGATCGAGCGACGGGGCGGCCGGCATCGCCGGCATGGGCACGGCGGCGTCGATGGTCTTGGTCGCGGCCACGCCCGGATCGACCGCGGCGAGCTTCAGCGTCGGGTTCATCTTGAACTCGCCGATGATCGAGGAATTGGTCCAGGGCTTCTGCTTCTTGTTGGTGGTTTCCCAGACATCGGCCCGCACGCGGTCCATGACTGTGGTGATCGAGATCTCGGGCGTCTCGATATGCTTGAGCAGCGCGCTGGTGAAGGGGCTGTTGCCATCCCGCTCGCCATCCATCGCCGTGGCGCGCGGATCGGTCGCGAAGGCGATCAGGATGCCCGAGGCCGACTGCGTCTCGATCGCCGTCAGGCCGCGGGTCACGGCGCGCGACTTCGCGGCGAGCTGGGCAGCGAAGGGATTGTCGCGGCAGGCGTCGAGGATGACGATGTTGACGCGCTCGTCGCGCTGCATCTGGCGAAGGATGAGCTGGACATTGACCGCGCGGAAATCGAGATCGGCTTCCGAACGCAGCGAGGCGTCGACGGGAATGAGATAGTTGTCGTCGCCGACGGCGATGCCGTGACCGGCATAATAGACGAGGCCGGCCTTGGCGCCGTCGAGCTTCTGCGCGAATTCGCGCACGATGCCCGTCATCGCGTCCATCTTGAGATCGTAGCCTTCGACCACGTCGAAGCCGAGACGCTTCAGCGCAGCCGAGATGCCCTTGGCATCGCGCTGCGGATTGGCGAGCGGCGGCACCGCCGTATAGGCGCTGTTGCCGATGACGAGCGCGACCCGCCGCTCGGGCACGGCCGCGGAAGCAGGCGAGGCCAGCGCCACCGCTGAGAGCACCAGCGCAAAGGCAACGGCCATTCGGGCACGGAACCCCGGAACCAGAGACGCGAAGCTCACGACAACCTCCCCAATTCGGCAATCGGCTGCCCGCCCGCAACGGTCGGCGCAGCGCAGGAATAAAAAAACAAGGCGGCAATGTGGACGAAAGATGGCCTTCGTTTTTACCGCAACACGCTCCGATGGTAAACCGGAACCTCTCTTCGTCGCGCGAACCACGCTGCGGGTTCAAATCCGTTCCGCAGAGCGCGCCCGGCCGCCAGCATCGCGCCGCCGCGGAGACCGCGACATCCTCCGATTGCATGAGACGCGCGGCATAAGACGAAGGGATGAGAGCGCATCTCCCCAGACCGCTTTGATGTCCGCGAACGTTGACTTATGCCCGGAGCGCGGTGCAGCATGACATGCAAGGGGAACCGCATAACCAAGAAAGATAAAGCTGATGAGGGCTGACAACCGGCATGGCTGAAGACACTATTCTTTCGACTTCAGGTCTTACCAAAGAATTTGCCGGCTTTACAGCTGTGAACAGCGTCGACCTCAGCGTGCGCCGGGGGTCCATCCACGCTCTCATCGGCCCGAATGGTGCCGGCAAGACGACTTGCTTCAACCTGCTGACGAAGTTCCTCGCGCCGACACGCGGCTCGATCATCTATAACGGCCGCGACATCTCGCGCGAAAAGCCGGCGGAGATCGCCCGGCTCGGCCTCGTCCGCTCGTTCCAGATCTCGGCGGTGTTCCCGCAGCTTTCGGTGCTGACCAATGTCCGCATCGCCCTGCAGCGGCGCAAGCGCGGCGACTCATTCGATTTCTGGCGCTCCGAGCGGGTGCTGAGCGAACTCGACGCCGAGGCGCGGAGCCTGATCGAGGCCGTCGGCCTCACGCCATTCCTCGGCCTCACGGCGGGCGAGCTCTCCTATGGCCGCAAGCGCGCGCTGGAGATCGCGACGACGCTGGCGCTGGATCCCGAGATGCTACTGCTCGACGAGCCGATGGCCGGCATGGGCCGCGAGGATGTCGAGCGCATCGCAACGCTGATCCGCAAGATCTCGGCCAACCGCACCATCCTGATGGTCGAGCACAATCTCTCGGTCGTCGCCTCGCTCTCGGACCGGATCACCGTGCTGGCACGCGGCCAGGTGCTGGCGGAAGGCGACTACGCCACCGTCTCGAAGGATCCGCGCGTGATCGAGGCCTATATCGGTTCGGGAGGCGGACATGGCCACCACTGAGGCCGTGAAAGCCGCCGCCGCAGGCACCGCCCCGCTGCTGAGCGTGAGCGGACTCGAGGCCTGGTATGGCGAGAGCCATGTGCTGCACGGTATCGATTTCGACGTGGCGCCCGGCGAGGTTGTGACGCTGCTCGGCCGCAACGGCGCCGGCAAGACCACGACGCTGAAGTCGATCATGGGCGTGATCGGCAAGCGCAAGGGCTCGGTCGTGCTGGAGGGCACCGAGACCATCTCGCTGCCCTCGCGCGCCATCGCCCGGCTCGGCATCGGCTTCGTGCCGGAGGAGCGCGGCATCTATTCCTCGCTCTCGGTCGAGGAGAACCTGATGCTGCCGCCGCAGGTCCGACCGGGCGGGCTCTCGCTGGAGGAAATCTTCACGCTGTTTCCCAACATCAAGGAACGGCTGAAGAGCCAGGGCACCAAGCTCTCCGGCGGCGAGCAGCAGATGCTGGCGATCGGCCGCATCCTGCGCACCGGCGCGCATCTGCTCCTGCTCGACGAGCCGACCGAGGGCCTCGCCCCCGTCATCATCGAGCAGATCGGCCGCACCATCGCGAAACTGAAGCAGGACGGCTTCACCATCATCCTGGTCGAGCAGAATTTCCGCTTCGCCCAGACCGTCGCGGACCGGCATTACATCGTCGAGCAGGGCAAGGTGATCGACATGATCCCCAATGCCGAACTCGACGCCAATATCGACAAGCTGCACAGATATCTCGGGGTCTGACGGCCCGGGCCACAGGCCCGGACCGGAGGTCAAAAAAAAATCGGCGAAACGCCGGCAACCAAACGAGGGAGAACGACAATGAAGCTGAAGATGTTTCTGGCCGCGAGCGCGCTCGCGGCGGTGATGGCGAGCCCCGCCCTCGCCCAGCAGATCTCGGTCAAGGCCGGCGTGCTGAACGACCGTTCCGGCCTCTATGCCGATCTTTCCGGCGAAGGCTCGGTCATCGCCGCGCGCATGGCGGTGGAGGACTTCAAGGCCGCCGACAAGGGCATCAAGGTCGAGATCGTCTCGGCCGACCACCAGAACAAGCCGGATGTCGGCTCGACCATCGCCCGGCAGTGGTACGACCAGGACGGCGTCGACCTGATCCTCGACGTGCCGACCTCCTCGGTCGCGCTGGCGGTGAGCCAGATCACCAAGGAGAAGAACAAGGTCCATATCAACTCCGGAGCGGCCACGTCCGACCTCACCGGCAAGGCCTGCAACGCCAACACCATCCACTGGACCTACGACACCTACGCGCTCGCCCAGGGCACCGGCGGCGCCATGGTCAAGGCCGGCGGCGACACCTGGTTCTTCCTCACCGCCGACTATGCCTTCGGCCATGCGCTGGAACGCGACACATCCGCCGTCGTCACCAAGGCGGGCGGCAAGGTGCTCGGCGCGGTGCGCACCCCGTTCCCGGGCACCGACTTCTCCTCCTTCCTGCTGCAGGCGCAGGCTTCGAAGGCCAAGGTCATCGGCCTGGCGAATGCCGGCGGCGACACGATCAACTCGATCAAGCAGGCGGGCGAGTTCGGCATCGTCGCGGGCGGGCAGAAGCTCGCGGGCCTGCTCGTGTTCCTGACCGACGTGCACTCCCTCGGGCTCCAGGCGGCGCAGGGCCTCGTCCTGACCGAATCGTTCTATTGGGACACGAACGCCGGCACGCGCGCCTGGTCCGACCGCTTCTCCAAGCTGAATGGCGGCAAGCGTCCCACCATGGTCCAGGCCGGCGTCTATTCCGGCATGCTGCACTATCTCAAGGCCGTCGAGGCGGCGAAAAGCAAGGATGCCGCCGCCGTCGTCGCCAAGATGAAGGAGCTGCCGACCGACGACCCACTGTTCGGCAAGGGCTCGGTGCGGGCCGACGGCCGCAAGATGCATGACATGTATCTCTTCGAGGTGAAGAAGCCCTCGGAGTCGAAGGGCCCGTGGGACTACTACAAGCAGGTCGCGGTGCTGCCGGCCGACCAGGCGTTCCGCCCGCTCTCGGAAAGCGAGTGCCCGCTCGTCAAGAAGTGAGCGGCTGAACGCCGCTCAGAAGCCCTTCGCCGTCATCCCGGGCGACCGCAGGTCGACCCGGGATCCATCGGAGAGCTCCGGAACTCTACGATGGATCCCGGCTCTGCATTTCGTTTGGCCGGGATGACGAAGAGCTTCGAGAGCCCGCCCCACACACTGATCTTGAGTCCCGCATGTTCGAGCTTCTAGGCGTTCCGCCGCAGGCGCTGTTCGGTCAGGTCCTTCTCGGCCTGATCAACGGCTCGTTCTACGCCATCCTCAGCCTCGGGCTGGCGGTGATCTTCGGGCTGCTCAACATCATCAACTTCACGCATGGCGCGCAATACATGATGGGCGCCTTCGTCGCCTGGATGTGCCTGAACTATCTCGGCATCAACTACTGGGCAGCGCTGCTGCTGGCGCCGATCATCGTCGGCGCGACCGGCATCGCGGTCGAGCGGCTGCTGCTCAAGCGCATCGCCCATCTCGACCATCTCTACGGCCTGCTCCTGACCTTCGGCCTGGCGCTGATCATCCAGGGCCTGTTCCGCAACCAGTATGGCTCGTCGGGCCTGCCCTACGCCATCCCGCCGCAGCTCGCCGGCGGCAAGAATCTCGGCTTCATGTTCCTGCCGAACTACCGCGCCTGGGTGATCGTCGCCTCGCTCGTGGTCTGCCTGTCGACCTGGTTCCTGATCGAGAAGACCCGGCTCGGCGCCTATCTGCGCGCCGCGACCGAGAACCCGACCCTGACCCAGGCCTTCGGCATCAACGTGCCGCTGCTGGTGACGCTGACCTACGGCTTCGGCGTGGCGCTCGCCGCCTTCGCCGGCGTGCTCGCCGCACCGATCTACTCGGTCAACCCCAATATGGGCGGCGACCTGATCATCGTCGTCTTCGCGGTCGTCGTGATCGGCGGCATGGGCTCGATCATGGGCGCCATCGTCACCGGCTTCTCGCTCGGCCTGGTCGAGGGGCTGACCAAGGTGTTCTACCCGGAAGGGGCCGCGACCGTGATCTTCGTCATCATGGTGCTGGTGCTCCTGGTGAAGCCCGCCGGCCTGTTCGGCCGCCCGGCCTGATGCAAGCAAGGACAAAGACATGACCGACCTTGCCTCGAGCGATACCCCGGCCGCCATCGTCACCGAGACCGATGACGGCGCGGCGCGCCTGCACCGCAACCTGTTCATCGCCATTGCCGTGGCGCTCGTCATCGCGCCCTTCGTCGCCTATCCCGTCTTCGTGATGAAGGTTTTGTGCTTCGCGCTGTTCGCGCTCGCCTTCAACCTTCTGCTTGGCTATGGCGGCCTGCTCTCCTTCGGCCACGCCGCCTATTTCGGCATGGCGAGCTATGTCAGCGCCTATACCGCCAAGAACTGGGGCCTGACGCCGGAACTCGCCATCCTGCTCGGCACTTCGGTCGGCGCGGCTCTCGGCTTCGTCTTCGGCGCGCTCGCGATCCGGCGCCAGGGCATCTACTTCGCCATGATCACGCTGGCGCTGGCCCAGATGGTGTTCTTCTTCTCGCTGCAGACGCCGGGCTTCACCGGCGGCGAGGACGGCATCCAGGCCGTGCCGCGCGGCAAGTTCCTCGGCCTGATCGACCTCGCCGACGACCGCGTGCTCTACTGGCTCGTCGCGGCGATCTTCATGGGCGGTCTGCTGCTGATCTACCGGATCATCCACTCGCCCTTCGGCCAGGTCTGCAAGGCGATCCGCGACAACGAGCCCCGCGCCATCTCGCTCGGCTACCGCGCCAGCCAGTACAAGCTGATGGTCTTCGTGCTCTCGGCGACGCTCGCAGGCCTCGCCGGCGCGACCAAGGCGATCGTCTTCCAGTTAGCGTCGCTCACCGACGTCTACTGGACGATGTCCGGCGAGGTCGTGCTGATGACGCTGGTCGGCGGGCTCGGCACGGTGTTCGGGCCGATCGTCGGGGCCATCGTCATCGTCGCCATGCAGAACTACCTCGCCACGCTCGGCGCCTGGGTCACCGTCGTCCAGGGCGTGATCTTCGTGCTCTGCGTCCTGCTCTTCCGCGAAGGCATCGTCGGGGTGATCTCGAAGGCGATCAAAAAGCCGCTCTGACGGCGACGATTCAGGCGGTGTGAACGACTGCCGGATCGCTTCTGGACACCCTTGTCATTCCGGGGGCGCGCCGCAGGCGCGAACCCGGAACCCACGACGGGGTGGAACACTTCAACGAACCCATTTCCGGCCACTCGCCCGGTCGTGGGTTCCGGGTTCTTCGCTACGCGAAGCCCCGGAATGACAAGGATGTGACTCGCGCCACCGCCGTCCAGCCCCCTAGCGGATCAGCTTGGAGACCGGCCGGAACTGCGGATGCTCGGCGCTCCGCAGCCATTCGAACAGCACCATCTCGGTGGTGACGATCTCGGCGCCGTGGCTCGCCATGCGGGCAATCGCGATCTCCCGCGATTGCGGTACCCGTGAGCCGATCGCATCGGCCACCACGACGACGCGGCGGCGATGCTCGAGCAAGGTCAATACCGTCTGGCCGACGCAGACATGCGCCTCGCAGCCGCAGATCACCAGTTCGCGATCCCCGGCGACGGCCTCGAGGAAGGCCGGCTCGCCACAGGCATCGAAGCTCATCTTGGTCACGGGCGGACCGACCTCCGCCAGGGCCGGCACCGTCGCACCGAGGCCGCGCGGATACTGCTCGGTCAGGATCGTCGGGACGCCCAGCAAACGTGCCGCCTCGGCGAGGCGGCCGGCATTGAGCAGCACCGCTTCACCTTGATGGATCGCCGGCATCAGCTTCGCCTGGAAGTCGATGACCACCAGCGTGGCGTTCTTCGCGGTGAGCAGCGGCATGACCCGGCCTTTCCTCTTCGCGCCGTCGGGGAGGCTTCATAGCGCGGCAAGGTAGCGCCTTCGTCAACATCGCCGCCACCGAGCTTCGCTTGACTTGCCCAACGGCAGTCAACATGCAGATGAAATGGACGGCAAACCGATCGTTTCCTTCGCGACGACGCTGCACGTGCGCGATCATTGCCTGTGCCTGCATGTGCAGCGCGCAGCAAGGACGCTGGCGCGCCGTTTCGACGAGGCATTGCGACCGGTCGGGCTGACGAACGGCCAGTTCTCCCTGCTGATGGCCCTGAACCGGCCGGTGCCGGCCTCGTTCGGCCCGGTCGCGGAGCTTCTGGCGATGGACCGCACAACCCTCACCGCCGCGCTGAAACCGCTGGAACGGCGCGGGCTCGTCAGCATTGCGGTCGACCCCGCGGATCGCCGCGGCCGACTGCTGACCCTGACCCCTGACGGCATGACGCTCCTCGCCTCGGCCGTGCCGATCTGGCGGCAGATGCACGAGGCCATCGAGGCCGCCATGCCCGATACCGCGCCGGAGAGCCTGCGCGATAGCTTGCGCAGCCTGGGCTGAACCACGGCAGCTTGCCCCGCCCCCGCCGCAGAGCGGCCCCGCCAACGTGTCTCTGGCGCATAGCGCCCGCCGCGATTACCTTCCCGCCATTCCCTAGACGCAAGCAAGATCACAGCCATGGACAAGCGGCTCGACACTCCCGCCCCGGCCGCAGCCCTGACGCCTGCGGATATCCGTTCGATCCTGATCGGGGTCATGCTGGCGATGTTCCTGGCCGCGCTGGACCAGACCATCGTCGCGACGGCCCTCCCGACGATCGGCCGCGACCTCAACGACGTGACGCATCTGTCCTGGATCGTCACGATCTACCTGCTCGCCTCGACCGCGGTCACGCCGCTCTACGGCAAGCTCGCCGATATCCATGGGCGGCGGGTGACGCTGCTCGCCGGCATCGTCGTCTTCGTCATCGGCTCGATCGCCTGCGCGCTCGCGCCTTCGCTCTGGCTGCTGGTCATTGCGCGCTTCGTGCAGGGGCTCGGCGGCGGCGGGCTGATCGCGCTGGCCCAGACGATCGTCGGCGACATGGTGCCGCCTAAGGAGCGCGGACGCTATCAGGTCTATTTCGCCAGCGTCTTCATGTCGTCCTCGCTGCTGGGCCCGGTCCTCGGCGGCTTCCTCGCGGAAAAGCTGCACTGGTCGGTGATCTTCTGGATCAACCTGCCGCTCGGGCTCGGCGCCTACTGGATGTCGAACGCGGCGCTGAAACGGCTGCCGCGCCATGAGCGCCCCCACAAGCTCGACGTGCTCGGCGCCATGCTGATGACGCTGGCGACGGTCTCGCTGCTGCTCGCCCTGTCCTGGGGCGGCACCGCCTATCCCTGGGGTTCGCTCCCGATCGCAGCTCTCGTCGGCGCCTCCTTCGTGCTCTGGGCCTTGTTCGCCTGGCGCCTGCGCCGGGCCGCGGAACCCTTGATCCCGCTCGACATCTTCGGCAATGGCGTCGTCAGGCGTGGCACGGTGGCGGCCGGATTCGGCATGGGCACCTTCATCGGCCTCACCATCTACCTGCCGCTGTATTTCGAGACGGTGATGGGAATGAGCGCCACCCATTCCGGCCTCGGCCTGCTGCCGCTGACCTGCGGCACCGTCATCGGCGCGACCAGCTCCGGCCGGGCGATGTCGCATCTCACCCACTACAAGCGCGCGCCGCTGGCCGGGCTTTTCGTCGCGATGACAGGTACGGCTGTTCTCGCAGCCTTCTCCGGTCAGATCCCGATCCTGCCCTTCAGCATCATCCTGGCCGTGGTCAGCATCGGCTTCGGCACCCTGTTGCCCGTCGCGACCGTGTCGATCCAGAACGCCGTGCAGGCGCATCAGCTCGGCACGGTGACGGCAGTCGCCAATTTCTTCCGCCAGATCGGCGGGGCGCTGATTGTCGCGGTGTTCGGCGCGATCGTGCTCGGCGGCGTCGGCGGGGTTGGTGCGCAGCTCTCTCCCGAAGCGCTGAAGCTCGGCACCGTCGACCGCGAGACCATGGTGGTGCTGTTCCGCTACGTCTTCGGCGCCGCGAGCCTCGGATTCGCCTTCGCCTGGCTGTCGCTGGCCCGGATGCAGGAACTGCCGCTGCGCGGCCGCGCGGTCGAGGCAGCCAAGGCGATCGGCGGCGAATAGAAGAAGCGCTCGCGCACGGTCATGCCCGGAACAAGCCCGAGCGTGACAGCCAGCAGCCGAAGCCTCAGTCGCGGAGAAGCTCGTTGATGCCGGTCTTGGAGCGCGTCTGCGCATCGACCGTCTTGACGATCACGGCGCAGGACAGCGACGGGCCCGGCGTGCCGTCCGGGAACGGCTTGCCCGGCAGCGAGCCCGGCACCACCACCGAATAGGGCGGCACCTTGCCGACATGGACCTGGCCAGTGGCACGGTCGACGATCTTGGTCGAGGCCGAGATGAAGACGCCCATCGAGAGCACCGAACCCTCGCCGACGATCACGCCCTCGACGACCTCGGAGCGGGCGCCGATGAAGCAATTGTCCTCGATGATGGTCGGGTTGGCCTGCAGCGGCTCGAGCACGCCGCCGATGCCGACGCCGCCCGAAAGGTGCACGTTCTTGCCGATCTGGGCGCAGGAACCGACCGTCGCCCAGGTGTCGACCATGGTGCCTGAATCGACATAGGCGCCGATATTGACGAAGGACGGCATCAGCACGACGCCGGACGCGATGAAGGAGCCCTTGCGCGCGGCGGCCGGCGGCACGACGCGGAAGCCGGCGGCGCGGAAGCGGTTCTCGCCCCAGCCCTCGAACTTCGAGGGCACCTTGTCCCAGAACACGCCCTCGCCCGGACCATTGGCCATGATGACGTTGTCGGTCAGGCGGAAGGAGAGCAGCACCGCCTTCTTCAGCCACTGATGCACGATCCAGTCGGCACCCTGCTTCTCGGCGACGCGGGCCTGGCCGGCATCCAGCATCTCGATCGCCTGCTCGACCGCCTCGCGGACGGCGCCTTTGGTCTGGACGCCGATCTCGGCCCGGTTTTCCCAGGCGGCGTCGATGGTCTGGTTGAGATCGGCGAGGGACATCAGGTGGCTCCGGCGCTTCCAGAAAGATCGGGGCGAGCGATGGCGGATGCAGGCGCCTGCGTCAAGCCGGGCGGCGGCGCAGCAGGTAGGTATCCATGATCCAGCCGTGCCGCGCGCGGGCCTGCGCCCTGACCTCCGTGATCTCGGCCGAGAGCTCTGTGAGCGGGCCGGCGCGCAGGATTTCATCGGGCGTGCCGAGATAGGCGCCCCACCAGATGTCGAGCCCTTCGGGATCGATCTTGCCGAAGGTCTGCTCGCCGTCGAGCATGACGACGACGCTGTCCTGATCGGCCGGGAAGCCCGCTGCCAGCCGGCGGCCGGTGGTGATGAGGATCGGCGCGCCGATCGTGTTGAGCGGAATGCGGTGGCGCGCCGCCAGGACCTGGACGCTGCTGATACCGGGATAGACCCGCCAGTCGAGTTCGAAACCGGAGGCGGCGACGCGCTCCATGATGCGCAGGGTGGAATCGTAGAGAGCGGGATCGCCCCAGACGAGCAGCGCGCCGATCTGCCCCTGCGGCAATTCGGCTTCGAACAGGGCGCGGTAGCGGGCGGCGATGCGCTCGTGCCAATCGTCGACAACGCCGTGATAGTCGCTGCCGGCGTCGGCGCGGCGCGGGATTTCGACAGTAACCGTGCGGTAGTCCGGCTTACGGATGAAACGGGCGCAGATCGCCTCGCGCAGGGCGCGCAAGGCGGCCTTCTCCTCGCCCTTGTCGGGAATGAACAGGATATCGGCGCGGTTCAGCGCCTCGATCGCCTCGACGGTCATGTGATCGGGATTGCCGGCCCCGATGCCGATGATGAGGATGTTGCGCATGCCGCTCCGCCGGTTTGCGGCGGCTTAGCATGCCCTGTGCGCGGAATGCGAGATCAGGCCCGACCGAGCACGACCATGCGGGCAAGATCGGGCTGCAGGGCAGGCATGGCGCTCAGCGCCAGCGCCGCCTGAAGCGCCTCCAGATCCGCCTGGAGGCGCGGATGCCAGCCGCAAGGGCATGGCTGGTCACCGCAATGAGCATCCGCCACCTCTCTGTAGACAGAACCGACCGCTGCCGCCGCCAGCTCGATCAGGGTGAGAGGCGGCAGGCGAGTATCGCGCAGTGCCGCGCAAAAAGCCGTCATGAGCGCCTCCCGGATCTCGGCCCGGGCGGTCTCCAGCGATTCGGCGCTGCCGGGATCAGGCTGCACGTTCGATGCCCTTGATGGCGGCATGGCGGCGGCGCTGTGGTCCTTGCAGGGGCTTGGGTCCCTGCGGGAGCTTGGGCCCCTGTTCAGGCAAGGCCACCGCGAGCAGGTCGACAAGCCGCTGCATGCGCGGCGGCAGGGCCGCATCGGCGTCGAGATCGCCCGGCCCCTTGGCCAGCGCGAGCGCCCGGCGCAATTCCGGCCGGCTCGCGCCGGTGCGGACGATCTCGCGGATGATGATCTCGTCGATGCGGCCGATTGCGGCCGCGACATCGACCTCGGTGACTCCACCCATTCCGGTCCCTCCGTCGGTTGATTCACTGATCGCGAGGGAGAGATAGGCGCGCCGATGATTCGATGCAAGGCCTTGTTATTACTACATAAATATAACTATTTTAAGGTAACGGGCCACTCTCGACCGCGAGCGTGACCGCATCGTGACACCGTCAGCGGCTAGAGGTCGCGGATGATCTCCAGGCGGACGCCATGGGCAAGGCCTTCGTCCAGGCAGGCATCGTCCGGGCCGTAGAAGGAGACGGCACAGGCACCCTGCCCGCGGCGGACGAGATGCTCACTGATGCTGGCCGCGGCCGGGCCGCGCGGCTCTGTCAGGGACAGCGTCTGCCGGGCGATGCGAAACTGCGCGAGACCGAAGCCGAGACCAGGAACGCCGCCCAGCGCAACCGGCTCCTGCCCGAGCAGGGCGCGATAGCGCGCGACCGAGGTCGCAAGGTCCTGCACCGCCACGGTGACGCCGGCGACCCCGGTCACGCCATTGGCATGGCGGCGGGCCATTCCATCGGGAACGCGCAGGCTGCGAGCCGTGACATCGGTGCAGAGGAAGGGGATGTCGGGCTCGGGCGGTCGGGCCGAGCGCCAGGCGATGCTGGTGCCATCGGGCTTGAGCCGGCCGCCATCGATCGGACCGTCCATGACGATGCCGGCAGCGCGCGCACGGGCGAGATCGGCATCGAGATCATCCGGCAGCAAGGCATAGTCGACGAGGCCGGGGCCGGCACGGTCCAGCACCTGCCACCAGCGATAGTCCGGCAGCGGGCGCGGGAAGGCGATGATCTCGAGATAGGCGCCATCCTCGAACACGACCAGCGCATTGCGCGAGCCACGCGGATGCTCGCCGCCGGGCAGCACGGTGAAGCCGAGCGCCGTATAGTCGCGGATCGCCGCGTCGAGATCGGTCACGGCGATGACGATATGGTCGATCGAAAGCGGCATGGTTCTCGTCCTCGATGCTGGTGTCAGGGGCTCTGCGCGATGGCTTCGATAGCAGACATACCTCCGAGCTGCGGCGCAAAACTCTCCCAGACCTTGCGTGCACCATCCTGCCAGCCCTGACGATCCTCGGCCGGCACGACCTTGCCGCCTTCAGCCTTGGCCCGCGCCATCGAGGCTTCCTCGTCGGCCAGCATCAATTCGTCGAAATAGGCGATGCCTTCGGTGACCGCGGCAGTCAGCGCCTCCCGGTCCTGCGGCGCCAGCCCCTTCCAGAAGGGGCTTGCGAACATCACGACGCCGCTCGCCCAGATATGACCGGTCTCGATCAGGACCGGCACGACCTCGTGCAGGCGGAAGCCGACATAGGCCGATTTGGTCAGGTCCATGCAATCGACCACACCGGTCTTCAGCGCGTTATAGGTCTCCGGGATCGGGATCGGCGTGGGAAAGGCGCCGAAACCCGACCAGAGCGCGGTGTGCAGCGGGCTCTGGATGACGCGGATGCGCTTGCCCCTGACCGAAGCAGGCGTGGTCAGCGGCTCCTTCGCCAGGAGATGGCGGGCGCCGTAATTGATGAAGCCCGGCACGACGAAGCCCTGCGCCTCGTAGAGCGTCTTGAGCTGGGTTCCGAGCGGCCCGGCCAGCACGCGCGCGAGATGGGCACGGTCGCGGAACAGGAAGGGCAGGTCCAGGATCTGCCCGGCGGGGACCCAAGCCGAGAGCGAGGACACGGTCGAGAGCGCCGCCTGGATCGAGCCGAGACGGAGACCCTCCGCGACCTCCTTCTCGCCGCCGAGCGCAGCATTGGGGACGATCCGCAGGTCGAAACGCCCCGGCGCCGTGCGCGCCAGAACCTCGGCGATGCGTCGCCAGATCCTGGTTTCCGGCTTGTCCTCGCCGAGCAGCGACGCAACGGTCACGGGCCGGCCGGCGGCGAAAGCCCGCCCGCCCTTCAGGATGGTGGGCGCGGCGAGCGAAGCGGCAGCGAACTGACGGCGGGTGATCGGCAAGGCGTGCCTCCTTAGGCGCTTGCAGCGGAATCGCGCGAAACGCGCCCCGCCGCAAGGGGCGAGCACACTCCGTCGGAAACCCAGTGGATTTCATCGGCGCCGATCGGCTATCGGGAGGGAGCCCGCCGACGGAGACGATAATGACCGAAACCCATGAGATTGCCTCCGACCGGCTGCGCGCGACGATCCGCGCGCAAGGCGGCGAACTGATCGCGCTTGCCGACGCGAACGGGCCGGCGCTCTGGAACGGCGGGCCGGATTGGCCGCGCCACGCGCCGGTGCTGTTCCCGATCGTCGGGCGGCTGACCGATGATACGCTGATCCATGAAGGGCGCTCCTACCGCCTGACCCAGCACGGCTTCGCCCGCGACAGCCTGTTTACCTGGGTCGATCGCACAACGGATCGGGCGGTGCTGGAATTGCGGGAGAGCGCGGAGACGCTGGCGATCTATCCGTTCCGGTTCGTGCTGCAGATGATCTACGCGGTGGCTGATGATACGCTGACCGTCACCTCACGGGTGAGCAATCCGGCCGAGGTCGAACTGATCTGCGGTGTCGGCGCCCACCCCGCCTTTCTCTGGCCTCTGGCTGACGGGATCGCCAAACAGGCCCATCGCCTGACCTTCCCGCAGGCGGAGCCCGGTCAGGGCCTCGGCGTCGAAGCCGGCCTGCTCACCGCACCGATCCCCCTGCCCTTTACGGGCAAGGAACTGCCACTCGACGAAAGCCTCTTCGTCAACGATGCGATCGTGATCCCGGATGTGGCGAACCGCGCGGTGCGCTTTCAAGCGCTGGACGCATCAGGGCGGGAGGCCCGCGCCCTGACCGTGAGCTGGGAGGGCTACAAGGATCTCGGCATCTGGTCGAAGCCAACAGGCGCGCCGTTCCTGTGCATCGAGCCCTGGTTCAGCATGGCGAGCCCGATCGGCTGGCAGGGCGAAATCGCGGACAAGCCCGGCATCCTCAAGCTGATGCCGGGCGAGAGCCGCGATTTCGTCTGGCGCGCGACGCTGTAGCATTTCACTCGCGCCGTCATCCCGGGCGGAGCGAAGCGGAGACCCGGGATCCATTCCGGAGCACAGCCGATAGAGGCTCAGGCATGAATCCCGGGTCAGCGCCGCTGCGCGGCTTGTCCGGGATGACCTCTTGGAGGGTACGAGTGGAAAACCTCGCCTCACCCCTCACTTCTTCTCGACGTTCCAGAACAGCATGACCGGCGCCGCCAGGACACCGGAGACATTGGTGCGCCGGGCATAGGGCTGGTCGAACTGGCCGAGCACGCGATAGGGCTGCATCTCCGCCAAGCGCTTGTGCAGAGCCTCCAGCGCGATCTTGCGGCTGGTATCGTCGGGCGCATCGACGAAGGCGCCGCGCAGCTTCTCGGCCTCGGCATCGCAGGGCCAGCCGGCCCAGGCGCGCTCGCAGGCCATGTTGGTGCCGATATTGGTCAGGGGCGACTGCATGGTCGCGCCCGAGGCATAGGTGACGAAGAGGTTCCAGCCACCCTGGTCGGGTGCGCCCTTGTTCTGCTGGCGGGTCGTGACGGCGCCCCAGTCGGCGAACTGGACATCGACATTGAAGCCGACGGCCTTGAGCGAGGAGGCCGCAACCTCGGCCATGCGACCGATCGGGGCAATATCGTTGCTGGTCGAGAGCACGAGCTTCTCGCCCTTGTAACCGCTCTCCTTCAGCAGCTCGCGCGCCTTGTCGAGATTGGGCTTGGCATAGCCTTCGGTGCCGATTTCCGTGCCGTTGGGGCCGCCGCAGACGAAATAGGCGCTGCAGCGCTTCCACCATTCCTCGTCGCCGAAGCCGGCCGCGAGGAAGTCCGCCTGATCGGTGGCATAGGCCAATGCGAGCCGGGCCTTCGGATTGTCGAAGGGCGGATAGAGATGGTTCGGCCGCAGCATCACCTGGTTGGCGAGGTTGGAGTAGCGCTCGACCTTGACTTGGCTGTTGGTCGAGATGACCGGAATCAGGTCCTGGCTCGGCTGCTCCCAGATATCGATCTCGCCGGTCTGAAGCGCGGCGGCGGCGGTCGCGGCGTCCGGCATGATCTGCCATTCGACGCGATCGACCTTGACCACGCGCCCGCCGGCGAGCCCGTCGGCCGGCTCGGAGCGCGGGATATAGTCGGGATTGCGATCGTAGACGACCTTCGAGCCGCTGCGCCATTCCTCGCGGTTGAACTTGAACGGGCCGGAGCCGATCGTCTCGGTGACCGGCTTCATCGGATCGGACTTGGCGTCGGACTCGCGCATGATCACCGGGATCTGGCCGACGGCCGAGCCGAGCGCGAAGGGGACCAGCGCCAGCGGGCGCTTCAGCTTGAGCTTGAAGGTGGCGTCGTCTACCGCCTCCATGCCGTCCGTATACTCCGCGAGCTTGCCGCCGATGGTGTCGCGCTTCATCCAGCGCGCGAGCGAGGCGATGACGTCCTTGGTCGTCACCGGCTGGCCGTCATGGAATTTCAGGCCGGGGCGAAGCTTGAAGGTCCAGGTCAGCTTGTCCGGCGAGGTCTCGAAGCTCTCGACCATCTGCGGCTTCGGCTGGAGGTTCGAATCCCAGGCAAAGAGCGTCTCGTAGATCATCAACCCGTGCATGCGGGTGATGACGATGGAGGCCGCGACGGGGTCGAGCGTCTTGAGATCCGCATGCGGCGCGACGCGCAGGACGCGGTTCGAGGCCGGCTGCGACTGAGCCGCCGCCGGAAGCGGCAGGAGCGCGGCCGCCGTCAGCAGCAGCGCGGCGGTGAAACGGGGCAGTTGCATCGGGCGTTCTCCTCCTTCGTCACCAGCCTAGCGGCCCCACCCCTCAGCGGAGCAGCCTCAGCGGGTGCGCTTCATTTTTGTTTCATCCGCAAGATCCTTGCCCGATGGCTGGCGACCCGCAAGCTGCCTTCCGCATCGAGCCAGAGACAGGGCCGCGACCGCCAGGGTCCGTGCAGGTGATCGGCGAGCGCGCGGCCGTTCGGCAGCGGCGTCAGGCGCGATACCGTGCCGCCTGAGGGCCAGGGCATCAGCGCCGTGCCATCGGCCCGGATCTCGATCTCGGTGCCGAAGTTCGGATCGCGCCAGCGCCCGATCAATCGCGCATCGAGCGGGGTATCGGCCGGCACGCGCCGGAGCGAACGCTGCACGCCGCCGATCAGGCCGATGAGGCGGTCCTCCCCGTCCTGCTTCAGGCGGATGTCGAGATAAGCGGGCAGGCTGCGCAGACCGCCGTCACCATCAGTGATCAGACGCTCGAAACCGCCCATGTAGCTGATCGAATCGGCGGCAAGCTCGGCCCAGAACGGCCCCTCGTCGCTGGCGAACAGGCCGACCGGCGCGGTTGCGATCGTCGGCAGGTCCTGCCCGAGCAGGGCCGCCAGCACCGTCAGGGCAGGCCAGAGCGCCTCTTCCTCGCGATTGCTCAGTACGACAACGCCAACGCCATGGGCCGGCGACATCCAGAAATGGTTGCGATAGCCGGCGAGCGAGCCACCATGGCCAACGATCGCGGTCTCGCCGAGCCGGCTGGCGACAAGGCCGAGCCGGTAGACGCTCTCGCTTCCATCGGCGAAATGGCGCGGCGCCGTCAGGCGTTCCAGCATACCGGCGAGCGGGCCGCGCCCCGCCAGCAGGGCCGAGGCCCAGCCGGCGAGATCGGCGGCGGAGCCCACGAGTCCGCCCGATGCGGAAAAATGCGGGCCGTTATGGCCGCGCCGCCAGTCCGCCCCGTCGTTCCAGTAGCCGGTGGCGAGGCCGGGCACGATCTCCGCGCCGTCATAGGGCAGGCGGAAGGCGAGGCCGAGCTCACCGGAGAGTTCCGCGACGGTCTCCTTGTAGGGCTTGCCCGTCACCTGCTCGAGGATGCGCTGGCCCAGCCGCCAGCCGGTGTTCGAATAGGCCATCTCGGTGCCGGGCTCGGCACATAGCGAGGGCAAGCGGCGGGCGAGCGCGAAGACCTCCTCCGCATTCAACGTCGCGGTAAAGGGCACGCCCTGCTGCCAGAAGGCTTCCATCATGTCCGGCAGGGCGCCGGTCATGTCGAGGGCGCGGCCAAATTCGACCTCGGCGAGCGGCTTCGGCAATTCCGGCAGCCAGCGGCCGAGCGGCGCATCGAGCGGGATGCCGGCGCGCAGCAATGCCACGGCCAGGACATGCTTGCTGATCGAGGCGAAGCGGTTCGGCGTCTGCGGCGTGAAGGGCACGCCGTATTCGATGCTGGCGAGGCCGCCGGCAAAGGCCTCGCGCACGCCGTCCCGGTCGAAGAGCACGACGGCGCCGCCCGGCCCCGCCGCGCGCTGCCAGTTCGCGACGATGTCCTGCGCGCGGGTCGCGGCGCCGGTCCAATCCAAAGCCATGTCCTGCTCCCTCAACCCTGTGGCCGGGCTTCGCCGAGCAGATTGCGCAATGCTCGCATGAAGACGCGCGCGCCGGGGCCAATCGCATCATCCGGGAAATCGAAATCCGGATTGTGCAGATGCGCGGTCTCGCCGGAGCCAAGCAGGAACATCGCAGATTTGGAGCGGCGCCCGAACAGGCCGAAATCCTCCGAGCCGCGCGAGGGCGGCGTCGGGCCATGCGGCACCTTCTCCTCGTCCATCGCCCGGCGCAGCATCGCGACGGCTTCCGGCTCGTTCTCGCAATGGTGGAAGACGTCATGATAGCTGATCTCGACGGTGAGCCGGCCGGCCTCGGCCGCCTCGCGCGCCAGCTTCTCGGCCGCTTCGCAGAGCGCGCCCATCTGCGCGTCGTTGACCGTGCGCAAAGTCGCCCAGAGCTCGCCATGGCCCGGCGCGATACCGAAGGCCTGCTCGCCGATCTCGACATGGGTCACCGTCACCAGCCGGAAATTGGCATCGAGCGGCCCGCCGGGGCCAAGCGCGGTCAGGGCCGGGATCAGCGTCGCGATGGCCGGCGCGGGCGAGCGGCCATGCTCGGGCGTCGAGGCATGCGAGGTCTCGCCCGTCAGGATGATCTTGATGCCGCGCGAGGCGCAATTGGCCGCGCCTTCCGAGATACGGGCATGACCGACGGGGACGCCCGGGCGGTTATGCAGGGAGAAGGCGTAATCCGGCACGATCTCCTCGAATTTCGGATCGGCCATGACGGCAGCGGCACCCGCGCCGGTTTCCTCGGCCGGCTGGAACAGCAGGATGGCGCGGCCCTTCTTGGGCGGGTTGCGCTGCAGCCCGCGGGCGAGGCCGGCGAGGATGGTCATGTGGCCGTCATGGCCGCAGAGATGGCCCTTGCCGGGGATTTCGGAGCGGTGGTCGCTCTCGGAGAGCTCCTCGATCGGGAGCGCGTCGAGTTCGGCGCGGATCAGCACGGTCGGGCCGGGCTCGGCGCCCTCGTAGATCGCGGCGACGCCATGGCCGCCGAGTTCGGTGACGATGCGGTCGGGGTCGGTCGGCTTCAGGAAGTCGACGATGGTCGCGGCTGTCTCACGTTCCTCGCCCGAAATTTCGGGGCGGCGATGCAGCCGATGCCGGAGATCGACGAGATCGACCATATCGCTGTTGGTCAGAAACACGGATGAAGCCTCCCAGGCTATTTGGCCGGCGGATCACCGGCTCTTTCCCAGAGAGGTTCGTCAATTCGGCCGCTTCGGCAACCCGCGTCGTCGCCGGGGGCGGCATGCGCGAGCGCAGGATCAGTTGCCCAGCTCGGCCTCGACCTCGGCATCGAAGGCCTGCGCCAGCATCGCCCGGCAGGCCTCGGCCTGCTGGCGCGCCGAATCCAGCGCGATATGGGGGAGAATCTCGGCGAGATCGCGCAGGGCGAAATCGACGGCCGACATCAGGCCGAGCACCGGCTCGGGAGCGGCTGCCGGCTGTTGCGGAATACGGAACGCGATGACCTGACCCATAGGCATACTCACGCTGGAAGCGAATCGGCCTTCAGTGTGCGGGGCGAGGTTTCAGAAAGTGGTTAACGGCGGAATTGCGGCGGCGCAGCCGGCTTAACCATAGCCATGCAGGCTGGCGCCATGGCGCTTCAGCCAGGCTTCCGCCTCCTCGGTATGGGGGCAGAGCTTGTGGGTCAGCGCCCAGAAGCGGTGCGAGTGGTTCATCTCCTTGAGATGCGCCACCTCATGAGCCGCGAGATAGTCGAGCACCGCCGGCGGCGCGAGGATCAAGCGCCAGGAAAAGCTGAGATGGCCCTGCGAGGAGCAGGAACCCCAGCGGCTGGTCGTGTCGCGAATCGTGATCTTGCGGGCGGGGATGCCGAGCGTCGCGGTATGACGCCGCACGGCCTTCTCGATATCGTCGAGCGCGCGTTTTCTCAGGAAATCCTTGACCCGGCGGGAAACATGAGCGGCATCGCCAGCCACTGCGATGACGGGCGCGCCATCAGCGTCGCGCGTCGCCTGCGTCAGCCCGCGCGCCTTCGACCATTGGACGATGCGATGCGGCACGCCGCGCAAGGGGATGCTCTGGCCTGGTTCGAACGGCACGGGGCGCGGGCGCTTCGCCATGCGCGCGGCGATCCAGCCGCCATGGTTCTCGGCGAAGGTCCTGCCGGCCGCGAAATCGGCGCGCTCGGGCAGGGTGAGGGTGATCTCGCCGGTCGCCTGCGAGACGCGCAAGGTCATCCGCCGCGCGGCGGTGCGGCGCTTGACCAGGACGGCATAGCGCGTGCCGGCATGCACGACCTCGATCCGGTCGGGGTCCGGCTGGCGCCTGAAGAGGGAGATGCGCATCGCCCGCGATTGTGCGGGATTCGCGGGCGATCCGAAAGGGGCTTAACCGACGACCTTGAGCGCCTTGCGCTGCTCCTTGGCGCTGTCGTCGCGACGATCCTTGGCCGCTTCCATGTCGAGGCTGACCATGAAGTCGGAGATGCGCGGCTGAATCTCGGACCGGAAGCGCGAGCCGTTGAAGACGCCGTAATGGCCGACCTTCGGCTGGAGATAATGGACGCGCTTGTCGGCGGGGATGTTGACGCAGAGGTCGTGCGCCGCCTTGGTCTGGCCGACGCCGGAGATGTCGTCGTTCTCGCCCTCGACCGTCATCAGGGCGACGCGGCGGATGGCCGTGAGATCGACCGGCTTGTCACGGTGCATCATCTCGCCCTTCGGCAGGGCATGCTGGACGAAGACGGTGTCGACGGTCTGGAGATAGAACTCGGCGGTCAGGTCCATCACCGCGAGATACTCGTCATAGAAATCACGATGCTTCTCGGCGGAATCGCCGTCGCCGCTGACGAGATGCTTGAACATGTCGTAATGGGCGGTGACGTGGCGGTCGATATTCATCGCCATGAAGCCCGAGAGCTGCATGAAGCCGGGATAGACCTGCCGGAACGCGCCGAGGCTCGGGAAAGGCACGACGGTGATGCAGTTGCGGCGGAACCAGTCCGTGCCGCGCTCCATCGCGAGCTGGTTGACGGCGGTTGGCGAGCGGCGGGTGTCGATCGGGCCGCCCATCAGCGTCATCGAACGGGGCGCGCAAGGGTCCGATTCCGCCTCCATGCGGGCGACCGCGGCAATGACCGGCACCGAAGGCTGGCAGATCGCCATGACATGGGTGTCCGGGCCCAACATCTGCAGCATGCCGATGACGTAGTCGATGTAATCGTCGAGGTCGAAACGGCCCTCGGAGAGCGGCACGAGACGGGCATCGACCCAATCGGTGATGTAAACCTCGTGGCCCGGCAGGAAGGCCTCGACCGTGCCACGCAGCAGCGTGGCGTAATGGCCCGACATCGGCGCGACCAGCAGCACCTTCGGCTGCGGCTTGCGGCGGCTGGCCGGGATCTTGCGGTCGAAATAGACCAGCTTGCAGAAGGGGCGCTCCCAGACGACCCGCTCCTCGACGGCGACATGGACGCCGTTCATCGTGGTCTCGTCGAGGCCGAAGGCCGGCTTGCCGTAGCGGCGCGTCATACGCTCGAACAATTCGCAGGATGCCGCGACGGTCCGGCCGAAGGGCGTGTAGGTCAGCGGATTGGCCGGGTTCTTGAAGGCCAGATGCATCGCATCCGAAACCCCGCGCACCGGGCTCACCATCATGTGAACCGCTTCGTAGGCATGGTAGGCAAACGACATGGCGGCCCCGTACATACGATGAATGTCCTTCCGGCGGCGCAACATGTAATGATGCGACGCAGCATCGCACCTTACGTTGATTTTGTTCTCATTCAACCCGGCTAAAGGCTAAGATTTTCCTGCGATGTGGATGAAGCCGGGAAAAAGCCCACGGCAGGCGCCGCGCAGGAGACCACCAAACCTTGAGCTTCCCGGACTTCTCTGCCCCGGCCCTGGCGCGCTCCAGCCGCCACTTGCGCCTCGATACGCTGGTCAGGCTGCGCTGGCTCGCCATCGCCGGGCAGAGCCTCGCCGTCGCCGGCGTGCATTTCGGCCTCGGCTTCCCC
Source organism: Allobosea sp. NPDC055353 (assembly GCF_053644975.1). Classification (NCBI taxonomy): domain Bacteria; kingdom Pseudomonadati; phylum Pseudomonadota; class Alphaproteobacteria; order Hyphomicrobiales; family Alloboseaceae; genus Allobosea; species Allobosea sp. NPDC055353. The sequence continues at coordinate 291,399 of NZ_JBSHMC010000001.1, read as the reverse complement.
CTGCCCTTCGGCTGGTGCTTCAGCGTCATCGCAGTTTCCGCCTGGCTCAACATCGCGCTGCGCATCCGCTTTCCGCTGAGCCATCGTCTCAACGACAGGGCCGCGACCGCCCTGCTCGGCTTCGATATCGCCCAGCTCGCGGCGCTGCTCTTCATGACCGGCGGCCTGCAGAACCCGTTCGCGATCCTGTTCCTGGCGCCGGTGATGATCTCGGCGACGGCCCTGCCGCCGCAGCGCACGCTGGTGCTCGGCCTGCTGGCGATGGGGCTCGCGACCCTGCTCAGCCGCTATCACCTGCCCTTGCCCTGGGCCGGGGACGACCGGCCGGTGCTGCCGGCCTTCTATCAGCTCGGCAACTGGGCTGCGCTCGTGCTCGGCCTCGGCTTCACCGGCATCTATGCCTGGCGCGTCGCCAAGGAGGCGCGCGACCTGTCCGACGCACTTGCCGCGACCGAACTCGTGCTGGCGCGCGAGCAGCACCTGTCACAGCTCGACGGCCTCGCGGCCGCCGCCGCCCATGAGCTCGGCACGCCGCTCGGCACGATTGCACTCGTCGCCCGCGAATTGACCCGCCTCGCCCCGCCCGAAGGAGAGATGGCCGAGGATATCGCCTTGCTGCGCGAACAGGTCGAGCGCTGCCGCGGCATCCTAGGCAAGCTCTCCAGCCTGCAGGACGAGGATGCCGGCCCGCTCGGCCAGCTCACCCTGCGCCTGCTGATCGAGGAGACCGCCGGGCCGCAGCGCCCCTTCGGCGTGCCCTTCGAGATCACCATGACCGGCGACAAGCCGGAGCCGGTCTGCCGCCGCAATCCCGGCATGATCTACGGCCTCGGCAACATCGTCGACAATGCCGTCGATTTCGCGCGTTCGACCGTGACGATCACCGCGGAATGGAGCCAGAGCCAGGTGGTTCTGGCGATCGCCGATGACGGGCCGGGCTTCCCGCCCGACGTGCTGATGCGGGCGGGCGACCCCTATCTCTCGCGCGGAGCGGGCGAAGGCCGAGCCGGCGGGGGCCTCGGGCTCGGTCTCTTCATCGCCAAGACGCTGTTGGAACGGGGTGGTGCCACGCTGGAATTCTCGAACCGGCCGGCGCCTGCGAGCGGTGCTTCGATCCGAATTACCTGGTCTCGCGACGATTTCGAGGCCGACCTGCCCAGCGATGGGGGTACCCAGGCGGGCGCATCGGCCTTAAATGAAGCTGACTGAGCCGGCCTCACGGGGTGAGCCGGACAACCGAAACCCTAATGCGCGCCGCCGCAGCGCGCCGAGAAGCGGCAAGGAGAAGACGATGCAGGATACAGCGAGCGAAACCGACAGGGCCGGGCCGGCCGACGACATGTCCCTTCTGCTGGTTGATGACGACAAGCCGTTCCTGACCCGCCTCGCCCGCGCCATGGAAGGCCGCGGCTATGCGGTCCGCATCGCCGACAGCGTCGCGGCGGGCATGGCTGCCGTGGAAGAGGCGGCACCGGCCTTCGCGGTGATCGACCTGCGCCTCGGCGACGGCAACGGCCTCGACGTGATCGCCCGCCTGAAGGAGCGCCGGCCCGATGCGCGCGGCGTGGTCCTGACCGGCTACGGCAATATCGCGACCGCCGTCAGCGCGGTGAAGCTCGGTGCTTTCGACTTCCTCGCCAAGCCGGCCGATGCCGACGAGATCCATGCAGCCCTCGCCGCGCAGCGCGATGCCCGCCCGCAACCGCCGGAAAACCCGATGTCGGCCGACCGGGTGCGCTGGGAGCATATCCAACGCGTCTACGAACTCTGCAGCCGCAATGTCTCGGAGACGGCGCGTCGCCTCGGCATGCACCGGCGCACCTTGCAGCGCATCCTCGCCAAGCGCGCCCCGCGCTGATCCCAACCTGAATGCAGAAAGCCCGCCGGACGAACCGTCCGGCGGGCTTTTGCTTGGGGGTATGCTGGCGCGTTTCAGGTAGCGCAGGCCGGGGTCAGACGGGCCGCACGCCGCTCGAGCGACACCGCGAAGACGGCGAGGCCGAGCGCCAGCAGCGGCACGACGGCAGCAACCGGCGCAATCGCGCCATAGCCCAGCCCCTGCGTGATCACCGCGCCGCCGAGCCAGGCTCCGAAGGCGTTGCCGAGGTTGAAGGCAGCGATGTTGAGGCTCGACGCCAGCCCCTGCCCCGCGCCACCGGCCTGCTGAAGCACCCACATCTGGAGCGGCGCGACCGTGGCGAAGGCGGCAGCGCCCAGCACGAAGGCCGCGGCGATGGCGCCGATCTGGCTGTGGAAGGCCAGGCCCGAGGCGAACATCGCGATGGTCAAGAGCGCGATCGAGCCGATCAGTGCGGGGGCGAGCCTGCGATCGGCCCAGCGCCCGCCGAGCAGGTTGCCGACGACGAGCCCGCCGCCGAAGACCAGCAGGATCGGCGAGACCGCGGCCTCGCTGAAGCCGGCGAGCTGGACGAGAATGGGCTGGATGAAGGTGAAAACCGCGAAGATGCCGCCGAAGCCGAGCACCGTCATGAGGAGGCCGAGCTGAACCTGCGGTCGCGCCAGCACCTTGAACTCCTCGGCGAGCGGGCCGGGAACGACGCGCTCGCGATCGGCCGGGACGAAGACCGCGAGGACGACCAAGGCGACGAGGCCGATCGCGGTCACCGCCCAGAAGGTCGAGCGCCAGCCGAAGGCGAGGCCGAGCCAGGAGCCGAAGGGCACGCCAAGCAGGGTCGCGAGCGTCAGGCCGGTGAACATCAAGGCAATGGCCGAAGCCTTGCGTTCCGGCGCGACGAGGCTGGTCGCGACCAGCGAGCCGACGCCGAAGAAGGTGCCATGCGCCAGCGCCGTGACGATGCGCGCCGCCATCAGCCAGCCGAAGCTCGGGCTCAGTGCAGCTGCGAAATTGCCGAGGGTGAAGATCGCCATCAGCACGAGCAGCGTCGTCTTGCGCGGAAGCGTGCGGGTCGCGATCGTCAGGACCGGCGCGCCGACGAAGACGCCGAGCGCATAGCCGGTCATCAGCAGGCCGGCGAGCGGGACGCTGATGCCGAGATCGGCGGAGACCTGCAGGAGCAGGCCCATGATCACGAATTCGGTGACGCCGATGCCGAAGGCACCGACGGTGAGGGCATAAAGGGCAATGGGCATGGAATGCCTCCGGGAGCTTGTTCGGGCCCGGAGATAGCGCGGCGGGGGCTTGTGAATTAGACTACCTGCAAGACTAGCAATTGTGAGTTGAATTCACGATGCCGCGCACCGACGTCAACCGCTCCGGCGAGATGGAAGTCTTCGCCCGCGTCGTCGAGCTCCGCGGCTTCTCGCCGGCGGCGCGCGCGCTCAGGATGACGCCCTCGGCGGTCAGCAAGCTGGTCTCGCGGCTGGAGGCGCGGCTCGGCGTCAGGCTGATCGTGCGCTCGACCCGCAAATTCATGCTGACCGAGGAAGGCACGACCTTCCACGAGCGGACATTGCGCGTGCTGGCCGATCTCGACGAAGCCGAGCGGGCGGTCGCCGCCTGCCAGATCCCGCGCGGGCGTTTGCGGGTGAATGCCAATGTCGCCTTCGGCTGGCATTATCTGCTGCCGGTCGCTCCGCGCTTCATGGCGGTGCATCCCGGCATCCAACTGGACATTTCGATCACCGACGCGGTGATCGATCTCGTCGACGAGCGCGCCGATGTCGCGATCCGGGTCGGCCCGCTCAAATCCTCGCAGCTCGTTGCACGCAAGCTCGGCGAAAGCGTCTCGGCGATCGTCGCCTCGCCGGATTATCTGGCGGCGCATGGCGCGCCGGATCACCCTGACAAGCTTGCCGGCTGCGACCTCATCACCTTCAACTTCGCGCGGCATCGCGACACCTGGCCCTTCGTCATCGACGGGCAGCGCGTCTTCCTGCCGGCCCATGGCCGCGTCACGGTCGGCGACGGCGAAAGCGCGCGACGCCTGGCACTGGCGGGACAAGGGCTGACGCGGCTCTCGCTCTTCCACATCGCCGACGATATCGCTGCTGGCCGGCTCATCCCGGTGCTCGAAGCCTTCAACCCCGGCGATGTCGAGGACATCCACGCCGTCTATGTCGGTCATGGCGGCAAATTGCCGGCGCGCGTTCGCGCTTTCATCGATTTCCTCGTCGAGGAGATCGATTTGCGCCGGTTCGCAGCGATGCCGAAAGCGACAATCGCCGAAGCCCGCGAGGCGGTTGTCTCAGGCTGAACCTTCGGGGTCCTCGATCAGCGCGAGCCGGCTCGAAGCCAGCCGCGCCAGCGCGATGGTCAGCATCTTGCGCCGCGCCGGGCTCAAGGGATGGCGCGGCGGCTCGCGCAGCAATTCGCCGCCATAGGCGTCGGCGACGATCAGGCCGACATCGTCAGGCAGGATCTCGCGCGGGAATTCGGGCGCGACCGCGAAAAGGAAACCGTCGCAATAATCGCGATAATCCGGCCATTTGCCGTCGACGCGGTAGTCTGCGATCCCCGACTTGACCTCGACCACCCAGAGTTCACCGGAGGGCGAGAGCGCGACGATGTCGCCGCGCCGGCCATTGGCGAAGGTCATCTCCTTGACAATGGCGTAGCCACGCTCGCGCAGGTGCCGGGCGGCACCGCGGCAGACCATGCGCGTGATATCGGGCCGCGCCGGCGGCGGGTTCAGGACGGAATCCGGAAGGGACATGGGCGCATGTTCCCTCTTTGTTTCATGGAATGCAAGCCTTGGCCGGCGATCCTTCGCCTGCCGATCGAGAGAACCACGCCGTCATCCCGGACGCAGCGAAGCGGAGATTCGGGATCCATTCCGGAGCCTTTCCGATCAATGGTCCGGAATGGATCCCGGGTCTCCCTTCGGTCGCCCGGGATGACGCGCACTTTCACGAAACGCTGCAGCCCTACGGCAAATTCTCGCGCAGGATGATCTCGATGCTGGGCGGCGCCGTTCCCTCCGAGGCCGGGCGGCCGGCGCGCAGATTGGCGAAGATCGCGATGCAGCTCATCAGCGCGGCATGGGGATGCTGGGTGATGACCGCGTCCATCGTGCCGTCGAGCAGGAGCGCGCGCGTCTCGGATGTCAGCCCATGGCCGACGAAGACGACCTCGTGCTGCCGGCCCGCTTCCTTCAGGGCGCGCGCGATCCCCTCAGGTCCACCGCCGATATTGTAGATGCCGGCGAGGTCCGGGTGCTGGGCAAGCAGCGCCTTGGCCTGGCGATAGTTCCGGCCGTCGTCGTCGAGCCCCTCGCGCAGGCCGACGACCTCGATCTGCGGGAACAGCTCCTCGAAGAGATGCAGGAAGCCCATCTCGCGCTCCTCATGGGCGCGATAGCTCAGGCTGCCGGCGATCACCGCGACCTTGGCCGGGCGCCGGCCGATGAAGCGGGCGGCGAGATAACCGGCGGTGCGCCCGGCCGAACGATTGTCGAGCCCGACATAGGCGGCGCGGCGGGCATTTGCGATATCCGAAATCAAGGTCACGGCCGGCACGCCGCGCTCGGCGAGGCTGTTGACCGCCTCGCGCACCGCCGGATGCTCCAGCGCCATGAAGGCGATGCCGTCGACATCGCGCCCGACCTGCCTGAGCTGCTGAGCCAGCAATTCCGGCTTGAAGCTCTCGATGAACTCGACGCGGGCGCGCATGTTGAAGGAGGCGAGTTGCTCCTGCGCCTCGGCGATGTGGCGCCCGAGCATGGCCAGGAAGCGGTTGCTGCCGGCCGGCAGCAGGAAGGCCAGCCGCATCGGCGTGAAAGCCTGCGCCGGCAAGGCGGGATCGAGCACGTATCCCAGTTCGCTCGCGGCCTTGAGCACGCGCTGGACGGTGGCTGCGCGCACGCCGGGACGCTGGTTCAGAACCCGGTCGACCGTCGCGGTCGAAGCGCCGGACAGCGCCGCGACATCGGCGATGCGGGCCATGCGCCGGCGCTTCAGGCTCTCGCCGCCGTCGTTTTTCTCAGGCGTATCCGTCATGAAATCACATCAAAAGACATCAGTATTTGAGTTTGACCGCCATCATTCCAGCTTCCTAATCTAAGGGCAAGAAGACCACCATCAATCAAATCGCATCAGCGATACCGGGAGGACCATCATGACGAACTTCACGCGCCGCACGGTGCTGCGCACGCTCGCCGCCGCCCCCGCAGCCTCGCTCATCGCCATGCCGCACATCGCGCGGGCGGCCGAGATCGAGCTGAAATACGGCAACAACCTGCCGCTCAGCCATCCGCTCAACATCCGCGCTCAGGAAGCGGCCGAGCGTATCGCGAAGGAAACCAACGGCCGGGTCGAGATCAAGATCTTCCCGAACAACCAGCTCGGCGGCGATACCGATATGCTGAGCCAGGTGCGCAATGGCGGCATCACCTTCTTCACGCCGTCGGCGCTCGTCATCGCGACACTGGTGCCGGTCGCGGCGATCAATGCGGTCGGCTTCGCCTTCGCCGATTACGACCAGGTCTGGAAGGCGATGGACGGCAAGCTCGGCGCCCATGTCCGTGAGGCCATCTCGAAGGTGAACCTCTATGCCTTCGAGAAGATGTGGGACAACGGCTTCCGCCAGATGACCACCTCGGGCAAGGCGATCGAGACCGCCAAGGAGATGTCCGGCCTCAAGATCCGCGTGCCGGTGAGCCCGCTCTCGATCTCGATGTTCAAGGCGCTCGATGCCGCCCCGGCGAGCCTGCAATTCTCGGAGGTCTATACGGCGCTCCAGACCAAGGTGGTCGATGCGCAGGAGAACCCGCTGCCGATCATCCAGGTCGCCAAGCTCTTCGAGGTGCAGAAAAGCTGCGCCATCTCCAATCATATCTGGGACGGATTCTGGTTCATCGCCAACGGGCGCGCCTGGCGCGGCCTGCCGGCCGATATCCAGAAGATCGTCGCCGGCGCCATCAACGATGCCGGCGTCGCACAGCGCGGCGACATCAAGAAGCTCAACGAGACCGTGCAGGCGGACCTGCAGTCGAAGGGCCTTGCCTTCAACAAGACGGACCCGGATTCCTTCCGCGCCAAGCTGCGCGAGGCCGGTTTCTACAAGGAGTGGCAGGAGCGCTTCGGCAAGGATGCCTGGAGCCTGCTCGAAGACGCCGTCGGCAAGCTGGCCTGAGACGTGCGGGCGGGCCTATAAGGCCCCCAAAAGCACAAGACAGGAAACGTCCCGATGGATGCCCATAGCGCGACCCTTCCCGCTGCCGCCATGCCCGCAAACGGCATCGGCCGCTTCGCCGGCCATCTCGACCGCGGCCTCGGCCGCCTGGTCGAGACGGTGGCGGCCGTGCTCGTGGTCGTCGAGATCATCATCCTCGGTGCCGGCGTCATGGCACGCTATGTCTTCCATGCGCCGCTGGTCTGGTCGGACGAGCTCGCCTCGATCCTGTTCCTGTGGCTCTCGATGCTCGGCGCGGTCGTCGCGCTCCGGCGCGGCGAGCATATGCGGATGACCGGGCTGGTCTCCCGTGTCTCGCCGCGGACGCGGGCGCTGCTGGAGGCGGTCGCGATCACCGCCTCGATCGCCTTCCTGCTGCTGATCATGCCGCATGCGATCGAATATGCCGAGGAAGAGAACTTCATCGTCACGCCGGCGCTGGAGATCAGCAATGCCTGGCGCGCGGCGGCGATCCCGATCGGCGTCGGTTTGATGCTGATTGCCGCTGGCTGCCGGCTGCTGCGCTTCGCCTCGCTGAAGCCCGCGCTGATCGCGATCGGGCTCACCGCGCTGTTCGTGCTGCTGTTCTGGCTCGCCGGCCCTTCGCTCAAGCCGCTCGGCAAGCTCAACCTGATCATCTTCTTCGTCGGCGTCGTCGCGCTCAACGTCTTCTCCGGCGTGCCGATCGCCTTCTCCTTCGCGCTCGCCACCTTCGGCTACCTCGCCTGCACCACCTCGACGCCGATGCTGGTCATGGTCGGCCGGCTTGACGAGGGCATGAGCCATCTCATCCTGCTCGCCGTGCCGCTCTTCATCTTCCTGGGCGCGCTGATCGAGATGACCGGCATGGCGCGCGCCATGATCCAGTTCCTGGCGAGCCTGCTCGGACATGTCCGCGGCGGCCTGTCCTATGTGCTGGTCGGCGCGATGTATCTGGTCTCGGGCATCTCGGGCTCGAAGATCGCCGACATGGCCGCGATCGCGCCGGTGCTCTTCCCGGAGATGCAGAAGCGCGGCGCCAAGCCCGGCGATCTCGTGGCCCTGCTCTCGGCGACCGGCGCACAGACCGAGACGATCCCGCCCTCGATCGTGCTGATCACCATCGGCTCGGTGACGGGCGTCTCGATCGCAGCTCTGTTCACCGGCGGCATGTTGCCGGCCGTGGTGCTGGGCGCGGCGCTGTGCTTCGTGGTCTGGTGGCGCTGCCGGGGCGAGGACCTCAGCAACGTCAAGCGCTATCCCAAGCGCGAGATCGCCAAGCTCGCTTTGATCGCAGCGCCGGCGATCGCCCTGCCCTTCGTCATCCGCGCCGCGGTGGTCGAGGGCGTCGCGACCGCGACCGAAGTCTCCACCATCGGCATCGCCTACGCGATCCTGGCCGGTATCCTGCTCTATCGCCAGTTCGACTGGCGCCGCCTGCCGAAGATGCTGGTCGAAACGGCATCGCTGACCGGCGCGATCATCTTCATCATCGGCTGCGCCACCGCCATGGCCTGGGGGCTGACGCAATCGGGCTTCTCGCGCGACCTCGCCCAGGCGATGGCGGCGGTGCCGGGCGGAAGCTGGGGCTTCCTCGGCATCTCGATCGTCGCCTTCACCATCCTCGGCAGCGTGCTCGAGGGCATCCCGGCGATCGTGCTGTTCGGGCCGCTGGTGTTCCCGATCGCCCACCAGGTCGGGATACACGAGGTCCACTACTCGATGGTCGTGATCTTCGCGATGGGCATCGGGCTCTTCGCCCCGCCCTTCGGCGTCGGCTATTACGGCGCCTGCGCGATCAGCAAGATCAATCCCGACGAAGGCCTGAAATACATCTGGGGCTACATCCTCGCCCTGATCCTCGGCCTCCTCGTCGTCGCTGCCGTGCCGTGGATCTCCATCGGCTTCCTCCGCTCCTGATATTTGAGAAAGCAACGCCCATGAGCCGCTTCTTTGGCCAGATCCGTCAGGCTGGCTATGTCGTCCCGGATATCGAGGCGGCGATGGATTACTGGAGCCGCGTGCTGGGCGTCGGGCCGTTCTTCTACAATCCGAAGGTGCCGATCAAAAACTACCGCTACAAGGGCGAGACCTACGAGCCGCATAACTCGGTGGCGCTGGCTAATTCCGGCCCGCTCCAGATCGAACTGATCCAGTGCCGCAACGCCGTGCCGTCCATGTACAAGGACTTCACCGATGCAGGGCTGACCGGCCTGCAGCATGTCGCCTACTGGACCTCGGACTACGACGCCGATCTGGAGCGGCTCGTCGCGGAAGGCTTCAAGCCGGTGATGTCAGGTGAAGTCGGCGAGCGCGGGCGCTTCGTCTATTTCGACACGCATTACCATCCGGGCACGGTGATCGAACTCTCGGAGGTCGCCGGCCCCAAGGGTGAGATGTTCCGGCTGATCCGCGAGGCGTCGGAGACCTGGGACGGCAAGGACCCGGTGCGCCCCTTCCCCGACCTGAGCAAGCTCGCTGCGGCGGCGGCCTGAAATTCTCCAGTCCGGGTCATCCCGGGCGACCGCAGGGAGACCCGGGATCCATGCCTGAACCTTCATCGGAAAGGCTCCGGCATGGATCCCGGATCGGCGCCGCCTTCGGCGGCTTGTCCGGGATGACCCGGGAGTACGACTTCTCATGACATCTTCACCGGACCGCTTCGAAGCGACCTATCTCATCGAAACCCCGCTCGATCCGGCCAGGGTCGCGGAGGTGATGGCCGGCGAGCAATCCTGCGGCACCTTCGCCCGCGTCGCCGGCGAGACCGATGAATTGCGTGAGCGGGCGCGGGCCGTCGTCACGCGGATCGAGGAGCTGGAGCCCGCCACGGAGCCCAGCCTGCCTAATGCGTGGCTTGCGCGGAAGGGCGTCGGCGGGCCATGGCGGCGCGCGCGCATCACGATCTCCTTCCCGGTCGATAATGTCGGCGCCAATCTCGCGACGCTGGCCGCCGTCGTCGCCGGCAATCTCTATGATCTCGGCGAGGTCACGGGGCTGAGGCTAGAGAGTATCGCCCTGCCCTGGTCCTATCGCCAGCGCTTCCCGCTGCCGGCGCAGGGCATCGCCGGCACGCGGCGCCTGACCGGCGCTGTGCAAGGGCCCCTCGTTGGCTCGATCATCAAGCCGAATGTGGGCCTGAGCGCCACGCAGACGGCCGAACTCGTCGCCAGCTTGTGCGAGGCCGGGCTCGACTTCATCAAGGATGACGAGATTTCGGCCGATCCGGTGCATGCACCTCTGACTGAGCGCATTCCTGCGGTGATGGCGGCGGTGCGCCGGCATCAGGACAGGACCGGCAAGCATGTCATGGTCGCCTTCAACATCACCGACGAGACCGACGCGATGCGCCGCCATGCCGATCTCGTCCAGCGCGAGGGCGGCTCCTGCGTGATGGCGAGCCTGAACTGGTGCGGCTTCTCAGGCGTCGAGAGCCTGCGCCGCTCGACCGATCTCGCGCTGCACGGCCATCGCAACGGCTACGGCGCCTTCTCGCGCCATCCGCTGCTCGGCATCGGCTTCCAGGCCTATCAGGTGCTGTGGCGGCTCGCCGGCGTCGACCATATGCATGTCCATGGCCTGCAGGGGAAATTCGCGCAGGAGGACGAGGAGGTCGTGACCTCCGCCAGGGATTGCGTCACGCCTCTGACCGATGGCGCCGACGACCGGGTGATGCCGGCCTTCTCCTCCGGACAATGCGCCGGCACGGCGCAAGCCACCTGGGACGCGATCGGCCATGACGACCTGCTGTTCATGGCCGGCGGCGGCATTCTCGCCCATCCCGGCGGACCGAAGGCCGGCGTCGCCAGCATCCGGCAGGCCTGGGCCGCCGTTGCGGACGGCATACCGATCACGGAGGCGGCGCGCGCGCATCCCGAACTGCAGCAGGCGCTCGACACCTTCGGCAAGGCGGGCTAGCGCGCCGTGTCCGCGAAGCGCACGCCTCTCTATGGCTGGTACGGCGACGATTTCACCGGCTCGACCGATACGCTTGCGACGCTGGCCGAACGGGGCTTTCGCGCCCTGCTCTTCCTGCACCAACCCAGCGAAGCGCAGCTCGCCGCTGCCGGCCCGCTCGACGCAATCGGCATCGCAGGCGCGAGCCGGGCCATGGCTCCGGAAGCGATTGCGCGCGAGCTGACTGAGATCGGCCGCTTCTTCGCCGAGCAAGGCATCGGGCTGATGCATTATAAATGCTGCTCGACCTTCGACAGTGCGCCTCATGTCGGCAGCATCGGCGCGGCTGTCGCTGCACTGAAGCCGTTCTTCCCGAACCCACTCATGCCGATCCTCGGCGGCCAGCCCAATCTCGGGCGCTTCTGCCTGTTCGGAAACCTGTTCGCGGCCGGTGGCGACGGCGCGATCCACCGCATCGATCGCCACCCGACGATGAGCCGCCACCCGGTGACGCCGATGGCCGAGCCCGATCTGCGCCGGCACCTCGCGGCGCAGGGACTCGGGGATATCGGGCTCGTCGATTATCGCGCCTATGCCGACGGTCCGGCCACACAGGCCGCGTTGCCCAGCGGGAGCGGTGGCGTCCTGTTCGATGTTGCGACCGAAGCGGATCTCGCAGCGATCGGCGAAGTGCTCGCCAACTCGCTGGAAAATGGGCCGATGCTTGCGGTGGGAGCGAGCTCAGTCGCCCGCGCCTTCGCAGCCGGTTATGACAAGGCGGCTGCTCCCGCACCAACTCCCGGTACGAAGGCGCGCGAGGCTGGTCCCGTGCTCACCCTCGTGGGCAGCCTGTCTCCGGTGACGCGTGCGCAGGTCGAAGCGGCGCGAGGCTACGCGATGCTGCGGGTCGATGCCGAGCGGTTATTGGCAGACGAGGGCTGTGCGGCGGAGTTGCGTGCGACCGCCCTGTCCAAGCTGGCCGAGGGCGATGTGATGTTGGTGACGGACCCGCCTGAAGACACTCCGACCGCCGCCGGTGCGGTGGCCGAAGCAACCGGCGCGTTGCTCGCCTCGATCATCGCCGAGACCCGTCTCGGTCGCCTCGTCGTCGCGGGCGGCGACACCTCGACCATGGCAATCCGGGCGCTGCCGCTCTGGGGTCTGTCCTATCGCGGGCCTTGCGTGCCGGGCGCACCGCTCTGCCGCGCCCATTCCGACGATGCGCGCCTCGACGGGCTCGATATCGTGCTGAAGGGCGGGCAGATGGGGCCGCCCCGCTTCTTCAACGACGCGGCGCGCGCCTAACCCGGCAGGCAGCCATCCGTGCCGGCGCCGCAGACCAGCGCGCAGACCTTCTCGCCACCCGACAACGCAACGCGCCCGGACTGGAGCGCCGCCAGCGCCGCCGCGCCCGACAGATCCGCGGCGATACCGAACTCGAACCAGAGCGCCTTCGCCGCCTGCTCCATTTCGGCATCGGTGATCAGCACGATCTCGTCGACATTGCGGGCCGTCGCCTCATAGATCGCTTGGTCGGTCTGGCGGCAGGACATGGTGGCGACACGGGTCTCCAGCTTGTCGAGGGCGACGAGGCGGCCTGCCGCGAGACAGGCGTGGAGCGTCGGCGACCCCACCGGCTCGATGCCGATGATCCGCGTCTGCGGCCGCAAGGCCTTCACCGCCTTCGAGAGGCCGGTGATCAATCCGCCGCCGCCGATGGCGACGAGGATGACGTCGACATCGGGCATGTCGTCGAGGATGTCGAGGCCAAGCGTCCCCTGCCCCGCCACGACAACCGGATCGCTGAAGGGATGAGCATAGGTCGCGCCGGTTTCGCGGGCATGGGCGAGCGCGGCGGCATTGGCATCGTCCCAGATCGCGCCGACGATATGGACGTCCGCCCCCCAGTCGCGCAGCTTGGCGATCTTGTCCGGCGCGGCATTGGACGGCAGGAAGATCGTGGCGTTGACGCCGAGCACGTAAGCCGAGCGGGCGATGGCGAGACCGTGATTGCCGCCCGATGCGGTCACGACGCCGCGTGCCAGCTCGTCCTTCGACAAGGTCAGGAGCCGGTTCATCGCGCCGCGCGCCTTGAAGGAGCCGGCGGCCTGCAACAGTTCGAGCTTCAGCGTGACGTCGCCGCCAAAATCGCTGCCGCGCGTCCTGGCATAGGGCAGCGTCGGAGTTTTCCGGATGTAAGGCGCGATGCGCTCACGGGCGGCGCGGATATCGTCGAGCGCGATCATCACAGGGTTCCGCGATAGGGCGCCGCGACGATCAGGCAGCAATTGCCCGGCTTCACCCGGCCCGGCTGGCGGCGGCCATAGAGGATGCCGTCGGCGGCGTAATGCAGCGTCTCGGGCGGGCGCGTCGGGTCCCAGGTGCAATGGATGCGGCCGGCCGGCTCGCCGGCGCTGACCTTAGTGCCGTTGGCATGGAAGGGCTCGAAGATGCCGTCCGCTGTCGCGTAGACGTAAGCGGAGATGCCGGGCAGTTCGAGGATCTGGCCCTCGGCCCGCCGAGGCTCGGGCTTTTCGCGGACGACGACGCCAAGATGGTCGAGCACGTTGGCAACGCCGCGCCGACAGACCGAAAGCGCCTCCAGCGAAACCGTACCGGCGCCGGCCATCTCCGTGCCGACCGTGACGAGCCCGGCGCGGCAGGCAGCGGCGGTCGCGGTGCGCGGTTCACCGAGATTGCTGATGACGACCATCATCGGCGCGTCGAAGGCCTGCACCGCCGCGACATTGCGCTTGTGCAGGGCTGGATCGTCGGTCGGTTCGACGATGGCGCTCGGGATGATGTCGAGCGAGGAGCCGCCGGAATGCAGGTCGAGGAAAGCGTCGCCGATCGGCAGGATATGGTCACTGACGAAGGCCGAGATCTGCTGGGTGATGGTGCCGCGCGGATCGCCCGGGAAGGTGCGGTTGAAGTTGAGCCCATCGACCGGCGAGGTGCGCTGGCCGGCCATGACGGCATGGACATTGTTCGCCGGCATCAGGATGAGCCGGCCCTGGACGCGGCCGGGATCGAGATCGCGGATCAGGTCGCAGATCGTGATCGGCCCCTCGTATTCGTCGCCATGGTTGCCGCCTTCCAGGATCACGGTGGGACCGGTGCCGTTCTTGATCACGGCGATCGGCACGCGGGTCGCGCCCCAAGCATCGTCATGCGGCGAATGCGGGATCATCAGGAAGCCGGTCTGCTTGCCCTCACGGTCGAGATCGACGGTGAGGAAGGCGCTGGACGGGCGCGGAGTCGGCTTAGGGCGGGTTAAGGCGGTCATGGCGGGCTCGGTAACGTCAGGCGTTTGGTTGCAGGACCAGCCGCGGGGAACCCCTCTCCTTACAGGAGAGGGGTTCCCCGCGCTCTTTGTGGATAAGGCTTCGTGTCTGCTCGCCGCCTCACAGCGTCGGCAGCGGGTCCATCGGCATGTCCAGGTACTTGCGATGCAGCCGGTCGAGCTCGCCGTTCATCGAATTGAAGAAGATGAAGCCATCGAGCCAGCGCACGAGATTATGCTGGTCCATCTGCACGCCCATATGCGCCGGGCTGCGGCGGATGACGAACTTGCGCTCGAATTCCTTGTTCGGGTTCTGCTTGGCGAGCGCCTGCGCCACGATCGAGTTGGTGGCAAGGAGATCGGCCTGACCGGTGATGTAGGCGGCAGCGGCCGTCGCGTCGTCTTCGGTGCGCATCAGGCTTGCCTTCGGCGCGGCGGCCGAGATGGCAAGTTCCTGCGTCGTGCCCTTGGCGGCGGCGACGCGGGCGGAGCCGATCGTCTCCGGGCTCGATACCGTCGAGTTCTTCGCACCGTAAACCGCAAGGAAGGTGTTGGCATAGGGCGCGGTGAACTGGATCTGCTTGGCGCGCTCGGGCGTCAGGCCCATCACCGAAATGACGATGTCCACCTTGTCTGTCATCAGGAAGGGGATGCGGTTGGCGCCGGTGATCTGCTGCATCTCCAGCTTCACGCCAAGGCCCTTGGCGACCATCTCGGCCATCTCGATGTCGAAACCGATGGCCTTGCGGTTGGCATCCTGCGAACCGAAGGGCGGCGCATCGAGCGGCACGCCGATGCGGACCACGCCCTTGGACAGGATGTCCTGGAGCTTGTCGGCCTTGGCCTCGGCGGCGCCGAAGGCGGCGATGGCCAGGGCGGCTAAACCTGCGAACAGTGAACGCATCGTCTTTTCTCCCCTCGTTGATGTTGTCTTGTTGGCGATGTCTGGGCGTTCCGCCTCAGTGCAGCACTGCGCTGAGGAAGGTCTGGAGTTCCGGTGTCTTCGGCTCGGCCAGCACGGCGGCCGCCGGCCCCTGCTCGTGAATGCGGCCCTCATGCATGAAGACGACACGCGAGCCGAAGCGGCGGGCGAAGCCCATCTCGTGGGTCACCAAGATCATGGTCATGCCCTCGCTTGCGACGGATTCGAGCACTTTGAGCACCTCGCCCGTCAGCTCCGGATCGAGCGCCGAGGTCACCTCGTCGAACAGCATCAGCTTCGGCCGCATCGCGAGCGAGCGGGCGATCGCGACGCGCTGCTGCTGGCCACCGGAGAGCTGCGAGGGATAGGCGTCGAGCTTGTCCTCGAGACCGACGCGGGCGAGCACTTCGCGCGCGACCTCGCGGGCGGCCTGGGGCGCCTGCTTCTTCACGACGCGCGGGGCGAGCGTGATGTTGTCGCAGACCGAGAGATGGGGAAACAGGTTGAAGCTCTGGAAGACGATGCCGACCTCCTGCCGCAGTTTGCGCAGGTTGGTCGCGGGGTCGTTGACCTGCGTGCCGTCGACGCGGATGACGCCGGCCTGGATTGGCTCCAGCCCGTTGATGCAGCGCAGCATCGTGCTCTTGCCCGAGCCGGAGCGGCCGATCACGGCGACGACCTCGCCCTTGGCGATATCGAGCGAGACGTCCTTCAGCACCTGGACCGAGCCGTAACTCTTGTTGACCCCGTGGATTTCAACGAGCGACATCGAGCTTCCGCTCGATCGAGCGGCTCCATTGCGAGAGGGGGAAGCACATCGCGAAATAGATCGCGGCGACGGTGATGTAGACGGCGAAGGGCTTGTAGGTGCCGGCCGCCGTGAGCTGGCCTTCGCGCGTCAGCTCGACGAAGCCGATCACGGCGGCCAGCGAGGTGTTCTTGATGAGCTGGACGAGGAAGCCGACCGTCGGCGGGATCGCGACCCGGATCGACTGCGGCACGATGACATGGCGCAGCTGTTCCCACAGCGAGAGGCCGAGCGAGGCGCCGGCCTCCCACTGGGTCTTCGCGATGGAAACCAGCGCGCCGCGCCAGATCTCGCCGAGGAAGGCGCTGCCATAGACCGAGAAGGCCGTCGCGGCCGCGAGCCACGGATTGACGGAGATGCCGGTGAGCGGCAGGCCGAAGAAGATCACGAAGAGCCAGACCAGCAGCGGCGTGCCCTGGACGATGTGGATATAGGCCGCCGCGAACCAGCGCAGCGGCGCGAAGGGCAGGATGCGGGCGATGGCGATGACGATGCCGATCAGCGACGCGCCGATGAAGGCGGTCGCGGTCAGCGCCAGCGTCCAGCGCGCCGCCGCGATCAGGTACATCACATCGATGAGGCCGAATTCGCGGATCATCGCCTGACGAACGCCCAGTAATACAGCCCCGCGAACAGGCCGCGGAAGGCGAAGGCGAGCCCGAGATAGAGCACGCCGATGACGGTGTAGACCTCGAAGTCGCGGAAGGTGCGCGACTGCACGATCGAGGCCGCGTGGAACAGGTCCTCGACCGAGATCTGCGAGACGACGCTGGTCGCCAGCATCAGCAGCACGAACTGGCTGGCGAGCGCCGGGAACATCGCCTTCAATGCCGGGAACATCACGACATAGCGGAAGACCTGCAAGCCGGAGAGCCCGAGCGAATGGCCGGCCTCGACCTGCGCCTTCGGCACCGCTTCCAGCCCGGCGCGGACGATCTCGGTGGTGTAGGCGCCGAGATTGATGACCAGCGCGATGATCGCGGCGGTGAGCCCGTCGAGCCTGACGCCGAAGCTCGGCAGGCCGAAGAAGATCAGGAAGAGCTGCACCAGCAGCGGCGTATTGCGGATCACCTCGACATAGGTGCCGACGATCCGGCGCAGCCAGGCGGGGCCATAGACGCGGGCGGCGGCGCAGGCGATGCCGATGACGAGGCCGCCGACCATCGCCAGCGCAGAGAGCAGCAGCGTGATCCAGACACCGTCGAGGATCGATTCCCAGGCGGCGAAGACATCGCGGAACTGCAGGCCGTATTTCATCGCCGGCCGCCTCGCGGCAGCGGCGCGATGCCTCCAGAACCTGCGATATGATGCGACGATCGTACCATCCGCCTCCCCTTTGACGGCGAGGCTAGGTTCGTTTCTTATTTGATGTCAAGCTTCATATATGAAACAGAGAGACATGAGCGACCTGCCGGATACCGAGAACGGAGACAAAAGCAGCTACGCGGCGCCGGCGCTGGAGAAGGGGCTCGACATCCTCGAACTCCTCGCCGAGGTCGGCGAGCCGCTCTCGACCCGCGAGATCGCCGAGCGCCTCGCCCGCTCGAAGAGCGAGATCTTCCGCATGGTCTTCGTGCTGCAGCAGCGCGGCTATCTCGCCCGCGAAGCCGGGACGGACCGGCTCGAACTGTCGCGAAGGCTGTTCGACCTGGGCATCCGTACGCCGGCCGGGCGCCAGCTCACCTCGATCGTGCTGCCGGTGATGGAGCGCTTCAGCGAGGCGAGCGGACAGGTGGCGCATCTCGTCGTGCTGAGCCGGGCGCAGACCGTGGTGCTGGCGACGACCTCGGGCCATCTCGATGCCAGCGTCATCGTCCGGCCCGGCTATGGCCGCCCGGCGCTCGATGCGAATTCGGGGCTGCTGATCCTCGCCTTCCAGAGCAAAAGCCGCCGCGATGCGTTGATGCGGGAAGCATCGGAGGCCGACAGGCGGCGCCTGGAAGGCGCGGAAACCGAGCGCATCTTCGCCGATATCCGCGCCCTCGGGCACCGCGTCGCCGCCAGCCGCGACATCATGGCGGTGACCGATATCGCCTGCCCGGTCATCGGCCCCGGCGGGCATGCCGAGGCGGCGATCCTGGTGCCCTGCCTGCAGCGCCACGGCATCGCGACCGACGAGGAGGCGATCCTCAGGGCGCTCAAGGCAAGCTGCGCCGAGGCCGGCTCGCAATTGTCGCTGTAGCGGCTGTGTCAGAGGCGCGCTGAATCCTCCGGCGGCTGCACTTCCCAGTCGCGCGCCGCCCCGGAGAGATGTTCGACCAGCAGCCGCACGGCGCCCTCCCGGTCACCCTTGTCGAGCGCGGCGAGGATGGCGAGATGGTCCCGGCAGGATTGCAGGATCTGCTCCGGCTCCAGCTCCCAGAAATCGGCGAACTGATGCATGCGCCGCAGCGCGTTCTGGCGCCTGACGGCCTGCAGGAAAAACCGATTGCGCGACCAGGACGCCAGGGTTTCGTGGAAGGTCGAATTGACCTCGAACCAGAGCTGCGGCGTGGCCTCCCCGACCGGGCGGCGCATCAGCGCCTCATGCGCCGTGCGGAGCCGGGCGAGTTCGGCCACATCGACGCGGTAGCCGGTCTGGCTCAGCGCCGCCGTCTCGATGGCGATGCGGAAGGCATAGGATTCGAGAATGGCCTCCGGCGTATCGAGGCTCTCGGTAAAGCGCCAGCCATGGCCGCGCTGGCGCTGGACCAGCCCTTCCGACGACAGCCGCATCAGGGCCTTGCGCAGATCGCCCTTGGCGGCGCCGAAATGCGCCAGCATCGCGTTCTCGGTGATCTCGGTCGGGAGATCGCCACGCGCCCGTGCGGTCAGGATCCTCTGGTAGAGTTCGCCGCCACCGGCCGGCGGCGGAACATGCGACGCGACCGCGACCTCGTCGACGGGCTGAAGCAAGCGGAAGCCCTGGCCCGGCTCATGCGCCAGCAGGCCGGTCTCGGCCAACGCCTGCAACGCTCGCCGGACCGGGGTGCGCGATACGCCGAGCCGCACCGCCAGCGGCTTCTCGCCGACGGGCGCGCCCGCCGTCCAGCCCTCGTCACGGGCCAGTCGCAGGATGTCGCCGATGATCTCGCTGTGCAGGCTGCTGGCCATGCCCTGGTTTCGCCTCGTCCGGAGCGATTTGACAATCCGCGGAATGATGCGCCACTGTGCATCTTGGTCAATCAAAAAACACGATAGTGTCTCATGATCGAGCCGTTTCCCTTCGTCTCCGTGTCGGGCTCGCCCTATGAGCGCGGCCGCAGCTATGGCGCGGCGGTGCCCGATCGCATCGTCGGCAGCGCCCGGTTCTATGCCGGCCAACTGGACGGGCTCGGCTCCAGCACGACGCTGCGCCGCAAGCTGATCGACGAGGCAAGGCAGGGCATCGCAGCTTTCGACGAGGCCTATCTGGAGGAGATGCGCGGCATCGCCGACGGCTCCGGCGTGCCGCTCGACGCGATCATCATGATCAATGCCCGCACCGAGATCGTCGCCAAGGCAAGGCTGATCGCCAGCCGCCCCGACGAGGAGGAAGAGGAAGACGAGGCCGACAACGATGGCTGCACCGGCGCGATCATTCTGCCCGAGCGCAGCGCTACCGGCGGCATCATACAGGGCCAGAATTGGGACTGGCAGCCGGAATGCGCGAAGACCGCGATCGTGCTCAGAGTCCAGCGCAAGAACGGGCCGGACCTCTTAACCTTCGTCGAGGCCGGAGGGCTGGGCCGGCACGGCATGAACGAGGCCGGCATCTGCGTCACCGGCAATTACCTGCGCAGCGACCGCGACTATTGCCAGGAAGGCGTGCCGCTGGCGCTGGTCCGCCGCAAGGCGCTGGAGCAGGAGCATCTGGCGTTGGCGATCAAGGTCGTCGCGACCACCCCCAAGGCCTGCTCGACCAACATGATGCTCAGCCAGGACAAGGGCTTCGGCATCGATCTCGAATGCGCGCCGGACGAGGCCTTCCCGATCCTGCCCGAGGACGGGCTGATCGTGCATGCCAATCACTGGGCCAGCCCGACGGCGCTGGCGAAACTGCGCGAGACCGGCATCGCCAGCGCGCCCGACAGCCCCTATCGCGACTGGCGCGTCCGCCAGCTCCTGAACGAGCCGCGCCGGCCGCTCGGCCGCGAGGACCTGAAGGCCGCGCTGTTCGACGATTTCCTCTCGCCCTTCTCGGTCTGCCGCCCGCCGCGCCCCGGCCAGCGCGGCGACATCACCGCCAGCGTGGCGATGATCCTGCTCGAGCCCGCCAAGGGCGTGATGGAGGTGGCGCCGCTGCCGGCGCTCAACCGGCATTTCACCTGCTACAGCCTGACTGGCGAGCCCTTCGCGACCGAAAAGGCCGCCTGACCGACATCGATCGCGCCGCTTGTCGCGACATCTTGAGGGAGCCGATGCCATGAGACGTCCACTCGCCCTTGCCATCCTGCTCGCCGCCTGCGCGAGCCCGGCCGCAGCGCAATCGATCACGGTCGCGGTCGCCGCCGATATCCGCAGCAACAATCCCGGCGTGAACCGCGACGACAGCACCGACGATTTCGCACTGCAGCTCGTCGAGGGGCTCGTCGGCTACAACGAGGGTGGCAATGCCGTGCCTCTGCTGGCGCAGAAGGTCGATCTCTCCGCCGACGGCAGGACCTATACCTTCACGCTGCGCGAGGGCGTGAAGTTCCATAACGGCGCGACGCTGACCTCGGCCGACGTGCTGTGGAGCTGGAACCGCTACATGGACCCCAAGACCCAGTGGCGCTGCACGTCGGAATTCGACGGGCGCAGCGGCCTCAAGGTCGAATCCGTCTCGGCGCCCGATGCCAAGACCTTCGTCATGACCATCGACAAGCCGAATGCGCTGTTCCTCGACACGATGGCCCGCACCGATTGCGCGATGACCGCGATCCTGCACAAGGATTCCGTCAAGGCAGACGGAAGCTGGGACAAGCCGATCGGCACCGGTCCCTACAAGTTCGGCGAGTGGAAACGCGGCGAGTATTTCACCATGACGGCCTTCGACGGCTACCAGTCGCCGGGGCGAGGCAAGATCGACGGCTATGTCGGCTCGAAGCGCCCGCTGCTCAAGGAGGTCAAGTTCCTCGTGGTCAAGGATGCGGCGACCGTGAAGGCCGGCCTCATCTCCGGCGCGCTGCAGATGAGCGAGACGCTGCCGAGCGATGTCGAGGAACTCAAGAAGGTGCCGAGCCTCAAGGTCATGGTCGCGCCCAATGCGGTGCGCCACATCTTCCTGATCCAGACCAAAGATGCCGTGATGGGCAACAAGAAGCTGCGCCAGGCGATCGCGGCCGCGCTCGACTATCCCGAGCTGGTCGCTGCAGCTTCCAACAATCTGGGCACGCCGAATAACTCGCCGATCTACTCGACCTCCGGCTATTTCGGTGATGTCGAGAAGCAGGGCCACAAATACGATCCGGCCCGCGCCAAGCAGTTGCTGCAGGAGGCCGGCTACAAGGGCGAGAAGATCGTGATCCTCGCCAACAAGCGCCCGACCGTGCCGAGCTTCCCGGCGGCAGTAGTCTGGCAGCAGATGCTGCAGGCGGTCGGGATCAATGCCGAGATCGAGATCCTGGACTGGGCGACGCAGCTCGACCGGTTTAACAAGGGCAACTACCAGATGCAGTCCTTCTCGTTCTCGGCCCGCTTCGACCCGGCCATCGCCTTCGAGCAGTTCTCCGGCCCGAAGGACAAGCAGCCGCGCAAGGTCTGGGACAATCCGGAAGCGCAGGCGCTGATCGACAAGTCGATGCTGATCTCGGACAAGGCCGAGCGGCAGAAGATCTTCGACGAGTTGCACCGCCGCGTCATCGACGAGGTGCCGCTGATCTTCCTCTATAACGGCCTCGACGCGGTCGCGATGAGCAAGGCCATCTCCGGCTTCCAGCCCTGGCAGTCCAAACTGCGGATGTGGGAAGTGACGCTGGCGCAGTGAGCCGTCCCCCTTCAACCAGCCCGGCGTCAAAGCCGCAAGCATCGAATGCGAATGCACCTCATTAGCAATAATGAGGTGCGCTGCATCAATGCTGCATTTGCAATCCTCTGCTCGCGCTGCAGCTTGACATGGCCTTCACGGCCAACCGAACATGACGGTCACATTGTCGGAAAGGTAGCCTATGCGTCTGTTTGCTGCGTCGCTCGCAACCGAGACCAATACGTTCTCTCCGATCCCGACATCCCGGGCGAATTTCGAGGCTTCCGCCTATTTTCCGGCGGGCCAGCATCCCGACCGGGCGACGCACACCACCGCCCCGCTCTATGTCGCGCGGCAGCGCGCCAAGCGCGACGGCTTCGAGCTGATCGAGGGCTCCTGCTTCTGGGCCGAGCCGTCGGGCACCTGCGCCAAGGCCGATTACGAGGAGATGCGGGACGAGATCCTCGCCCAGCTCAAGGCGGCGCTGCCGGTCGACGGCGTGCTGCTCGGCCTGCACGGCGCCATGGTCGCGCATGGCTATGACGATTGCGAAGGCGACATCCTCGAGCATGTCCGCGCCATCGTCGGCCCGTCCGTACCGATCGGCGTCGAGCTCGATCCGCATTGCCACCTGACCGAGAAGCGCGTCCGCCTCGCCGATGCGGTCATCCTCTACAAGGAATATCCCCATATAGACTTCGTCGAGCGGGCCGAGGAACTGGTCGACATCATCCTCGGGACGATCCGCGGCGAGATCAAACCGGTGATGTCGCTCTATGATTGCCGGATGATCGAACTGGTGCCGACGACGCGCGAGCCCGGCCGCTCCTTCGTCGACCGGATGAGCGCGCTCGAAGGCAAGGACGGCATCCTCTCGGTCTCGCTGGCGCATGGCTTTCAGCAGGGCGACGTGCCGGAGATCGGCACCCGTGTCCTCGTGATCACCAACAACGACAAGGCGAAGGGCGATGCGCTGGCGGCGAAGCTCGGCGAAGAGTTCCGCTCGCTCAAGGGGCAGTTCGCCCCGCCGGTGACGCCGCTCGACGAGGCGCTCGACCGAGCGCTCGGCGGCGCCGCCAACGGG
The DNA here is from genome assembly GCF_053644975.1 of Allobosea sp. NPDC055353. Classification (NCBI taxonomy): domain Bacteria; kingdom Pseudomonadati; phylum Pseudomonadota; class Alphaproteobacteria; order Hyphomicrobiales; family Alloboseaceae; genus Allobosea; species Allobosea sp. NPDC055353. The sequence goes on along the minus strand of NZ_JBSHMC010000001.1, from coordinate 268,431 downwards.
CCGCGCGTCATTGCCGATTCCACCGACAATGCCGGCGGCGGCGCAGCCTCCGACAACACCAACATCATCCACCGCCTGCGCGAGCGCGGCATCGGCGATGCGGCGGTCGGCCCCGTCTGGGACCCGGTCGCGGTCGCGTTCTGCCTGACGGCCGGCGTCGGCGCGACCATTCCGCTGCGCTTCGGCGGCAAGGCGGCCGCGACCTCCGGGACGCCGGTCGATGGCGAGGTGACGGTGCTGGGCGCCATCCGCGGGGGCACGCAGAGCTTCGGTACCGCCAAGGTGCCGATCGGCGATGCGGTCGGCATCCGCATCGACGGCATCGACGTCGCGCTGCTCTCGCACCGGACGCAGGCGCTGGGGCTGGAGATCTTCACCAGCGTCGGCATCGACCCGACGCAGAAGCGCATCGTCTCGGTCAAGTCGACCAACCATTTCCATGCGGCCTACGGCCCGATCGCCAGTGAGGTGATCTATACCGATGGCGGCGGGCCCTCGCATCTCGACGTGCGCAAATATCCCTATCGCAAGATCAACCGGCCGCTCTGGCCGCATGATCCGCTCCCGCCGGGCCGCCTCGTCGTCTGACGCCGCACGCGACCCGAAAGGAACAGGAGAGACGAAGTATGACCCGATGAGGGCCAGACGAGGTGAATGCCCGCGGCCCTCTGTTGCAACGAGGAGGAGAACGACATGACCACGACACGCCGACGTTTCGTTCAGGGCGGATTGGCAACCGGGGCGCTCGTCGCCGCGCCGGCCACGATCCGCGCCCAGACCACACCAACCGCGGCCCGCACCATCCGCACCGTCCTGCATGGTGATCTTCGCGTCTTCGATCCGATCTGGACCACCGCGAACATGACCTCGTACCACGCGGGCATGGTCTATGACACGCTGTTCGGCGTGAACGACAAGTTCGAACCACAGCCGCAGATGGTCTCGAAATGGTCGCTCTCGGACGACCGCAAGACCTATACGTTCGAGCTCCGCGACGGCCTGCGCTTCACCGATGGCACGCCGGTCACCGCCAAGGATTGCGTCGCCTCGATCCGGCGCTGGGGCGCGCGCGACGGTGGCGGCCAGCACATGATGGCGCGCCTCGCCGATACGCCTGTGAAGGACGACAAGACCTTCCAGATCGTGATGAAGGAGCCTTACGGGCTCGTGGTGGAATGGCTCGCCAAGGCCGCGACCAATGTCTGCTACATCATGCGCGAGAAGGAGGCCGGCACCGATCCGAACCAGCAGATCAGCACGATCCTCGGCTCCGGACCGTTCCTGTTCAACGAGAGCGCGGTCGTCCAGGGCCAGCGCTACGTCTACGACAAGAACCCGAACTACGTGCCGCGCTCGGAGCCTGCGGTCTTCACCTCGGGCGGCAAGGTCGTGAATGTCGACCGCGTGGTGTTCGAGAACATCGCCGACGAGGCGACCGCGATCGCCGCGATCCGGGCCGGCGAGATCGACATGATCGAATACCCCAATGTCGACCTGCTCGATTCGCTCGCCGGCGAGAAGGACATCAAGCTTGAAGTGCTGAACAAGCAGGGCCAGCTTGGCTGGTGCCGCGTCAACTGGCTCCATCCGCCGTTCAACAACGTCAAGGCCCGCCAGGCCATGCTGCACCTGATCCACCCGACCGAGGTGATGAAGGCGACCTTCGGCGACGAGAAATATTTCCGCGGCTGCTCCTCGCTGTTCGGCATGGGCACGCCGATGGAGAACGACGCCAATATCGACTGGTTCAAGACCGCGCCGGACATCGAGAAGGCCAAGCAGCTCGTCAAGGAATCCGGCTATGACGGCCGCCCGGTCGTGGTGCTGCAGGCGACCAACATCGCCTATATGAACAACGCCGCCAACCTGGTCGCGCAATGGATGCGCCAGGCCGGCTTCAACGTCTCGCTGCAGGCCTCCGACTGGGGCGCCGTCGTCACCCGCCGCGCCGTCAAGGCCGCGCCGGACCAGGGCGGCTGGAACGTGTTCTTCACCTCCGGCTCGGTCAACGCCTTCGGCAACCCCGTCTCGCTCAGCGGCCACGCCGCCAATGGCGAGAAGGGCTGGTTCGGCTGGCCGAGCAACGAGAAGCACGAGCAGTTGCGCGACAAATGGGCCAGCGCCCAGTCCGATGCCGAGCGCAAGCAGATCGCTCGCGACATCCAGCAGAACGCCTGGGATTTCGTGCCGCATGCCTATTTCGGCCAATGGTTCCAGCCGGCCGCCCTGCGCAACCTGACGGGCCTGATCGGGATGCCTGAGCTGATCCCGTTCTGGAACGTCAAGAAGGGCTGATTTCAGCCCGGCCGCGAACCCATCCACGGAGTCCGCCCCTCGGCGGGCTCCGCTTGCCCAGCCGTCTTCAGCTGATCGTGCCGGCGGCGCGAGGGCGAGCACGCGATATCGTGCCCGAGCGGGGCCTGCCGATCGTCCCGCACCAGACAAGCAAGCCGACGGAGGACGACCGACGCAATGTTGAGTTATCTCGTACAACGCCTGGCATCGACCCTTCTTGTGATGACGCTGGTCGGCATCTTCGTCTTCCTGCTGCTGCATCTCTCGGCGGGCGACCCCGCCGCCATCATTGCCGGCGACTACGCCACGCCGCAGCAGATCGCCACGATCCGCCAGCGGCTCGGTCTCGACGATCCGCTGCTCGTCCAGTTCGGACGCTGGGCATTGCGCGTCGTGCAGGGCGATCTCGGCGTCTCGATCTTCACGAACACGCCGGTCTCGGCCCTGATCCTGCAGCGCCTGGAGCCGACCCTGTCGGTCGCGGTGCTGACCATGATCTTCGCGGTCTCGATCGCGGTCACGCTCGGCGTGCTCGCTGCCTGGAAGGCCGGCCGGCCGGTCGACCGCCTGCTGATGGGCTTTTCCGTGCTCGGCTTCTCGATGCCGACCTTCGTGGTCGGCTACTGCCTGATCTATGTCTTCGCGATCGAATTGCGCTGGCTGCCCGTACAGGGCTATCGGCCGATCATGGACGGCATCGGCCCGTGGTTCCTGCATCTCGTGCTGCCGACGATCACGCTCGGCCTCGCCTATGTCGCGCTGATCGCGCGCATGACCCGCGCCTCGGTGCAGGAGGTGCTGGAGGAGGATTATATCCGCACGGCCAATGCCAAGGGTGTTCCAGCGCGCACCATGCTGATGAAGCACGCGCTGAAGAATGCCGGCGTGCCGATCATCACCGTGATCGGCATCGGCGTCGCGCTGCTGATCGGCGGCGTCGTGATCACCGAAACCGTGTTCAACATCCCCGGCATCGGCCGCCTCGTCGTCGACGCGATCTCGAAGCGCGACTATCCGATCATCCAGGGCGTGATCCTCGTCTTTTCAGGCGTCTATGTGCTGATCAACCTCGCGGTCGATCTCTCCTATTCGCTCATCGATCCCCGCATCCGGCATTGAGGAGGCGAGACCGATGACCGCAATCGATACCTCGACCGTCCCTGCGCCCGCCCCGGGCAACCGCCTGGTTCGCTTCGGCCGGTTCGCGCGCCGCAACCCGACGATGCTGATCGGCGCCGCCATCCTGATCTTCTTCGTCGGCATCGCGATCATCGCGCCCCTGATCGCCGGCGATCCGATGCTGAAGCTGCCGACGCGGCGTCTGCAACCGCCCTCCTCCGAATTGCGCTTCGGAACCGACCAGCTCGGCCAGGACGTCTTCGCGCGCACCGTCTACGGCGCCCGTGTCTCGCTGATCGTGGGCCTGAGCGTCGCGGCGATCTCGATCCTGATCGGCCTGACGATCGGGCTCTTCGCCGGCTATTACCGCCGCTTCGATGCCATCGTCATGCGCCTGATGGACGGGTTGATGGCGATCCCCGCCATCCTGCTGGCCATCGCCATGGTCTCCCTGAACCAGGGCAGCATCGGCATCGTCATCGCGGCGATCTCGATTCCGGAACTGCCGCGCGTCGTCCGGCTGGTCCGCTCGATCGTGCTCAGCGTCAAGGAACTGCCCTTCGTCGAGGCCGCGCGCGCCTGCGGCGCCAAGACACCGCGCATCCTGTTCCGGCACATCATGCCGAGCACGATCGCGCCCTTGATCGTGCAGGCGACCTATATCTGCGCCTCGGCGATCCTCGTCGAAGCCTCGCTGTCCTTCCTCGGCGCCGGCGTGCCGCCGGAGGTGCCGAGCTGGGGCAACATGATCGCATCGAGCCGGCTCTATCTCGCCCGCGCGCCCTGGACGATCTTCTGCCCGGCGATCGCGCTCGCACTCGTCGTGCTGGCGGTGAACCTGCTCGGCGACGGCCTGCGGGACCGTCTCGATCCGCGGCTATCGCGGCGGCTGTAGGCTCAAGCCCAGACTGCACGCCGGGCATGCATTCGCACGCCCGGCGAATCTCCGGCACCGCGCTATGCTGCCCTCGCCATCGATGGCGACAAGAAGCTGGGAGCCTGCCGGGATGAATCAACGTGAAACGATCAGACTGGCGCTGCTGCCGACACCTTTCGAGCAACTGCCTCGCCTGTCGCAGGCTCTCGCCCGTAACGGCGTAGGTCCATCGATCTGGATGAAGCGCGATGACTGCACCGGCTTCGCCGGCGGCGGCAACAAGGTGCGCAAGCTCGAATATCTCGTCGCGGAGGCCCTGAAGCAGGGCGCCGATACGCTCGTCACCATGGGTGCGATCCAATCCAACCATGCCCGCCAGACCGCCGCGGCAGCCGCCCGTAACGGCCTGGCCTGCGTGCTGCTGCTGACCGATTCGGTGGCGAATCGCAGCGAAGCCTACCGGACCAACGGCAACTGGCTGCTCGACCGGATTTTTGGCGCCGAGATCCGCCTGCTCCCGGCGGGCGGCGATGCGACCGCCATAGCAAACGAGGCCGTGGCCGGCCTGAAAGCGCAGGGAAAGCGCCCCTATTTCATCCCGGTTGGCGGTTCCAATGCGCTGGGCAGTCTCGCCTATCGCGACGCCCTTCTGGAACTGGCCGGACAGGCGAAGGCCGAAGGTGTCGGCATCGATCATATCGTCGTGCCGACGGGCAGCGGCGGCACCCATGCCGGCATCCTCGCCGGCGTCGAGGATGCCGGGCTCTCCTGTCGTGTGCAGGGCGTCAGCGTCTCCCGCTCGACCGAGCAGGCGGGCGCCATCGTCTCCGGGCTGGTTGAGGACATCTACGCGCTGGAAGGCCGGCAGCGGGGCAAGCAGGTCGCGCTTGAGATCGATGATTCGCAGGTCGGCCCCGGCTATGGCCAGCCGACGCCGGCGATGACCGAGGCCGTCGAACTGGTCGCGCGGACCGAGGGCATCCTGCTCGATCCCGTCTATACCGGAAAGGCGATGGCCGGGCTCATCGCACTGGTCCGCAGCGGCGCCATCGGCCCCGATGAGACCGTGATGTTCTGGCATACCGGCGGCGCACCGGGGCTCTATGCCTATCCGGAAGTGTTTCAGGGGTAGAGACGGCCGACGGAATCACTCGTCGCATCGCTTCCGTCATGGTCGGACCTGCCCCGACCATCCACGCCTTCCCTCATAAAATGCGGTGTTCAAGACGTGGATGCTCGCCACAAGGGCGAGCATGACGGCAGCAGTTTCTGCGCCGTTTTTGCCAGCTCGGCGCCGCGCCAACGAGATGTGGACAGCTTCGCACAGACCGCATCGGGCGAGGCGCTTCGGGGCTCCGGTTTACACTCTGTTAACCATTCTCTCGATACACCGAAGCAACCGAAAATTTACCAAGATAACCGACGTGTTAACTCAACCCCGGCCCATCCGCCTCAAGGGGCGGTCCTATCTTGCGCTGACGCTGACCCCGGAGCTGCCCTTCGAGGACTGGCTGGCGCGGCTCGACGATCTCGCCTCGCGCTCCGCCGGCTTCTTCCTGCGGCGCCCCGTCGTGCTCGACATCACCGGGCTGGAGATCGACCGGGCGCAGCTTCGCACCTTCGTCAGCCAGCTCGGCACGCGCCAGGTGCGGATCATGGGGATCGAAGGCGCATCCCCCGCTTTGCTCGGCTCGGACCTGCCGCCGGCAATGGCCGATGGTCGCCCGACCGCCGATTTCGAGCCCCCGGTCGCTGCGGCAGAGACGGCCACGGTCGAGGTCGCCATCGCCGAGCCGGTCGTACCCGACCTGCCCAAGGCGGTGCCGTCGATCATCGTGACGCAGCCGGTGCGCTCGGGCCAGTCGCTGGTCTTCCTCGAAGGCGACGTCACCGTCATCGGCTCGGTCGCCTCCGGCGCCGAAATCGTCGCGGGCGGCTCGATCCATGTCTACGGCACCCTGCGCGGGCGGGCGATGGCCGGCACGATGGGCAACGGAGCGTCGCGCATCTTCTGCCGCAAGCTCGAGGCCGAGCTGATCGCGATCGACGGCTTCTACAAGACGGCCGAGGACATGGGCCCGGAATTCCGCGGCAAGCCCGTGCAGATCTGGCTCGACGGCGAAACATTCAAGGTCGAAGCGCTCGCCTGAGGCGAAGGCATCAACAATCAGAAAGGAGCGGTCAATGGGCAAGGTCATCGTCGTCACATCGGGCAAGGGCGGCGTCGGCAAGACGACATCGTCGGCCGCGCTCGGCGCCGCGCTCGCCCAGGGCGGGGACAAGGTCGTGGTCGTCGATTTCGACGTCGGCCTGCGCAATCTCGACCTGGTCATGGGCGCCGAGCGGCGGGTGGTCTACGACCTCGTCAACGTCATCCAGGGCGAGGCCAAGCTCACCCAGGCGCTGATCCGCGACAAGCGGGTCGAGACGCTCTACCTGCTGCCGGCCTCGCAGACCCGCGACAAGGACAACCTGACCGCAAAGGGCGTCGAGGCTGTCATCGGCGCGCTCAAGTCCTCCTTCGACTGGGTGATCTGCGACAGCCCCGCCGGCATCGAGCGCGGCGCGACGCTGGCCATGCGCCATGCCGATATCGCGATCGTCGTGACCAATCCGGAAGTGTCCTCGGTGCGCGATTCCGACCGGATCATCGGCCTGCTCGATTCCAAGACGCTCAAGGCCGAGAATGGCGAGCACATGGAGAAGCACCTGCTGCTGACCCGCTACGATCCGCTGCGGGCCGAGCGCGGCGACATGCTGAAGGTCGACGACGTCCTCGAAATCCTGTCGATCCCGCTGCTCGGCATCATTCCCGAGAGCATGGACGTGCTGCGTGCCTCCAATATCGGCTCGCCGGTGACGCTGGCCGACCAGGCCAGCGCACCCTCCGTCGCCTATTTCGATGCCGTGCGCCGGCTCAAGGGCGAGGCTCTCCCCGTCTCGGTCCCCGGCGAGAAGCGCGGCTTCTTCGGCAAGTTCTTCGGAAGGAAGGCGGCATGAACCTGCTTCGTCTCTTCTCCCGCCCGCGCTCCGCTCCGGCGGCCCGCGAAAGGCTGCAGGTGCTGCTCGCCCATGAGCGCGCCGCGACTGGCGGCGATGCCGACCTGCTCGGCAAGCTGCGCGACGAAATCCTGCGCGCGATCTCCAAGCATATGCAGATCGACGAGGACAAGGTCAGCGTCCGGATGGAGCGCGGCGCCCAGGTCTCGACCCTCGCCGTCGATATCGAAGTCCCGTTCGACGCCGGCAAGAAGGCGGCGTAACGCCGGATATTCCATCAGACGCGCGGCGCTCCGTTCGTCGCGCGCCTGATGATCTCCTCGACCTCGTCGCGATCGATGCGGCGTCGCTCGGACAATCGCCGGGCGATGGCCGCCTGGGCCACCAGCATCGGCGGTCGGTAGAGGATAGCCGTGGCGGCCGTCACACAACGGGCTCGCAGCACGGCCTCGTCCTGCGGCCGCAGAAGCGCGATGTAGGGTGTCATCTGCCGAAGATCATCCTCATGAGAGGCGATCGCGCCCGGATACCATTTCAGCCCCGCCTCGTTCCAATAGATCATCTCTCCGCAATGGCCGGCGGAGAGGATGATGATCTCGATCTCGGCCCTCTGGCGGTCGACCGGATTGTCGGCCTGAAATCCTCGCTTGTAAGGCTCGAAGCAGGTCTCGCCGGAAAAGCCATAAGGCGGACGCAGCCAGGCATGGGTGATGTGGCGCCGATGCTCCCAGCCGACGACGATATGGCCGGCCTCGTGGAAGGCGCAGGCCGCGCGCCGGATATCGGCCGGGATGTCGCTGAGAATCGGCATTGCGACTGACTGTCACCGGCGGTGCCTTCTGCGCAACTGAAAGAACGTCGATCGCACGGGAGGATCGGCCGGGCGCCCCTAAGGCGCCGCATCCGGAACGGGCCCACTGCCTTGCCCCTCGACCAGGATCTCGACGAAACGCGCTGCGAGACGGGCCAAGGGGCGGCTCCGCACCGTCATCAGGCAGATGGTGATCGGCAGTTCCGGCGTCACATCCAGCCGGACCAGCCCCTCGAAGCGCTGGGCCTGGGTCAGCAGGCTGTCGATGAGGATGACATCGCCCTGGCGCGCCAGCAGATGGGCGGCGGAAATGCTGTAAGGCACCGTCATGAACGGCGCGTAGTCGAGACCAGCCTGTTCATGGGCGCGCGCGATTAGCCAGCCCAGCGGCGATTTCTCGCGATCGAAGCAGATCAGCCGCCGGTCCCTGAGCTCGGGCAGGCTGACCTGGCCGCGACGCGCCAGCGGATCGTCCTCGCGAACGAGGGCGATGATCGAGGCCCGGGCAAACGGCGTCAGGGCGATGTCGTCGGTGACGCGGGGCGAGAACATCACGCCGAGATCGGCAGCGCCCTTCGACAGCTCCGTCGGCGCATCGCCCATAATCAATTCGATGCGGGCCTGGGGATATTCCGTCACCAGTCGCCTGATCGCCTGCGCGATCAGCCCCTGGCCGATGCTGGGCGTCGAAGCGATCCGCAGCGGCAAAGCGCGCCCGGACCGTAGATCGCCGACGGCTTCGCGCAAGATGTGCCATTCGTCCTCGACATGACCCAGCGCCGACATCAGGCTGCGGGCCTGAGGACGCAAGACGAGGCGACCATCGCTGCGATCGAAGACCGGGATGCCGAGCGTCGCCTCGCTGCGGGCAATGATCTTGCTGACCGCCGATTGCGTCAGATGGAGCTGGCGCGCGGCCTCGACAGTGGTGCCGCAACGCTCGACCGCGCGCAGCACTGTCGCGTGAGACGGCGTCAATGCCTTCATGCGCCGCCTCCCACGAGATGCTCGAGCAGGACATGCGCAGCAGGGTCGAGCGGTGCGCCATCGCGATGATGCGCAAAGGCGGTGACCAGGGGGCTGTCGTCGAGCGGGCGGACCGCAAGCCCCTGCGTCAGGCCGCTGCTGATGACGAAGCCGTCGACGACGGCGATGCCGACGCCCTCGCGTGCCAGGTGGCAGGCGCTGTCGGTATGGCGGACGGTGATCGCGATCCGGTCCGACAGGCCGATCCGGCCCAGCGCGTCCTGAAAGCTGTCGGCCAGGCTGATGCCATCGGGCCCGTAGCTGATCAGGCGCTCACCTTCGAGATTGTCGCGCGACAGCCTGTCATGGGATGCGAGCGGATGCGCCTCGTCGAGCACGCAGACCAGCGGGCTGCTGCGCAGCACGATATCCCGCAATCCTTCGGTCGCCATCGGGCCGTAGGAAATCGCGAGATCGACTTCATTGGCGCTGAGGTGGTCGCGAACATGGTCGAACATCACCTCGACGGCGGCGCGATCGGCCAGGTCGCTGCGCGCGCCGGCGATGGCGGGCGGCAGGATGCTGTGCGCCAATCCCGGCACTGTCGCGATCCGCAGGCGGTCGGCCATGCCGACGCGGACCATGTCGGCTTCGTGGTGCGCCCGGCGCAGAGCCCCGAAGGCCGGGCGTGCGAGCCGGTTCAGCTCCAGCGCCTCGGGGGTTGGCGTCAGCCGGCCCTGGACGATCGCAACGAGACTGAGATCGAGTTCCCTTTCGGCAAGACGCAAGGCCTTGATCACGGCCGACTGGCTGACACCGAGGGCCTGCGCCGCTTCACCGGTGCCGCCAAGCCGAACGAAGGCATCGATCACCTGCAGCGCGCCGAGCCTCATCCAGGCTATTCCGTTTGGTTGATAAACTTGCCGAATGTTTCATTTGCGAGACTAGGCGCGCCCGTGGGAGGTTGCAAGCTGCCGCCGGCAGAGCGGCCAAGATCAGGGGATCTCCATGACCACGTTCCGCTCCATGGTGTCGGCTGCCGCGCTCGCGCTTTCCATTCTCGGCCCGGCTCTGACCATCGCGCCCTCCAGCGCCTTCGCGCAGGGCGTTCTCAAGCTCGCGCAGACGCAGGACCTCGTCTCGCTCGACCCGATCGCGACCAGCGACAACCCGTCGATCTATGCGCAATTGCTGATCTACGACACCTTGCTGCGCCCGAGCACGGATGCCAGCAAGCTGGAGCCAGGCCTCGCCGAAAGCTGGACGGTCAGCGATGACGGCCTGACCTACAGCTTCAAGCTCAGGGCAGCGAAGTTCTCGGACGGCACGCCCGTCACCGCCGCCGACGTCGCCTTCTCGCTCAAGCGCGCCGGCAGCGACGCGTCGAGCTGGAAGCGCTTCTTCTCCGGCATCGACGCCATCGAGACGCCCGACGAGCGCACCGTCGTGCTCAAGCTGAAGACCGTGTTCACGCCGTTGCTGAACAACCTCGCCCTGTTCTCCTCGGCGATCCTGCCGCAGAAGGCCTTCGAGGCCGCGCCCGACAAGTTCTTCGAGAAGCCGATCGGCTCCGGCCCCTTCACCGTCACGGCCTGGAACAAGGGGCAGGCGCTCTCGCTGAAGAAGAATGCGCATTACTGGCAGGCCGGCAAGCCGAGCCTCGACGGCGCCGAGATCATGGTCCTGCCCGAGGGCAACAGCCGCGTGCTGAAACTGCAGGCCGGCGAGATCGACGCCGCCCTCGAGATCCCGCTGAACCAGATGCAGAGCCTCGGCCGCGCCGGCACGATCAAGACCGCGGTCGCCAATGTGCTGCGCACCGATTTCGTGCTGCTGAACACCAAGAAGAAGCCCTTCGACGATGTCCGCGTCCGCCAGGCGCTGAACTACGCCATCGACAAGGAAGGGCTGGTCAAGGCGCTCCTCTACGGCGCCGGCAAGGTCGCGAACTCGCCGATGCCGCTGATGGCCTATGCCGACCCCGACCTCAAGCCCTATGCGCATGACGTCGCCAAGGCCAAGGCCCTGCTCAAGGAAGCCGGCTATGGCGACGGCTTCAAGACCTCGCTCCTGGTGCATTCGGGCCGGCCGCTGCATCGCCAGCTCGGCCAGGCGCTGCAGAGCGCGCTGGCGCAGATCGGCGTCACCGCCGAGATCCGCCTCGTCGAGGGCGGCACGCATTGGTCGACCACCAAGGCCGGCGACTACGAGATGGCCGTCTCATACGCCTCCAGCGACACGATCGACCCCGACCAGATGGCCGGCTTCCTGATCGTCAATCCGGAGCGCGCCAACGCCTACCACACCGAGTGGAAGAACGAGCGCGTCAACGAGCTCTATGCGAAGGAGCGCGCCACCAAGGATGGCCCCGAGCGCGGCGCGATGTTCAGGGAGATGGTCAAGCTCTCGCATGAGGGCGCGCCATCGATCTTCCTGTTCTATCCCGGCACGCCTTATGCCTATCGCAGCAATGTCAGCGGGTTCGAAGTCCTGCCGACCGGCAATTTCCGCCTCGAAGACGTCAAGATGAAGTGAGGACGGGGCATAAAGTGAGGACGGGGCGGCCTCCGGCCGCCCTGCCCCCAGGCCCGCTGCCATGCTGACCTATATTCTCAAGCGGTTCGTCCAGCTCGTCCCGGTGCTGTTCGGCATCACGCTGGCCTGCTTCTTCCTGCTCAGGGCGTTGCCGGGCGATCCGGCGACGCTGCTGCTGGGCGCGCGCGGCGGGGCAGAGGAAATCGCCGCGATGAAGCTGCGGCTCGGGCTCGACCTGCCGCTGTGGCGGCAGTACCTGCTCTTCCTCGGCGACATCCTGTCCGGCAGCCTCGGCCGCTCGGTCGTCTACGGCCAGCCGGTGATCTCGCTGGTGCTGGAGCGCCTGCCGGCGACACTCTGGCTCGTCGCCTACTCGACCGTGATCGCGGTCGTGCTGACGATCCCGCTGGCGCTGTGGTCGGCCGTGAAGCGCGACCGGGCGCCGGACGTTCTGGTCAAGCTCGTCTTCACGGTGCTGCTCGCGATCCCCTCCTTCTGGCTCGGACTCGTGCTGGTCGTCATCCTCGCCATCTGGGTGCCGTTGTTTCCGACCTCGGGCTATGGCACCGGCCTGTTCTCGCGCCTGCATCACCTGACGCTGCCGGCTTTCGTGATCGCTCTGGCGACGGCCTCGCTGACGATCCGCAGCCTGCGCAGCGGCATCCTCAACGTGCTCGGCTCGGACTATGTCACCACCGCCCGCGCCAAGGGCAACGCGACCGGGCGCACCATGCGCGTCCATGTGCTGCCGAACGCGCTGATCAGCTCGATCTCGGTGCTCGGTGCCCATACCAGCTGGGTGATCGGCGGGACGGTGGTGATCGAGACCGTCTTCGCGTTGCCCGGCCTCGGCTCGCTCTTCGTCGAGTCGATCTTCGCCCGCGACTATCCGATGATCCAGGGGCTGACGATCGTCTTCGCCGTGCTGGTGGTCCTGATCAATCTCGCGACGGACATCGCCTATGCGCTGGCCGATCCGCGCATCAGGCTGGATTGAAGCGATGAGCAAACGCCGCCTCGACCCGACGCTCCTCGTCGGCCTCGTCATGCTCCTGCTGCTCGCCCTGCTCGTCGGACTGGGCCAAGTCTGGACGCCGCACGACCCCTTCCTGGTCGATTACGGCAACACGCTGCTGCCGCCTTCCGCCAAGCACTGGTTCGGCACCGACGATCTCGGCCGCGACGTCGCCTCGCGGGTCATGGCCGGCGGACTGGTCGACCTGCGGGTCGCGCTGGTCTGCGTCATGGCGCCGGCGCTCCTCGGCATCGCGATCGGCGCACTCGCAGGCTTCGTCGGCGGGCGGGTCGATACCGTGATCATGCGCATCACCGACATCTTCTGGGCCTTTCCCTTCCATGTGCTGGTGATCGCCATCGTCGGCGTGCTCGGGCCCGGCGAGGCCAATCTCTATCTCGCCTTCCTGCTGGTGAACTGGATCTCGTTTGCCCGCATCACCCGCGGCGAGGTGCTGGTGCTGCGCGAGCTCGAATATGTGCAGGCGGCGCGCAGCTTCGGCTCGAGCGATACCCGCATCATCGCCGCGCATATCCTGCCCAACGCGGTGACGCCGTCGATCGTCTACGCCATGGCCGATGTCGTGCTGACGATCCTGGCCGTGACCTCTCTCTCCTTCCTAGGCCTCGGCATCCAGCCGCCGACGCCGGAATGGGGGCTGATGATCGCCGACGGGCGCCAGTTCATGTTCGACGCCTGGTGGATCGCGACCGCTCCCGGCCTCGCCATCATCTACACCGGCGTGACCTTCGCCCTGATCGGCGAGGGACTCGACACGGCCTTGCGCCCCAAGGGCTGACCCATCTCCCCGATGACCTGCTTCGCGAGACGACCATGAGCTTCTTCACCGACAGTTCCGACCTCAAGCGGATCGGCGCCCTGATCGAGGCCCATGCCGCCCCGATCTATGCCGCGCACAACGTCCCCTTCGCGCAGTTCGCCTATGTCCTGACCCAGCCCGGCCAGGAAGGCGGCAAGCCCATCGGCGCCGCGCTGCGACAGGACTGGCGCGCCTATCCCTGCTCGCTGGTGAAGGTGTTCCACCTCATCGCCGCGCAATTGCGGCTGGAGGACGGGCAGCTTTCCGCCCATGGCGAGCTCGACCGGGCCATGCGCGACATGATCCTGTGGTCATCGAACTCAGCGACGAACTACATCATCGACCTGCTGACGGGTACGACCGGGGATACCCTGCTGAGCGACGAGGAGATGAGCGCCTGGTGCGAGCGCCGCGAGGAGATCAACCGGATCTTCGCCGGGCTGGGCTGGCCGGAGTTCGCCGGCATCAATCTCAACCAGAAGCTGATGGACGACCTGCGCTACGGCCGGGAGAAGATCGCGCTCGACCGCTCGGCAGCCGGGCACAACTGCCTGACGCCGATCGCGATGGCGCGATTGATGCACGAGATCTTCAGCGACTCCGCCCTGCTGCCGCCAGCGCGCCTTGCCGTTATCCGCGACCATCTCGCGCGCGATGCCGATCATCCCGAGCGCGGCCGCGGCATCTACCAGCTCCTCGGCTATCTCGGCGATGCGCTGCCGCAGGGCACGCAGATCTGGTCCAAGGCCGGCCGCACGCGCTGGCTCGGCGACGACCGCGCCTCCTTCCGCCGTCATGACACGCTGCGGGCCATCCTGCCTGCGGGACAGGAATTCCGGCTCACCGTCTTCACCCAGGGCGAGACCATCGCCGAGGACGAGAGCTTCTTGCCGGCGATCGGAGCACTGGTGGCGGCCGAACTGTCGCGAGCCTGATGACGCGACAGGATGCGTGGCGCGGTCTCCCGCGGCCTAGCTCGACCGCGCCATGATCAGGTCGGCCATCCGCTCCGCGATCATGATCACGGGGAGGTTGAGGTTCGCGCGCGGCGCGGTCGGCATGATCGATGCGTCGACGACGCTGAGGCCGCCCACGCCATGGACGCGCCCGGTCGCCCCATCGACGACCGCATCGGGATCATCGGCCGCGCCCATCCGGCAGGTGCCGCAGCAGTGCCATTGGCCGAAGGCATGGGCCTTGACATAGGCCTCCAGGATATCCGGCTCGTTGAGCAGCGATTGCAAGCTGATGCCGCTGGAGACGGCGCGCTGGAAGAACAGTTTTCGCAGCGGCGGCAGGGCATCGATCGCGAGCGCGATTGGCGCTGTGATCAGGTAGTTGCGCAGCGTCTGCCGGCCCAGCGACTTGGCAAAGCCGCTATAGCTCGAAGCGCCCGGCATCTCGACGATATCCGCCAGCGGACGGGTGGCGAAGAGCTTCGCGAGCAGGTGCACCGCCGCGCCCATGCGCTGGAGATCGCGATAGTCGGAGAGATAGTTGAAGTCGGCAGTCGCTTCCTGGCGCGGATCCGATGAGACCAGCCGCACCGCGCCGCGCGAATGCGCCTTGTTGATCCAGGAGATGATCGTGCCGATCCGCGGGCCCAGCGGATGCCAGGCCGACTTCGCCGCAACCATCAGGAACATGTCCGAGGGCCCGCAATCCTCGATGCCGGAGCTGTAGCGCATGCCGACATGGATGTGCCGGCGTGTCGAATTGCCCAGCCGCGCGGCCGGCTTGATATAGCCCGAGAGCGAGATGCCGGGATGCTCCTGCAGATTGGCGCCGACGCCGCGTAGGTCGGCTCGAACCTCGACGCCGAGCGAGCGCAGATGCCCTCCCGGCCCGATGCCGGAGCGCATCAGCAGGGCCGGCGAATGCATGGCGCCCGATGAGACAACGACCTCGCGCGCCGCCAACCGCTCCTGCCCGTTCCCCTTCGCGATGTCGACGCCGACGACCTGCCTGCCTTCCATCGCCAGCGACAGGACATGGGTGTCGGTCATGACCGTCAGATTGGGCCGGCGCCGGGTCGCGGCATCGAGATAGGCCATCGCGGTCGAGACGCGGTGCTGCCCGCTGTTGTTCGACAAGGTCATTGCGAAATGGCCGTCCCCGAACGCGCCGTTCTGATCCTTGATATCGGGAAAGCCCTGCGCCTCCATGGCGGCTTCGGCCGCGATGGAAAAGGCCGGCCAGCGTTCTCGCGGGATCCGGTGGATCGGGATCGGCCCCGCCTTGCCGTGCAGCGGCCCCGCATAGTCCAGGTCCGTTTCGGCCTTGATGAAATAGGGCAGCACCGAGCTCCAGTCCCAGCCCGCTGCACCGGCCTGTCCCCATTCGTCGTAATCATCGGGCGTGCCACGATTGGCGATCTGGCCGTTGATGCTGGAGCCGCCGCCGATCAGCATCGGCTGTTCATAGCGCTTGGGCGGCGGCCGGTTCGTCGCGTTGTGCAGATGCGGCTGCGTCTGGACCATCAGGTCCGGCCAATGGTTCTGAGGGTCGAACGCCGCCTTGCCGGGATAGGTGTCCAGGATCGCCGCGCCTTCCTCACCCGGCTTGAGATCGCGCCCGGCCTCGATCAGCAGGACCTTTCGCACGGGATCGGCTGACAGGCGATTGGCCAGGACGCAGCCGGCCGAACCGCCGCCCACGATGATGATGTCCCACATGGTTTGGCTCACGATGCTAGCGTGGACTGAGAGAGGTGCAGATCAGCCAGCGAGGCCGAGTGCCTCGAAGGCGGCAGCACCGGCTTCGGCCACCTGCTGATCCTGGACCGTCGAGCCGGAGCTCACGCCGATCGCGCCGACCACCCGTGTCCCGACGCGCAGCGGTATCCCGCCCGCCAGCGTGGTGAAGCGCCCGCCATGCAGATTCTGGAGGCCGAAGCCGGACTCGCCCGGCAGGGTGCGCGCGGCGATCGCCCTGGTCTCGACCTGCGCGCCCGACGCGCTGAAGGCCTTCGCCAGCGCGATCTCGATCGAGGTGAACTTGGCGCCGTCCATGCGCCGGAACGCGACGAGATGACCGGCGGCGTCGACGATCGCGATATTCTGCGGCACGCCCATCTGCGCGGCTTCTCTCGCCGCGGCTGCGATGACGCGCTCGGCTTCGTCGCAGCCGATATTCAAGACGGTATGCATGTCTCAGCCCTTGACCGAGCCCTTGGTCAGGCCGGACACGATCAGGCGGCTGAGCAGGGCGAATGCGATGAGGATGGGGAGAATGGCGAGCGTCGCGGACGCCGTCAGCGGCCCCCATTCGCGCCCGAAATAGCCGATGAAGTTGTAGATCGCGGGCTGGATCGGCCGCAGCGCCGGGGTGTCGATCATCACCGAGCCTGCGACGAACTCGTTCCAGCAGGCAACGAAGGTCAGCACACCCGCCGCTCCCAATGCCGGGCGCGTCAAAGGGAGCATCACGCGCGTCAAAATCTGGAAATGCGTGGCACCGTCGATGATCGCGGCCTCGTCCAGTTCGCGCGGGATGCTCTCGAGCGAGCCCTTGACGATCCAGATCGCCATCGGGAGCTGATAGGCGGTGTAGATCAGCGGCAGCGTGAACCAGGAATTGGTCAGGCCCAGCCGCGTGAAATAGAGATAGTTCGGAATCAGCAGCGCGGCCGCGCCGAGCGACAGCGGAATGCTCGCGACCACGAGCATGAACAGCGCCCGGCGCAGCGGGAAATCGAAACGGTCGAAGGCATAGGCGGCAGGCAGGGCCAGCGCCAGCACGCTCGCCACGGTGACCACGCTGTAGAACACGCTGACCCGCATGTTGCCGAGAAAGCCGCTCTCGACGACGCGCTGGTAGTTTTCGGCCGTCGGGATGAAATCGAGCAGGACCGGAGGCGTCCTGAACAGGTCCGGTTGCGATTTGAGCGAGGTCAGCACACCCCAGAACAGGGGCAGCAGGTTGAGGCCAGCCAGCACCGTGAACAGGCTGGCGATCACCAGACCCAGCATGCCGGGCAGGACGATGCGGGACCGGCCCGGCACGGCAGCGTGCTGCGCGGCGACCGGCCTGGGATGCGTGGCGGAAGACGCGGTGCTCATCACGCCTTCCACTTCGCGAGGCGGACATAGGCGAGAACGAGGATGATGTTGCCGGCAAACATCGCCAGCGCGAGCGCGGTGGCGGAGCCGAGGTCGAAATTGACGAAGGCGCGCTCGAACACCTCGATCGGCAGGATGCGCGTCGCGTCGCCCGGCCCGCCGCCGGTCAGGACGAGCGGCGTCTCGACGGTGTTGAGATTGGACAGGGTCAGCACGATCGTCACCAGCAGCAGCGGCGTCTTCAGCAATGGCAGGACGATCAGCCAGAAGATCTGCCAGCGGTTGGCGCCGTCGATCTTGGCGGCTTCCTCATAGTCCTCGGGAATGCCCTTGAGCCCGGCGAGCAGGATGATGACGGCATAGCCGAGCCGCTTCCAGACGGAGACGCCGATCAGCAGGGCCATGGCGGTGCCCGGACTGTTGAGAAGCTGCATGTCGGCGATGCCCGCCATCCGGACCAGCGACCCCGCCAGCCCGATATCGCTGACGAAGACCCAGCGAAACAGCAGGGTGGCGACCACCGTCGAGATGATCCAGGGCAGGATGACGATCATCTGGACGACGAAGCCGAGCCGCTGGCCGAGTCGGTTGATCCAGACCGCCAAGGCGAGCGCAATGACCAGCGTCAGCGCGACGGCGGCGCAGGTGAACACTGCGCTGCGCTCGAGCGTGGCCGCAAGCACGGGGTCGTCGAGCAGACGCGCGTAGTTCTCCAACCCGGCGAAGTCCGTCGGCGCGCCGTACTGGATGCGAAACAGGCTGAACCAGAAGCCGTAGAGAACCGGCGAGAACAGCACCAGCATCAGCAGCGCCATCGCAGGCAACACGTAGTTGACGCCGGTGAGGCGCGAATACATCGTCATCAAGAGCGATCCCCGGTCGAAGGCGGAGCCTTTTGGGCTCCGCCCGGGTGACGTCAGCGATTGTTCTGGCGATTGAAGCGGGTTTCCGCCTCTTCGAGGGCCGCCTTGACGGGGACGCCTTCCACGATGATGCGCTGCGTGGCCTTGTTCAGCGCCTGACGGTAGCCGCCGACATTGAACGCGATCGGGGTCAGCCAGCCATATTTGCTCGCGCCCTCGGCGGCGACGCGGATATAGCCGTTGCCGGGCTGGTCGACGAAGGAGGCTACGGCCTTGGCCGTCGAGGCCATCAGGGGCGATTGCCCGCCGACAGTGACCCAGATCTTCTCGGCTTCCGCCCCGAGCATGTAGTCGACGAACTTGCCGGCCTCCGCCTTCTGCGTGCCCTTGGACCAGACGCCGACGGCCCAGCCGGCCATGACGGCGGGGGAATGAGCGGTCTTGCCATTCCCGGGCCAGAGCATCAGGCCAACATTCTCCTTGCCGAGCTTGGCCTGGAGCGTCGAGACGCGCACGCTCGGACCCTGGATCATCGCGACGCGGTCGGAGGAGAACTGCTCGAACAGATCATCCACCGTCCAGGTCGCCGATTGAGCCGGCGAGACGTTGTATTTCTTGATCAGATCCGTCGCGAAGGTCATGGCCGCGACGCCTGCGGGGCTCGCGAAATTGGCCTTGCCGTCGGGCTTGAACAGCTGCTCCCCCTCACCCAGGAGATAGGGGATCATCATGTGCGGGTCGGCCTGCTGCTCGCTGAAGCCCTGGGCGAAGCCATAGCGCGTCACCTGGCCGGCGGCATTCTTCACCGTCAATTTTTCCGCGGCGGTGCGGAGATCGTCCCAGGTCTTGATCGAGGCCGGGTCGATGCCGGCGGCCTTCAGCAGGTCCGCCCGGTAGACGATCGAGATGTAGTTCGGCGAGGCGAACATCGCATATTGCTTGTCGCCCTTCTTGGTCAGGTCCCAATAGGCGCTGGCATGGTCCTTGACCTGCTCGGCCGGCCATTTCCCGATGAACAGTTCGTTGAGATCCGCAAGCGATCCCGAGCCGATCGCGTCGCCGAGGAAATCGGTGACGACCCAGCTGATGTCGGGCGCATTGCCGGCGCGATGGGCGGCCAGGAACTTCGGCGTCATCTGATCCCAGACCTGCGTCTCGACGACGATCTTGGTGCCGGGATTCGCAGCCTCGTAATTCTTGATGATCTGCGCCAGCGCCACCTCGCGCGGCGACGTCCCGGTCGCGCTCAGGAACGTCCACATTCGGATCGTCTTCGTCTGCGCCGAGGCCGGGGCCTGCGGAATCAATGCGCTCGCCAGCACGCAGCCGAAAGCCGCGAGCGTGTTCAAAAGCTGACGTCTCTTCATCATGGGTTCCTCCCCGAGAATATGGCCGATTAGGTTCGGCTCTGTGCGAGTTCTTCGATCAGATTGCGGGCCTTGAGATCAGCCAGCGCATCCTTGAGCGAGCGGCCGAGATGGGCGCGCACCGCCTTGGCGTAGTCATTCGGATTGCGGTCGCGCAGCGCCGCGAGGATCGCCCGGTGCTCGACGGCCTCCGAGGCGTGTCGCCCGCGCCAGGATTCGATGCCGCGCTGGATCCAGGCGTTGAGCACCTGCATCTGGATGCCGCGATAGGTCGAGAGCAGCAGCGCATTGCCGCTCAGCTCCACGATCTGATGGTGGAAGCTCGCGTTCTGCTCGTGCCGATCCTTGTGCGAAATGGCTTGCGGATCGACTTCGAGGCGCCGCTGGACCTCCTCGATCCGGTCGATCGCCGTGCTGTCGAGCGTGCCGTCCTTGAGCCGCTCGATCATCAGCTCGCCCGCCATCAGCTCGATCGCCAGCCGTACCTGCCAGAGGTCCAGGACCTGCTTGGCGTCGGGATCGCGGATGTGATAGCCGCGCCGCTGGATGACCTCGATGAAGCCTTCCGCCGCGAGCCGCATCAGGGCCTCGCGCACCGGCGTCAGACTGACGTTGAAATGTTCGGCGAGCTTCTCGGGATAGAGTCTCGCACCCCGCTCGAAATAGCCGAACACGATCATGTCGAGCAGCGTGCGCCGCAAGGTCTCGGCGAGCGTCTCGCCGGGCTTGCCGACGAGCTCGCCAAGGTCGCCGGGGCTACGCACCAAGATGGACATGGGCCCGCTCCTCTGTCTCCCCCAGGCCGTTTACGGCGTAGCGGGACAAGCGCCCGAGATCCGGCTCGCCGCCGTGACCGGGGGCATCCTGGGCGACGAGCTGACCGCCTTCGGTGATGAGCGGGCGCATCGCCATGTTGTCACGCAGCGGGTTCAGCAGGCGGTTCGCCTCATAGGCATGGACGGCAGGCGCGGCCCGGCAGGTATGCACGGCGGCCGAAACGGCGACGCAGGTGCCGACGCCATGGGGCGCCATGGCGATGCCGGAGCGCGCGCAGAGCGCGCCGATCGCCATCAGCCCGGATACCCCGCCCGCACGCGAGATGTTGGGCTGCAGGAAATCGACCGCATCGGCGGCGACGAGCCTGGCGTGAGCGTCCAGCGTGAAATCGTTCTCACCGGCCGCGATCGGCACGGGCGACGCCTTGCGAACCTGCGCCAGCGCCTGCGGATCATCGGGCGGCACGGGCTCCTCGAACCAGCCAATGTCATAAGGGGTCAGTGCCTTCGCGACCGTGATCGCCGTCGCGACGTCATAGGCACAATTGGCATCGAGATAGAGCGCCGCGCCCGGCCCGATCTCGCCGCGCACGGCGGCGATGTGTTCGATGTCGGTCGCAAGGCCGCGGCCGACCTTGAGCTTGATGGCGGTATAGCCTTGATCGAGATAGACACGCGCCGCGCGCGCCGATTTGTCGGGGTGATCCTGGAAGCCGACCGGGCTGACATAGGTCGCGACCGGTCCCGGCGAGCCGCCGAGCAGCGTTGCCAAAGGCAGCCCGGCGACCCGCGCCTTCAGATCCCACAAGGCGATGTCGACGCCACTCAGGGCCTCGATGGCCGGACCGCGCGTGCTGCCCATCGCCGTGAAATAGCGCTCCAGATCGCCAAGCATCTCCCTGGGATCGGCGATCGTCGCACCGATCAGCGCTGGCGCGATGACACCATTGATGATCGCGGTGGCTGCACCGGCATGGGGCAGGCCGAAAGCCTCGCCATAGCCGATCGCCCCGTCATTGCTTTCCACGACGACGAGCGTCGCGACCTGGCCGGTGCGCGGAATCCGTCGAAAATGGGCGGCCGGGGCCAGCAATTCCGCCGGCACCTTGTCGATCCCGCCGAACACATCCGCGAACCGCGCTTCGAGCTGAATGGCTCTGAGTCGAGAAATCTTCAACACCGGCTCCTCCAATATTATAAATTATAATTTATTTTTTTGGAGCGGAGTCAAGCGGCTTGTGCGGCTCGGCGGTTTATCCGAAAAGGCCGCCGATCTGACGATCGGCGATGCTCATCGGGAGCATCGCCCCCCGAAAGGGAGCGGGCCAAGGGAGCAGGCCCCTCCGAAGCTGTGTTCGGGGTGCAAGTTTGCCCCCTTGAGACGGGAATCGGCATGGGCCCGGGCCCCTGGCCTTTCAGGTCCCGCCGCCCGGTTCAGCCAACTCGTCATGGCGATGCGCCGCGGCTACAACGGTCTGCTGCTGTTCGGACGGGTTCTCGGATATGACATTGCGATTGAGTCGGTTCACGACGCTCACATTATGCCTTCTGGTCGCGCTCTCGACGCTCCCCCTGGCCTTCCGGTATCACTGGCTATGGGTGCCCGGCGTGCTCGCGGCTCTTCTGGCGCTCGTGGGGTTATGGGACCTTGTCCAGACCGGCCACGCGATCCGCCGCAACTATCCGGTGATCGGCCATATCCGCTGGTTCGCGGAACTGATCCGTCCCGAGTTGCGCCAGTATCTTTTCGAGGCTGACGAGGAAGCCGCCCCGTTCTCCCGATCGCAACGCTCGCTGGTCTATCGCCGGGCCAAGGGCATCGCCGGCGACCACCCCTTCGGAACCATGCTCGACGTCTATCGAGAGGGTTATGAATTCATCGGGCACTCGACGCGCCCGGCGCCGGTGGCGGATCCCGACAGCTTCCGCATCACCATCGGCAACGACCAATGCCGACAGCCCTATTCGGCCTCGGTCTTCAACATCTCTGCCATGAGCTTCGGCTCGCTTTCCGCCAACGCGATCCGCGCGCTGAACACCGGGGCGCGTCTGGGGAATTTCAGCCACGACACCGGCGAAGGCAGCATCAGCCCCTACCACCGCGCCGGGGGCGGCGACATCGTTTGGGAGGTTGCGAGCGGCTATTTCGGTTGCCGCGACGAGCAGGGGAATTTCGATCCCGACCGCTTCGCCCGCCAGGCGGCCGACGCCCAGGTGAAGATGATCGAGATCAAGCTGAGCCAGGGAGCCAAGCCCGGCCACGGCGGCATCCTGCCGGCACCGAAGGTTTCCCCGGAGATCGCCGAGACACGAGGCGTTCCGGTTGGGCTCGACTGCATCTCGCCGTCGAACCACAGCGCCTTCTCGACACCGCTCGAAATGATGGATTTCATAGCGCAGTTGCGCGCGCTTTCAGGCGGAAAGCCGGTCGGCTTCAAGCTTTGCCTCGGCCATCCATGGGAGTTCATGGGCATCGTCAAGGCGATGCTGGCAAGCGGCATCGTGCCGGACTTCATCGTTGTCGATGGCGCCGAGGGGGGCACCGGCGCCGCACCGGTGGAGTTCAGCGACCATATCGGCCTGCCGATGCGCGAAGGCCTGCTGTTCGTTCATAACGTCCTCGTCGGCGCGGGGCTGCGCGACAGGGTGAAGATCGGAGTCGCAGGACGCATCGTCAGCGCCTTCGACATCGCCAGCGCGCTGGCGATCGGCGCGGACTGGACGAATGCGGCGCGCGGCTTCATGTTCGCCTTGGGCTGTGTCCAGGCGCTGTCTTGCAATACCAATCGCTGCCCGACAGGCGTCGCGACCCAGGATGCGATCCGTCAGCGGGCGCTTGTCGTTCCGGACAAGGCACAGCGCGTCCACCTGTTCCACGCGAACACCCTCAAGGCTCTGGCGGACATGCTGGCCGCAGCCGGCCTCACCCACCCGTCCGATCTGGGTCCCCACCACCTCGTCCGCCGCGTCAGCGCGACAGAAATTCGCCTGTTCTCCGATCTCCATGTCTTTCTGGAGCCCGGCGAGCTCACCTCCGGAGAGTGCGAGCACGCCTTCTATCGCCGCAACTGGGACGCCGCCCGCGCCGACAGCTTCGACAGGCTCGCGTGAATTCGCCGAAACCCCGCCTTGCCGAGGCGGCGGGGTCCTTTGTGCAATCAAGCCTTGGCAGACCTTGGCTGCCCGCTGACGCCACCGGTCATGCCGTCGAGCCAGGTGTCCGTGGCGGCAAACTGGCGCCCGGCCTCCACGGTCTTCCAGAATGTCACATCGGCCCAATGAACGATCGTATTCTCCAGGCTGCGCTCGAGGAGTTCGCCCTCGGCAGAGTGCGCTGCGGCGATATGAGCGACAGCCTCGGGCAGGTCCATCGCGAAGCAGATGAACACCCCGTATCCGGGATGGCGCACCGATGGAAAGCCGACGGCATATGAGTCGCCCTTCCAGCGCTTGACGTTGTCGGGCTGGAATTCCCAGACCTTGCCGATGTCGTGGCAGAGCGCGCCCGCGATCAGGATATCGCGATCGTAGCGGAAATTGGGGAACAGGCCCGCCATCTCCTCGGCCGTCTTGACCGCGAGGCGGCAAACCGAGCGCATATGGTCGCATTGCGTGCCTGTCAGGAGCGGGTTCGAGTCGTAATTGCCCGACGGCTTCATGTCGCCGATCTGCGTGAAACCATGGGCTTCGAGCGCTGCGACCCAGGCATCGATGACCTTGTCGCGCAGGTCGCGATCCTTGATCCATTCGATCTCCGGCATCTCGGCAACACGGGCGGCACGTTTGGCATCGGTGATCTCGATCGACTTGCCACGCATTGTCACGGTTCGCGGGTAGTTCACAGCATTCTCCGAATTGAAGATCAGGCGTTGGACGAGGGTCACTGCGCGCCGATCAGGCGTGGCAGCCACATGACGATGCCAGGGGCGAGGATGATCAGGACGATCATCAGGAGCAGGCTTCCGATGAAGGGCAGAACGCCGAGAATGACGTCGCTGATGACGCCGCGCCCGCGCACCCCCTGCACGACGTAGAGGTTAACCCCGACCGGCGGCGTGATCATCGCGGTCTCGCACAGCAGCACGACCATGATGCCGAACCAGACCGGGTCGAAGCCGGCCTGCACCACGACGGGGACGATGATCGGGATCGTCACGATCATCATCGGCAGCGGCTCCATGAAGCAGCCGAGAATGAGATAGAAGATGATGATCGCGACCAGCGTGCCCATCGGCCCGAGCCCGAGGCCGGTGATGAAGCCGTTCAGCGCCGCGACGAGGCCGATCGCCGACAGCACGAAGTTCAAGAAGAAAGCCGATGCCACGATCAGCATGATCATGGCGGAGGTCCGCATCGTGCCATCCAGAGCTTCGAGGATCATCCTGACAGACAGCTTGCGGTTGATCGCCGCCAACGCGATCGCCACGACGACGCCCAGCGCAGCCGATTCCGTCGGGGTCGCGAAGCCCGCATAGATGCTGCCGATCACGATCACGAAGATGAACCCGGGAGGAACAAGTCCGCTCAGGCTCTCGAGGCGTTCCTTCCAGGAGGTCTCGATCGCGCGGCCGCGCCATTCCGGCCGGACGAGGCAGCAGATCAGGATCGTCGCCATGAAGATCAGCCCGAGCACGATCCCGGGCACGAAGCCGGCGAGATAGAGCTGCGGCACGGAGGTCTGCGTCAGCCAGCCATAGATGATCAGATTGATCGATGGCGGTATCAGGATGCCGAGCGTGCCACCGGCGGCAATGGTGCCGAGGAAGAGCCTCTCGCCATAGCCGTAGGTCTTGATCACCGGCGTCGCGACGGTTCCGATGGTCGCGGCCGTCGCCACGCTCGAACCCGAGGTCGCCGCAAACACCATCGAGGCACCGATATTGGCGTGCATCAGCCCGCCCGGGAGCCAGGCGAGCCAATGGCTCATCGAGCGATAGAGTCGATCCGCCATGCCCGAGCGCAGCAGGATCTCCCCGAGCAGCACGAAGAGCGGCACGCTGACGAGGATGGCATTGGTCGAGGCCGACCAGATGACCTCGCCCATGGCGAGATAGATCGGCATCGGCGAGAACGCCGCCCCCAGCGACAAGGCCAGAAGCAGAAGCGCCGCGCCGACGGGAATGCTGAGGCCGAGCAGGAGGATGAGGAGGCCGAGCGAGGTCTGGACCATGGCCGTTATCTCTGGATCACGGGCTGGGCGTCGACGGCGTCGAGCGCCTCTTCGATTTCATCGGCGACATCGGGTGTCGTGACCATTGCGGCAGCGGCTGCGCGGTCACCGCGCATGAGGGCGAGCGCGACGAGGGCGAGCTGCTCCACGCAGACGAAGGCGAACCAAACCAGCCCGATGAACCAGAGCCCCTGCGGGATGACCAGCAACGTTCCCAGCGAGGTGTTCTCGCGTGCACTGAGGGTCCATGAGGTAGCGACCGTGTCCCAGGCGAACCAGGCCATGATGAGGGCGACTGCGCCGAGCGCACCGAGCGCGAGGACATCCAGGGCGAATCTGATGAGCGGCGGCGTCCAGTTCCTGATCACGTCGATCCGGACATGCGCGCGGTTCAACAGGGCATAGCTGAAGGCCCAGCTCGCGGAGATCGCGAGCGCATAGCTCGACAGCTCCGTGCCAACGCTGAACGGGATATGGATCACCTTGCGCGCCAGGATCTCCATGGTGATCACCACGGAGGATCCGACGAGCATCAGGCCGCCGATGCGGGCCATCCAGAGCGAGATGGCCGCGACGATCGCGTGAAATGTGTTCATGGCAATGTGCCCCGAAAAGCCCGCGGATTACTGCGCCTTGGCCTCGATGCCCGCGACCTTGCCGACCGTCGCGTTCCACTCGGCGACGCATTCGGCGCCGCAGCGCTTGGCCCAATCGGGCAGGATCCGCTCGCGCAGGATCTTCTGCGCGGCCGCCTTGTCCGGCTCGGAGACGGTGACGAATTTCATCTTGGGACTGGCTTCGATGCCGTCCTTGCAGGGGCCGAGACCGGTGTTGCAGTTCACGCCGTCCTGGATGTCGTTGCCGGCCTGCGCCCACATGCGATCCTCCAATTCGGCGAACTGCTGTTCGAGAAAGGTGCGGGTCTTCGCGTCGAGCTTCGCCCAGCTGCTCAGATTGGCGCCGAAAAACGTCATCGACCAGCCCATGGGCAGCGCATAGAGATGGTCACTCACCTCCCACCAGCGTGCGGTATTGCCGGCTGACGTGCCTGTCACCGCGCATTGCGCGACGCCGCGCTGCATCGCCGGGATGACTTCGGCGAAGGGGACGTTCACCGAAGAGCCGCCGGCGCCCTCGACCATCTGCGACATCGCGCGGTTGAAGGTCCTCACCGCCTTGCCGCGCAGCGAATCCAGCCCCGTGATCTCGCCCTTGCAGTAGAACATCTGAGCCGCCACCGGGCTCATGCTGAGCAGCTTGGTGTGGTATTTCGTCTCGAGTGTCTTGGCGAGCGCGGGGCGGAAGGCGTCGGCAGCCTTGCGCTGCGTGACGATATCGACGGTCACGCCGGGCAGATCGAGGCCGTCGAAGCGGGAATCCTCGCCCGCCATGTAGGACATCGTCGCCTCGGAGATATCAAAGACGCCCTGCCGGAGCAGGCGCAGCACCTCGGGGCCGCGCAGGCCGAGTTCCTCGAGCGATCCGAACGTCGTGGTGATCGCGCCATTCGTCTTTGCCGCGAGCGTCTCGGTGAAGAACGGCTTGTAGACCTTCTGGAACAGGTTCTGCGTCTGGTTTCCGCCGGAGACCTTGAGATTGATCTTCGGGAAATCCTGGGCCTGGGCGCCGAGCGCCGACATTCCAAAGGCTGCCAGAAACGCCAATACACGAACCGGTCGCTGCATCACTCTCTCCCTTGAAAAGGTCGATTATTCGACTTCTGGCAGGCAGCGTAAGCCGCATTGCAATCGCAAATCCAATTGGATTATCTCGTGCGACAACATTGGAATTTTCAATGCGCCCGACGATCGCGGAATTGGAGGCCTTTGTCTGGACCGCGCGTCTCGGCTCGGTGCAGGCGGCCGCGAGGCATCTTTTCCTCGCGCAGCCAACCGTGTCGCTTCGGCTGAAATCCCTGCAGGATGAGCTGGGCGTCAAGGTTTTCGATCGCTCCGGCTCGACGCTTCGCCTGAGTCCGGACGGCGAGCTGCTGTTCGGGCATGCGATCTCGATCATCGAGGAGCTCGGCCGCATGCGCGAGCGCGCAGGATCGACCGGGGCGCTTCACGGCACGGTGAAGGTCGGCATGCCCGAAACCTTCGCGGTCGCCTGCCTGACGCTGATCCTCAAGGACCTCGGATCGCTCTATCCAGGGCTGCGGCTGGAACTCTCGGTGGCCACGAGCTCCCAGCTCGAGGACGAACTCCGCGAGCACAGGCTCGACGTTGCCTTTCTGGTCCACCCCAGCGACGGCGTTGCGATCAGGCTGGTCGAGCTCGGGCGCCAGGAGGCGGCATGGATCGCCGCCAAGAGCCTCGGCCTCGGCCCGATCGTGCGGCCCGCCGATCTGCAGGACTGTCAGATCCTGACGAACCCGCCGCCATCGGCCATGCATCGGCAGATCACCGAGTGGTTCAGCGCAGCAGACGTCAAGCCGCGCCGGCTGGACTTCTGCACGGGCCAGATGGTCATCGCCCATCTGGTTCAGGAGGGCGTGGCCGCCGCCTTCCTGCCCGTAAAGCTGATGGAGTCTGCTCTCGCCGACGGGCAGGTCGTGAAGCTGCGGGCCGTGCCGGACTTCGCGCATGCTGCGCTTTGCGCCGGCCACCGCATCGGCGGAGCGACGGCCGAGATCGAGGCGGTGATCGCAGCGGCACGACGGGTTCTGGGGACGATGCCGTTCCTGCTGCCGCCGGCGCGGAGGGGGCGCGAGTGCGAGGGCTGATATCGGCCCAGCCCGTCAGCGCGGGCCGTCCACCTTGAGATAGTCGATCGCGTCGAGCGCCTTCTGGATCGATTTCAGCATGGCGCTGACCGGAGCGGTCAGACCCCCTTCCGGATAGCTCGCATAGACCCTGCCGTGATTGAGGTCCGGAACCGGGCGCAGCACCGTGACGAGACCGGCCTTGACGTCGGCCTCCATCATCCGGACGGGCAATACGCCGAGGGCCACGCCCGACGAGACGAGATGGCCGATCACGGCGACGCTGTTGCAAAGATCATGGCGCAGCGGTTCGAGGCCGGCGGTCGCGAACCAGTCCTTGATCTGTCGAAACATGGCCGATCTCGGCTGATTGCTGACGATCGGCAAGGGGCAGAGGTCAGCGGGGCGGACTTCCGGACCGAGCCCCCATTTGACCGAGGCGACCCAGGCCGTGTCCTGCACGCCGAGCGGAACCAGCCTCATGCCGGGGCGCCCGATCGGGTTGACCAGGACTGCGAGGTCCAGCCTGCGATCGTTGAGCTCGCGCTCCAGCTCGTAGCTGATCGAGACGACGTATTCCGCCTTCAGCAGCGGATAATCCGTCCGCACCGTTTCCAGCAGGCTCGGCAGGCAGGTCATCGCGAAGCCTTCGGCAAAGCCGACGCGGATACTGCCGGTCACGATCGCGGGATCGGTCTGCAGCATGATCCGGTCGGCTTCCTCCAGCAGGGCAGCGGCGCGCGGCAGCAGCGCGAGGCCGTCCGCTGTCGGCGCAAGCCCCCGGCCCTTGCGCTGGAACAGCCGGACATCGAGCGCCTGCTCGAGGTCGCGCAGGCGCAGTGAGATGGTGGGCTGCGACATGTGGAGATGGCCTGCAGCCTTGCTCAGCGAGCCGAGGCGAACCGTCCAGAAGAAGGCTTCGAGCTGCGCGATGGTGAATCTCATGCCTGGCGCATTCTCATATTGAGATTCCTGATTGATACCCCTGCAGATAAACCAATTGGATTGGCGATGGCAAAGCTGATTAACGGTTGTGTCCCAGCCGCAACCGACCCGCCTTCATGCTGTCCGCACCTCCCAAGATACGCCGCATCGACGGATTCGAGCTCACTGCGAAGCTGAGCGAGACCGTCGGCAATTCGCGGCAGATGTTCGATCGCCGCGCCGCCCTGCTCCTGCGGGTCACCAGCGATACCGGCGCGGTCGGCTGGGGCGAGACCTGGGCCTATCCCGGCGCGGCTGCCGCGCTCGTCCGCGAGCATTTCGCCCCTGCCCTGCTCGGCCGCGACGCGACGACGCCGCGCGCCGGCTGGCAGGCGATGGCGGCCAGGCTCGGCTATGACCGGCGCGGCATCTCGACGATGGCGCTCGGCGGGCTCGACGTCGCCTTGTGGGACCTCGCCGGACAGATCGCCGGGCTACCGGTCCATGCCTTGCTCGGCGGCAAGCTGCGGGACCGGATCCCGGCCTATGTCAGCGGCCCCTTCATGAAGCCGGGCAGCGATCCCTATCGCGACTTCGAGACCGATATCGCCGGCTATCTCGACGCCGGCTTCCGGGCGATCAAGCTCAGGATGGGCAGCGATCCGGCGCGTGACGGCGCAACCGCCCACAAGGTCCGCGCCCAGATCGGCGACGCCATGCCGCTGATGGTCGATCTGAACGAGGGCTTCACCGTCGAGGGTGCGCTCGCGATCGCCCGGCGGCTCGCGGACGTCGATCCGGTCTGGCTCGAGGAGCCGATCGCACATGACGACCTGCCGGGTTATCGCCGGTTCACCGCCAAGGCGCCGATGCCTCTGGCGGGCGGCGAGGCGCTCTTCGGCCTGCGCGCCTTCCGGGATTATCTCACCGCTGGCGTGTTCGACTTCATCCAGCCCGATCTCGGGCTGTGCGGCGGGCTCTCCGAGGGGATGCGGATCTCAGCGCTGTGCGAGGCGTTCGAAACCGCCCTGGTGCCCCATGTCTGGGGCTCCGTCGTGAATTTCCAGGCCTCGCTGCATTTTGCGGCCTGCCTGCCCGAGCGGCGCGGCCGCCTGCGCTGGCCGCTGTTCGAATACGACCCTTCCGAAAACCCGCTGCGCACCGCCTTCGCCAGCCATCCGCTCGACGCCGACGGGGCGGTTGCGGTTCCGGACGCCCCGGGCCTGGGTCTCGACCTGACGCCCGAGCGGCTCGCGCCGTTCATCACGAACCATTGGACGATTGAATAATCGGCTCGTCGGATTCAACCGAGAGCGAACCCAGAGGGAGACGACCATGCGACTGACATCCATCCTGCGTTCCGCGCTCGTCGGCGCAGCCTGCCTTGCCGGGCTGACATCCGCGCCGGCGCAGCAGCCGAAGGTGCTCAATCTGGCCTTCGTCGGCCGGGTCACGGCGCCCGAAGGCGTCGCCATGACGGCCTTTGCCGAAGAGATCAAGGCGAAGACCAACGGCCGCATCGAAATTCGCCTGCACCCCGGCGGCGCGCTGGGCGGCGATCGCGAGGTGCTGGAAGGACTTCAGCTCGGCACCGTCGATCTCACCGTGCCCTCGACCTCGGTGATCGCGAATTTCGTGCCCGAGGTCCAGGTCTTCGACATCCCCTTCCTGTTCCGCGACTTCGACCACGCCCAGGCGGTTCTCGACGGCCCGATCGGCCAGGAGATCCTGGCCAAATTCAAGGCCAAGGGCCTTCAGGGCCTGGCTTTCGGAGGCATCGGCTTCCGTCAGCTCACCAATAGCCGCCGGCCGGTCAATGGTCCCGAAGACGTCAAGGGGCTGAAGATTCGCACCCAGGAGAACCAGATTCATCTCCAGGTCTGGCGCGCGCTGGGGGCGCTGCCGACGCCGATGGCACTGCCGGAAGTCTTCACGGCCCTGCAGCAGGGCGTGGTCGACGGGCAGGAGAACCCGATCGGCGCGATCCTGAACAACAAGTTCGGGCAGGTGCAGAAATACCTGACGATCACCAACCACGCCTTCACGCCGGTCGGCTTCGTCATGGCGCCCCGCGCCTTCGAGGCGCTGTCTCCCGAGGACCAGAAGCTCTTCCTCGCGGCCGGGCGCCGCGCCATGGCGATCTGCAAGGACGAGGTCGCCAAGGTCGAGAAGACCGGCATCGACGAGTTGCGCAAGCTTGGCCTCGAGGTGGTCGAGAAGGTCGATACCGCCAAGTTCCAGGACCTGCTCAAGCCTGCCTTCGCCGAGCTGGGCAAGCGCTTCGGCGAGGCAACGATCGCGCGCATCAAGGACCAGAAGTGAGCGCGCGGCAATCCAGGGCGGTCGCGCTGCTGCTGGGCGCGGAGCGCATCGTCACCGGCGCCGGCCTCGTGGCCGGCTGCCTGGCGATGGCGCTGGCGGCCTGCGTGGGGCTCTTCCAGGTCCTGACCCGCTTCGTCCTCCAGGAACCCGCGACCTGGTCCGAGCCGCTGATCCGCAGCCTTTTGATCTGGATGGCGTATCTCGGCCTGGCATCGGCGGTGCGGGCCGGATCGCTCGTTTCGGTGGATCTGCTCTACCGCCTCGTCAAAGGACGAAATCGCCGGCTTCTCGAAGCCGCGATCGCGATCGCGACCTTCGCGCTGCTGGCGATCCTGTTCTGGTTCGGCGCCGATCTGGTCTGGCGGGTCCGCTTCCAGAACCTGGCCGGGCTCGAGATTCCGATCAGCTACGCCTATGCCGCGATCCCGACCGGAGCGCTGGTCTCGATGCTGGCCGTGATCGCGCATTTCTTCGATCCGCGCCGCGAAGAACTCGAAACCGCAGTCTGAAAGACGACCTGCCATGACTGCAACGATGCTCGTCACGATGTGCGTGCTGTTCCTGCTCTCGGTGCCGGTGGCCGTGGCCGTCGGCCTCGCGGCGGTCGCGGGACTCGGCCTCTACACCCCGCTGCCGCTGGTGCTGGTGGCGCAACAGGCGTTCGCCTCGCTCGACAAGTTTCCGCTGGCGGCGGTGCCGTTCTTCATCCTCGCCGGCAATCTCATGGGCGAGGGCGGCATTTCGCGACGGCTGGTCGATTTCGCCAAAAGCCTCGTCGGCGGTGTGCAGGGCGGCCTTGCCTGCACCTGCATCCTGACCTGCATGATCTTCGCCGCGGTCTCCGGGTCGAGCGTGGCCACGACCTTCGCCATCGGTGCGATCCTGATCCCGGCGATGGTAAAGCACGGCTATCCGATCTCCTTTGCGGCTTCGCTCCAGGCCAGCGCGGCCGAGCTCGGGGTCATCATCCCGCCTTCGATTCCGATGATCCTCTACGGCGTTGCAGCCGAGGTCTCGATCGGCGAACTCTTCGTGGCCGGCTTCGGCCCCGGCATCCTGATCGCCTGCGCGCTGATGCTCTCGGTCTGGCTGTGGTGCCGCATCCGCGGCTATGGCCGCAACGATCACGAAGGGCGCATGCAGGTGCTGGCGGCAACGCGGGCGGCCGGCCTTGCCCTGATGATGCCGGTGATCATCCTCGGCGGCATCTATGGCGGCGTCTTCACCCCGACCGAAGCCTCGATCGTCGCGGTGTTCTATGCGCTGATCGTCAGCTGCTTCATCTATCGCGAGCTCGATTTCGCGACGGTTATCGCGATCCTGCGCAAATCGGTGGTCTCTTCATCGGTGATCATGCTGATCATCGCGATGGCGGGCCTGTTCAGCTTCCTGCTGACGCGCGCCGGCGTGCCTGCCCAGATCGGCGCCTATATCATCGCGACCTTCGACAGCGGCTGGTCCTTTCTGCTCGCGGTCAATCTCTTCCTGTTCGTGATCGGCATGTTCATCGAAACTTCGGCGGCGATCATCGTGCTGGCACCGATCCTGGCGCCGGTCGCGCTGCGCTTCGGCATCGACCCCGTGCATTTCGGCATGGTCATGGTGGTCAATCTGGCGCTCGGCATGATCACGCCGCCCTTCGGCGTCAACCTGTTCGCGGCCTGCGCGGTTGCCCGGATTTCGCTGGACCGGATGACGAAATCGCTCCTGCCCTTCATCGGCGTCGTCTTCGCCTGCCTGATGCTGATCACCTACATGCCCTGGATTTCGCTCGCCTTGCGGGATTTCGTCTACCGCTGATCTTTTGCCGCGAGCGAGCGGCTGGCTTATCGCGCGCACGGGACGTGGTGTCCGGGAGCGACCAGGGCTCATATCTTTTGGTGTTCGGGAAAAGCACGTCCTGTGCGCGAGCGCTGCTCTCCAAAGCCGGGGCTTAGTGCCGCCAGGGTCATGCCTCGGCGGCTCTCCTGCTCGTATGGAAAAGCGCGAGAACGAAGACGAGCGACAACAGCAGCACGATCGTCGGTGCCGGCGCGCTGTCGAGGAAAAACGACAGATAGACGCCGAGCAGCGAGCCGGCCACGGCGATGACGACCGATGCCAGGAGCATCGAGCTGAAGCGGCGGGTCAAAAGGAACGCGATGGCACCGGGCGCGATCAACATCGCGATGGCGAGAATGATGCCGACGGCCTGCAGCGCGCCGACGATCGTCAGCGAAATCAAGGCCAGCAGGCCGTAATGCAGCAGCTTGACCCGCAGGCCGATCGCCTGCGCCTGCGCCGGATCGAAGGCGTGCAACAGGAAATCCTTCCACTTGATGCCGATCACCGCTGCGGTGAACGCGGCGATCGCCGCAGCACCGGCAATGTCCGCCCCGGAAACGCCGAGCATGTCGCCGAAGAGGATATGGTCGAGATGCACGTCGGACTGGATCTTGACGTAGAGCACGAGGCCGAGCCCGAACATGCCGGAGAAGACGACCCCCATCACTGTGTCCTGCTTGATCCGGCTGTTCTCCTTCAGGAAGCCGGTCGCGGTGGCGCAGATCATGCCGGCGACGAAGGCGCCGATCGCATAGGGAAAGCCGAGGATATAGGCGAGAACCACGCCCGGAAACACGGCATGGCTGATCGCGTCGCCCATCAGCGACCAGCCCTTCAGCACGAGGAAGCAGGACAGGAGCGCCATCGGCACCGCGACGATCGCGGATATGACCAGCGCATTGACCATGAAGTCGAACCGGAGGGGCGACAGCAGCGTTTCGATCACAAGCATCACCCGACCTCCAGCTCGCAGGCGGCGCGGCGGCGGGCGGCCAGCAGGCCATGCTTGGGCGCTAGGAAGAAGGCGGCGAGGAAGACCGTCGTCTGCAGCACGACGATGATGCCGCCGGTGGCACCGTCGAGGAAATAGCTGGCATAGGCGCCGGTGAAGCTCGTCAGCGCGCCGATCGCGACCGCGATCACCAGGAGCCGCGGGAAGCGGTCTGTCAGCAGATAGGCGGTGGCGCCGGGCGTGACGACCATGCAGATCACGAGAAAGGCGCCGACCGTCTGCAGCGCCGCAACCGTCGAGGCCGAGAGCAGGGTGAAGAACATCAGCTTCAACGCCGTCGGGTTGAGGCCGATCGAGCGCGCATGGCTCTCGTCGAAGAAG
This sequence comes from Allobosea sp. NPDC055353, assembly GCF_053644975.1. NCBI lineage: Bacteria > Pseudomonadati > Pseudomonadota > Alphaproteobacteria > Hyphomicrobiales > Alloboseaceae > Allobosea > Allobosea sp. NPDC055353. The sequence goes on along the minus strand of NZ_JBSHMC010000001.1, from coordinate 233,649 downwards.
GTGACCATCAGGTCCTTCCATTTGACGAGCAGGATGACGAGCGAGACGAAGCCGATGGCCGCGAGCTGGATCGTGTCGGCCGGGGTGATGGCAAGCACATTGCCGAGCACGATCGTCTGGATGTTCACCGAGGTCGGCGACAGCGAGACCATGAACAGGCCAAGCCCGAAGAAGCTGGAGAAGATCAGGCCGATGATCGCGTCTTCCTTCAGCCTTGTCCGCTGGTTCAGGAAGAGCATGGCGCCGGCTGCGAGCCCGCCGGAAAAGAAGGCGCCGACCGAGAAGGGCAGCCCCAGCATATAGGCGCCGGCGACGCCGGGCACGATCGCATGCGAGAGCGCGTCGCCGATCAGCGACCAGCCCTTCAGCATCAGATAGCAGGACAGGAAGGCGCAGACGCCGCCGACGAGAGCGGAGACCCACATCGCATTGCGCATGTAGCCATAGGCGAAGGGTTCGAGCAGAACGGCGATCATGGCCGCTCCCCGTCGAGCGTCTCGGCCTCGCGGCTCGATGCCTTGCCTTCGCGCAGGATCAGCGGTCGCTCGTCATCGGTGAAGACGCCGACCGGGGCCTGCCCCTCGCGCCCCGCCCCGCTCAGCACAAAATGACGCAGCACGCCGCCGAAGGCGCGCTGCAGGTTTTCCTGCGTGAAGGTCTCCGCCGTCGGGCCATGGGCCAGCACCGTTCCCTTGATCAGGATGGTCCGATCGCAGAATTCCGGCACGGAGCCGAGATTATGGGTCGAGACCAGCATGACCCGCCCCTCGGCCCGGAGCTCCCGCAACAGGGCGATGATCTGGTCCTCGGTCTTGACGTCCACCCCGGTGAAGGGCTCGTCGAGCAGGATGACCCGGCTGTCCTGGGCGAGCGCACGGGCGAGGAAGACGCGCTTCTTCTGTCCGCCCGAGAGCTCCCCGATCTGACGCTTGCGAAAGGCGCTCATGTCGACGCGCTCGAGCGCCGTGGCGACAGCCTCGTGATCGGCGGCCTTCGCGATGCGCATCATGCCCATATGGCCGTAGCGGCCCATCATCACGACATCCTCGACCAGGACGGGGAAGGTCCAGTCGACCTCCTCGGCCTGCGGCACATAGGCGATGAGGTTGCGGCGCAGCGCCTCGCGCACCGTGATGCCGAGGATGCGGATATCGCCCTTCGCAAGGCGCACGAAACCCATGATCGCCTTGAACAGGGTCGACTTGCCGGAGCCGTTGACGCCGACGAGCGCCGCGATCGTGCCGGTGGGGATGCGGAAGCTCGCATCCCTGAGCGCGGTGTGGCCGTTGCGATAGGTGACCGTCGCGTCGGTCACCGCAATCCCTGAGCCCTCCTCCGCCACCGGCGGAAGCGAGCGGCCGGCGACGGGAGCATTCACCGCGTCAATCCCTTGGCGATCGTGTCGGCAGTGACCTTGAGCAGGTCGATATAGGTCGGGACCGGGCCGTCCGCCTCGCTCAGCGAATCCACATAGAGCACGCCGCCATAGGCCGCGCCGGTCTCGCGCGCGACCTGCTGGGCCGGCTTCTCGGAGATCGTGCTCTCGGAGAAGACCACGGTGATCTTGTGCTTCCGCACGGCGTCGATGACCTTCCGGACCTGCTGCGGCGTGCCCTGTTGGTCGGCATTGATGGGCCAGAGATAGAGTTCCTTCAATCCGAAATCGCGCGCCAGATAGGAGAACGCCCCTTCGCTGGAGACGAGCCAGCGCTTCTCTGCGGGAACGGCGGCAAGCTCCGCCTTGATCGGGTCGACGGCGGCCTTGATCCGGACCTTGTAGGCCTCGGCATTGGCCTTGTAGGCCTCAGCATTCTTCGGATCGTGCTTGGCGAAGGCGTCCCGGATATTGTCGACATAGACCAGCGCGGCCGCAGGCGACATCCAGGCATGCGGGTTCGGCTTGCCCTTGTAAGGGCCTTCGCTGATCCCCATCGGCTCGACGCCCTGCGAGACGACCACGCTGGGAACGTTCCTGAGATTGCGGAAGAATTTCTCGAACCACAATTCGAGATTGAGCCCGTTCCAGAGGATGAGCTGCGCGCCCTGCGCGCGCTGGATGTCGCCCGGCGTCGGCTGGTAGTTATGGATCTCGGCGCCCGGCTTGGTGATCGACTCGATCACGGCGACGTCGCCGGCGACGTTGCGCGCGATATCGGCGATCACCGTGAAGGTCGTGACGGCCTTGAACTTTTCCTGCGCCGCAGCGGGCACGACGCTGCATGCCGTGAAAAAGGCGACGCCCATCAAACCGATGAGAGCTGATCTGCGCGAGCCAACGGCCATCGAGGAACCCTTATTGACAATTAATTGCAACAAACCTTTTCTAAACCGAAGCCGGAACATTTTGCAAGTGCGAGTGATTAGCAATTATAAGCTCGACGGCCGTGCCCTCACGAAAGGCCCCACCGAACCCACATCAGAGCACTGTCGCTGGCGGTTGACTTGTTCATCGCGGCCCCAGCCGCACTCGCGGCGCGCCCGACACGATTCGAACCTGTGAGCTTTGCCTTCGGAGAACTGCGCGCGATCCAAAATCCCGCATTGCCGAAGCGGCGGGGATCGGCTATCCAGCCTGCACGGTTAGCGCCCGTAGCTCAGCTGGATAGAGCGTTGCCCTCCGAAGGCAAAGGTCACACGTTCGAATCGTGTCGGGCGCGCCATAAACTCCCTAAGAAATCAATCACTTAGCCAGAGTCCCGCGAGGGGCTTGCGAGCCGTTGCGGTTTGTTGGCACAATTTTGGCACAGTTGAGATGTGCCAAGGGGTGTCTGGCTAAATGGCGACGATTCGGGAAAAGGGACCTGCTCAGTGGCATGTCCAGGTCCGGCGCAAAGGTTGGCCGACTAAGAGCAAGACCCTCCGCACCAAGAAGGAAGCGGAGATCTGGGCGCGCGACGTTGAGAACTCCAGGGACAGAGGGATCTTCGTCGACCGGAGCCCATCCGAGCGCGAGACGCTGAAGGAGGTCCTCGAGCGGTACATGCACGAAGTCACCGACAAGCGTCGTGGAAAGGCTTCCCGGGACGCCGAACGCGCCCGCATCGAGCGGTTCGTCAGGGACGAACCTGACCTCTGCGCGCATGCGATGGCTCACCTCAAGCCGGAGCATTTCGAAGAGTATCGCGATCGGCGCCTCACCGAGACGGTGCAGCGCGGCAAGCCCGGTGGCCGGGGGCAGTACAAGATCGTCGAGTTCGTTCAGAAGCTCAGGAAGGATGGCACGCCGAGGAAGAACGCGGCTAAGCCGATTGGCCTGCTGCCGGTTTCGTGGACGCTCAGTTAAGCTAACCCGACCTTCTTTTCGAACTCGACCGGGCTGATGTAGCCGATGGTCGAGTGCCTGCGAACAGCATTGTAGAAGCGCTCGATGTAATCGAACACCTCGGCACGAGCATCGTCACGTGTCCGGTACACCCTGCCTCTGACCCGCTCGGTCTTCAGCGATGAGAAGAAGCTCTCCATCGCGGCGTTGTCCCAGACATTGCCAGAGCGGCTCATCGAGCAGGTGACGCCGTTGTCGGCCATGAGCTTCTGGAACTGCTCGCTGGCATACTGGCTGCCCTGGTCCGAATGGTGCGGCAAGGTATCCGGCTTTCCTCTGCGCCAGATCGCCATCATCAGTGCATCGATCACGAGCCCGGCGGTCATTTCGGGCTTCATCGACCAGCCCACCACACGGCGGGAGAAGAGGTCGATGACGGCGGCAACGTACAGCCAACCCTCTGCGGTCCAAATATAGGTGAGCCGAAGGCCCGCGAAGCGAATTCGGCGATCCAGCGCTGGTTCGGACGCTCGGCATGGAACTCCCGGCCGAGCCTATTCGGCGCGATGGCCGATCGCTGGCCACCGTCCTTGGGCAGGCTGCGCCGACGCGGCCTGGCACGCAAAGCCTGGCCACGCATCAGCTTCTCGATGCGATGCAGGCCGCAATCGATGCCTACCGCCAGCACGTCCCGCCAGACACGCCTGGCACCATAGGTCCGATCCGAACCAAGGAAGCTTGCCCGGACCCTGTTGCCGATCTCCTCGTCGTCGCGTGCTCGACGGCTCGGTGGTCGGTTGAGCCAGGCATGGAAGCCCGAGCGCGACACATCCAGCGCTTCGCAAAGCCATGCCACCGGCCAGATCCCCCAATGCTTCGCAATGAACGTGAACCTCATGTCACGTCCTTCGCGAAGTAGGCTGCGGCCTTTTTTAGGATATCGCGCTCCGTCTTGAGCTTGGCCACCTCGCGCCGCAGCTTCTCGATCTCAAGCTGCTCCGGCTTCATCTGGCCGTGGCCGGGAAAGGCTTGCGCTGGATCGGCAGAAAAGAGCTTCACCCATTTGCGCAACTGGTTCTCATGGACATTCAGGTCCCGAGACGCCTGCGCCACACTCACTCCGCGATCCTTGATCAGGCGAACCGCCTCGATCTTGAACTCACGCCCAAACCGTCGTCGCCGCATACGCCACCGCCGGTTTCATGAAACACCCAATCTCGGTGTCCACGAAACCGGCAGCAGGCCAGACCTCGCAAAACGCTCGGATGGAAAACACCGAGCGAGCGGCTCGATCAATTCCTCGCTCAGCAGTATGATGTCCGTGTTACGATGACCGGTTGAATCCGCCTTGCGAACCTAGATTCGGATGGTGCACGAGGCTGCCGCGATGAACGGGGCGTCGCTCGTGCAGGGCCTCCTCCAGAGCACCGAGCACGAAGCTCGCATTGGCCATCCGCGGCACCTTGCGCACGCCATGGACCTGGAAGTTCTCGTCAAAACCCGTTGGCTTTGTATGCGACGCGGTGCGATTGACAACCGGGCAGGGCGGCCTTCAACGCCCGTCGGATCCAGCAATTCAACCCAAACGACTACGAGATTTGCCCGTCTTTCGCGGCGTCCCGCGCGCAGCCTGTATCAACCGAACGGAAGAGCTGCGTGGATTTGCTCTGGATGAGCGGATGCAGATCGCGGCTCATCTCCTTGAACGCATCGTCGGCGTAGAGCGCCTTGCGGCGTGTGTCGCGCTCCTGCCAATCGGCATAGCCGAAGATCTGAACGACCTGTTCGATGGGGCCGGTCTCGGAGGTGTAGAAGCCGATGCAGGCGCCAAGGTGCTTCGCTTGCAGGGCAAAGCCGATGCGCTCGAACGCCGCGAGATAGGTCGCCATCGTGCCCGAACGGAAGGTGTAGGTCCGCATTTCGACGATCATGATCTGGAAGACTCCATGTGGGGAGGCGTGAATTGACAGCAGCCGATGCTGGTCGAGAACGCTATTCGGGGTCGTCGAGCGCGCCGGTTGGCTGAAAGCCGGCCTCCTGCTCCAGGCCGAACCAGACTTCCCAGGACCAGGAGCTCTTCAGGGTCTCGACCTGCGGAAAGATCTCGACCGACGTTATGTGAGGGAGCTGCCGCGGCATCTCGTTGCGGACGAAGTCATGCAGCGAGTGCGTCGTCGTATGCAAGGTCTGTAGGATGATGTCCGCCCCGCCGAAGGTGATCGTGACGAAGCGCACCGAAGGGAACTCGGAGAGGCGGCGTGCATACTCGTCGACATGCGCCGGCGGAACCTTCAGCAGAATATGCGCGACGACGTCGAAGCCAAGCGCGATGAAGTTACCCACCGCCGCGATGTGGATCAGGCCTGAATCGGTCAGCCGGCTGACGCGCTGGCGCACGGTCGCTTCGGAAATGCCGAGATCGCGCCCGATCTCCCGATAGGGTTGGCGCCCATTCTTGGAGAGGGCCGAGATGATGGCCTTGTCGAGCCCGTCGAGCTTGATGCCGTTCAATGCGTCCCCCATAGATGCCTACGCAATGATCAAATCAATGCCTATCAAAATGACGCGATGCGATAAAAAATGCAATTTGTTTCCTTGACTGCGTATTTTTACGAGCATAGCAATATCGCATTGCGTATCACGAGATCCGCCAATGCGTCATGTCGCGAGGCGGGCAAAAGGGGAGCGGAGACGATCATGGTATTCAAGACCTTGATGCTTGCGACGAGTCTGGCGGCTGCGACGATCTCGGGTGCCTCCTCTCAAAGCGAAAGAAACGCAAAGGTTTCCTTCTTCATGTTCGCCGGATCCGGCTCTGATATCGTGCCAAAGGAGGTGATCGCTGATTATCTTAAGGCCAATCCGAAGGTTTCGATCGACATCATCGAGACGACTAACGCCATCATCTATCCGAAGATGGTAACGGCGCGGCGCACGACGCCAGACCATCCGCTGGTCCATTGCGGTTTCTTCAACGCTGACACGGTCAACCGCGGCGATGACGACGACATGTGGGAGCCGCTGAACCAGGCGAGCATCCCCAATATGGCGAACACGCTGGAGGCCTATGCCCGCCCCGACGGGCGCGGCGTGCCCTATCAGGCGATGGGCATCGGCCTGCTCTACAACAAGCGCGTCCTCAAGGAGCCGCCGACCTCCTGGAACGTGCTCTGGAGCCCGGAATATCGCGGCAAGGTCGTCACTTTCGACAATGACCTGCGGCTGATCGCGCTTGCGGCCAAACTCAACGGCGGCAGCGAGAAGGACCCGAATGCCGGCTTCAAGATCCTGTCGGAGAACGCCAAGAACTTCCGCGCCCTGGTCGACTCGAATGATGCGCTGAAGAACCTCGTCGTCAGCGGCGACGCGCCGGTCGCGCCGTGGTTCTCGTCGGTCGCGGATATCTGGATCAAGGAAGGCGCGCCGGTCGGCTTCGCCGTGCCCAAGGAAGGCGCCATCGCCTTCCCGATCTACATGGCGATCGCCAAGGGCGTCACGCCGGCGCAACGCGCCGTCTGCGAGGACCTGCTCAACGAATTGCTGAAGCCTGATCGGGCTGGGCGCTACGGCCTCGTCACCTCCTCGATCCCGCTGGTTAAGAACGCCATCCTGTCGAAGGAGCAGGCCGAGAATCCGGTCCTGAACCCGGCCATCGCGACCAACGCCATCCAGATCGACTTCGCCCATGTCGCCTCGGTCGCCGCCGATTGGCGTGATCGCTGGGCGCGCGAGGTCAAGCTCAAGATGCGTTGAGGCCTGTGCGCGCCGTCACCGGCGCGCTTCGATCCTGGGTACCCGCGGGAGTTCCGTCACGTGTCGAATATGGTCGAGATCATCGGTGTCACCAAGCGTTTCGGCGCCAACCGGGCGGTGGACGACATTTCGTTCGGGATCGGGAGCGGCGAGTTCTTCTCGCTGCTCGGTCCGTCGGGCTGCGGAAAGTCGACCACTCTGCGCATGCTGAGCGGCTTCGAACAGCCCGACGCCGGAAGCATCCGGATCGCCGGGCAGGACATGACGAGCGTCCCGCCCTATCAGCGCCCCACGAATATCGTATTCCAGCGCTGGGCTCTGTTCCCGCATATGACGGTCGCGGCCAATGTCGCCTTCGGGCTGGAGGCCGAGCGGCGGCCGGCCGCCGAGATTCGCCAGCGCGTCGGCGAGGTGCTGGAGCTCGTCGGCCTGGGGCGTTTCGCCGAACGCAAGCCGGGACAGCTTTCGGGCGGGCAGATGCAGCGCGTCGCGCTGGCCCGTGCGCTGGTGAAGCGGCCGAAGGTGCTCCTGCTCGACGAGCCGCTCAGCGCGCTTGATCTCAAACTCCGCCACCAGATGCAGATCGAGCTCAAGCGCATCCAGCAGGATGTCGGCACCACCTTCATCTTCGTCACTCATGACCAGGGCGAGGCGCTGGCGATGTCGGATCGCGTCGCGGTGATGAATGGCGGCCGGGTCGAGCAGATCGCCTCGCCGCAGGAACTCTACGACGCGCCCTCCACCAGCTTCGTGGCCAATTTCATCGGCCATTCCAACATGCTGCCGGTCACGGTCGAGCGCGTCGAAGCCGGGCATGCGGTCGCGCGGCTCGAAGGGGCTGCCTTGCGCATCGCGGCAGGACCGACGAAGCCGGGGCCGGCCACGCTGGTGATCCGTTTCGAGCGGGTCCGCATCGAGGCCGCCGCAGCCGTCACGTCACCTCAACCGGGCCCGGCGACACTGACCGGCACGGTGCGCCAGATGATCTTCGGCGGCTCGACCGTCCAATATGTCGTCGGACTCGACGCCGGATCGCTCGACATCACCGCCGAGCATCCCCACGCCCCGGGCGTCCCGGTCTTCGAGAAGGGGACGGCGGTCGCCCTGAGCTGGAGGGAGAACGATGCCCGCCTCTTCGCTCATTGAAGGCGCGCGCACGCGCTCGCGGGTCAAGTGGCCGGCCTGGGTGCTGCTGTCGCCGATCCTGCTCCTGGTCATCGCCGCCTTCGTCCTGCCGGTCGGCCTCTTCCTGCAATACACCTTCTACCGCTTTCGCAGCGGGCGGCTCGAGGAGGTCTTCACCCTCGACACCTATTGGCGGTTCCTGACCGACGAACTTTATCTCATCACCATCTACGACACGCTGAAGCTCGCGATCCTGTCGACGCTCCTGTGCGTCGCGATCAGCTACCCCCTCGCCTATGCGATGTGGCGCACCCGCAGCGCGAAGCTGCAGAAGCTCATCGCCCTGATCGTTTTCGCGCCGGTCCTCGTCAGCGTCGTCGTCCGCAGCTATGGCTGGACGGTGCTGCTGGCCGATCAGGGGCCGGTCAACTACCTGCTCATGAAGCTCGGCTTGACGACGGAGCCGATCTCGCTGGTCTACAACATGACGGGCACGGTGATCAGCCTCGCCCATGTCTTCCTGCCTTTCGTCGTCTTTCCGATCCTGGCCTCGATGCTCCGGCTCGACCCGACGCTGCGGGAGGCTGCCGAGGATCTCGGCGCCGGCTGGTGGACGATCTTCCGGCGCATCACGCTGCCGCTGACGCTCCCGGGCGCGATCGCCGGCGCCCAGATCTGCTTCACCCTGGCGCTCGGCTCCTTCGTCACGCCGGCGATCCTCGGCGGAGGCCGGGTGCTCGTCCTGCCGATCCAGATCTACACCGCGACGAGCGACATCAACTGGCCGGTGGCCGCCGTCGGCGGGCTCTGCCTGCTCGTCATGGCCTTCATCGCGGTGGTCCTGTTCGGCCGCCTGTCCAAGTACAGCGAGACGGCGTGATGGCATCCAGCTCCACAGAAGCGCGCACCGCGCCGGCCTGGCGCCATCTTGCGCTGATCCTGTTCACGGTGCTCGCCATCGGCTTCATCGTCGCACCGCTGGCGATCGTCGTGCTGACCTCGTTCTCGGCCCAGAGCTACGCGGTCTTCCCGCCGGAAGGCTATTCGCTGCGCTGGTACGTCAACCTCGCCGGGCAATCGACATTCTACGTCGCAGCCTTGCGCAGCCTGCTGCTCGGCCTGATCGCGACCGCGGCCTCGCTCGTCATCGGGACGATGGCGGCCTATGCGCTCGTCCGCTACCGGCCGCGCGGCCATGCCGTCCTCAAGGCTTTCTTCCTGTCGCCCGTCGTCCTGCCGAAGATGGTGCTCGGCGTGGCGGTCTTCATGCTGGTCATCAAGCTCGGCCTGTCCGGCAGCTATTTCAATCTCGTCGCGACGCACACACTGATCTGCGTGCCCTTCGTCATCGCGATCGTCTCGGCCGCGCTCGTCAATTTCGACTGGACGCTGCAGGAGGCGGCGCTCGACCTGGGCTGGCGGCCGCTGCCGACCTTCCTGAAGGTGGTGCTGCCCGAAATCTCGGTGAGCATGTTCATCGCGGGGCTGCTCGTCTTCGTGACCTCCTTCGATCAGGTCGAGACCACGATGTTCCTGATGCGGCCGGGCGAGAGCACGCTGCCGATCGAGATGTTCCTCTATCTCCAGCGCTGGCAGGACCCCACCATCGCGGCCCTGTCCTCGGTGCTGATCGCCTTCGCCACGCTGCTGCTCGTCCTCGCGAGTTTCGTCCTGCGCCGGCGCAAGCTGACCGCTCTTCCCGTTGCCGCGGAGCCTCATCCATGACCGACGATCAACTTCACGCTCTGGCCGCGCGTGTCGAGGGGCCGCGGCTGATGCAGCATCTCGCCGCTTTCGCGCGCTGGACCAAGCATGCCGGCACGCCCAGCGAACTTGAAAGCCTCGGCTATATCCGCGCCGAGCTCGACAACTACGGCTACGCCACCGAGCTCATCCTGCACGACGCCTATATCAGCCTGCCCGGGAAAGCCGCGCTCCGGATCGGCGGAGAAACCCTGCCGGCGATCACGCAATCCTTCTCGCGTGCCTCCGCGGCGGAGGGGCTCGCGGGCCTGGTCGTCCCGATCGGCTCGGGAAGCGTCGCGGATTTCGCCGCGTGGGATCTGCGCGGTAAGATCGTGCTCGTCGAGGGCATCGCGACCCCGGCGGTGACGCAGCGCGCAAGCCGGGCCGGCGCGATCGGACAGATTCACCTCAGCCCGAGCCTGCACGCGCATGAGATGTGCATTTCGCCGGTCTGGGGCAGCCCGACCGACGAGACGCTGGGCGAGTTACCTGCCACCGTCGTCATCACCCTTGCCAAGGCGGAGGGCGAGCGCCTGAAGCAGGCCCTGGCCAGGCAGCCGGACATCGTCGTCACGCTTCAGGCCGAGGTCGATACCCGCTGGTGGCCGACGCCGATCCTGGTCGCCTCGCTCGACCACGACGAGGCAGGTCCCGACGACCCGTTCGTGATGTTGTCCGGCCACCACGACACTTGGTACTATGGCGTCATGGACAATGGCGGCGCCAACGCCACCATGATCGAGGTCGCGCGCCTCTGCGCGCAGGAGCGGCACCGCCTCCGGCGCGGGCTCAGGATCTTCTTCTGGTCCGGCCATTCCCAGGGCCGCTATTCGAGCTCGACTTGGTATGCTGATACGCATTGGGACGAGCTGGCTCGGCGCGCGGTCGCGCATGTGAACATCGACTCGACCTGCGCCCGCGGCAACACGGTGCTGACCGATGTCCAGGCCGCGGCGGAACTGGTGCCGCTCGGCCGCAAGGTCATCCGGGCCGAGGACGGCCAGGAGTTGTTCGGGCATCGAATCACCCGCGCCGGCGACCAGTCCTTCTGGGGCATCGGCATTCCCGCGATGTTCTCCAATCTCGGAGAGCAGCCGGCCGATGGAGCCGCGCCTGCGGCCTCCTTCTTGTTCGGCGGCCCCAACAAGCAGGGCGCCGGCACCGGCTGGTGGTGGCACACGCCGGAAGACACGCTCGACAAGATGGACGAGACCATCGCCGTTCGCGATACGCGCGTCTATCTCCATGCCGTGGCTGCGCTGCTGACCGCGAAACTGCTGCCTATCGACTATGCCGCCCACGCCGACCATCTGCTGGCGCTTCTGAACCGGCACGGCGTCGCACTGGGCCAGCGCTTCGATCTTGCGCCCTTGCGCGCACAGGCGACCAGGCTGAGAGCCCTTGCCACCGCCCTTGCCGGGCTCGATGGCGAGCGGCTCGACGATGCGGCCGCAGGGCGGGTTAACGCTGCGATCATGGCGGCGTCGCGGGCTCTGGTGCCGATGGACTACACCAATGGCGACCGCTTCGACCACGACCCGGCGCTGGCCCAGCCGGCCTATCCTTCGCTGGCAGCGCTCGACCGCCTCGCAGCCACCACAGCCGGTTCCGATGCCGAAAGATTCACGCTCGGAGCCGCCAGGCGCGGCGTCAATCGCGTGATGCATGCGCTGCGGAGCGCCAATGCCGCCTTGGCGGCCTGTCTCGCGGAACTGGGCGTGAAAGCGGAGATCTGAACGATGCGCCTACAGGGACACAATGTCTTCGTCACCGGGGCGGCAGGGCTGCTTGGCCGTGCCATCGTCGCCGATCTGCGGCGCGAGGGAGCCGCCGTCGTCGCAGCTGATCTCGATGCGGCGGGTCTTGCCCGGCTTGCCGGGACCGTTGGAACGGGCGGCCCGGCCTTCGCGACCGTGACAGGGGACGTGACCGACGAGGCCGAGGTCGAGCGCATAGTCGCCGAGGCCGAAAAACGGACGGGCCCAAGCGACGTGCTCGTCAATTGCGCCGGAAAATATCTCAACCGCCCGGTCGTCGAGATGACGGTCGACGAATGGGATCGCGCGATGGCGCTCAACATGCGCAGCACCATGCTGATGTGCCGGACCTTCGGGCGGCGCTGGATCGCGCAGCATATCCGCGGCGCCGTCGTCAACATCTCGTCGGGCGCCGGCACCTCGGCCCGGGCCGGGAGCGCTCACTACGCAGCCGCAAAGGCTGGGGTGAACATGCTCACCCAGGTTCTCGCCATCGAGTTCGGGCGCGAGGGCATCAGGGTCAACGGCGTCGCGCCGGGCGTCGTCCTGGACAAGGTCGTCACCAAGGAAAGCCCGGAGCAGCACCCCTATATCAATCTGAGCCTGCGCGGCATTCCGCTCGGCCGCACCGGCCGGCCCGAGGACATCGCCCGGGCCGTGAGCTTCCTCGCCAGCGATGCGGCGGAATGGATCAACGGCGTCACCATGGAGGTCAATGGCGGCTCCCATTGCGGACGCACCCATGTGCCTCTCACCTTCGACGCGGATTTCCGGTGATGACAATGCCTGCAGCGTCCGATTCCGTGCTGATCGTCGGCGGTGGCGCCATTGGCGGCACGCTTGCCGCAAGCCTCGCCGGGGCGGGCATCGCCGTCACGGTCTGCGATGCCAACGCCGCCCATGTCGCCGCGATCAATCGCGACGGGTTGGCGGTCGCCGGCATACGGCCTGCCCATGTGCGGGTCGCGGGGCGCGTGCCCGAGCAGCTGGAAGGCCGCTTCAAGCGCGCGTTCCTCGCCGTCAAGGCCAAGGATAACGGGACGGCATCGGCGTTCCTCCGCGCTCACCTCGCCGACGACGGCTGGGTCGCCGTGCTCCAGAACGGGCTCGGCATGGTCGAGGCCGCGCGCGCGATCGGCGGCGACCGGGCGATCGGAGCGGTCATCGCCATCGGCGCGCATTATCGGGCTCCCGGCGATCTCGCCCTGCTCGGCTATGGCGAAACCCATGTCGGGGAATTGGACGGCCCGAACCGCGCGCGGACGCGCGAGGCGGCGGCGCTGCTCGACCATCTGCAACCGGCCGAACTGACCGACAACATCCTCGGCCATGGCTGGGGCAAGCTCGTGCTGGCGGCGATCTACTCGGCCACTGCCCTGGCCGATGCGGATGTCGCGCGCCTCTACGAAGATCCCGCGGCCTGCGCGACACTGGCAGCCGTGGGGCGCGAGGTCGTCGAGACGGCCCTCGCCGAGGGCGTGACGCTCGAACCGGCCGACGGGCTGGCCCCTCTCCGGCTGCGTGACCCGGCAAGCCTGCGCTTCGGCTCCGACGATGTCTGGGCCGGGCAGCGCGCCGCCTGGCAGCGCTATGTGAATACGCGCACCGGCATCTGGCGCGACCTTGCCGAGTTGCATCGCCGGACCGAGGTCTCGGCGATGCTGGGGCTGGTCGTCGACGTAGCCAAACGCCACGGCCTCGCGACGCCGCAGCTCGAAGCGCTGCTCCGGCTCATCGCGGATGCCGAGACCGGGAAGGCCGCTCTCGGCCCCGCGACCTTCGCCAGGCTGATGCAGGCTGAAAACCCCACCGTTCTCTCTCGGCAGAGCGCCTGATGATCTACGAATTGCGCCACTATATCGCCGCCAGCGGGAAAGCCGACGCGCTGGCCCGGCGCTTCGCCGACCACGTCTTCCCCTTGCTGGCCAAGCACGGCCTTCGGCTGGTGGATTATTGGGAAACGGCGGATGCTGACCGCGAGATCTGGTACGTCATGGCCTGGGACGATGAAGACGCGATGGCGGACGGCTGGGCCCGGTTCCGCGCCGATCCTGCATGGGCGGCCGCCAAGGCCGCGACCGAAACCGACGGCCCCCTCTCCGGCACGACGCGGTCGATCGTCCTGAAACGCCCGGACTATTACCGCCCCTGACATGGTTGCCATCTATTCCAACGGTCCTTTCACGACCCGCCCCGAGATCCGCGGCACCTTCGGCTGTGCCGCAGCGACGCATTGGCTGGCGGCCGCCACGGCGATGCGGATTCTGGAACGAGGCGGCAACGCCTTCGACGCCGCAGCCGCCGCGGGCTTTGCCCTGCAAGTCGTCGAGCCACATCTGAACGGCCCGGCCGGCGAAGTGCCGATCCTGCTTTACGATGCGCGCCGGGGCGAGGCCGAAGGTATCTGCGGGCAGGGCGTTTCGCCCGGCGCTGCGACGCCGGAGCGCTTCCGGGAACTGGGGCTGGATATGATCCCCGGCACGGGCCACCTCGCCGCCTGCGTGCCCGGTGCTTTCAGTGCCTGGCTGCTACTGCTGCGCAACCACGGAACGCTGCGGCTTGAGGACATCCTCGAACCGGCGATCGAGCTGGCACGCGACGGGTATCCCCTGACCTTGCGGACGGCGCGGACGATCGAATCCATGCGGGAGCTGTTCGAGACGGAATGGCAGGATTCCGCCGCCGTCTATTTCCCTGGCGGAAACGCCCCGCAGGCGGGAGAGCTCTTCCGAAACCCGGCGCTGGCGGCAACCTATCAACGGATCGTCGGCGAAAGCGCCGGCGGGACCCGCGAGGCCGAGATCGATCGCGCCGAGACGCTCTGGTACGAGGGCTTCGTCGCCGAGGCGATCGACCGTGCGGGCCGCATGCCGGTGCTGGATTCCTCGGGCAGGCGCCATGCCAGCCTGCTGACCAGCGATGACATGGCGCGCTGGCGCGCCAGCTATGATGCGCCTGTCGGCCGGGACTATCACGGCGTGACCGTCCTCAAATGCGGAGCCTGGACGCAGGGGCCGGCCTTCCTGCAATGGCTCGCCTTGCTGGAAGGCTTCCCGATCGGCGATCTCGATCCGCTGGGCGATGAATTCGTCCATCTCGTCACCGAGACCGGCAAGCTCGCGATGGCCGATCGCGATGCCTGGCTGGGAGACGATGCGGCGCCGCTCGACGCCCTGCTTGCGCCGGACTATGTCGCGCAGCGCCGCCGCCTTGTGGGAGCGTCGAGCTCGCCCGAATTCCGTCCGGGTGCGCCGGGAGGACGCGAACCGATTACGCCGCCCTACGGCTTGGCACGCTCCAGCCATGCGATCGGCGCGGGAGAACCGACTTTCCAATCCGCGATCGAGGAGCCAGGGCCGGCCCGGCCCGGCTCCGCCGAGGCAGCCCTGGCAGCGCATATCGAGCGGCGCGAGGGCGATACCTGCCATATCTGCGTCACCGACCGCTTCGGCAACATGGTCGCGGCCACGCCGTCGGGCGGCTGGTTCCAGGCCAGCCCCGTCATTCCGGAGCTCGGCTTCGGGCTGTCGACCCGGACGCAGATGTTCTGGCTGACACCCGGCCTGCCATCCTCTCTCCTGCCCGGGAAACGCCCGCGCACCACCTTGACGCCGACCCTCGTCCTGCGTGACGGACTGCCCTTCCTCGGCTTCGGCACGCCGGGCGGCGACCAGCAGGAGCAATGGTCGATCGCCTTCCTGCTCCGAGTGCTGCATCACGGCTACGGGCTGCAACAGGCGATCGACGCCCCGGCCTTCCACAGCAACCACCTGATCGCCTCGTTCTGGCCGCGGGATTTCAAGCCGCGCTCGCTCTCGATCGAAGGCCGCTTCGCGCCGGCGACGATCGACGCCCTTCGGCGGAGAGGGCACGATCTGACGGTGACGGACGACTGGTCACTGGGGCGCCTCTGTGCAGTCGGCCGGGAGCGATCCGGCACGGTCGATATCCTGCGGGCAGCCGCCAATCCGCGCGGCACGCAGGATTTCGCGATCGGGCGCTGATCCGAACCGCGAGGCATCTCCCATTCGCAGTGATCGCAATGCGGGAGTCGGGCCGCTCCTCGGCAAGGAAATCCAGAAAGCGGACGAGCAAACGTCCGAAAGGGGCCACAAACGCCCGCCGCACGGCCGGGTGAAATGCGCCAGTTCCTGATGTTCAACAAGCGCCTCAAAGCGGACCTTCACCCTCGGCCGAGGGCCAATAGTAACCTGCACCGGCATAAGCTCCCGTCGAAAATGCTTGCTGGCTTCAGGCCGCCACTCGATTGGCGTTCCACTGTCCGGCCTGGCTCAGGATCATGTCCGGATCATCGAAGCGCTCCCGAAGAGTCTCACGGTACAGCGCCTCTTCTCGCAGGCGCGTGACCGCCCCTTCGCCTCCGATGAGGAGCCGCAGCGCCTGCTGCAGGGCTTCGACCGTCCCCGACCCCTCATCGAACTGCGCCTTCTTGCGCCAGACGAGATCCGCCGGAAGCAGATCGGCGCAGGCCTTCCGCAGCAGCCATTTCTCGGTGGTGGCCCCGGTCGTTTCCTGCGCGTTCGGGTCTGTACGGCGTAGCTTCAATTCCGCCGGTGCAGACTGTGCGAAGGCGATCAGGTCCCGATCGAGGAACGGCGTGCGCGCCTCCAACGACTCCGCCATGGTCATCCGGTCAACGCGCTGAAGATTGATGTTGTGCATCGCCCCCAGGCTACGCGTCAGCTCGTCAGCGAGGGCACGCGGATCGTCCACATAGCCATGGTGATAGGCATAGCCTGCGAAAAGCTCGTCCGCTCCCTCGCCGGTCAAGACCGCCTTGACATGGCGTCGTGCCAGTCGGGCTGCAAAAAGCGTGGGTACGGCGCTGCGCACGAGATCCGCATCGGCGCTTTCGAGGTGGTAAATGACATGTGAAAGGTTCTCGGCAATGTCCTGGGCCGAGAAGCTGTATTCGTGATGATCGGAGCCGATATGGTCGGCGACGCGCCTGGCAGCGCGCAGATCGGATGAGCCGGCAGTCCCCACGGCGAAGGTCTTCAACGGAGCCTGCCCGGCTGCCAGCCTGACCTTCTGTGCGATCGCGGCGATGACCGAGCTGTCGAGCCCACCGGACAGGAAGGAGCCGACCTCGACATCGGCGACCATCCACTTCGCGACCGCCTCCTCCAGCGTGAGGCGCAACTCGCCGGCAATCGACCCGATGTCCAATCCCGGCTCGGCCACCGCCGCTCCGGACGGCACGCGGTACCAGTGCCTCAAGCCGTTGGCGCTGTCGAACAGCGCGCCGGGCGGAAGCGCGGCGATGTCGTCGAAGCCGAGCCCGTCGAACGCCTTCAGCTCCGAAGCAAAAGCCAGCCCCTTCCCGCGCCGCGCCATGTAGAGCGGCTTGATGCCCAGCGGGTCTCGCGCCGCGACGATCCGATCCGGCGTCGCGAGCACGAAGGCGAACATGCCGTCTAGGCGGTTGACCCAGCGCTGCGCCCCGCTGCGGAATAGGTGAAGAATAGTCTCGCTATCGCTCGTCGTCCGAAAGTTATCCGGATCCAGAATCGCCCTGAGGTCGTCGTGATTGTAGATCTCCCCATTCGCGACAAGTATCTCTGAATCAACGGCAATAGGTTGAACGCCGTCTTCGGCACCGATGATCGCCAGCCGGCAATGCCCCATCGCAAGCGGCGCCCCCGCTGGCCGGGCGACCTGCGTCGCATCCGGGCCCCGATGGCCGAGGCGCGAGAGCATCGTCTCGATCAGGCTCCCGCCCACGTCATCGACCTTCCAAAGACACACAAAACCACACATGGACCGTCTCGTTCTTCTCTCACTGTTTGGTGAATTGCGCCGGGCGAAGGGCAGCGTCGAAATGATATATTTTTAAGATATTATAGAACAAATCCGTCTTTCGACTTTCAATTTTCACAATAATTTTTGATATGAATTTCTCTAACGTCCAATTAAAGTCATGAACACTTGAGTTCAAGTAATAGCTGCTTGTCAAAATAGACTACATAATTTCCTCATTTTTTTGTAAGCAAGGGGTTGCAGCGAGCCGATATCCTGCTCTAAGAATCGCCTCGAAGCAATGGACATTTTAAATTACATTATCGACAACTGGGGGCTGATAGCCACCCGGACAGGTGAACATGTTGCCATCGTCGGGGTTGCGGTCGCTTTGGCGATCGCCACCGGCGTGCCGATCGGCGTGGCCATCACCCAGAACCGCCGCGTCGCCGACGCGGTGCTCTATGCCGCGTCGATCATGATCACCATCCCCTCGATCGCCCTGTTCGGGATGATGATTCCGGTGCTCTCGCTGATCGGCCACGGCATCGGCTACCTGCCGGCGGTGATCGCGGTATTGCTGTACTCGCAGCTTCCGATCATCCGGAATACCTATGCGTCGGTCAGCAATATTGACCCGGCGCTGCGTGAAGCTGCCCGAGGCATGGGGCTGACCCGGGGACAGCGGCTGCGCGAGGTCGAGCTTCCGATCGCCCTGCCCGTGATCATGGCCGGCGTGCGCGTCGCGGTGGTGATGAATATCGGGGTCACGGCGATCGCGACCTATATCGGCGCCGGCGGCCTCGGCGCCTTCATCGCACGCGGCATCAGCCAGACCGACCCGCGCCAGCTGGTCACCGGCGCCCTCGCGGTCAGCATCCTTGCCGTCGTCGCCGATCTCGCCCTGCTCGGGCTGCAGAAGCGACTGACCTCCCCGGGACTCAAGAAACGATGATCCGACTGGACCAAGTCAGCAAGACCTTCCCCGGCACCACCATGCCGGCCGTCGACCGCGTCTCGCTCGAGGTGGCGGAAGGCGAAATCTGCGTGCTGCTCGGCCCGTCCGGCTGCGGCAAGACCACGACGATGAAGATGGTCAACCGCCTCATCCAGCCGAGCTCGGGCGACATCTTCATCGACGGCCGCAACACCTCGGAGTACGACGTGACACAGCTGCGGCGCAGCATCGGCTACGTCATCCAGCAGATCGGCCTGTTTCCGAACAAGACGATCGAGGACAACATCTGCATCGTCCCCGACATCCTCGGCTGGGACCGGCGGAAGTCGCGCCAGCGAGCGGCCGAGCTGCTGGAGATGGTCGCGCTCGACCCCGGCGTATTCCTCAAGCGCTACCCGAAGGAGCTGTCCGGCGGCCAGCAGCAGCGCATCGGCGTTCTGCGCGCCATCGCGGCGGATCCGCCCGTCCTGCTGATGGACGAGCCCTTCGGCGCCATCGATCCGATCAACCGCGTCATCATCCAGGACGAGTTCCTGAAGATGCAGGCGCAGATCCGCAAGACGATCCTCTTCGTCAGCCACGACATCGACGAGGCGGTCAAGATGGCCGACAGGATCGCGATCTTCCGCAATGGCAGGCTCGTCCAGTACGACACGCCCGACAACATGCTGGCCCATCCGGCGAGCGAGTTCGTTTCCGATTTCGTCGGAGGCGACCGCACGCTCAAGCGCCTGCAGTTGCTCACCGTCCGCGATGCGATGATCGCCGATCCGCCGCGGGTCCGGGCGGCCGATAGCCTGCAGCAGGCCGCGGCCGCGATGGAGGCGCACGGCCACCAGTCGATCGTCCTGGTCGGCCCGCGCGGCAGGGCGCGCGGCTACGTCAATCTGCAGACGGCGCGCAGCGGCAACGGAACGGTCGGGGAGAATTACGAAGCCCTGCCCACGACCATCCGGCCGCATGAAGACCTGCGCACCGCGGTCTCGACCATGTTCCGGTACGATACGCAGTGGCTAGCCTGCGTCGACGACGACGGAATGTTCGTCGGCTACGTCACGCTGCGCGGCATCACGCATCTGCTCTCAGAGACCTATCGGGATGGTTGACGCGCTGGTGCCCGGCATGGTCGCGCAGATGCGCCGGAACGCGGCCTACCTCTGCATCTTCCTGCTCGGAGCCTGGGCCTGGGGCAGCGGGCTCCTGCCCGGCCTGCTGGAGAGGTGGGAGGACATCGCCTATCTCGGCCAGCAGCATGTGGAGCTGGTCGCCCTCTCGGGCGGCGCGGCGATCCTGTTCGGCGTCCCGCTCGGCGTCCTGCTGACCAGGCCGCGCTTCCGCCAGGTCGGCGCTGCCGCGATGCAGATCCTCAACATCGGCGCCACCATCCCGACGCTGGCGGTGCTGGCGCTGGCGATGAGCCTGCTCGGCCTCGGCAACACGCCGGCCGTCTTCGCGCTGTTCATCGCCTCGCTTCTGCCGATCGTCAGCAACACGATGGCGGGCTTGCGCGACGTGCCGCCCGCGCTGCTCGAAGCCGCGCGCGGCATGGGCCTGTCGCCGCGCCACACGTTGCTGCAGGTCGAGCTGCCGAACAGTCTGTTCGTCATCTACACCGGCATCCGCACGGCGCTCGCGATCAATGTCGGCACCGTTCCCCTGGCCTTCCTGATCGGCGGCGGCGGCCTCGGCGAGCTGATCTTCACCGGCATCGCCCTGAACGAGTTCGGAACCATGCTCGCCGGCGCGATTCCGACCGCCCTTCTTGCCGTCCTGATCGATTTCATCGTGGCCCAGCTCCAGTTCTGGACCATCCCCCGCGGCGTCAATCCGTTGCGCTGACCGCCGCCGGGCCTTTCAGCAACGAATGCAAGGAGATTCCCATGAAGCTTCCATCCCGGATTCTTGCCGTGGCCGCGATCGCAGCCGCCTGGGCGATGCCGGTGCAGGCCAAGCCGATCGTCGTCGGAGGCAAGAACTTCACCGAACAGCTTCTGCTCACCGAAATCACGGCGCAGCTTCTCGCGAAGAAGGGCTTCGAGGTCGAGAAGCGCGACGGGCTGGGCTCGCAGGTCCTGCGCGACGCGCAGGTGAACGGCCAGGTCGATGTGTACTGGGAGTACACCGGCACCTCGCTCGTGACCTACAACAAGGTCAAGGAGCGGCTGGACGCCAAGGACACCTATGAGCGGGTCAAGGCGCTCGACGCCAAGGTCGGCCTCACCTGGCTCAAGCCCTCGGCCGCGAACAACACCTATGCGCTCGCCGTCCGCCAGGAGAACCCGAAGACGGACGCGATCAAGACGCTGTCGGATCTCGCCACCGTCTTCAACGCCGGCAAGGACAAGCCGGTGCTCGCGGTCAATGCCGAGTTCCCGGGCCGCCCCGATGGCCTGCCGGGCCTGCAATCGACCTACGGCTTCAAGACGAGCCGCGCCAATCTGCGCTCGATGGATTCCGGGCTGACTTATCAGGCCCTCAAGGATGGGCAGGTCGATGTCGCTCTGGTCTTCGCCACCGACGGGCGGATCAAGGGGTTCAAGTTTCGCGTCCTGACCGACGACAAGGGTTTCTTCCCCAACTACGCCGCCGTTCCGGTCGTCCGAACCGAGGTGCTCAAGGCCAATCCGAAGCTCCAGGAGA
This sequence comes from Allobosea sp. NPDC055353, assembly GCF_053644975.1. Taxonomy (NCBI): domain Bacteria; kingdom Pseudomonadati; phylum Pseudomonadota; class Alphaproteobacteria; order Hyphomicrobiales; family Alloboseaceae; genus Allobosea; species Allobosea sp. NPDC055353. The sequence goes on along the minus strand of NZ_JBSHMC010000001.1, from coordinate 212,648 downwards.
CGCTGGAAGCCCTCTCGGCCAAGCTCGACGACGAGGTCCTGCAAGGGCTCAACGCCAAGGTCGATGTCGACAAGGCCTCGATCCCGGACGTCTCGCGTGAGTTTCTGAATACCGCCGGCCTCATCTGAAGAGACAAAAGCGCTTCGCGGCATCAGTAGCGGTGTTCGTGGGGCGCTCCTGTCAGCCTTGCGGCTCGATCGCCGAAGGTTCATGCTGCCGGGACGAAAATGAGGCCCAGAGCGCCGACCGCATCCAGCAACTAGCGCCACTTCCGGACATTGGGTCACCGCCCGAAAGCGGACGTTGGCCCTCTGCTCAGGCAACGTCTGTTAGCGACCCAACTCGGACCTTGAGCTGATCCGCTGTCGGGCTATCCGGCTTGCGTCACGAGCCGCGAGACTGCCTCAACCCCAATCCCATTCTGACTGAGCCAAGCGGGCCCGTAGGGAACGTAGCCAAACGGCGAACCCGTTGGTGACGAAATTATCTCTGATCAGGTCGCGGTCTTGTGGTGAAGCATCGAAGTCAGCGAACCTTGTCGGCCCGGAAAACGACATCTGGATCGAGCACTGAGAGAAGCGCGTCGAAGTCGCCGCCCCGCGCCGCCTCGAGAAAGGCTTCAACCAGTTTCCGCTGCTTGGCTCGAACGGTATTTTCAAAGATGGGCGGACCTTGCACGCGGCGGCGCGCGCGACTTGCGAGTTGGCGCGTTGCCTCGACGGAGCGGCCAACGACGGGAGCGATCCCCTCATAGGATAGCGCAGCCTGACCTGCGAAGCCGAAGCTGGATCTGCTGCTGCCGGTTATCGAGGCGATCCTGGATGGGGATCGGGCGTCTCCGGTGAACTTCTGGACGACGTCCGGATCTTCGACGCGTTTGAGGGCGCCCGAAATAACGGGCTCGCCCTTTGCGGGCTCTGCAGGCTCGATGCGATCTTCAGGCGGTTAGGACCTTGCCTCCCTGCATGACGAGGCGAACGTCGCGCAGAGCGGCGAGATGGCTCAGCGGATCGGCTCCGACAACAAGGACGTCGGCCGCCAGACCGGGAGTGAGACTGCCGGTCTGAGTCTCGATGTCGATGACTTTTGCAGCGTAGCCGGTGGCGGAGACGATGGTTTCCATCGCCGTCATCCCGCCTTCCTGCATCAGCTCCATTTCCAGCGGCAGATCGTCGAAGCGCGTGAAGCGCCAGCCGGCGTCGGTGCCCGCGACGAAGCTCACGCCGGCCTCGCGCAACTGGCGGAACTGGTAGAGGTTCTGGGCTGCAGATTTCTCCCAGCGGGCCAGGAAGACCGCCTCGGTCTCGGTGAGCGACGGTCTTCCGCGCAGTTCGCGAAGCACGGCGCCACCGACCGCGAGCGTGCCCGTGACGGGGATGCCCGACTTCGCCAGCTTCTCGGCGACGGCCGGCTCATAGACCTGCCGGCCGGTGCGGTCGGAGATGAAGCCGGCATGCTCGAGCTGATCGAAGCCAGCCTCGATCGCCATCTCGATCGAGCGGGCGCAGAGGCAATGCGCGGTCGCCTTGCGATCGAAGTGATGAGCCTCGTCGACCATGGCATTGAGCTCTTCCTGCGAGAAGGCCGGGTTCCAGGATTGCGTGCCGACAGTGCCACCGCCGCTCGCCATCACCTTGATGAAGTCGGCCCCGAGCTTGATCATCTCGCGGACTTTCTTGCGGACGCCGTCGACGCCATCGGCCTCGCCGCCGAGATACCAGACATGGCCGCCGGTGATCGTGATCGCCTGGCCGCAGGCGACGACGCGGGCGCCCTCGCCATGGCCGAGCTGCAGGGCGCGGCGGACGTCGATGGCCGTGCGCCCCTTGGCGCCGAGATCGCGCAGCGTCGTGATACCGGCCTTCAGCGCTTTGACCGTCGCCAGCGCCGAGGTCGCGACCAAGACGCCTTCCGTCTCGCGCACGGCGTCTTCGAGAATGGTGCCATCACCGGGCAGATTGAGATGGACATGCGTGTCGATCAGGCCCGGAAGGATCGTCGCGCCGGGATAGTCGTGGGTCTCGGTGCCCGACAATTCGGCCGGGACAGGGCCGGACAGGACCGCCTCTACCTTGCCGCCGGAGACCACGAGGACCGGATCCTGCACCGGAGCGGCACCAGTTCCGTCGATGAGTTGGGCGGCCTTGATCAGCGTCTTCACGGCATTCGCTCCCGGAGCGTCTTATCTTGATCGGATAGAAAAATGGCGGAGCCGCTCGCGAGCAGCTCCGCCGTCAGGCTCAGTCGGCCAGCGAAGCCGCGCCGAGATATTCGAAGCCGCCGCCCGAATAGGTCACTCCGGTCAGCTTCTTCGAGGTCATCACCAGATCGACGTTCTGGCGGATCGGCAGCATCACCGCCTCGTCCATCAGGAGCTTCTGGAGCTCCTGATAGATCGCGACGCGCTTGGCGGAGTCACCCTCTTCGCGGCCCTGTTTGAAGAGCGCGTCGAGCTTCGGGTTCGAATAGTGGCTCCAGTTGAAGTACTGGCCGGCGGTGAACCAGCCCGAGAGGGCATCCGGATCGACGCCGATGTACTGAAGCGGCGTCAGCGACATGTCGCCGTTGATGTTGGCCGCGAGCCAAGCCGGCGAGGCGAGCAGCTGGACATTGGCCTCCATGCCGACTTTCTGGAGGTAGTTCTGGATGGCCTGAGCCAGCAGCGGATAAGACGTCGAGGTGGAGATGGCGGTCAGCGTCAGGGAAAGGCGCTTGCCGTCCTTCTCCCAGAAACCGTCCTTTTTGGTCCAGCCGCCCTCCTTGAGGGTGGCCTCGGCCTTGGCCGGGTCATAGGGGTACATCGTCTCAAGCGACTTGTCGTAGCCGAACATCGAGGGCTGCAGCGGGGTCAGCGAAGGCTGGATCGCGCCGGCCTCGGCGAGCTGGACGACGCCCTTCTTGTCGATGGCGTACTGGATGGCGCGGCGCACCGCGACGTCATCAGTCGGGAACTTCTTGGCGTTGACCGGGGCGAAGATGCCCAGCCCCGTGATCGGGACCGGGATCGCGGTGAAGCGATCCATCTTCTGCATCGCGTTCCAGTGCACGCCCGGCGTCTGCTGCATCATCTGCGACTGGCCGGCCTGGAACTGGCTCACGCGGGCCTGCGGATTGGTGACGATCTGGAATTTCACCTCCGCGATGTTCGGCGGCCCCTTGTGGCCGACGGAGGGCGGGTTCCAGTTGTAGGCCTCGTTGCGCTTGACCACGAGGCTCTGGTTCGGCTCGTAGCTGACAAAGGAATAGGGGCCGGTGCCGACCGGGTTGAGGCCGAGATCCTTGCCGTATTTGACGATGGCTGCCGGCGACTGCATGCCGAGATAGGGCACGCCAAGCTGCCGCAGCAGCGGCGCGTAAGGCGTCGCGCATTTGATGTCGACGGTATACTTGCCGGTGGCGACCGCTTCCTTGCAAGGTCCGAGCAGCGCGATCGAGACCTTGGCGGCGGTGTCCTTGTTGGTGATGTACTTGATGTTTTCGACGACGGATTCAGCATCGAAGGCCGTGCCATCATGGAACTTCACATCCTCGCGCAGGGTGAAGCTGTAGGTCAGCCCGTCGGCCGAGACCGACCACTTGGTCGCCAGCAACGGCTCGACCTTGAAGTCCGGCGTCAGCCAGACCAGTGTGTCGAAGATGTTGACCAGCAACGGGCCCTGGTTGCGGGCGCCGGTAGTGGCCGGGTTGAGCGTGTCGATTGGCTCGGCCCAGCCGACCGTGATCTTGGCGTTCTTGTTGGGTGCCTGTGCCTGCGCGCCCGATATGGCGAGTGTCGAGAGGCCTACCAGCAGCAACCCCGAAATCCCTGTCTTCATCGCCATATCCCCTTTTTTGGGCGGCTTCAGCCGCGATTGAGCGTCGGGTCGAGTTCATCCCGCAGACCATCGCCGACCAGGTTCACGCCGACGACGAAGAGTGAGAGGAAGAGTCCTGGGAACACCGTGATCCACCAGGCGAGCGTGATGTAGTTCTGGCCGTCGTTCAGGATCGCGCCGAGCTCCGGCGTCGGCGGCTGAACGCCGAGGCCGATGAAGCCGAGCGCCGTGACCCAGAGCGCGGCGATGCCGAGCCAGGTCGTGGTCAGCACGATGATGCCTGACATCACATTGGGCAGGATGTAGCGCAGGATGATCCGCGCCTGGGAGGCGCCGGCGCAGCGCGCCGCCTCGACGTAAGGCAACCCGCGAACCTCGACCGTCGCCCCCTCGACGAGCCGTGCGAAGACCGGCACGAGGATCACCGCGATGGCGAGGACGCCGTTGACGAGACCTGGTCCGAGGATCGCCGTCACGGTGAGCGCCAGCAGGATGCCGGGGAAGGCAAGGAGGAGGTCGATGAGGCGCATGATGCCGAAGCCCACCGCCCCGCCAACATAGCCCGCGACGATGCCGACCGTGGTGCCGGCGAGTGCCCCGAGCAGGACCACGGAGAGGCTGGCGATCATCGTGGTGCGCGCGCCGATCAGAACCCGCGCAAGCAGGTCGCGGCCAAATGCATCAGTGCCCATGAGGTGGACCGCGGTGGGCGGCGAGAAGGTCGCCATCGGGTCCTGCGCGACTGGATCGACCGTGATGAACAGCGGCAGGACGAAGGCGAGGAACGCCAGCATCGTGCAGATGACGAGACCGAGCGAAAGGCTGCGGTGACGAAGCGCGCGCAGCACGGCGCGGCGGCGCGACCAGCGACGGGTAGCGAGCACGGCCGGATTGGGCTCGACTGCGAAGACGGCGGGAATTTGAGTGCTATCCGTCATCGTGCGATCCGCGGATCGAGCACGGGGTAGAGGATATCGACGATGAAGTTCGACAGCGCGTAGATGAGCGCGATCATCATGATCAGCGCCTGCACCGTCATGTAGTCTTTGGCCAGGATCGCCTGGATCAGGAGGCGTCCGATGCCCGGCCGCGAGAATACAGTCTCGACGATGACCGAGCCGGAGAGGAGTTGGCCGATCTGCAGGCCGACGATGGTGAGGATCGGCAGCAGCGCATTGCGCATGACATGCCAAGCGAACAACCTGACCTCCGGCACACCCTTGGCGCGGGCGGTGGTGACGTGCTGCTGTGCCAGCGCAGTGATGACACTGGAGCGAATGAAGCGGGCATTGAAGCCCATCGTGCCGAGAGCCAGTGTCACCGCCGGCAACACGAGGCCCTTTAGTCCGGTCCCGCCGACGACATCGAAGATCGGCCATACAACGGCGAACATCAGGATCAGCAGCAGGCCGAGCCAGAAGCTCGGGATCGACATGCAGATCAGCGCGAAGCCCATGCCGGCGGTGTCGGCTGCGCGATTGCGTCTCACTGCCGCGACGATGCCGATCGCCGAACCGAAGATCAGCGAGATCGTCAATGCCGCCAGCGTCAACTGGGCAGTCGCAGGAAAGCTGGAGGCGATCAGCGATGAGACCGTTTGCTGGTTCGCATAGGAATAGCCGAAATCACCGCGGAGCACCTGGCCGATCCAGACGAAGTACTGCTCGTGCAGCGGTCGGGTCAGGCCCAGTTGCTCACGCAGCCTCGAGATCATCTCTTTGTCGCCCGCGCCGGTGCCCAGCATGGCGATGACGGGATCGCCAGGAATCAGGCGGATGATGAGGAAGGCTACGACAGTGATGCCGAAGGTCAGGGCTATGATCGCGACGAAGCGCTTGAGGACATAGCCGGCCATCGATCAGCCCATCCCGCCCGCTGTGGAGGACGTGGGTGCGGAGAAGGTCGGCCCTGATGCGTCGCTTCCGAACTGTACCATGATACTATAACACTCTCACGTGCGTCAGCGGCCGTCAATAAGTTCCATGTGGGACGAAATTCCTCGGATAGGCAAATGAGTCACTCGCAGCAAACGCGCCGCAGCACGTGTTGGGAAGGCAACGCATGGATTTCACGATCGACAGGTCCTTGCCGATTTCGATCCGGCAGCAGCTCAAGGGCTTGATCGAATATGCGATCGCTTGTGGCGATGCGGCACCGGGTGAGCCGTTACCCTCGGTCAGGGACTTGGCTTCTGCACTCGGCGTGGCACCGATGACCGTGAGCCAAGCTTACTCCGATCTAAAGGGGCTCGGGCTGATAGAGACCCGCGCAGGTTCGGGCACCTTCATTGCCGAAAGCGGCGGCGAGCCGTTGCACGCGCAGGAGGGCTTTGCCGCGCTGCATGGTCAGATCGACGCGTTGATCGATAAGGGTTTGTCGCTCGGGTTGCGCACCTCGGATGTTGCATCGCTGATCCATGCACGACTGGCGTCGCGGGCCCGTCTCGGCCGCCGCAAGAGCATTGCAGTGGTCGGCCTCTTCGGGCCGACAACGGCGCGCTACGCCCGACTGATCGCGGAGCAGATCGGCCCGACAGCAACCGTCGAACCGGCGACGATGAATCAGATTCAGCAGGATTCCGCATCCCGGTCGAGGATCGCTTCGTCCGATCTCGTCGTGACCTTCGTCAACCGAAGACGCGAAGTTGCCAGCCTTTTGCCCGGCGCCCGAGTCGTTGGGATACGCTTTGTTCCTGCCGAGGAGACGCGTCGCGCGCTTGCGGCCATCGAGTCGGGGGCTCGCCTGCTGCTGGTTGCTCGCGTTCCGGAGTTCCTGCCGATCATGAAGTCGGGGGTTACCCGCTTTGCAACCTCTCTCGGGCTTCTGAATTTGACAGCAGGGAGCGCCGCCGACATCGCGTCGCTGGCGGCAGAGGTGGATGCACTCGTTTATGCGTCGGGGACCGAAGACGTTTTAGCAACCATTCCGCAAATGCTGCCGACGATCGAGTATCGCCACATTCCAGACCCCGTTGATGTTCAACGTCGGATCGCTTCACTTTTGGACCATGAAGGCTAGTTGGCCGGTGTCCGCGGCGCGACTGGCTGGCCCACCTTCGATCGGCTCATGAGCGCGTCCTCAACCGGACAATGCCTACGCCCGTAATCGGGTCAGGATTGGCCGCAAAATCGCCTCGCAAACTGGGTTTCCGGAAAGCGGATGTTCCGCGTGTCCGTTAAGGGCCAAGTCCGCAAACGGATGATCCAAGGCAACGCCGGGCAGTTCCGGGCGGGATAAATTACAATGCTATCTTAACTACATAAGTGTTCGCAGTTTTATCCTGAATGGCGCGCCATACCTAAGATCTTGTTCTCGTGAAAGTCGGCGGGACCTGCGGACCAGGCCCCCCTGACCATTCACACCTATGGCGCCAGGGCTGCAGCGAAGACCGACGCGATCGCCTCGAGCCGGCGTGCATAGTCCTCGGCGCCCGGTGCGGTGCCGAGCTTCGCTCCCGCGGCGGCGAAGAGCAGGCTGGCAACCCAATCCTCGGCGCTGACCGAGAGACGCGGCAAGGCAATCTCTCCGCGTTGTTCGGCCTGCAAGAGCATGTCGCGGGCAAACGTCGTGAAGATCCGTTCGAAAGCCTGCAATTGGCGCGTCGCGATGGTGTTCATCACCGCCTTCAGCTCGACAAGGTGCTCGCCGGTGCCGAAACTGGCATAGGCCTGCCCGTGATGGGCCTGGAGCAGCGCAGCGAGCCGCTCCGGAAACGGTCCCTGCGCCGCAACCACCTCACGGCAACGTGCTTCGACGCGACGTCCGAGCAGGTCCAGCATGGCTCGGAAGACGTCGTCCTTGCCCTTGAAATGCAGGTAGAGCGTCGCCTTGGCGAGCCCGGCCTCCCTGGCGATGTCGTCCATCGAGCTACGCTTGTAGCCATAGCGGGCAAACAGCCGCAGCGCCGCATCGGCGATCTGGTCGACGCGGGCATGGGCATCGTCGACGGGGAGCGGGCTCGGGCTTACGCTTTTGTTCGGCATTGCGGCGTCAGTAGTCTTGACAAAATCCAAACTGCGCGCGACCATCCTAATTAGACTCAAATCGTCTAAATAGTCCAGCCGCGCGACCCAGGGCTACGGATCCATCGCCCGCCATCTGGTATGTCAGATCGGGCCATCGAGGGCGAGCCCTCGATCCGCACCATGGTGCCGCGCTGCGTCCTGCCAGCATCGGAGGCAACCATGGTCTCTCTCAAGGTCAACGGGACGGCGCACACCGTCGATGTCGACGACGACACGCCCCTGCTCTGGGTCATCCGCGACAATCTCGGCCTGACCGGTACCAAGTTCGGCTGCGGCGTGGCCCAATGTGGCGCCTGCACCGTCTTCATCGACGGCCAACCGCTGCGCTCCTGCGTGACGCCGGTCTCGGCGATCGGCACCAGCGAGATCACCACCATCGAAGGCCTCGCCGGCAAGGAGGCGGATGCCGTCCAGGCCGCCTGGACCGCGCGTGACGTGCCGCAATGCGGCTATTGCCAGTCCGGCCAGGTGATGAGCGCCATCGCGCTGCTCAAGGAAAACAGGAAGCCGACGGATCGCGACATCGACCTCGCGATGAACGGCAATATCTGCCGCTGCGCCACTTATGTCCGCATCCGCGCCGCGATCCATGACGCGGCCCGCGCGCTGGAGATCTGAGCCATGACCGCGCATGATCCCAAGCTCTCCCGCCGTACGCTGCTGGCCGGCGCCGGCGCCCTCGTCATCGGCTTCCATCTGCCGCGCGGGGCCAAGGCCCAGTCCGGCGCCGGCGCGGCCTATCGGCCCGGCGGCAACGCCAGCTTCGCGCCGAACGCCTTCATCCGCGTCGCGCCCGACTCGACCGTGACCGTGCTGATCAAGCATATCGAAATGGGGCAAGGCCCCTTCACCGGCCTCGCCACGCTCGCGGCGGAGGAGATGGATGCGGCCTGGAGCCAGATGCGCGCCGAGCACGCGCCTGCCGACGTCAAGCTCTATGCCAATCTCGCCTTCGGCGTGCAGGGCACCGGCGGCTCGACCGCCATCGCCAATAGCTGGGAGCAGATGCGCAAGGCGGGCGCCGCGGCGCGCATGATGCTGGTGCAGGCCGCGGCCGATAGCTGGAAGGTCCCGGCCGGCGAGATCAAGGTCGAGGAGGGTGTGATCAGCCACGCTTCCGGCCGCAGGGGCTCGTTCGGCGAATTCGCGGAGGCCGCCGCGAAACTGACGGTGCCGGAGAACCCGCCCCTGAAGCCGGCCTCGGCCTACAAGCTGATCGGCAAGGACGGCGCGGTGAAGCGCCTCGACAGCGCCGACAAGTCGCGCGGCAAGGCGCAGTTCACCATCGATATCCACGCACCCGGCATGCTGACGGTCGTCGTCGCCCGTTCGCCGCGCTTCGGCGGCAAGGTCGCGAGCTTCGATGCGGCCGCGGCGCTCAAGGTCAAGGGCGTTGTCGATGTGAAGTCGATCGGTTACGGCGTCGCGGTCTATGCCAATGGCATGTGGCCGGCTCTGAAGGGTCGTGAAGCGCTGAAGGTGATCTGGGACGACAGCGCTGCCGAGAAGCGCGGCAGCCCCGAACTGATCGCCGAATACCGCAAGCTCGTCCGGCAGCCCGGCACCGTCGCCGGCAGCCATGGCGATGCCGAAGCGGCGCTCGCCAAGGCTGACAAGGTCATCGAGGCCGAGTTCGTCTTCCCCTATCTCGCTCATGCGCCGATGGAGCCGCTCGACGGCTATCTCGAATGGGACGGTGAAAAGGCGCATGCCCGCTTCGGCAGCCAGTTCCAGACCACAGAGCACCAGACCATCGCCAGCGTCCTCGGCCTGCCGCCCGAGAAGGTGACGCTCGAGACCATGCTCGCCGGCGGCAGCTTCGGCCGACGCGCGCAGGTCAGCCAGCATCTGGCGGCCGAACTCGCCACCGTCGCCAAGACGATCGGCCCGAACCGCCCGGTCAAGGTGGTCTGGACCCGCGAGGACGACCTGACCGGCGGCTACTACCGCCCGCTCTTCGTGCATCGCTTCAGAGGTGCTGTGAAGGACGGCAGGATCGCGGCCTGGTCGAGCACCCTCGTCGGCCAGTCCTTCTTCCTCGGCACGCCCTTCGAGGCGATGGTCGTGAAGAACGGCATTGACGCGACCTCGGTCGAGGGCGCCAACGAGATCTTCTACGAGGTGCCGGATTTCCGCTGCGAGGTGCACAACCCCAAGGTCGGCGTGCCGACCCTGTGGTGGCGCTCGGTCGGCCACACCCATACCGGCTACGCCGTCGAGTGCTTCGTCGACGAGTTGCTACAGGCGGCCGGGCAGGATGCGGTCCAGGGCCGGCTTGCCTTGATGGGTGACAGGCATCCGCGCTCCGCCGGGGTGCTCAAGGCCGTGGCCGAGCTCGCGGGCTGGAAGGGGCCAGGGCCGGTCGACGGCCGCGCCCGCGGCGTCGCCGTGGTCGAGAGCTTCGGTTCCTTCGTCGCCCAGATCGCCGAGGTCTCGATGGGGCCTGAAGGCGAGCCGAAGGTGCACAAGGTCTGGTGCGCGGTCGATTGCGGCGTCGCCGTCAATCCCGACATCATCCGGGCGCAGGTCGAGGGCGGCATCGGCTTCGGCCTCGGCCACGCCCTCTACGGCCAGATCACGCTCGACGGCGGCCGGCCGGTCCAGACCAATTTCCACGAATACCGCTCGTTGCGCATCCACGAGATGCCCGAGGTCGAGGTGGCGATCATCGCCTCGACCGAGAAGCCGAGCGGCATCGGCGAACCCGGCGTCCCGCCGATCGGCCCCGCCGTCGCCAATGCGCTCGCCGCGCTCGGTCATGGCCGGCCGCGCCAGCTGCCGATGCAGGGAGGCTCGGTCTGATGAGCCGCAACCTGATCCTCGCCGCAGGCGCGGCGCTCGCCGTCTGCCTCGGTGGCAGCGCCTTGACCTGGGCGCAGAATGCCGGGCAGGCCCAATCCGGCGGCGCGACCTTGCGCCCGGCGTCGAGCTTCGCCTCGATCGCCAATCAGCACGACCGCTCGGTCGCACTGTTCAACGAGATGGGCAAGGTGCTCACCCATCCGCGCTGCATGAACTGCCACCCCGCGACGGAGCGGCCGCGCCAGGGCGATCTGCGCAAGCTGCACGAGCCCGTCGTCGTGCGTGGCAAGGACGGCCACGGCGCGGCCGGCCTGCCTTGTGCAACCTGTCACGGCAAACAGAACTTCGACCCGGCAGGCGTTCCGGGCGATGGGCATTGGGCGCTCGCTCCGGCCTCGATGGCCTGGGAAGGCAAGACGATCGGCCAGATCTGCGAGCAGTTGAAGGATCAGAACCGCAACGGCAGCCGTGACGCCGCGGCGCTGATCAAGCACGTCACCACCGACACCCTCGTGCTCTGGGGCTGGAAACCCGGCAAGGGGCGCACGCCCGCTCCCGGCACGGCGGCCGAATTCGGTGCTCTGATGCAGGCTTGGGCCGATAGCGGCGCAGCCTGTCCGGCACCGTAGCGGGCACAACGCAACCCCGCCCCCTGCAGACGCAACCTGGCCGGCGCCGCCCGGCCAGGAGCGCGTACAACCCTTCAACGCGACCGTCCACGCGACGGCCGTTTCGTCATGCGGACAGGCAAACTTGGATGGCACGATTCCTGATTGAGTGATCCCTGATCATTCAACCGGGATCATCGGCAAGGCATGGCGCCCAATCTGTGTATCCTCATCGTCGGCGCGAACCAGATCAGGGCTGCGATCATCGCGGAAGGCCTGCGCGAAGCGGGCTACCAGCAACTTGTCCACCTCATCGCAACCACGGGGCTTGTGGCCGCCATCGAGGCCCACGATCCCGACGTGGTGGTGATCGACCTCGAAAACCCCGGCCGCGATGCCCTGGCCGACATGTTTCTGGTCAGCCGCCATGTCCGCCGCCCGATCACCCTGTTCGTGGACCAATCCGACGCGGCCTCGATCGAAGCGGCGGTCGAGGCCGGTGTTTCCGCCTATATCGTCGACGGGCTGAAGAAGGAACGGATACAGCCGATCCTGCAGATCTGCATCAGCCGCTTCAATGCTGTCCGAAAGCTGCGCGAGGAGCTCGACGAAGCCCGCTCGCAGCTTGAGGATCGCAAGACGGTCGACCGGGCCAAGAGCATCGTCATGCGGCTGAAGAGCCTCTCCGAGGACGACGCCTATGCCTTGATGCGCCGCACCGCGATGAACGAGAAGCGCAAGCTCGTCGACATCGCCCGCTCCCTGATCACCGCCGCGGAGATGCTGAAATGACGATGCTGCCCCTGCGGCTCGGCTTCATGCCGCCCAATTTGACGGCATCTTCGTCTCTGGCAAATCTGTGCCTATGAATTAGGCAGTTGCGGTGTGATTGTGCGCCGCAGCAATCCACGCCTGTCCCGCCCCGTGAGCGCCCCGACTGGCAGTCTCGTGCAATTCGAGGCCAGTTCCGGCGGCGAAGCGGTTGGCACGATCCTTGTAGAATATGTTGCGACGCGGCCAAAGCTGCCCGCGCCATCCCGATCCGGAAGACACAGCAACGTCGCTGTCGAATGCACCTGCCAGGTGTTTTTCGCGCGACGTTTTCGCGTTCGGGGTGGCTTCAGGCGGGCAGCCATTCAGCAATCGGGAGGCGATCCATGACGCACAGCTCCAGGACCGGCATCCGGACGGTCGCAGCCCGGCAGACGAGCGCGAGCCGCCGCGACTTCCTGCGCGTGTCAGGCACGGCTGCGCTGCTTGCCGCGGCGAAGGCGGCCCTGCCCTCCGGCGCCTTCGCGCAGGGGACAGGCCCCGAGGTCAAGGGCACGCGGCTCGGTTATATCGCCCTGACCGATGCCTCGCCGCTGATCATCGCGAAGGAGAAAGGCCTCTTCGCCAAGCACGGCCTGCCGGACATGGAGATCGCTAAGCAGGCCTCCTGGGGCGCGACGCGCGACAACATGGCGCTCGGTTTCAAGGCGAACGGCATCGATGGCGGCCACATCCTGCGCCCGAAGACGCATCTCTATGCAACCGGCAAGGTGATGCAGAACGGTCAGCCGCTGCCGATGTACACGTTGCTCAACCTCAACGAGGACGGGCAGGCGATCTCGGTCTCGAACGAGTACAAGGACCTCACCGTCCAGAAGGACGCCTCGCCGCTGAAGCAGGCCTTCGAGCGCAAGAAGGCCGCCGGCAAGGAACTGACCGCCGCGATGACCTTCCCGGGCGGCACCCATGATCTCTGGATCCGCTACTGGCTCGCTGCCGGCGGCATCGACCCCGATACCGAGATCAAGGTCATCGTCGTGCCGCCGCCGCAGATGGTGGCGAACATGAAGGTCGGCACCATGGACTGCTTCTGCGTCGGCGAGCCGTGGAACGAACAGCTCGTCAACCAGAACATCGGCTACACCGCGCTGACCACCGGCGAGCTCTGGTTCCGTCATCCCGAGAAAATCCTCGGCATGCGCGCCGATTTCGTCGACGCCAACCCGAGGGCGACGCAGGCCATCCTGATGGCGGTGATGGAGGCCCAGATCTGGGCCGACAGGATGGAGAACCGTCAGGAACTCGCCGAGATCGTCGGCAAGCGGCAATGGTTCAACGTCCCCACCGGCGACATCAACAAGCGCCTGCTCGGCGATATCAACTACGGCAATGGCCGCGAGGCGAAGGGCACCAATCTCTACATGAAGTTCTGGGGCGAAGGCGGCGCGACCTCCTATCCCTGGAAGAGCCTCGACACCTGGTTCGTCACCGAGAACATCCGCTGGGGCAAGTTCGACCCGACCATCGACATCAAGGCGCTGGTCGACAGGACCAACCGTGCCGATCTCTGGCGCGAGGCCGCCAAGACGCTGGGCATCACTGGTGCCCCGGCCGCCGATTCCCGCGGCGTCGAGACCTTCTTCGACGGCATGAAGTTCGATCCCGCCGCGCCGCTGGACTATCTCAAGGCGCTGAAGATCAAGCGGGTGGCGTGACGCCATGGCCGAGCCACTGATCATCGTCGGCAATGGCATGGCCGCGACACGGCTGGCCGATGAGCTCAGCCAGCGCGCGCTCGGGCGCTATTCCATCGCCGTGATCGGGGACGAGCCGCACCTCGCCTATAACCGCGTCCTGCTCTCGCCCCTGCTGGCGGGCGAGATCGGCGGCAGCGAGATCGAGCTCAGGCCGGCGGAGTGGTGGCGGGCGCGGGGCGTCTCGACATTCTACGGCCGCGCCGTCATCGCGATCGACCGCGCCGACAGGACGGTGACGCTGAGCGACGGGCTCGTCCTGCCCTATGGCAAGCTCGTCCTCGCCACCGGCTCGCGGCCGCTGATGCCGCCGGTGCCGGGTTTCGCGCTGCCCGGCGTTGCCACGTTCCGCGACGTTGCCGATGCCACGCGGTTTCGCGCCGCGGCCGCGGGCGCGCATGTCGTGGTGATCGGTGGCGGGCTGCTCGGTCTGGAGGCGGCTTACGGGCTCGCCAGGATCGGCGGCAAGGTCACGCTCCTGCATCTGGCCGACCGGCTGATGGAACGCCAGCTCGACCGTGAGGGCGCGAGCCTCCTTGCCGCTGCGATCGCCGCGCGCGGCATCGATATCCGGCTGAAATGCACGGCCGAGCGCTTCGTCGGCGAGAGTCGGGTCGAGGCGGTGGAGTTGCCCGACGGCACCGCGATCCCGGCCGATCTCGTCGTCGTCGCCATCGGCGTGCGCCCGCGCGTCGACCTCGCGGTGGCGGCGGGGCTCGACGTCAACCGCGGCATCGACGTCGATGACGGGCTTGCCAGCAGCGATCCCGCGATCTTCGCCATCGGCGAATGCGCCGAGCACCGTGGCCAGACCTACGGCCTGGTCGAGCCGGCCTATGAGCAGGCGCGGGTGCTGGCGGCGCGGCTCGCCGACCAGAAGGAGCGCTATACTGGTTCGCTGCTTTCGACCAATCTCAAGGTCTCCGGCGTCGGTGTCTTCTCGGCCGGCGAATTCGACGCCGGCGAGGGCACCGAGACGGTCGTGCTGCGCGATCCCGCCGCCGGCATCTACCGCAAGTTCGTACTGCGCGACGGCCGGCTCGCCGGCTGCGTGCTGGTCGGCGATACGCAGGGCGCGCTGTTCTATCTCGGGCTGATCCGTTCGGAACAGGACATCAGCGCGATCCGCGCCGACCTGCCCTTCGGCGAAAGCTATTGCGTCAGGGAAGCCGCCTGATGCGCCATGACGCTCCCCTCGCCCCGGCCGCGACGCGCACCACCTGCCCCTATTGCGGGGTCGGCTGCGGGGTGCTGGCGACACCGGACGGGCGAGGAGGCGCGGCCATCGCAGGCGATGGAGAGCATCCGACCAATCGGGGACGGCTCTGTTCCAAGGGCTCCGCGCTCGGCGAGACGCTGGGGCTCGGCCACCGCGTGCTGCACCCGCTGAAGCGCAATGCGGCGGGCAGCTATGACCGCGTGAGCTGGGACGCCGCACTCGATGCGGTGGCGGACGGCTTGCGCGCCATCATCGACCGCAACGGGCCGGAGGCAGCCGCCTTCTATCTCTCGGGCCAGCTCCTGACCGAGGATTACTACATCGCCAACAAGCTGATGAAGGGCTTCATCGGCTCGCCCCATGTCGACACCAATTCGCGGCTGTGCATGTCCTCGACGGTCGCGGCGCAGCGCCGGGTCTTCGGCTCGGACACGGTGCCCGGCGCCTATGAGGATTTCGACAGCGCCGATCTGATCGTCCTCGTCGGCTCGAACACGGCCTGGTGCCATCCGATCCTGTTCCGGCGGATGCAGGACAACCGGCGTGAGCGCGGCGCGCGCCTCGTCGTCCTCGATCCCCGCATCACCGCGACGGCGGACGATGCCGACATGATGCTGGCGTTGAAGCCGGGCTCCGACGCCGCGCTCTTCGCCGGCCTTCTCGTTCATCTCGCCGATCGCGGCCTCGTCGACCGCAGCTATGTCACGCGCCATGTCGCCGGCTTCGACGAGGCGCTCGCGAATGCACGCGAGATCGCGCCCGACATCGCTGCGATTTCCGCCGCCACCGGCCTGCGGAGCGAGCATATCGCGGCCTTTTACGAACTTTGGGCCAGCACGCCCCATGTGGTCACGGCCTGGAGCCAGGGCGTCAACCAGTCGGCGCAGGGCACGGACAAGGTCGCGGCCATCCTGAACTGCCATCTCGCCACCGGCCGGATCGGGCGGCCCGGCTGTGGCCCCTTCTCCCTCACCGGCCAGCCCAATGCCATGGGCGGGCGCGAGGTCGGCGGGCTCGCCAACATGCTCGCCGCCCATATGGGCTACGCGCCGGACGAGATCGACCGCGTCCGCCGCTTCTGGCAGGCACCCAACATCGCCCGCCGCGAGGGGCTGAAAGCCGTCCAAATGCTGGACGCGGCCGCGGATGGTCGCATTCGTGCCCTATGGGTTATGGCGACCAACCCGGCCGTCTCTCTCCCGAATGCCGACAAGGTCAGCGCCGCACTCGCCGGACTGGACCTCTTCATCGTCTCCGAGAACGTGCTCTCGAACGACACCCTGACAGCCAGACCCCATTACATCCTGCCAGCGGCGGCCTGGGGCGAGAAGGACGGCACCGTCACCAATTCCGAGCGGCGGATCTCGCGCCAGCGCGCCTTCCTGCCGCTGCCGGGCGAGGTGAAGCCGGACTGGTGGATCCTCTGCGAAGTCGCGAAGCGCCTCGGCCACGGCGAGGCCTTCACTTACATCGGCCCGCACGAGATCTATGCCGAGCACGCGGCACTCTCCGCCTTCGAGAACGACGGCACGCGCGATTTCGACATCGGCGCCCATGCCGGCCTCGACCGGACCGGCTATGACGGGCTTCGGCCCGTGCAGTGGCCTGCACCGGCATGGCAGCCCGGCGGCACCGACCGCCTCTTCGGCGACGGCGGCTTTTTCGGCCCCGAACGGCGCGCGCAGATGCGCCCGCTCGCCGCACCGAAGCTCGCCGCGCAGACGAGCGATGATTTCCCGCTGCTGCTCAATACCGGCCGTGTCCGTGACCACTGGCACACCATGACGCGGACCGGCTTCAGTCCACGGCTCAGCGCCCATATCGCCGAACCTTCGGTTTCGGTGAATCCCGCCGACATCGCGCGCTTTGGGTTGGCGGAAGGCGGCTTCGCTCGCCTCGCCAGCAGCCACGGCACCGCGATCCTGAGGGTCGTGGCCGAGGGCGGCGTGGCCGAGGGGGCAGCGTTCGCGCCGATCCACTGGTCGGGCGAGACGGCGTCCGACGCGCGCATCGGCGCCTTGACGCAGCCGCTTTGCGACCCCTTCTCGGGCCAGCCCGAAATGAAGGCGACGCCGGTTTCGATCGCGCCTGTCGCCTACCACTTCGAGGGCTTCGTCCTGGCGCGCGAGCCCTTCGCCCTGCCGGCGGAGAGCTGGTGGGCACGGCTTGCCGTGCAGGGCGGCGAAGGCAGGCTTTTCGCCACCAACGCGTCGATCGATGCAATCGCGATCCTGATGCGCGAGCGTTTCGGCACGGACGAACTGACCGAGCTGATCGACCGCGACGGCGGCAGCTATCGCTGTGCCGTGCTCCGGGGCGGCCGGCTTCAGGCCGCTTTCTTCCTCGCTCCTGCCGGCCGCGCCCCGCTCTGGGACACGGTGAAGGCCGCTTTCGCCGATCCAACGGCCGCCGTGGAGAGCCGGCTTGCGCTGCTTGCCGGACGCAATCCCGGCGGCACCGACCCCGGACCGACCGTCTGCGCCTGCTTCGGCGTCGGCCTGAACGCCATCCGCGCCGCCTTCGAGGCCGGAGCCGCGACGGCCGAGGAGATCGGCCTCCAGCTCAAGGCGGGGACCAATTGCGGCTCCTGCCTCCCCGAAATCCGCCGCATCGGCACGCGGACAGGCGCAAGCGAGGCGGCATGACGAATGCGACGGAAAAGCTCGATCAGAGGCAAGAGCGCGATCAGAGGAGAAACTGGAACATGGGTCTGCCTGTCTTGAAAGGCGCGGCTGCCGGCGCAACGGTCGTCACGCTCCCGGGGAAACCGTCCGAGGTCCTGCCCCTGCCGGCCGGCCCCTCGAAGTCCTTCGCGGCCAGGCTGGCTCCCCTTGCGAAAGGCGCGTTCGCCAACCTGCTGCCGCCGCTGATCACGGTCGCGCTCATCCTGCTGTTCTGGCAGCTCGCCGCCTCCGGCCCGCAATCCTCGCTTCCGACGCCGAGCAAGATCTGGGAGGAGGCGAAGGACCTGATCGTCGAGCCGTTCTACTGGGCGGGCTCGCAGGATATCGGGCTGGGCTGGCGCATCCTGGTTTCTTTGCAGCGCGTCGCCATCGGCTTCAGCCTGGCCGCCATCGCCGGCGTGCTGCTCGGAGCGCTCGTCGGCCAGTCGGTCTGGGCGACGCGCGGGCTCGACCCGGTCTTCCAGGTGCTGCGCACCGTGCCGCCGCTCGCCTGGCTGCCGCTCTCGCTCGCCGCCTTCCGCGACAGCCAGCCCTCGGCGATCTTCGTGATCTTCATCACCGCGATCTGGCCAGTGATCATCAACACCGCCGTCGGCATCCGCAACATCCCGCAGGACTACCGCAATGTCGCGCAGGTGCTGCGGCTCAACCAGATCGAATTCTTCTTCAAGATCATGGTGCCATCGGCCGCGCCCTACATCTTCACCGGGCTTCGGATCGGCGTCGGCCTGTCATGGCTTGCCATCGTCGCAGCGGAGATGCTGACCGGCGGTGTCGGCATCGGCTTCTTCATCTGGGACGCGTGGAACTCGTCCCGCCTCTCCGACATCATCGTGGCGCTGGTCTATATCGGCGTGGTCGGCTTCCTGCTCGACCGCCTCGTCGCCCTCGTCGGCCATGTCGTCACCCGCGGCACCGCGACCAACTGAGGACTGAGGCGATGAGCTATCTCAAAATCGACCATGTCGACAAACGCTTCCAGCGCGGCGGCGCCACGACGGACGTGCTCAAGGACGTCAGCCTCGTCATCGACAAGGGCGAGTTCGTCTCGATCATCGGCCATTCCGGTTGCGGCAAGTCGACCCTGCTCAACATCGTCGCCGGCCTCACGCCTGCGACGACCGGCGGCATCCTGCTCGAGGGCAAGGAGGTCAACGCGCCGGGACCTGACCGCGCCGTGGTCTTCCAGAACCACTCACTGCTGCCCTGGCTCACCGTCTACGACAATGTCGCGCTCGCCGTGAACAAGGTCTTTGGCCGGACCAGGAGCCGGGCCGAGCGCCATGACTGGATCATGCACAATCTTGGCCTCGTCCAGATGAGCCATGCCAGGGACAAGCGCCCGGGCGAGATTTCCGGCGGCATGAAGCAGCGCGTCGGCATCGCGCGCGGTCTCGCGATGGAGCCGAAGATCCTGCTGCTCGACGAGCCCTTCGGGGCGCTCGACGCACTGACCCGCGCGCATCTGCAGGACTCGGTGATGCAGATCCATGCCACGCTCGGCAACACCATGATCATGATCACGCATGATGTCGACGAGGCGGTGCTGCTCTCGGACCGGATCGTGATGATGACCAACGGCCCCTCCGCCCGCATCGGCGAGGTGCTGGACGTGCGCCTGGCACGTCCGCGCAAACGGCTCGAGCTGGTCTCGGATCGCACCTACATCGCCGCGCGCGAGGCGGTGCTGAAATTCCTCTACGAGCGCCATCGCTTCGTCGAGGCGGCGTGACGGCATCGGCCATGAGCGACGATTTCACCCCCGATCAGAAGCGCTATCTCGAAGGCTTCGTCAGCGGCATGCAGTCGGCCCGCACGGCGCGGGGCCTAAGCCCGCTCGGCGGTGCCTCAGGCAATGCTTCGGCCACGCCAAGCGGTCCCGACAGGGAGCATGCCGAAGCACAGGCCAGAACGATTGCCGCCGGAGGCAAGCTCGTCGATCAGGAGAAATGGAAGGCTGCCGAGCACCCTTTCGACGCCTATGCCCGCTTCAGGGAGCAAGCCGGAGCCGGGGCCTATCCCAAGCCGGAGGACAATTTCCGCTGGCGTTATCACGGCCTGTTCTACGTGGCGCCGGCACAGAACAGCTACATGTGCCGGCTGCGCATTCCCAACGGCATCCTCACGGCCTGGCAGTTCGCCGGTGTCGCCGATCTCACCGAGCGCTTCGGCGGCGGCTACAGCCATGTCACCACCCGCGCCAATCTCCAGATCCGCGAGATCGCCGCCGAGAACGCGGTGTCGCTGCTGGAAGGGCTCGCCGATCTCGGCCTGACCGCGAAGGGCTCGGGCGCCGACAACATCCGCAACGTCACCGGTTCGGCGACCGCCGGTATCGACCCACTCGAACTGCTCGACACCCGTCCGCATGCCCGCGCCTGGCACCATCACATCCTGAACGACCGCTCGCTCTACGGGCTGCCGCGCAAGTTCAACGTCGCCTTCGACGGCGCCGGCTCGGTCGCGACACTGGAGGACACCAACGATATCGGCTTCCAGGCCATCGAGGTCGCGGAAGGGGCATCTTTCGAGGGGCAGCAGGTCGTGCCCGGCATCTGGTATCGCCTCGCGCTCGGCGGCATCACCGGCCACAAGGACCTCGCCCGCGACACCGGCGTCATCGTCGCCCCATCCGACGCGATTGCGATCGCCGATGCGATCATCCGCGTCTTCATCGCCAACGGAAACCGCACCGACCGGAACAAGTCGCGGCTCAAATACGTGCTCGATGCCTGGGGCTTCGACACGTTTCTCGCCGCCGTCGAGGAGAAGCTCGGCCGCCGGCTGATCCGGCTCGACAGCGTCTTCGTCAGGCCGCGTCCTTCTTATGACCGGCTCGCCCATATCGGCGTCCACGGGCAGGCCCAGGCCGGCCTCAACTGGATCGGCGTGGCGCTGCCGGTCGGCAAGCTCACGGTCCAGCAGATGCGCGTCATCGCCGCGATCGCGCAGGGATGTGGGGATGGCGATATCCGCCTCACCGTCTGGCAGAACCTGCTGATCTCCGGCGTGCCTGACGCGAAGGTCGAGGACGTGCTCGCCAATCTCAAGGCCATCGGCCTCTCCGCCGAAACCTCGGTTTTGCGCGCCGGGCTGATCGCCTGCACCGGCGCGACCGGCTGCAAGTTCGCCGGCGCCCATACCAAGGAGGATGCGCTCGCCATCGCCGCCCATTGCGAGCCGCGCATCACGCTCGACACGGCCGTCAATATCCACCTGACCGGCTGCCACAATTCCTGCGCCCAGCACTATATCGGCGATCTCGGGCTGATCGGCGCCAAGGTCCCGGTCAATGACGAGGGCGACACCGTGCCCGGCTATCATGTCTTCGTCGGCGGTGGCTTCGGCGTCGAGGGCGGCATGGGCCGTGAATTCCGGACCAATGTGAAGGCGGAGGATGCGCCGGCGCTGGTCGAGGCGATCCTGCGCAGCTGGCAGGTGCACCGCGCAGCGCCCGACGAAAGCTTCGTCGCCTTCGCCCGCCGCCATGAGATCGCGACCCTGCAAGCCCTGGTCGAGCAGAGCGGAGACGCGGCATGACTGTTCAGAGCCCGAACCCGATCGTTCAGGTCCTGCCGGAAACCGCACCCTTCAGCGAGGAGCAGCGTTCCTGGCTGAACGGCTTCTTCGCCGGACTGCTTTCGCTCGACAATGCCGGCGTGACTGCGCTGTCACCAACCGAGAATGCAGCCGTCCTGGCCGAGGCCGAGGACGGCGCGCCCTGGCACGACCCGTCGCTGGAGATGACCGAGCGCATGAAGCTGGCCGAGGGCAAGCCCCTGCCCCGCAAGCTCTACGCCGCCATGGCCCAGCAGGATTGCGGGCAATGCGGCTATGTCTGCGAGAGCTACTCTGCCGCCATCGCGTCAGGCGCCGAAAGCCGGCTCAATCTCTGTGCACCGGGCGGCAAGGAGACGCTTCGTCAGGTCAAGGCGCTGATGGAGGAGCCCGGCGCTGCCGCCGCGAGCGCTCCCATCGAAACCGCGCCGGCGGCAGAGCGCGGGCCGAAAGGGCGCTGCCGCGAGAACCCGGCACTCGCGACCTTCCTCTCGCGCCGCAAACTCAACGGCGAAGGCTCCGAGAAGGAGACCTGGCATGTCGAATTCGACCTCTTGGAATGCGGCCTCGATTACGTCGTCGGCGATGCCTTCGGCATCGTCGCGCAGAACGATGCCCGCCTGGCCGATGCCGTGATCGCGCTCCTGGGGGCGCGGCCGGATGCAGAGATCGGCGGCAAGCCCCTGTGCGAGAAGCTCATGGAGGATTGCGCGCTCGGCCCTGCGCCGGACGCCCTGTTCCAGCTCATCTCCTACGTGACCGGCGGAGAAGCCCGCGCCAAGGCCAGGCGCCTCGCGGCCGGTGAGGATCCCGATGGCGATCTCGACCGGCTCGACGTGCTCGGGGCACTGCACAAGTTCTCACAGGCGAGGCTCTCGGCGGAAGCCTTCGTCGAGGCGCTCGATCCGCTCCAGCCGCGGCTCTATTCGATCTCCTCCTCGCACAACGCGACCCCCGGGCGGATCTCGCTGACGGTCGATGCGGTGCGTTACAAGATCGGCTCGCGTCCGCGCTGGGGCGTGGCCTCGACCTTCCTCGCCGAGCGCGTGCGCCCCGGTGACAAGGTCCCGATCTATGTCCAGCGCGCCCATGGCTTCGGCCTGCCGGCCAATCCGGCAACGCCGGTGATCATGTGCGGACCGGGCACGGGCGTCGCGCCCTTCCGCGCCTTCCTGCACGACCGGCAGGCGACCAGGGCTCCAGGCCGCAACTGGCTGTTCTTCGGCCATCAGCGCCGGGCCTGCGATTTCTTCTATGAAGATGAACTGCAGGCGATGAAGGATGCGGGTTTCCTCTCCAACCTGACGCTCGCCTGGTCGCGCGATGGCGAGAAAATCTATGTTCAGGATCGCATGCGCGAGCGCGGCAGCGAACTCTGGTCATGGCTCGAGCAAGGCGCGCATTTCTACGTCTGCGGCGATGCCAAGCGGATGGCCCGCGATGTCGAGCGCGCACTGGTCGACGTCGTCGTGACGCATGGCGGGCGCTCCACCGAGGATGCGATCGCCTATGTCGCCGCTCTGCGGAAGGCCGGCCGCTACCAGGCCGATGTCTATTAGGGGGTCACGCTCTAACGCCATCCAGGAGCCGGGCTGGCGCCGCGGCGCCCTTCGATCCTGACCACCGTCCAGTCGGAGGCGGTGGAAGATCGGCCGGAACGCTGGTAGAGTGGATCGATGCGGGAGACCCGACACGGCACGATGCGCAATCTTATCGCTGCGATGGCGGCCGTGCTGCTTTCGCTGCCCGCCCATGCCCAGTTCGACGCGACGCCCGGCAATGCCCCCTTGTATCCGGGCGGGCCGCGGCAAGGCCTGGGGCCGCCGTCGATCACCGACCATGTCCCGGATATCCGATTGCATTCGAGCCAGGGCGGCATTCCCGGCGCAGGGCCGGCCATCGGCTCCGGCGCCAATGCCGTGCGTCCGTACGAACCGTCCCCGGCCAGGCTCTATCGCAGGGCCGACCGGACGAGCGGGCTCGGGCGTCATTGCCGAACGGCATCGCGCCAATGCACCCTCGCGCGACCGGCCGCTCTGGGCGACGATTGCTCATGCCGCACGCCCCGGAATGGGCGCAGGCACGGCCGCGTCGTCCGGTAGCCGCTTCCTGCAAAGCCGCGCCTCCGCTCCGCAGCGCGATGAATACGAGGTCATGCAAGCTTTATCGGCCAAACAGGAACTGCGTCGTGCCTTCCGGCACATCGAGCAGGAATTGCCGACCCGGATGGCGGCGGCCCTGAGATGGCTGCGCCATCCGCGCTCGCGGCTGGTCCGCATTCCCGCCGGCATCGCCCTCATCGCCGGCGGCGTGTTCTCGTTCCTGCCGTTGCTGGGACTGTGGATGCTGCCGCTCGGCCTGCTCCTGCTCGCCGCCGACGTGCCGTTCCTGCAGCGGCCGATGGCGCGCTTCGCGCTCTGGTGCGTCCGTGCGCTCAACCGCTTCCGGGCCTGGCGCAAGCGGGATTGAGCGTTTCCGACCCGCCGTCAGACGATCAGCTCCGCGACAGGCAACCGCGCGCGATGCGAAGCGGCGTTTGACGGGATCCGGCCCAGCCGGAAGACGTTGACGAGCCTGCGCCCGGCCGGCAGCGGATGGCGCGCGACGAGGGCGGCATTGCTGACCGGCCAGTCGGCCAGCACCGAGATCGGGCAGGCGCCGAGCCCCTGCGCTTCCATCGCGAGCCAGGCCCGGTAGAAGGCACGGCCCGTCTCCAGGGGGTCCTCGCTCTGGGGCCGATGGAACAGCGCTATGGCGCCCGATGCTGTCTTCGTACGCTCCTGCGTCAACGGTTCGGCGAGGCCGAGGCGCTTCAGCAGCGGGAACAAGGGCCCGAGCACGAGCGCGGCCCCCATCGCCTCGACGCTGCCCAGCGCCATCGCCTCCGCATTGAGCCCGTCGCGGCCATAGCGCGGATCGCGGCGCGACAACCGCATCCAGGCGAGCAGTTCGCGCCGATGCTCGTCCTCGCACAGGAAATGGAAACCGGCGCGGTCGCCCATTTCCGCGATCGCCGCGACGGCCGGGCCTGGTGGGACAATGAAGAGATCGGGCGCGGCAGCAAGCTTCTGAAGGGCTTCCTGCAACCGGGCATCGGCAGCCGCAAACCGGCCACGCCAAGAGCGGCGGCCTGCGACAGCGGCGGCGAGCGGGTCTGCCGTTCCACCGGGAGCAAGCGTCAGCCGGGCGATGACGCGCAGCCCCGCCACCTCCTTCGAGCCATCACCGAGCTCCACACGCGAGACCCGCAGCCCATGTCGACCGCAAGTCAGCGACAACCCTTCGATTGCCGCCCCATGCGAGAGCCGGACATCGTGGCCGCTCGGGTCGGCTGCCGACAGACGCCTCTCACCATCCTCCAGCACGAGCACCGTGTCGGCCTCGAGCAGGCGCCAGCGCGTCGGCTGGATGTTGTGGACGCTCGGCGCGAGGCTGGCCTCGGCGATCAGGTCCCGGAACAGATCGCGGTCGAGCATGCCCCTTCACCCCTGCAGCGGCTTGGCGAAGAGATGCAGGCGATGCAGGGGCTTGGCGCCGGCCTTCTCGGCCTGCCGCAGGCTCGGCCCGTTGACATCGGCGATCCAGGTTCCGCCGAGTTCGGTATAGCCGGCGGCCTTGAGCGCGGTCGCCACCTTGAACAGCATCGCCCCGTTCAGGCCGCGATTATGAAAGGCGCGACTGACAGACTGGTAGACGATGACGGCGCGCCGGTTCGTCCAGCGGTGCCGCAGGAAACGGAAGGGGAAACTCAGGCCCATCCGGCCGCCGGTCGCCTTCACCAGCGGGTTGAGATCGGGGATGGCGATGATCGCGCCGACCGGCTCGCCCTTGTGGTGAACGACGGTCGAGATGCGCTTGTCGATGACCCACATCATGTCGCCGGCCTGGAAGCGATACTCCTCCGCCGTCGGCGGCACGAACATCGGGTTGGCGTCGAAGCCGTCATTGAGGATCAGCCGGGAATCCTCCAGCCGCTCGGCGAAATGGCGGCGGTCGATCGGCATCCAGCGATAATCGGGATCGGCGAAGATCTCCTGCTGCTTGGGCCCAAGCAGCCCGCGCGGGTCGATATCGGCGAGATCGATCCGGAAGGTCGTCATCGGGAAGGTCGGGGCATAGCCGTTCGCTTCGAGCAGGCGCGCGATATGCGGCGGGCTCCAGAGCATGTCGGTGAAGGGGGCGTTGTCGAAGCCGCCTGTCACGACACCGGCCTGCTGCATCGCGGTCAGATTGAAGTTGCCGACGAGTTCGTCCATGCCGCGCTCGCGCGCCCAGCTTTCCGCTGCGCCGAGCAAAGCCGCGGCGATCTCGGAATCGTCGGCGCAGTCGAAATAGCCGAACTGCGCACGCCTCGTGCCGTGCCGGGCATTGGAGGCGTCGTGGATCGTCGCGACGATGCGCCCGAGCGGCCGGGCGTCACGCAATGCCGTGAACAGCTCGAAACGGCCATGGCCCTGCGTCACCAGCGGATTCCTGGCAGGGTCGAGCATGCGATCGAAATCGGACCACATCGGCGGGACATAGGGGCTGTTCGCCGGATAGACGTTTGCCGTGACGGCGAAGGCCGCCTTGCGGTCGTTGCTGCGGATCTCGATCATGCGAGGGCCTCACTCGGGGCAGTCGCAAGCAGGCGGCGCACCAAGGCCAGCGCCGTCTCGGTCGCCGGATCGGCCGAGACCACCGGCACCGTCACCAGCAGCAGGTCGAGCGGCTCTTCACCAAGCACGAGCAGATGGCTCGCGGAATTCCCTGCCATCAGCGCCGCCAAGCGCTCGGCAGCCGGGTCGGTCGCCGGCCAGGGCCAGCCGCGCCCGGAGGCATGGAGCACGCCGATGCCATGCAAGGCCGGCCGCAGGATTGCCGGATCGTAATCGGCGAGCGCGGCTTCATCAAGCCGGCGGGCGCTGCCGAACAGGGGATGCGTGGCAAGCTGCGCGATCAGCGCCTCTCGCGTCTGCGCCCGTGACCGGGCGAGGGAATCGAGAATTCCGGGCGCTTCCGCGTCGAAAGCGCTCGACAGCGCATCGACGGCCAGCGCGATGGCGAGCACCCCGGCGAGCGCGACGGCGCAGAGCCGCGCGGCATGGGCGAAGCCGGCATCGGGGGTCACGAGCGCCGCCGCGAAACCCAGGAGCAGCGCTGCCACGACGCGCAGGCTGAGCATCGCGAAACGCTGCCGCCGGGCCGGCGCGGCCCCGCCGGTGACCAGCAGGATCGAGACCAGGAGCAAGGCGCCGACGCCGCCGAGCCTCACCGGCAGACCCGGCAGCAATTCGCGGAAATCGCTGAGCGCGAAAGGCAGGATCAGGAAAGCGCAAAGCCCGAGCCGCCAGACGCTCGTATTCTCGGCTGCGGTCAGAGAGGCCTGATCGCGCCGGAACAGCAGGAACCCGCAGAAGGCAAGAGTCAGGAGCTGGAAGCCAGCCAGCGCGAGATCATAGATCCGGCCCGGCTTGTCGAAGCCGAGGAGGCTGGCGAGGACCAGCAGGAGCGAGCCGGCGAGCACCGCGATCTTGACCGGGCGCGGGGCATGCCGGCGCAGCATCCCCTCGGTGACGATCAAGGCGCCGAGCGGGAACAGGGCGGCACAGGCGAGCGCGAGGCGTCCGAGGATCACGCTGCCGCTCCACCAGCCCAGTGCCCGCAGCAGGAAGAGCGCCGCGACCAGCCCCATCGCGACGAGGAAGCGCCGCGCCAGCGCGCCGCGCGGATCACGGCGGCGCAAGGTCGCCATGGCGACAGCGAGGCCGAGCGCGCCGCAGAGATCGACGATCGAATCCGCCACCAAGGCCGGATTGGCGAAGCCGCCGGTCATGGCCCGGCCACCATTTGCTTCAGCGCCCGCGCCACGAAGGGCTTGAGTAGCGCCGCGACCGGGGCCGGCCAGGGCCGCTCCACCGCAGGCCGGTAGGGATTGAAGAACCAGCCACGGCAATCGGTGCCGGTGCGCCGGCCCAGCGTGAGCGCGATCGCCTCATAGGCCATCATCATGCCCGTGGTGATCACCATCGGCGCGAAGGACATGCGGCTGCGCCGCCCGGCAGCGACCTCGCCGGCGATGGCGAGGTCGACATGATGGCGCGAGCGCGAATGCAGCATGACATGCGTGACCTCGCAGAGCATGGCGGCGCGCTTGTCGTCATCCGACAGCGTTCGCCAATCCTTGCTGAGCGTCGGAAAGCCCAACCGCTCCTCGGGACGCGGGTCGTCGGGGCGCACCACGATCACCGAGGGTAATGGCGCCATATAGGCGTCGATGACGGTCGCGCCGGCCGTCTTGGCCGTGCGGTAGAGATGGAGGCCGACGGCAATGTCGTCCATGCCGTTGACGATCACCTTGCAGCGACCTGCGATCTCGGGCAGGCGCTTGACCCACTCGGCGCCGAGCACCTCGATCTCGATCCCCGGGTTGATCGCGCGCGCGGCCTCGGCCGCCGCTTCCGCCTTGGGCCGGCCGATCGTGCCGGCATTGGCGAAGACCTGCCGGTTCAGGTTAGAGATCTCGAAGACGTCGATATCGGCGATGACGAAACGGCCGATCCCCGCCCGGACCAGCGCCATGAAGGCCGCACCGCCCATGCCGCCGACACCGCAGACGAAGACTGTCGCTTGCCTGAGCCGCGCCTGCTCGGCCTCCGAGACGAAGCCGATATTGCGGGTGGCGAAGAGATCGTAGCTGAAGCCGGGGATCATGGTTTCGACCTCGATGGGCGCGGACGCAGCGTACCGAAGCGTCTGGTATCGTCGAGCCAGTGCACCAGCGGCAAGGCCAGGCGCTGCACCAGCAGGAAGGCCGAAGCTCCGAGCAATCCCGGCAGCGAGGCGCGCGGCACCTGGCCGAGCAGATAGCGGCGCGCGGCGGCGAGGTCCATGCGGCCGAGCTGAAGCACATCGTCGCCACGGGCGTAATCGAGCTTGTCGCGGCAGAACGAGTTGTACCGCTCCTCGCGGTGATGCGTCGCCTGCTCGAAGCTCTTCTTCAGGTCATCCGAGCCGCCGGTATAGGCATCGGTGATGATCGAGTTCGCCTCGTCGAAGCCGGCCTCGGGCCCAACGCCGAAGACATGGCGGTGGTCGCGCATGATCTGCCGCGCGAGCGAAAGATGCGCGAAGCTCTGGCGACTGCCCGGATCGGGCGAGGGATAGACCTCCGAGAAGGTCTCGCAGACCATGCCGACCACGCCCGGCACCTGCGTAACGTTCGAAATCCAGCGCGGGCGCAGGCCGCCACGGACGAAGAGCACCAGCACGGTCAGACCGTAGAGCACCCAGGACAGGCCGCGACCGCGCACCTCGGGATCGACCATGACGAGGCCGAGATGCGTGACTTGCTCGGGTTCTCCCGCGAGCGTGAGCGGCATCTGGGCGAGCGCATTGAAGGCGATCGGCCGGCCGGTCGCCGTGTCGCTGATCAGGGTGACGATGCTCTGGCTGAGGCGCTCGCGCTCGCCGGAGAAGACGCCATAGGTCAGCGCGCCCTGCGCCAGCGTCCGCCCCGCGACCGTCCGCAACTGCTCGACCAGCGCAGCAAGCTCCGCATCGTCGAGCACGACGCCCGGCCGCTCGATGATGCGGGTCTGCTGACCCGGCGCCGTCGTCAGCGTCAGGTCGAGCGTCGGCCGGGTCAGCGCCTTCAGCCAGAAGCCGAGCATCAGGCCTCCACCGGCTGAGGCGCGGGCGAGGCTGCCCGCTCCTTGACCAGCCTGGCGATGCCGGCGAAGTCGAGCTTGCCGGAGCCGAGCACCGGCACGGCCGGCACGACCACGATTTCGGCCGGGATCATCAGGTCCGCCGCGCCCCTGCCCTTGGCGAAGGCCTGGAAGGCCGCACGCGTCGCGTCCTTCTGCTGGGTCACCAGCACCAGTCGCTCGCCCTTGCGCGCATCGGGGAGGCTGGCGACGCCGGAGAGCACGCCCGGCCAGCATTCGGCGGCCAGCGCCTCGACCGCGGCGAGCGAGACCATCTCGCCGGCGATCTTGGCGAAGCGCTTGGCTCGGCCCTTGATCGTGACGAAGCCGTCCCTGTCAATCGCGACGATGTCGCCGGTGTCGTGCCAGCCCTCGGGCGGCGGTTCGAGCACGCCGGGATTCTCCGACTTCAGATAGCCCAGCATGATGTTGGGGCCGCGGACATGCAGGCGGCCGCCCTCCTCGACGCCCGGCATCGGCTCGAGCCTGGCTTCCATGCCCGGCATGATCCGGCCGACCGTGCCGAAGCGGTTGAACATCGGCGTGTTCAGCGCCAGCACCGGCGCGGTCTCGGTGACGCCATAGCCTTCGAGGATGCGCAGGCCGAATTTCTCGGCATAGGTGCGCCGCGTCGTATCCTTCACCGGCTCGGCACCGGCCACGATATAGCGCAGCGAGCGCAGATCATATGGATGCGCGGCGCGGGCATAGCCGGTGAGGAAGGTGTCGGTGCCGAACAGGATCGTCGCGTTCGAGCCGTAGACCAGTTCCGGCACCATCCGGTAATGCAGCGGCGAGGGATAGAGATAGACCGGCACGCCCGAGACCAGCGGCAGGATCAGCCCCGCCGTCAGGCCGAAGGAGTGGAAGACCGGCAGGACGTTGAAGACCTTGTCGCGCCGGCCGAAATCGATGCGGGCCGCCGCCTGCGCCGCATTGGCCAGCATGTTGGCATGGCTGAGCACGACGCCCTTGGGCGCGCCTTCCGAGCCCGAGGTGAACAGGATCGCGGCACGGTCCGAGCCCTTGGCGGGCTCGATCGCCTTGCCATGGCGCCAGAGCGCTTTGAGCTTGTCGGCCGTCGAGACGGTGGCGCGGACATCTTCGAGATAGACGATCTTCACATCAGTCGAGAGCGCCTCGATCAGCGGCCCCATCCGGCCCTTCTCGACGAAGGCGCGCGAGGTGACGATGGTCCTGACCTCAGCCGCCTTGCAGGCGGCGGCGATATTGCCGGCGCCGGCCGTGAAGTTGATCATCGCCGGTACGCGCGCCGCCGACATCAGTCCGAGCAGCGTCACCGCCGCGCCATTGGCATTGGGCAGCATCACGCCGACCGCCTCGCCCCTGGCCGCCAGCGGCATCAGCTTGCGGCCAAGCACCTCGGCGCCGATCAGCAGGCGCTTATAGGTCAGCGTCCCCGTGATCGGGTCCTCGACCGCGACGCGGCCCTTGCCGTTCCGCTCCGCGGCTTCGGCCACGGCTTCGAAGACGCTGCGGTCGATATCGGTGGTCTTGAAGATCAGGTCCGACATGATCTGGTAGAGCGCCGCACCCGCCGCCTGGCGGCGCGGCTTGCCCTTCAGCTCGTTGGGCACCGTCAGCGAGACCGGATCGAGCACGGTGACGCGCACCTTGGGGAACCAGCGGCGGCGGACCTGCTCGCGGGTCAGGCGCGAGAAGATCGTCGCTTCCAACCCCTCGATGCGGACCGGCACGATCGGCACGCCCGACTTCTCGGCGATCATGCCGACGCCGTCATAGACCTTCATCAGGCTGCCGGTGACGGTGAGCCGCCCTTCCGGGAAGATCACCAGGCTTTCGCCGTTCTTGACCGCGTTGATCAGGGAGCGCGTCGCCAGCGGGCGCGAGGGATCGAGCGGCATCGCCCGCGTCAGCTTCAGGAAGGGTTTTACCCACCAGCGCTGGGCGATGCCGTGGTCGATGGCGAAGACCGGCTCCTTGTCGAGGATCGACAGCGCCAGCGCGGCATCGAGGAAGGAGACATGGTTCAGCGCGATGATGGCGTTGTCGCCGGCCTTGGCGATGTTCTCGCGGCCGGTAACCTCGACGCGGTAGAAGGCGCGGAACAGGATCGAGAGGAAATCGCTGAGCGGATTGGTCGGCAGCGTCCGGAAGATCCAGACGGAGGCCGCGATCGTCAGGGCACCGATCAGCAGGAAGAGATGGCTGAGCGTCAGGCCCGCAGCCTGCAGCAGGGCGACGACTGCAGCGCCGGCAACCATGAAAGCGGCCGAGAGCACGTTGACGGCAGCGACGATGCGGGCGCGCTTCTCGGCCGGCGCCCAGGCCTGGGTCGCGGCAAAGGAGGGTACGATGAAGATGCCGCCGGCAATGGCGAGGCCGGCAAGGTCGATGCCGACGCGCCAGGCGGGGGAATTGCTGAAGAAGACGTCGATATCCTGCGCCGGCTGATGCGCGACGATACCCGAGATCGCCCAGCCGAGATCGAGCGCGAACAGCCCCATGACGATGCCGGCGACCGGCACGGGCAGGAGCACGATGCGCCCGCTCGCCAGGAAGGAGCCGATGCCGGAGCCAACGGCGATGGCGATGGCGAAGGTGGCGAGATAGGCCGAGACGACCATCTCGGTGCCGCCCATGCCGTTCTTCACCAGCGCGGGCAAGAGCGCCATCACGACGGCGCCGATCAGCCAGAACAACGAGACCATGACGCCGGTGCGCCACAGCCGCGCATCGGCCCAGAGATCCTTGAGAAGGTCGCGTGTCGAGCGCAGGATGTTGCGGTCGATCGCGAGATCGGGCGCGGCCGCACCGGTCTTCGGGATGAACAACGTCGCGACCCAACAGGCGAGCGCGAAGACCATGATCAGCAGGCTGAGCTGGGCCGCGTCGCCACCCTCACGCGCGGTCAGGCCGCCTGCGATGGTGCCGAGCAGGATCGCGATGAAGGTCGCGCCTTCGATCAGCGCGTTGCCGGCCGGCAGTTCCTCGCGCTTCAGATGGTCGGGCAGGATGCCGTATTTGATCGGCCCGAACAGGGCGGCGATGACGCCGAACAGGAAGAGCGCGACGAAGAGCATCGGCACGGAGTGGAGGGTGAAACCGAGCGCCGCCACGCCGGCCGCGCCGATCTCGGCGAGCTTCAGGCGCTGCGCCATCATGGCCTTGTCGAAACGGTCGGCCATCTGGCCGCCGATGCCGGAGAGCAGGAAGAAGGGCAGAATGAAGAGCCCGCCCGCCAGCGTCACCAGCGCTTCGCCATGCGAACCGGCGAGCCGGTAGAGGATGATGAAGACCAGCGCGTTCTTGAGAAAATTGTCATTGAAGGCGGAGAAGAACTGCGCCCAGAACAGCGGCGCGAAGCGCCTTTTCAGCATCAAGGTGTCGAACATCATGCACTCGCGCGGTTCGAGGGAGGTTCGCATCGCCCGTGCAAAGCAATCCTTGCCGGCGGCGGGCGATGCGATCTTGCGGTTAAGCGGGGCTTACCGCCGCCGCCTCAGAGCACGGGCTTGCCTGCATCCATCAGCAGGCGCTCGGTGCGGGCGTCCTCGATGCGGTTCACCAGTTTGGAGGCCTCGTGCATGTCGCGCACCGTCTTGGTCATGGTGATGCAGGACTGGACAAGCATGACGCAGCCCATGGCGAGATAACCCTTGGCCCACCAGTCGAGCGGCAGGAACAGGATGCCGGAGCCGACCATCGCGGCGGCGGCGAAGAACGAAGCGTAGGTGAAGCTGACCCAGGCACCACTATGCGGTTGAACGTTCGGGTTCATGCGGCGATCTCCCGTTTGAAAAGCGATTGTTGCGATCAGTTGGCTGGAGCGGCGGCACGGCTGCGTAAGCGTTCCAGCACGTCCTCGGCAGTGGTGCGCAGGCGAGGCCCGAAACCCTTGGCCGCCAGCTTCTCGGTGACGGAGGCCGCAGCCGCGCCGTCCAGCTCATCCAGCGCCGTCTCGGCTGCTTCCGCCTCGACCTGGCGTTCGCGCAGTCGCTTCAGGGTCTGCTCGGCTTCGGCCAACGACGCCTCGTGGGTGGGACCGGGCTCGATCCGGCCCTGCCGCATCTGGCGCACGGCTTCCGAGGCACGGGCGAGGCGCCGCCCGCGATCAAGCTCGGCGATCCGCGCCTGGGCCTGGGCGACATGCCGGCGCAGGCGGAGAATTTCCGCCGCGAACAGCGCCTGCGCGCTCGCGGCAGCGTCACGGTCCGCCTCCAGCGCAGCGATGGCCTCGGCGCCTTCGCGGGCAAGGCCTTCGTCGCCGGCCACCAGCGCTGCCGCGACGCGGGTTTCCAGATCCGCGATGCGAGCATGGCTGATGGCAAGGCGCTCCGTCTCCTGCCGGTCCTGCGTGATTGCGACGGCGAGTGCCTTCTTGGCGCGCTCGAAGGCTCCCGCCCCATCGCGCATCTGCTGGTCAAGAATGAGGAGTGCGTTGCGGTCGACGAAGCGTTCCTCGGCGATGGCAGCACCGCCGCGAACGAAAGTGAGAAACATCTTGAGCATTGGCTTTCCCTTGCTATGAACATCGTTCACGGTATATGGGTAGCGCATCAATGAACAACGTTCAAGACATATTTTGAACATCGTTCAAGGTAAATGAGAAACGGGCAAGGCGAGAGCGACGAGATGACCACAACGGCGGCACGACGGGACCGGCAGCGCCAGCAGCTCATCGATGCGGCGGAACGGGCCATTGCCGAGAAGGGCCTCGCCGGCCTGAAGGCGCGCGAGCTGGCCCAGGAGATCGGCTGCTCGCTCGGCGCGATCTACAATCTCGTCGCGGATATGGACGAACTCGTGCTGCGAGTCGGCTCGCGCACGCTCGCCCGGCTCGATGCTGCGCTCAGCACCGCATCCCCACCCGTTTCGTCACAGGAACAGGCCACGGAAGCCCTCGTTGCCGTCGCCCTCGCCTACTCGGCCTTCGCCCGCGACAACCTGCAGCTCTGGCGCGTGCTGTTCGAACACCGCATGGCCGAGGGTTCGACCGTGCCCGACTGGGCCGTCACCGAGCAGATGATGATGTTCCGGCACATTCTCCAGCCACTTGGCACGCTGGTGCCGGATCGCAGCGCGGAGGACCGCAACCTGCTGGGCCGGACCTTGTTCTCTGCCGTCCATGGCGTCGTCGCGATCGGGCTGGAGGAGAAGCTGATCGCCGTACCGCGCCGCGAACTCGACCGCCAGATCGAGGGGCTGGTGCGTCTCGCCTGCCGTGGCCTATCCACGGCGAATTGAGGCGGCTTGGACCACGGCTGGGTCGTTCCTAGCCAAACCACCCTTGTCATTCCGGGGCTTCGCGCAGCGAAGAACCCGGAACCCACGACCGGGTGAGCAGCTAACGGTTCGGGATCGAATGTCTCACCCAGTCGTGGGTTCCGGGTTCGCGCTTGCGGCACGCCCCGGAATGACAACAGCGCGGCGATAAGCTCTGCCTACCCCTTGAAAGCACCAATGAAGTGCTTTATAAAAATCGCATGGTCAAGAAGCCTCAGACAACGATGGCGCTTCTGCTGGCGCCGAGCGACGAAGACCGCGAGGCGCTGCACGCCACCCTCGCCGCCTATCGGCAGGCCATGGCGATCCTCGACGGCACGACGGGCGCCAATCTCGTCGCGCTGCACGAGGAGGCCTATGAGGAGATCCGGGCGCGGACAGGCCTGCCCTCGCGCATGGCGACCTTGGCCCTGCGCGATCATAGCCGGCAGCAGCCGAACGAACCGGCCTTCGAGATCCCGCTCGACTCCAAACTCTTCGCCATCAAGGGGCCGGACAGCATCAGCATCGCCACCATCAACGGGCGGATTGTCGTCCCCTATTCGGTGGATAGCTATCGCGGCGGCTGGAACGACTTTGCCGAGGCGCGTCTGTCCTTCCAGGGATCGACGATCAGCGTCCTCGTCGCTGTCCAGGCCGGAATTCACACACACAGGGAGAGCACGATGTCCAACGAAGGAATCCTTGCCCGCCTCGGTCGCGTGATCGCCGGCGTCGTCAATAATGCGGTCGATGCGGCCGAGGGCGCCAACACCACCGCCGTCGCCCAGCAGGCCGTGCGCGAGATCGAGAAGATCGCCGAGGAGGCCCGTGCCGCGCTCGGCGTCGCCGTCGCCGCCGGCCATCGCCTCAAGGCGAAAGCCGCCGATCTCGACGAGGAAATCCGCGACCTCGACCAGAAGATCAAGACGGGGCTCGAAAAGGGCCGCGAGGACCTCGCCCGCGCCGCCACCGGCGTCCAGATCGACCTGGAGGCGCAGCGCACCGCGCTCGCCAAGGCGGTCGCCGAGAATGCCGGCGAGATCGCCGAGGCCGAGGCCACGCTGCGCAGCATCGCCTCGGCCCGCGCCGACGCGATGAAGAGGTTGGAAGACGCCAAGCGGGCCGAGCGGGCTGTCGCTGCCAGCGATCCCGCCACCCCCTCGCAGCGCAACGACCAGCGGCTTGCCGCGGCGCTTTCCGCCGTCGAGCGCGTCACCGGCGTCCCAGCCAAGCCGATGACCGGCGCGGCGGAGGTCGATGAGCTTGGCCGTATCCAGCGCGAGGATGCGATCGAGGCAAGGCTCCGGGCGTTCCGGGAAGGCCAGCGCTGATGGGCGACATCATCCAGCCGGGCACCGCGCCCTTCTGGGTGGCGCTGATGGTCGTGGCCGGGCTCGGCCTGATTGAGCTGGCCTCGGTCCTGATCGGCGCCTCGGCCTCCGGCCTGCTCGATGACGGGCTCGGCCATCACGGTCCCGGCGAACACGAGGCCGGGCTGCTTGGCGGCTGGATGTCCTGGCTCAATGCCGGCGGCGTGCCGATCCTGGTGCTGGCGGTGATCCTGCTCACCGCCTTCGCGGTCTTCGGCTTCATGCTGCAAAGCGTGGCCGCGCAGATCCTGCGGCCGCTGCCGCTCCTGATCGCCGTGCCGGCCGCTGCTCTGGCGGCCGTGCCCGCGACGCGCTGGGCGAGCCGAGGCATCGCCCGGATCATCCCGCGCGACGAGACCAATGCGCTGAGCCAGTCCGAGTTCATCGGCCTGATCGGCACCGTCACGATCGGCCCGCTCGACCAGGGCCATCCCGGCGCGGTCCGGGTGAAGGACCGCTACGACAATGTTCACATCCTGCGCGCCAGGGCGGCGCCGGGACATCTGATGGCAACGGGCACGCTGGTGCTGATCGTCGATGGAGCGGACGGCCTGTTCGAGGCCATTCCCGCGCCTGACAGCGTCGCAGGCAGCGCCTCAACGGGGGTCTGAGACATGGATTTCTTTTCGCTCGGCATCATCGCCGCCAGCATTCTCGTCGCCATCGTGGTGATCGGCATCATCATGACGTCGCTCTACACGCGGGCGACGCGCGACAAGGCCTATGTCCGCACCGGTCTCGGCGGCAAGAAGGTCGTGCTCGACGGCGGCTCGGTCATCCTTCCGATCTTCCATTCCTATTCCTGGGTCTCGCTCAGCACGCTGCGCCTCGAGGTGAAGCGGGCCGAGAACGAGTCCCTCATCACCAAGGACCGGATGCGGGCGGACATCACGGCCGAGTTCTATGTCCGGGTGAAGCCGGATGCCGAGAACATCGCGCTCGCCGCGCAGACGCTGGGCGACCGCACCAACGATGCCGACGCGCTCAAGGCACTTGTGGAAGCCAAGTTCGTCGACGGCCTGCGCTCGGTCGCCGCCACCATGTCGCTGCGCGACCTGCAGGAGCAGCGCGCCGAGTTCGTGAAATCGGTGCAGGCGGCCGTCGCGCATGACCTGCAATCCAACGGTCTCGAGCTGGAATCGGTCTCGCTGACGCGGCTCGACCAGACCGACATCAAGCATTTCAACCCGAACAACACCTTCGACGCCGAAGGCCTGACGGCGCTGACCAAGATCACCGAGGAGCGCAAGCGCGAGCGCAACCAGATCGTGCGCGACAACGAGGTCGAGATCGCGACCAAGGACCGCGAGGCCTCGCTGCGCCGCCTGACCATCGAGCGCGAGCAGCGCGACGCGGAGCTCAGCCAGGAGCGCGATATCGCCAACAAGACGGCCGAGACCCGCGCCGAAGCGGCCAAGGCCGAGCAACTTGCCCGGCTCAACGAGGAGACGGCACGGCTGGAAGCCGAGCGTGGCATCGCCGAACGCGATTCCGAGACGCGGCAGGCGCGCGAATCCGCCCGCATCGCCGCCGAGCGCGGCATCGCCGAGCGCGAGGCCGAGGCGCGCAAGATCACCGAGACCGCCCGCATCGAGGCCGCGATCGCCGTCGCGCAGAAGACCGAGGAGGAACAGGCAGCGCGGGCCAAGGCCGACGAGGCCAAGGCTTCCGCCATCACCGCCGAAGAGCAGGTGACGACGGCCCGCGAGGTCGAGATCGCCGAACGTGCCAAGCGCATCGCCGTGCTCGATGCGCGCCGTATTGCCGAGCAGGAGGCCACAGCGGTCACTGTGAAGGCCGAGGCCGAGCGTCAGGCTGCGGAGAACCTCGCGGCCGCGACCAAGATCGAAGCGGAGGCTGAGGCCGCCGCGGCCAAGATCCGCGCCGCCGGCGTGATCGAGCTCGGCGAGGCGCAGGCGCGCGCCGAGCGGGCCAAGAACGAAGCCCGCAACGCCCTGTCGCCGGCGATCATCGAGTTCGAGCTCAACAAGGCCCGCGTCGACATCGTGCCGGCGGCGCTGGCGCAGGCGATGAAGCCGATCGAGAAGATTTCCGACATCCGCATCTTCAGCGCCGGAAATCTCGCGGGCGCGATGAATGGCGGGGCCGGCGGCGACCAGGCGGGCGCAGTCGGCGACCTGTCGAGCCAGTTGCTCAGCTTCACCGCCCAGAAGCCGATCCTCGACGAGATCCTGAAGCAGGCCGGGTTCGAGGGCGCCGATCCGACGCAGGCGTTGCTCGCGGCTTCCGTGGGGGCGACAGGCAAGGCTCAGACGGCCCCGGCAACCGAGCCGAAGAAGCCGTAACGTTTCAGCCGGTCATCCCGGCCGACGCGAAGCGGAGAGCCGGGATCCATGCCTGAACCTTTGCCGGATGCGCTCCGGCATGGATCCCGGGTCAAGCCCGGGATGACGGTGTGGTTCTCCGCAAAATCGGCTAATCATGGCGAGCAGCCGTTTGATCAGCTCTCGCTTTTGCCGAAGAGCTGCGACACCGCCAGCAGCAGCGACGTCATCACGATCATGATCGTCGAGATCGCGGCGATGGTGGGATCGATCTGGTCGCGCAGCGCGAGGAACATCATCCGCGTCAGCGTCGCGTTGTCGCCGCCGGAGACGAAGAGCGCGACCACGACCTCGTCGAATGAGGTCAGGAAGGACAAGACCGCCGAGGTGACGAGCGCGAAGCCGATCTGCGGCGCCGTCACCTGCAGGAAGGCCTGCGTTCGCGTCGCACCGAGGCTGCGCGCCACCCGCTCCTGATCGAGGTCGAAGCTCTTCAGGGCCGAGCCGACGATCATCATGACGATCGGCACCGCCAGCATCGTATGCGCCAGCACGATGCCGAGGAAGGAATTGACCATCTTGAGCTGCACATAAGCGTAGAACAGCGCGATGCCAACGAGGATGACCGGCACGATCGTCGGCGTCAGCAGGGCGAGGATCGCAAGCCCCGCGAAGCGCAGGCGCGAGGCGTGCAAGCCATAGGCTGCGAGCGTGCCCATCGGCGTCGCCAGCAGCGCCGTGCAGAAGCCCGCCTTGAACGAGGTGGCGGTCGCCGCCATCCAGCTCGACGAGGAGAAATAGGCCTCATACCAGCGCAGCGACCATTCGCGCGGCGGGAACTCCAGATATTGCGACTGGGAGAAGGACATCGGGATGACGATCAGCGTCGGGATGGCCAGGAAGGCCAGCACCAGCACGCCGAGTGCATAAAGCCAGAGCCGCGCGCCATGGCTGATCTGCGTATCGCTGGCGGGGCGATCGAGCCAGCTCATCTCAGTGTCCCGCCCCGAACAGGCCGGCGCCGCGCGACAATCGCGCCGCCAGCACGAGCACGACCAGCGTGATCACCAGCAGCACGACGCCGAGCGCGCTCGCCGCGCCCCAGTTGAAGAACAGCTCGATATCGTTGGCGATGCGGTTCGAGACCATCGTCACCTTGCCGCCGCCGAGCATGGCCGGCGTCACGTAGAAGCCGAGGCAGAGCACGAAGACGAGCGCGGCGCCGGCCGCGAGCCCCGGCAGCGAAAGCGGGAAGAACACCGTCCAGAAGCCATGGACCGGCGTCGAGCCGAGGCTGGCCGCGGCGCGCAGCAGGTTGCGATCGATCGCGCGCATCGTGCCGTAGAGCGGCAGCACCATGAAGGGCAGCATGATATGGACCATGCCGATCAGCGTGCCGCCCATGTTGTGGACGAGCTGCAAGGGCTCGCTCCACAGGCCGAGCTTCATGCCCCATGTGTTGATGAGCCCGCTGCGCTGGAGCAGCACGAGCCAGGCATAGGTGCGCACCAGGAGCGAGGTCCAGAACGGCAGGAGCACCGCGATCATGCAGAGATTGGCGGCTCGCCTTGGCAGCTGCGACAGGAAATAGGCCAGGGGATAGCCGAGCAGGATGCAGATCAGCGTGGTGACGAAGCTGATCTCGAAGGTGGTCAGGAAGGTCCGGCCGTAGGAGGGCTCGGCCAGCATGCGCCGGTAATGCTCGAGGCTGAAGCCGCCGTTGTCGTCGAGGAAGGACAGGCCGAAGAGCCAGCCGACCGGCACGAGCATGGTGACGATGACGAGCAGGAGCGCCGGCGCCGCGAGGCCGGCCAGCCCCATGCGCTCGCGCCACTGGTCGCGCCGCAGGCCGGCGGCGTGGTCGTCGCCGGCCGAACCGGCAGGATCGAAGGCGCTCGCGGCCGTCACGGCGCGCCTCGCGCCTCGTCGGGCAGCAAAACGGTATCGGTGACCGCGATGCCGATCCGGACGGGCGTTCCCGGCGCGGGCGGCGGGCCTTCGCCACCGCGCGTCGTCAGGCGCAATGCGACCGGGCTGCCACCGTTCAGGACAGCCTGAAGGAGCAGCGTGTCGCCCTGATAGACCGCGCCGGTCACGCGGCCTTCGAAACAGTTCATGCCCTCGCCTTCGCCAGGTCCGAGCAAATGCAAACGTTCCGGCCGCAACACCATCGTGCACCGACCCTGTTGCGTTGGCAGGTTGCCGGCGCGGATGGACGTGCCGGCGGCGCGGGCGACGCCATCTTTGACCGTCACGTCGAGGAAGGAAGAT
Organism: Allobosea sp. NPDC055353; assembly: GCF_053644975.1. NCBI lineage: Bacteria > Pseudomonadati > Pseudomonadota > Alphaproteobacteria > Hyphomicrobiales > Alloboseaceae > Allobosea > Allobosea sp. NPDC055353. The sequence goes on along the minus strand of NZ_JBSHMC010000001.1, from coordinate 172,548 downwards.
TCGCCGATGAACTCGGCGACGAAGCGGCTGCCGGGATCGTCATAGATCGCGCGCGGCGTGTCGATCCGGGCGATGCGGCCGCGATCGAGGATGGCGACGCGGTCCGACATGGTCAGCGCCTCGCGCTGGTCATGCGTGACATAGACGGTGGTGGTGCCGAGACGCTCGTGGAGCTGGCGCAACTCGATCTGCATGCGTTCGCGCAATTGCTTGTCGAGCGCCGAGAGCGGCTCGTCCATCAGGATGATGCGCGGCTCGAAGACGATGGCGCGGGCGAGCGCGACACGCTGGCGCTGGCCGCCGGAGAGCTGGTCGATGCGGCGACCGCCAAAGCCGCCGAGCTGGAACATCTCCAGGGCCGTCTCGACGCGCCGAGCGGTCTCTACCGCCGGCACGCGCCGCAGCCGCAAGGGAAAGCCGACATTGCGGGCGACATCCATATGCGGAAACAGCGCGTAGTTCTGGAAGACCATGCCGATCTCGCGCTTATGCGGCGCGAGGCGGACGACCTCGCGCTCGCCGAAGCGGATCGAGCCCTTGTCGGGCCGCAGGAAGCCGGCGATCGCCATCAAGAGCGTCGTCTTGCCCGAGCCGGAGGGGCCGAGCAGGGTCAGGAACTCGCCGGGCCGGACATCGAGATCGATCTCGTCCAGCACGGGCACCGCGCCATAGGCCTTGCTCAGCCGCCGGATCGCGATGGGCAGGGCCGTGGCGGAACCCGAGGCCGAAGCGGCCGCATCGCGCGGCCGCTCGTGATCGCCGGCCAGCCTCATTCGGTCAGCATGTTCTGGTAGGCGGAGGAAGCCTGGGCTTCGAACTTGATGTACCAGTCCAGGTCGATCGGCAGCTGCTTGCCGGCATTGTCGGGATGAGACGGCAGGGTCTTGGCGAAGGCTGCATCGATCGCGCCGCCCTCATAGGCCTTCTTGTTGGTCGGGCCGTAGGTGATGTATTTCGTGAACTCGGCCTGGTATTGCGGCTTGCTGATCTCGGCGAGGAATTTCATCGCCAGATCCTTGTTCGGCGCCCCCTTGGCGATCGCGAAGCAGTCATAGTCGAGCAGGCCCTGATTGAAGGTATAGGCGACCTTGGCGCCGTCCTTGGCGGCGACGTCGAAGCGGCCGTTCCAGCCGGTGATCATGTCGACCTCACCGTCCTTCATCAGCTGGGCATGCTGCGCGCCCGAGCTCCACCAGACCGCGATATGCGGCTTCAACTCGCGGATCTTCTTGATCGCGCGCTCGATGCCGCCGGGCTGCGACAGCACCTCGTAGACCTTGTTGGCGGGAACGCCGTCGGCCATCAGCGCCGGCTCGAGCGCGCCGGCCACGCCCTTGCGATAGGAGCGCTTGCCCGGGAACTTCTTCACGTCCCAGAAATCGGCCCAGCTCTGCGGCCCGTTCTGGCCATAGGTCTTGGTGTTCCAGGCGAGCACGGTCGAAAACACGTCGCCGCCGACGCAATAGTCCTGCGCAGTGCCGGGCAGGAAATTCGAGGTATCGATGACCTTGTAGTCAAGCTTCTCGAGGATGCCCTCGGCGCCGGCGCGGGCCGCGCTGCCGGAACCGCTGGCGACCACGTCCCAGGTCACGGCGCCGGCCTTCACCTTGAGGCGCAGGTCGGCGATGCTGGTATAGGTCTCCTCCTTGATCTTGATGCCCAGTGCCTTGGCGGCGGGCTGGAAGAGCGCCTTGCTCTGGCCCTCCTGATAGGAGCCGCCAAAGGAGACGACGGTCAGTTCCTGCGCCCCGGCGGGCGCAGCGCTCAACAGGCCAAGGCCCATGATGAGGGCAAGGGCCGTTCTCGTCGGCATCATCGGCTGGCGCGGCATGTGTCTGTTCTCCCGTTTGAACGATGCGTTCCCTGGCGCGAGTGCGGTTGACCGGCAAACGGCGTCCGCACTTCTCGCCTTATGTAGAATTCGGCGAAATTGGTCTGGCTATAAGGTCCACTCTGAGAATTCGGAGCGACCACTTTATCGTGTCAGCGGGCCAAACGATCGCGCCAGCTGTAGTAGAGGACCGACGGCGCGAGGAACCAGGGATTGCCGCTGTAGAAGGGCCGCGTCTGGAAGGGCAGCCCGTCGAAAGCGGTCTTGCCTTCGGCGAGGCCAAGCACCTGCTGGCCCAGCCGCATGCCGAGATAGCTCGCCATGCCGACGCCGGAGCCGCAATAGCCCATGGCGTAATGCATGCCGTCATGGCGGCCGATATGCATGAGTTCGTCGAAGCTGTAAGCGACGAAGCCGCACCAGGAATGGCTGATCTTGCGGCCTGCGAGTTCCGGGAAGATCCGGCTCATCGCACCATGCAGCAGCGGGCCGCTGCGGCGCGGATCGGTCTCGCTCAACGAGACGCGGCCGCCGAACAGGATACGCCGCCGGTCCGGCGAGGCGCGGTAGTAATAGACCACCTTGCGGGTGTCGCTGACGATGCGGTCCTTCGGGATCAACTTGTCGACCAGCGCCGGCTCCAGCGCCTCGGTCGCGATGACATAGCTGCCGATCGGGATGACGCGGCGGCGCAGCCAGCCGGTCAGCGGGCCGGTATAGCCGTTGGTGGCGATGACGACATCGCGGGCGCGGATCGTGCCCCGTGGGGTCTGGACGAGGAAATCCTGCCCGATGCGCTCGATGCCCGTCGCCGGGCAATGCGGCACGATCTCGGCTCCGGCCGCGACGACGCGCTGCAACAACCCCTGATGGTAGCGGGCCGGGTTGATCGAGGCATGGCTCTCGTAGACGACGCCGCCATGGTAGAGATCGGAGCCGATCTCGCTGCGTTGCTCGGAGCGCGGCACGACATGGCAGGCGACTTCCAGCCCCTTCGGCTGGGTTCCGACGCTGCGGGCCAGCTCCTCGTATCTGCCGGGTGCATGGGCCGCATGGAAGCGGCCGACGACGCCGAAATCGCAATCGATCTGCTCGTCGTGGACGAAATCGCCGATATAGCGCAGCGAGTTCCGGCCCTCCTGCATGATCGCGAAGGCGCGCTCCCGGCCATGGCGGCGGGCGAGTTCGTCGAAGCCCGGTTTCACGCTGGTCGAGATCTGACCGCCATTGCGGGTGCTGCAGCCAAAACCCGCCGCCTCGGCATCGAGGACGACAGTGTGGCGCCCGCCGCGCGCCGTCTGGAGCGCCGCCTGCAAGCCGGTATAGCCAGAGCCGACGACGACAACCTCGGCCTGTGCAGGCGGGTCAACGCGCGGCAAGTCAGGCCGCGGTACCTCGTCCCACCAATAGGGCGCGGCCTTGAAATCACTGGCGAACAGATCGCTCGACATTATCCCGTCATCCCCCCGGATCAGATTCGCGCCACCACACTCTTGAGCTTGCAGTAGGAGCGCAAGCCCGCCATGCCCTTGGCGCGGCCGAAACCGGATTTGCGGTTGCCGCCGAAAGGCATCGCGATGCCGCCGGCGAAGAACTCGTTGATGTAGACCTGCCCCGCATCGACGGCCCGTGCATATCGCCACGCCTTGGCGTGATCGCGGGTGTAGATGCCGGCGACCAGCGCATAGGAGGTGGCGTTCGCCGCGGCGATGGCCGCATCGAAATCGGGGACGACCTGCACCGTCAGCACCGGGCCGAAGATTTCCTCCTGCACCAGTGGATCGCCTGGGCCATCAGCCAGCACGATGGTCGGCTGGTAGAACCAACCGCCGCCGCTAGCCTCGGGCGGTACGATCGCGCCACCGGCCAGGATGTGGTTGCCGGCGGCACGGGCGCGGTCGACATGGGCCGCAACGCGCGCGAGCTGCGCCGGAGAGTTGATCGGCCCGATCCCGGCATCGCTCAGGCCATGACCCGGCCGCAGAGCCTGCGCGCTGGCGACGAGGCGTTCGAGCAGCGGCTCGGCGATCGCCTCCTCGACGATCAGGCGGGAGCCGGCCGAGCAGATCTGCCCGGCATTCTCGAAGATCGCTTCCATGATCCCGGCCACGGCCGCGTCGATATCGCAATCGGCGAGTACGACGAGAGGGGATTTGCCGCCGAGCTCCAGCACGAGCCGGGTGACGTGCTCCGCCGCGGCGCGCATCACGCGCTGCCCGGTCGCGACCGAGCCGGTGAAGGTGATGTGGTCGATACCGGAATGGGCGACGAGCGCCGCGCCTGCCTCGGCACCGGTGCCGGCGACGACGTTGAGCACGCCTGCGGGTAGCCCTGCTTCGTGCAACAGCTCCGCCAGCATGAGCGTCGTGAAGGGCGTCTGCTCGGCCGGCTTGACGACCAGCGTGCACCCGGCCGCGAGCGCAGGCGCGATGCCCCGCGCCGCCGTCGAGAGCGGGTAGTTCCAGGGCACGATCTGGGCGGCGACGCCGACCGGCTCCTCGATCGTCAACCCGATATGATCGGGGTCGAGCGGCATGCTGTCGCCGTGCAGCTTGTCGGCCGCACCGGCATAATAGGCGAAGGCCTTCACGACGCCGCCGACATCGCCCTCGGCTTCCGCAAGACGCTTGCCGGAGTCGAGGGTTTCGACCACGGCGAAACGGGCCGCGCGCTCGGCGATCAGGCGGCTCGCCCGCATCAGGATGTCGCCGCGCGCGGCCGGGCTCAGACGCGACCATGGACCGGACAGGGCCGCACGGGCGGCTGCAACCGCCCGGTCGATATCCTCGCTGTCGCCGGCTGCAACCGTGGCGAAAACCTTGCCTCGGCCGGGATCAAAGCTCTCCATCCGTCGCCCGGACGCAGACCCAACGAAACGGCCATCGATGAAATGCCCGCCCGGCAGGCCGGCGAGCGTGCCCGTCCGCAAAGCCTCGGCGATAAGCTCGGCGCGGTCCAGGATCACGCGCCGATCTCCGTGACCTGATAGGCGGCCTTGTCGAGCCATGACGGCTCGATCTCGACGCCCCAACCCGGGCCGTCGGGGATCGCCACCATGCCGTCGCGCGCCTGCGGCGGGTTGCGCAGCAGGCCCTGCTCCCAGGGGTAGTAATCCGGCCCCTCGATCGAGAACTCGACATAGGGGCCGGCATTGGCGAGCGCGCCCATGATGTGCAGCGTGAACACGGTCACCAGCGACTGGTTGGCCGAATGCGGCGTCACCGGGAGGCCGGCGGCCTCGGCCCAGCGCGCGACTTTCAGCATCCGCCCGACGCCGCCGATATAGCAGACGTCCGGCTGCACCACGTCGACCACGCGCCCGTCGATCATGGCGCGCCAGACCGCGAGATCGCAGTCCTGCTCGCCGCCGGTCACATCGAGATCGAGGGCGTCGCGGACCTCGCGCGTCCAGGCATGCTCCCAATAAGGACAGGGCTCCTCGAAATGGATGATGCCGTGATCCTGCAGCATCCTGCCGACCGCGATCGCCTTGGCCGGCGAATAGGCGCTGTTGCCGTCGACGAGCAGCGTCGCCTCGGCGCCGAGCGCCCGCCGGATCTGCGGCACGATCGCCTCTGTCCGGCCCGGCCATTCGTCGCTATCGCGGCCGCATTCGCGCCCGACCCGGAACTTGAAGGCGCGGTAGCCATGAGCGTCGCGCAAGCGCAGGAAGCGCTCGGCCTCGGCTTCGGGCGTGATCTCGCCACGCTTCATGCTGGAGGCATAGACCGGGAAGGGGCGCGGCGTGCCGCCGAGCAATTCGCAGACGCTCTTCCGCTCGATCCGCCCGCGCAGGTCCCAAAGTGCGGTATCGAGCCCGGTCATGGCACGGCAGAGATAGGAGCCGGGGAACTTGTGCTCGCGCTCGCCGATCGTCGCGATCAGCTCGTCGATGTCGAAGGCGTTTTCGCCGACCGCCCAACGCGCGACCTGCCGATGGAAGACGGTCGCGGTGATGTCGGCATTATAGGGCGAGAACTGACCCCAGCCCTGGCTGCCATCCTCGCATGTGGCGCGGACGAAGCCGACGTCCTGCGTCGAGAAGCTTTCGAGCCGGGTGATCTTCATCGCTGCCGCTATCCGTTCCGGGAGCGCCGCCCGGCGGGACCGCGAGCAGCTTCGGCGCAAGAAGGGGCTTGAATTGGCCTGATCCCAAGGTCCATTCTCGCCAAATCGACAGTCCACTCCAGCGCAGAGCATCATGGTCAAACGTGAGGAAGGCGCCCTGCTCCAGTCGATCGTGCTGGACCGCGAGGGCGAGCACGGGCTCAGCGTCCAGATCTGCGCGGGCCTGCGCGAATTGATCCTCGGCGGCACGCTCAAGGTCGGCGAGCGCCTGCCGGCGACGCGCACGCTGGCGCAGGAATTCCGGGTCGCCCGCACCACCATCGTCGAGAGCTTCGAGCGGCTTGCGGCGGAGGGTCTGATCGAGACGCGGGTTGGGTCCGGCACCTATGTCAGCCAGGCTCTGGCGAACGAGCGCCCCGCCCCGGCCGCCGCAGCCGTCGCCGCGCCGACGGCGCGGGTCAAGCTGGCGCAGGCGATGAACACGGCGTCAAAACTGTTCGGCACGCGCCTGCCGCATCAGCCGCGCGCCTTCACCACGGCGATGCCGGCCTTCGATGCGTTCCCGATGGCGCAATGGGCCAGGCTCTCGGGCAAGCACTGGCGCAAGCCGCGCCATCAGGTGCTCGGCTATCCCGACCCGCATGGCGAGCGGGCCCTGCGGCAGGCCATCGCCGCGCATCTCAGGCTCAACCGCGGCATCGCCTGCGAATGGCAGCAGGTCTTCGTGGTGGCGGGCGCGCAGCAGGCCTTCCAGCTCATCGCGGCGACGCTGCTCGACCCCGGTGACAAGGTCTGGTTCGAGGATCCCGGCGCTATCGGCGCGCGCAACAGCATGATCCAGTCGGGCGTCGAGATCGTACCCGTCCCGGTCGACGAAGCCGGGCTCGTGGTCGAGGAAGGCCTGCGCCGCGCGCCCGAATTCCGGCTCGCCTTCGTCACGCCGGCGCATCAGCAGCCGCTCGGCGCCAAGATGAGCCTGGAGCGGCGCCTCGCCCTGCTCGAAGCGACCGAGGCCAGCGGCGCCTGGATCATCGAGGACGACTGGGACGGCGAGTTCTGCTTCCAGGGCGCGCCGATGGCGACATTGACCAGCATCGATCGCAGCGGCCGGGTGATCTACGTCGGGACCTTCTCGAAGACGCTGTTCCCGTCGCTGCGGCTCGGCTTCCTCGTCGCGCCACCGCACCTTGTCGAGCAGATGGGCATCTGCCTCGAGGCCTTCTCTCCCGGCGTTCCGACCGCGCTGCAGGGCATCGTCGCCGATTTCATCGTCGAGGGGCATTTCGCGACGCATGTGCGGCGCATGCGCAAGCTCTACCAGGAACGCTACCAGGCGCTGGAGGATGCGGCGCGGGAACATCTGGCACCCGATCTGGAAGTCGTGCCGACCCAGACCGGCATGCACACCATCGCCTATCTCCGCGACGGGCTTGATGCCGTCGCGCTGACCCAGGCCGCGGCCCAGCGCGGCGTGACGGTCGCTCCGATCAGCCGCTTCTGCCTCGAACCTGTGGTGCGTGACGGGCTCGTGCTCGGCTTCAGTGGCTTCACGCAAGCGGAGATCAGGGCCGGCGTCCTCGACCTGCGCCGCGCGATCGGCGACCTCATGGCGGGCAGCGAATGGACTGGCGCTTCGGCGGGAATGGCCCTTAGCGGGAAGCCCAATCGTTCCTAGGAATCGTGTCGGGCAAGCTGGATGAGAGCATCTTGACGGAATGGGACGTGATCATCGTCGGGGCGGGTTCGGCCGGCTGCGTGCTGGCAGGGCGGCTCGCCGAGGCCGGCCAGGGCTCGATCCTGGTGATCGAGGCCGGGCCGCGCGATCTCAGCCCCTGGGTCCACCTGCCGATCGGCTACGGCAAGACCTTCTACCATCGCCGCATGAACTGGATGTACCGGACCACGCCGCAAGCCGAGCTGGACGGGCGGGAGATCTACCAGCCGCGCGGCAAGGTCGTGGGCGGCTCCAGCGCGATCAACGCGATGGTCTATGCCCGCGGCCAGGCCGAGGATTTTGACGAATGGGAGCGGCTCGGCAATCCCGGCTGGGGCTGGGCCGAGGTGCTCGCCGCCTACAGGCGCATGGAGGACCATGCCCTGGGTTCCTCCATCTGGCATGGCGCCGGCGGGCCGCTCCATGTCGAAAATGTCGCGGCTGAAGTCCATCCGCTGACACCCCTCTTCGTCAGGGCGGCCGGCGAAGCGGGCCTGCGCTTTAACCCCGACCTGAACGGCGCGACCAGCGAGGGCGCCGGCTTCTACCAAATCACCACGCGCGACGGCCGACGTGAATCGGCGGCGCGCGCCTTCCTGCATCAGGCAAGGCGGCGCGGCCGCGTGAAGCTCGAAACCGACATGCAGGTGACGCGCATCCTGTTCGACGGACGGCGCGCCATCGGCGTCGAGGGGAAGCGCGGCGGCGAGACCCTGCGCTTCGGTGCCCGCAGGGAGGTCGTCCTCTCCGGTGGCGCGTTCAACTCGCCGCAATTGCTGCAGCTCTCCGGCATCGGCCCTGCCGAGCTCCTGAAGCAGCACGGCATCGCGCCGCTGCTCGACCGGCCGGCGGTCGGCCGCAACCTGCAGGATCATCTCTGCTACGACCATGTCTATCGCTCGAAGCGGCCGAGCCTGAACGACGCGCTGTTGTCGTGGCCGGCCCGCATCGGCATGGCCGCGAATTACCTGCTGCGGCGGCGCGGGCCGCTTTCGCTCAGCGTCAACCAGGGCGGCGGCTTCTACCGCACAAGGCCGGAGCTGACGCGACCGGACATGCAGCTCTATTTCTCGCCGCTGAGCTATGAACGCGCCGTGCCGGGCGTGCGCGCCCTGATGAAGCCCGATCCGTTCCCCGGCTTCAGCCTGAGCGTTTCGCCCTGCCGGCCCTTGAGCCGCGGGCATGTCGCGATCCGCTCGCCCGATCCGCATGCCGCGCCGGAGATCGCGCCGAACTACCTCTCCGAGCCCGAGGACCTGCGCCTCTTGCTGGATGGCGCCCGCTTCCTGCACCGGCTTGCGGCGACGCCGACGCTTTCCGCTCTGATCGATACCGCGATTCGCCCCGGCCCTGAGGCCGTCGACAAGGCGGCGCATGTCGCCGCTATCCGCGCGAACGCGTATTCGGTCTTCCACCCTTGCGGGACCTGCCGGATGGGCCCCGATGCGAGCGACGCCGTGGTCGATGCCAGGTTGCGGGTGCATGGCATCGAAGGTTTGCGCGTCGTCGATGCCTCGATTTTCCCGACGATTCCCTCCGGCAACATCAACGCGCCCGCCATGATGGTCGGGGAGCGCGCCGCCGCCCTGATGGCCGCCAGGTGACGCGGAACCCCTCTGAATATTCACGCCACAGGATGCGAGCCGGCTATTCCGCCGGACGCATTCCCGTGTGAAGATCGCGCATCGGAGATGGATGACCGGCATGACGCAAGCCTACACGTTCGACGCTCTGAAAGAGGATGTCACCGCCGGTCGCATCGATACCGTGCTCGCCTGTCTCGTCGACATGCAGGGGCGCCTGATGGGCAAGCGCTTTCATGCCGCCTTCTTCCTCGAAAGCGGGCATCACGAGACGCATAGCTGCAACTACCTGCTCGCGACCGACATGGAGATGGAAACCGTAGCCGGCTATGCGGCGACGAGCTGGGCCGCCGGCTATGGCGACTATACGATGAAGCCGGACCTTTCGACCTTGTGCCGCGTGCCCTGGCTCGAAGGGACGGCGCTCGTGCTCTGCGACGTGCAGGACCATCATGGCCATGACATCCCGCATTCGCCGCGCGCCGTGCTTAAGAAGCAGGTCAAGCGGCTCGAGGCCATGGGGCTCAAGGCCTATATGGCGACCGAGCTCGAATTCTTCCTGTTCGACGAGACCTATGAAAACGCCTGCGCCGGCGGCTATCGCGACCTCAAGACCGCGAGCAGTTACAACGAGGACTACCACATCTTCCAGACGACCAAAGAAGAGGCAGTGATGCGGGCGATCCGCAACGGATTGCAGGGCGCCGGCATCCCGGTCGAGAACTCCAAGGGCGAGGCTTCGGCCGGGCAGGAGGAGATCAATGTCCGCTATGCCGACGCGCTGACGATGGCGGACCGGCATGCGATCATCAAGAACGCCTGCAAGGAGATCGCCTGGGCGCAGGGCAAGTCGATCACCTTCCTCGCCAAGTGGAGCAACGCCCATGCCGGATCCTCCTCGCATATCCACCAGTCGCTCTGGAGCGCCGACGGCAAGACCCCGCATTTCCTCGATGCGCAGGCGAAGCACGGCATGTCGCCGCTGATGCGGAACTATGTGGCCGGGCTTCTCGCGCATGCCTCCGACATCACTGGCTTCCTCGCGCCCTATATCAACTCCTACAAGCGCTTCGTCGCCGGCACCTTCGCGCCGACCAAGGCGATCTGGAGCGCCGACAACCGCACCGCCGGCTACCGGCTCTGCGGCGCCGGCACCAAGGGCATCCGCATCGAATGCCGCGTCGGCGGCTCGGACCTCAACCCCTATCTCGCCATGGCGGCGCTGCTCGCCGCCGGCATCGACGGCATCGAGAAGAAGATGGAGTTGGAAGAGGCCTTCGTCGGCGATGCCTATGGCGACCGGAACGTCCGCGAGATCCCCAAGACCCTTCGCGACGCGACCGTCGCGCTGAAGGGCTCGGCGATGCTGCGCGAGGCCTTCGGCGACGACGTGATCGACCATTACGTCCGCGCCGCCGAATGGGAGCAGGAGGAATACGACCGCCGGATCACCGATTGGGAAGTGAAGCGCGGTTTCGAACGCGCCTGACCCGGCTCCCTCCCCCAGCAGCGAATTTCAGCCAGACGGATAGTGACTATGACGATGATCCGATGCGTGTCGCCGGTGGACGGTTCGGTCTTTGCCGAGCGGCCCACCTTGAGCCTCGACGATGCGAAAGCCGTGATCGCCCGCGCCCGCAAGGCGCAGAAGGCCTGGACCAGGCGTCCGCTCGACGAGCGTATCGCACTGGTGCTCAAGGGTGTCGCGCGACTCAACGAGATGGGCGATGAGGTCGTCACCGAGCTCGCCTGGCAGATGGGCCGACCGGTGAAGTATGGCGGCGAGTTCAAGGGCTTCAACGAGCGCTCGAACTACATGGCCTCGATCGCGCAGGAGGCGCTGGCGCCACTCGTCATCGAGGACAGCGCCGCCTTCAAGCGGTTCATCGCGCGCGAGCCTCATGGTGTCGTTTTCGTCATCGCGCCGTGGAACTACCCCTATATGACCGCGATCAATTCGGTCGCGCCGGCCCTGATCGCCGGCAATGCGGTCATCCTCAAGCATGCCAGCCAGACGCTGCTCACCGGCGAGCGATTGGCACGCGCCTTCCATGAAGCCGGCGTGCCGGAAGAGGTCTTCGCCAATGTCTTCCTCGACCACGAGACCGCGTCGCGCCTGATCGCCGAGAAGCAGTTCGACTTCATCAATTTCACCGGCTCGGTCGCGGGCGGGCAGGCGATCGAACGCGCCGCTGCCGGCACCTTCACCGGGATCGGGCTGGAGCTCGGCGGCAAGGACCCCGGCTACGTTATGGACGACGCCGATCTCGACAAGGCGGTCGATACGCTGATGGACGGCGCGACCTTCAATTCAGGGCAGTGCTGCTGCGGCATCGAGCGCATCTATGTGCATGAGAGCCTCTATGACGCTTTCGTCGAGAAATCGGTCGCCTGGGTGTCGAATTACCGGCTCGGCAACCCGCTCGATCCCGAAACTTCGCTCGGCCCGATGGCGCATAAGCGCTTCGCACAGGTGGTGCGCGAGCAGATCGCTGAAGCGACCGCGAAAGGCGCGCGGGCGCTGGTCGATCCCAAGCTGTTCCCGCAGGACGACGGCGGCGCCTATCTCGCGCCGCAGGTCCTGGTCGATGTCGACCATTCCATGACGATCATGCGCGAGGAGACCTTCGGCCCGGCGGTCGGCATCATGAAGGTGCGCGATGATGCTGAGGCGGTCGCTCTGATGAACGATTCCAAATACGGCCTCACCGTCTCGCTTTGGACCGGCGATGCCGAGCGCGCCGCCCGTTTGGGTGCAGAGCTCGAAACCGGCACCGTCTTCATGAATCGCGCCGATTATCTCGACCCGGCCCTGTGCTGGACCGGCGTCAAGGAGACCGGGCGCGGCGGCTCGCTCTCGGTCATCGGCTTCCACAACCTCACCCGTCCGAAATCCTACCATCTGAAGAGAGCTGGCTGATGCCGATCACCGCGAACTGGAGCTATCCGACCGCCGTCAAGCTGGGCGCCGGGCGGATCAGGGAAATGGCCGATCACTGCAAGGCGCTCGGCATGAAGCGGCCGCTGCTCGTGACCGATCGCGGGCTGGCGAGCATGGCGATCACCGCCAACGCGCTCGACATCCTCGAGGCCGGCGGGCTCGGCCGGGCGATCTTCGCCGATGTCGATCCGAACCCGAACGAGCGCAATCTCGACGCCGGCGTCCGGGCCTTCAAGGCGGGCGGGCATGACGGCGTCGTCGCCTTCGGCGGCGGCTCCGGCCTCGACCTCGGCAAATGCGTGGCCTTCATGGCCGGCCAGACCAGGCCGGTCTGGGATTTCGAGGATGTCGGCGACTGGTGGACGCGCGCCTCCACCGAAGGCATCGCGCCGATCGTCGCCGTGCCGACCACGGCTGGCACCGGCTCCGAGGTCGGCCGCGCCTCGGTCATCACCAATTCGCAGACCCATACCAAGAAGATCATCTTCCACCCGAAATTCCTGCCGGGCGTGACGATCTGCGACCCCGAACTCACCGTCGGCATGCCCCGGGCGATCACGGCCGGCACCGGCATGGATGCCTTCGCGCATTGCCTGGAGGCCTATTCCTCGCCCTTCTTCCATCCAATGAGCCAGGGCATCGCGCTCGAAGGCATGCGACTGGTGAAGACCTATCTGCCGCGCGCCTTTGCCGATGGCGGGGATATCGAGGCGCGCACGCAGATGATGGCAGCCGCCGCGATGGGTGCCGTCGCCTTCCAGAAGGGGCTGGGCGCGATCCACTCGCTCTCCCACCCGGTCGGCGCGGTCTATCACACCCACCATGGCACCACGAACGCGGTGGTGATGCCGCCGGTGCTGCGCTTCAACCGCCCGGCGATCGAGGAGAGGATCGCAGCCGCCGCCGCCTATCTCGGCATCACGGGGGGCTTCGACGGCTTCTATGATTTCGTGCTGAAGCTGCGGGCCGATCTCGGTATCCCCGACAAGCTCGCTGCGCTCGGCGTCGGCACCGACCGGATCGACGAACTGGCCGAGGCCGCGGTGGCCGATCCCTCGACCGGCGGCAATCCGGTGGAACTCACGGTCGATGCGGCGCGGAAGCTGCTGATCGAGTCGATCTGAGACCGACGAATACTCTCAACCGGCGCGCAGATTGCGGACGATGTTCGCGGCGCGCCGGATCGCGGTGACGACGGCACCGATCGCGATCAGCCAGAGCGCGCTGGTGAGCACCTGATTATGGCCGCTCCAAAGCGGCTCGGCCAGCGACAGCACGGCCGCCGCCGTGATCACCGCCATGCGGTGCTGCTTGGCCATCGGCCCGGAGAAATCGGCAGGCAAACCGCAATTTCGGCCGAGCTCGCGGATATAGGCGGTCAGCACGGCGAAGGCCGCCGCCGCCCAGCCCAGCGTCGGCACGCCCGCGCCATAGCTGGCCCCGACAAGGATCAGGATATCGGCGACGCGGTCGGGGAATTCGTTCCAGAACGGCCCGTCCGGAGCCTGCTTGCCGCCCTCGATCGCCACCATCCCGTCGAAGAGATTGCAGAGCAGCCTGAACTGGCAGAACAGCGCGGCGAGCAGGAGAAGGGCCACGCGGGAACCGCCCATGGCCGTGCCTGCCTGCCAGAAGACGACGCCGGCAACGGCAGCCATCACAATGCTCGCCATCGAGATCTGGTTCGGAGTCACAGAGGCCGTGCTCAAGCGGCGGGCGATGGCGCGGGCCCAGCCGGAATCGCGGCTGGCGAGCGGGCGGCGATTTTCGTCCTGCGCCATGGTTCAGGCCTTCCGGATGCGCCAGAGCGAATAATTGTAGAGCGCGGCGTAGCTCGTCGCGACGGTGAGCGGCACGGCGATGGTCTTCGCGATCTCGGGCGTGCCGCCGAGCGTATGGAGAAAGGTCAGCAGGCTCGCGGAGACGAGACCGGCGATTACGGGCGGCGCCAGCAAGGCCGTCAGGCCCGAAAAGCGGCTGGCGAGATATTCGATCGCGCGCTTCAGCACCAGCGTGATCGTGGCCGAGATCGCACCCTGCAACAGCCCGGCCTGAAGCGGCGCCGGCATCGGATGGGCGCGATTGGCGAAGGCTGCCCAGCCGCCCATCGCGAGAAAGGCGAAGCCGACATGGACGACGCTGCTCCGCATCAGGCGCGCGAATGGCGCGCTCATACGGCCGACCAGCCGTAGCGGACGAGATGAAAGAAGATCGGGGCGGAAAACACGACCGAGTCGAGCCGGTCGATGAAGCCGCCATGGCCCGCGATGAGATGGCCCCAGTCCTTGACGCCGCGATCGCGCTTGATCGCCGACATGACGAGCCCGCCGAAGAAGCCCATGAGGACGATGACCAGCGCAAGGAAAGCCGCCTGAAACGGTGTGAACGGCGTCATCCAGGACAGGCCAGCGCCGACCGCGGTCGCGCTGAGCGCCCCACCGACGAAGCCTTCGACCGTCTTCGAGGGCGAGAGCTTCGGCGCGATCTTGGTGCGGCCGATGAGCTTGCCCCAGACATATTGCAGGACGTCGCTGATCTGCACGACGATGACGAGGAAGGCGATCAGCAGGACATTGCGCCCCTCATAGCCGGCGATATCGAGGCTCAGCAAAGCCGGCACATGCGAGGTGGCGAAGACGCAGATCATCAGCGCCCATTGCACCTCGGCAATGCGCACGAGGAAATGATCGGTATCGCCACGCGCCGCGGCGATGATCGGCATCAGCAGGAAGGCGTAGACAGGGATGAAGATCGAATAGAGCCCGTACCACTCGATCCAGATCAGGTAGTACTGCACCGGCAGCACGACGAAGAAAGCCGCGGCCAGCGCCCAATGATCGGCCCGGCGCGTATCGGTCAATGTGATGAATTCGCGCAAGGCCGCGAAGGAACAGAAGCCGAAGAGCAGGGTTACGCCGGTCTTGCCGCCGATCAGCGCGAGCCCCATCAGCACGACCATGATCCACCAGGCCCGGATGCGGTCGTTCAGATTCTCGACCACGGCGTTCGAGCCATCAGGCGAGAGCTTGCGCTGCAGCACGAAGCCGATGGTGGAGGCGACGACGAGGACGCCGAGGATGCCGGCGAGCACGGCCACGAGATCGGAATGCGGCATCGTCATGGCGCGTTCGCCTTCGGGGACAGGGCGAGCAAAGCGGCTTCGGCCCGCGCCAGGAAATCCTGCTTCGCCTCGCCGTCAGCAAGGCGAAGCGGCGCGCCGAAGGTCACCGTGCAGATCAGCGGGATCGGCACGAACTCGCCCTTGGGCATGACGCGGTTGAGATTGTCGATCCAGGCCGGCACCAGCGCCACGTCCGGCCGCGCCTGCGCCAGATGGAACAGTCCGCTCTTGAACGGCAGCAGGCGCGCCTCGGTGGTGTTGCGCGTGCCCTCCGGGAAGACGATGAGCGAGGAGCCGGCATCGAGCGCCTCGGTCATCTGGGCGATCGGGTCGCTCGTCCGGCTCTCGCGATCGCGGTCGATCAGGACGGCATTGAAGACGTTGCAGCCGATGAAGCGCCGCAAGCTGCCCTTCAGCCAGTAATCGCTTCCGGCGACGGGCCGGGTCGTGAAGCGCATGCGCCGCGGCAGCACGGTCCAGATCAGGACGAAATCGCCGTGGCTGGCATGATTGGCGAAGTAGATGCGCTGTTCGTCGGCGGGCGCAGCGCCCTCCCAGCGGCCGCGCGCGGCGGTGATGAAGCGGGCGAAGAAGAGAATGAGCGCGCCAGCCACGCTTGCCCCTGCCCCACGCATTCCCCGATCTCGCCCCCGTTCGCCGTGCAGTGGAGGTAGCGCCTGTTTCTGGCCGTGTCGATATCGACAGCTCGCCACCCCACGGGCAGCCGGCACAACAGCCGTGGACAAGGTTTCCCGGCGTCAGTGCGCATAGGGGTCGGCCGGTGTGCCGTCCTCGGTGTCGACATCACGCGGATCGAACGCGGCGGACCATGCCGATAGCTCCTCCCTATTCCCGCTATGGAACACCGCCTGCCTCAGGAAGACGCGCAGCGCCTGCCGGCCGAACCGGCTGCGCGGCGCCTCGAAAGCCTCAGCAGCGAGACCGGCGGCGATGGCCTCACGCGCGCTTCGCTTCAGCGCGATCAGCGCAGGGTCGCCGAAGCGATCGACAAGCGTTTCGAACGCCAGGAAGGCTTCGCGGTCGAACGCGTGAGGCCGGCCCAGGCTATCCTTGAGCGGGTGCGCCGGGACAAGATGGGCGCAGGGCACGAAGCCCTCCGGCATCGGCTCGGTCGCAGCATGGGTGCGGCCGCTGCGCAGGAGCTGGGGCAGCACATGGGTATGCGGGCCTTCCGGGCTGCGGCCATCGGCCGGCGGAATCGGCTGATAGACCTCGCAGCGGCCGAAGCGGGCGATGAAGACCCGGTGCGGTCCCGCCGCGACGATCACGCCCATCGCGGGATTTCCGGGCTCGAACAGGGAACGCCCCGCTTGCCCCCGCAACGCCGCGATCAAGGCCGGATCAGCCGTGCGGATGCAGATATCGGCCTGGAGCGTGCCGAGCCCCATATCGAACAGGATGCCCGCCGCATCCTGCGGACGCAGCGCGCCCGCGTCCGGGCCGAGCTCGGTCAGGACAGTGCGCCGGTTCATCGCGCAAGCGTCCTCCGGCAGGCAGAGCGCGACGCGGTGATTCCAGCCGCTGCCGACGGCGCTCTCCGATGCATGGAGGCGCACGCCGTCGAGCCGGCCGAAGCCGACCCCGCCGCGGGCCGTCGTCGCCGAAAGCCGATCCGGTTCATCGACGATCTCGAACGGCTCGCCGGCGTCGCGCATGAATTCCGCGATGGCGCCGAAGGTGCCGAGGTTCCACTGGCTGCCGGCGTCGAGAAGATGATCGCGCAGAAGGCTGCGCACCGTGTCGGTTCCGATCATGAAGCAGTCTTTCCGTTGTCGAGTGTGCGCCAGGGCAGGAGGAAGGGCTCGCCGGCATGGGCGCCGCGCAGGGCATGGATGCCGAAGACCTGCGCCAGCCTGACATCGTCGACAACTTCGGTTGGTGCTCCGTCGGCGATCCGCCGGCCATGGTCGAGCAGGAGGAGCCGGTCGCAGAAGCGAGCGGCCAGCGTCAGATCATGCAGCACGACGACGACCCCGGTGCCGTCACGGCTGATCCGGCGCAGCAGTTGCAAGGTGTCGAGCTGGTGCTGAGGGTCGAGCCCCGCCAACGGCTCGTCCGCGAGGAGATACGGCGCCTCCACCGCAAGCGCCCGCGCCAGCAGGACGCGGCGGCGCTCCCCGCCCGAAAGCGTGCCGACCGAACGGCCGACGAATCCGGCGACATCGCAACGCGCCAATGCCCGCGCGACCGCCTGCCGATCCGCATCCCCCAGCTCGGCGAAGGGGCGGCGATGCGGCAAGCGGCCGAGCCCGACCAGTGCCTCGACCGAGAGCGCCGCCGGCGCCTCACCGCCCTGGGCGAGGAAAGCGACGCGGCGAGCGAGCGCAGCTCGACCACGTTCTCGCGCCGTAGCACCGTCATAGTCGACCCTGCCACGATTCGGCGCGAGCAGTGCCGCCAGCACCCGCAGCAAGGTGGTCTTGCCGGCACCGTTGGGACCGATCAGGCCGAGCAGCTCGCCGGGCCGGACCTCGGCATCGACCTCTTGCAGGATCGGCTTGCCGCCGAGCGAGACCGTGATGCCGGACGCCGTGATCGCCATCACAGGGCCTCCCGGCGCAGACGCTGCACCAGTGCGAAGAGGAAGGGCGCGCCGATCAGTGCGGTCACCACGCCGAGCTTGAGTTCCGGCCTGACGGGCATGAGCCGAACGCCGATATCCGCCGCCAGGACGAGAATGGCGCCGCCGAAGCCGCTGGCGATCAGCAACCGTCCCGGCCGGTGGCCGACCAGCGGACGCAGCAGATGCGGCACGACGAGGCCGACGAAGCCGATCGCGCCGGTGACGGCGACCGCACTGCCGACCGCCAGCGCTGCGCCGCCGATCAGTCGCGCCCGCAGCCAGCCGAGATCGAAGCCGAGGCTCGCGGCCGTATCCTCGCCGAGGCTGAGCGCATCAAGCGCCGGCGCCGTCGAGGCCAGCAGGAGCCAGCCGACCAGCATCAGCGGCAGAGCGAGCGCGACATGGTTCATGCTGCGGTCCGCCAGCGAGCCCATCAGCCAGAACACGATTTCCAGCGCCGCGTAAGGATTGGGCGCGAGGTTCAGTGCGAGCGCGGTCGCGGCGCCCGCGAAGCTGTTGAGCGCCACGCCGGCGAGGATCAACGTGGTCGTGCTCGCGCCACGGCCAAGCAGGATGAAGAGGATCACAGTCGCCATGAGCGCTCCCGCGATGCCGCCGAGCGGCAGGGCGAGCGCAAGGCTGGCGGAGAGCCCGCTATAGAAGACGAGGACGGCGCCGAAGGCCGCCGCGCTGGAGATGCCAATCACGCCGGGCTCTGCCAGCGGATTGCGCAACAATCCCTGCATCGCCGCGCCGGCCATGCCGAGGCTGAACCCCACGAGCGCACCGAGCAGGGCGCGGGGCAGGCGCAGTTCATAGAGCACGAGCGCCGGCAGGCTCTTTTGCCCCGCGAGGAGGTCCGTCACCGCCGGGCCGAGCGCCAATGGCGCATAGCCGACGGCCATGGAGATCGCAGTCATCGCCAGAGTGGCGAGGGCAAGCAATCCCAGCAGCGGTGCCGGCCTGATGCCGGGCGAAGCGTCCGGCGTCATGGCTTCTCCTCCACGGCACGCACCAACAACTCGATCGCGTCGAGGACGCTCGGGCCGGCGCAGGTCCATAGCCGCGACGGCAGGGCGACGCGCTTCAGCCGGTCGCCAAGCCGGTCGATCACCGGATGGTGCAGGATCTCGTGCGCCAGGGACGGCGGGCCATCCGGCGTCTCGTTCAGGATCAGGATTTCGGCGCCGCCGAGCGCCACGGTTTCGAGCGCGATCTGCCCATAGCTCTCGACGCCCAGTTCGGCCGCGATATTGACGAGACCGGCGCGGGTCAGAATCTCGTCGACGAGCGAGCCGCGGCCGACCGTGAAGCCGCTGGGACGGAGCACGATCGCCCGCAACGGCCGCTCGACACGCCGAGCGGCGAGGGCCTGCAAGCGCTGCTCGATCCCGACGAGCAAGGCCTGCCCGCGAGCGGGCTCGCCGAGAACATCGGCCATCTCGGCGATCTGCGCCTTCATTTCCGCGAGATTGTGGGGAACGCCGAATTCCCTGACGCCGATGCCGACCCGCCCGAGCAGCGAAACCGTGGCGCGCGTCGTATAGGTGCCGGCGACGACGAGATCGGGGTGAAAGCCCAAGACTTCCTCGGCAAGCCCGTGATTGGCCGGTATCAGGCGGGCGGCGTCCGCCATGTTGGCGTTGCGCGGGTCCTGCGACAGCCATGTCACCGAAGCGATGCGCTCGGGATCGGCCAGGCGCAGGACGAGCTCGTCGGTACACATATTGAGCGAGACGATGCGGGCCGGCCGCTCCGCAGCAAGCGAGACCGATGCCATCGCGCCCGCAAGCGCGATGGGCAGGAGGCAGGCGCCGCGCAGGCGGCGCAGGGCGAGAGGCAGGTTCATCCGCCGATGGCCACCTTGATTCCGCCGAAAGCGCCGAACCCCGGCACGAGGAAGCCGACCGGATTCTCCCAGCGCTTGTCGAAGAGGTTATCGACCCGCCCGAACACCGTCACCTTGTCGGTCGCCTTGTATTCGGCGGCGAGGTTGACCAGCGTCGCCCCCTTCGCGCGCATGCGGGATACCGAGAAGTCGCGATTGCCGTCGACCCAGGAGCCCACATAGATCAACGTCGCGGAGAGGCTGAGCTTGTCGGTCGGCGTCCAGGTCGCGGTCGCGCTCGCCTTGTGGCGCGGCCGGCGCAACAGTTCCTGCCGGGCGATCTCGTCCCTGGCGAGGGTGAAGGTGTAGTCGGCGCGGATGCGGAACTGGGGCGAGATTTCCAGTGCGGCGAAGGCCTCGACGCCCTTCGTTCTGGCCTTGCCGATATTGGCGTAGGAATCGCGCGTGACATTGGTGACGATCAGGTTGTCGATATCGTTCTGGAACCAGGTCGCGCCGAATTGCAGGCGCTTGTCGAAGAGCGGCTGCTCGAGGCCGATATCCCAGCCGCGGCTTTCCTCCGGCTTCAGGTTCGGGTTGCCGAAGAAGTTGTAGCCGGGGCGATAGTCGATGAAGAGCTCGCTCAGCGTCGGCGCCTTGAAGCCGGTGCCGTAGCTCGCCTTCAGCTTGGTTTCCGTACCGGGGATGATGACGGCCGGGGTGACGCGGTAGGTCGTGTGCCCACCATAGCTGTCGTCATGGTCGTGACGGATGTTGGCCGCCAGGAAATAGCGATCCTCGATATTGCCCTGGTATTCGAGATAGGCCGCCTTGTTGCCGTTCGAGGCGATCAGGCTCGTGGTATCGAGCCGCTCGCGCTCATATTGCAGGCCCGTGATCAGGTTGTGGCCCTTGATGATCTCGAGATTGCCGCGCCAGTCGAGCTTGGTGCGCTCGCCGAGGCTCTGATTGGGCAGGCCAAGCAGGCCTGTCGCCGCGGAGGCCGTCCGCGTTCCCCTGTCCTGCCGCGAATAGGACACGCCGAAGGTGTTGACGAAGCGCCCGCCAAACGGGTCCCAGACCACCTCGCCGCGGGTGAAGGCCTGCGCGTAGTTCTGCAGGGAGCGATAGGGCGAGGGCGTGCTCGGGAAGCCGGTGTCGCCGGTATAGCGCAGCTGGCCGTCCTGATAGCGGCCGACCCAGTTCAGCGTCAGCGTGTCGGTGAGCGCAAAGCCGAGGCGTCCCGAATAGCTGTAATTGTCGAAGATGTTCGGATTGATCCGGCGGCCGGGCGGTACGAGGTTCGGCGGCGTCACCTCGGTTCCGTCGGCGCGGAAATGGCTGGCGTTGAAGGCATAGTTGAAGCGCGCATCGCCCCCGCTGAAGCCGAGGGACTGGTTGAAGCTGCCGTGCGAGCCGCCCTCGACGCGCGCGGTCACCTTCGGCGGCCCTTCGCCGCGCTTCGTGGTCACCGAGATGACCCCGCCCAGCGCGTTGGCACCGTAAAGGCCGCTCTGCGGGCCGCGCAGCACCTCGATGCGCTCGATATCCTCGGTCAGCATCGAGCCGAAATCGAAAGAGCGGTTCGGCGCCGAGGGGTCATTGGCCTCGATGCCGTCGATCAGCACCTTGACGTGATTGGAATTGGTGCCGCGCATGAAGACCGAGGTCAGGCCGCCCGGCCCGCCAGTCTGGACGATGTTGAGCCCGGGCACGGCGGCGAGCGCCTGCGGCAGCGTCCGGCGCTGCTGCTGTTCGATATCCCCGGCGGTGATGACGGTGACGGAGCTCGCGACCTCGCGGGCGGGCGTCGGCGTTCCCGTGGCGCTGACGACGATCTCGTCGAGCGCCACGGTGGCGGGGGCGTTCTGGGCAAAGGCCGGGGCAGTTGCACCGGCGATGGCAAGGCAGGAAGCGGACAACAGCAGGCGGCCGCATCCGGCGGCCGGGAGGAAGAATTTCACGATGGAGACCTCGGGCGTTGACGTCAGTGGCACGTCACCGCGAACGCGATCTCCCATCAGCCGTACGAAAGACGGCGAACAGTCGAATCAGCGATCGGCGCACCCCGGCCGAACGTGTCCGCGTGTGACCACGGCTGACGGCAGGTCTCCTGGCTCGCGGGTCGTTGCCTTTCGCCGCCTTCCCAGGTCCGAGGCCCCAGTGGCGTATGGCGAAAGGCTCGCCGCTTACAGTTGCGGGGGCAGCCGCGGCATGGGGTGGTTCGACACCCGCACCGCGTTCCCTTTTGATCCCGTGAGGGAACCGTCGCGCTCAGGCTTATGGGGAGATCGGGCCGGCGTCAAACGGAGGTTCCCGATCCTGCTTTCCGCCTTGGGACCTGATGCCGTTTTCCGTCACGATATGGCGCATCGGGATATCGAAGTCGTGCGGCCGGATCGTCGTCATCTCCGCCATCTCGTAGCCGACCCCGATCGCGATCGTGGATGGCGGCAGCGCCGCCAGCGTGCGGTCGAAGAAGCCGCCGCCATAGCCCAGCCGGTAGCCCTGCGCATCGAAGCCGACCAGGGGCGCGATGACGATCCGGGGGAAGACCGGCACACCTGCAGCCGGCACGGGGATGTTCCAGACGCCGCGCTCCAGCCGCTCGCCCTTGCGCCAGAGCCGGAACAGCAGGGGCTTGCCGCGCTCGACCACGACCGGCAGTGCAGCGAGGCCACCGCGCTCGCGCAGGCTTCGGAACCAGTCTCGCAGGTCCGGTTCGCCACGGAACGGCCAGTAACCGCTAACGAGGACGCCGGCGGGATCGCCGATCAGCGCGTCGAGATGACCGGCGATCCGACGCCCGAGCGCGTTTCGAGCGCGGGCCGACATCGCCAGACGGGCTGCGATCAACCGCGCCCGTTCGGAGCGCCGCCATTCGGTCAGGCTCGGTTCGGGCTGCGCCTGCCCGGCTCTGCGCGGCGGCGTCAGCCCGGAATAGGCCGGATCGATCTCGTGCAGCAGGCAAGCCGGCGAAGCATAGTCATTCAGATCATCGTCGCCCTTGCCCATCAGCTTCCGGCCTCCCTCGCCACGACGCGCCAGCCACCCCCGGCCCGAGCGAGGCTGCGCGCGAAGGTCCGGACCTTGGATCTGCGGCTCATGAGCATTCTGCGCAGGCAGGCCATGCAATCAACCGAATTCAGGGTTGATGGAATACGGCAATCTTCGATGCAGATCGCTCTGGAACGCCGAATTCGCCGGCACCTCCGGTACCCATCGGGCACGGAAATGCTCTATGCTGCCGGGATCAGAAGCAGATAGGCACCCGCTCGATGCTGGCCGAGACTTTGCCCCCCGCGAGCGTGGGCGTCACCGTCAAACTCTATGACGACCTCTCCTCGGCCATCGTCTCCGGGGAGATCGCGCCTGGCGCCAAGCTGAGCGAGCCGGCGATCGCCCGCCGTTTCGGTGTCAGCCGCGCGCCGGTGCGCGAAGCGATCCGGCGCCTGCAGGAGCGCGGGCTCGTCACCTATGTCGCCAACCAGGGCGCCCGCGTCGCCGAGCCGAGCGCGGCCGAGTTCCTCGCCCTGCTCGACGTGCGCGAGGCGACCGAGGGCATGGCCGCCCGCCTCGCGGCCGAAAGCATGAGCGAAGCCGAGATCGCCGCGCTGGACGCACTGGTCCGGGGTCATCGCGGCGAGATCGAGCGCAACCCGATGGGCGCCTATCTCCAGGACGAGCCCGAGGCGGATTTCCACCGCCGGATCGCGAAGGGCAGCGGCAACCCGATCCTCGCCGAACTGCTCTGCGAGCAGTTCTATCCGCGGCTGCGACTGTGCCGGCGCCTGCACTCCACCGTGCCGGGACGCGGTCGTGAGGCCTGGGGCGAGCATATGCGGATCACCGAGGCGATCAGCCATCGCGACGGCGAACTGGCGGAGATCCTAATGCGGCGCCATATCCGCGCCGCGCGCATGGCGCTTCAGGCCGCGCTGGCCGCGAATGTCGGTACCAAACCGGGCAAGCGCCGGACCGGAGCGAAGCGCTAACCTGCCCGGCCAGCAGAGGTCGCCGGCTCTTCTTCGGCACTGGCGCGCCGGCGCAAGCGCGCGAGCACGGGCGGCACGACCAGCACCAGCGCCGCGATCGCAAGCAGTGTCGCCGCGATCGGCGTGCCGATCAGCACGCTCCAGTCGTTCTGACTGACAGCGAGCGCACGCCGGAGCTGAATTTCCGCCTGCGGGCCGAGGATCAGCCCGATCAGGGCCGGTGCGATCGGGAAATCATGGACGCGCGCGACATAGCCGACGAGGCCGAGGCCGCACATCAACGCCAGGTCCATCCAGGAGGTCGAGAGACCCCAGACACCGACCATCGCGAAGACGACGATGCCGCCATAGATGTATTGCCGGGGGATCAGCAGCAAACGGACCCAGATGCCGACCAGCGGCAGGTTGAGGATCAGCAGGATGACGTTGCCGATATAAAGCGAGGCGATCAGGCCCCAGAGCAGATCGGGGTTGGTGGCGAACAGCAGAGGCCCGGGCTGGAGCCCGTAATTCTGGAAGGCAGCGAGCAGGACGGCGGCCGTCGCGGTCGAGGGCAGGCCGAGCGTCAGGAGCGGCACGAGGATGCCGGCCGCCGCCGCGTTGTTGGCGGCTTCGGGGCCGGCGACGCCTTCGATCGCTCCCTGTCCGAACTCCTCCGGATGCTTGGTCAGGCGGCGCTCCAGCGCATAGGACAGGAAGGTCGGGATTTCCGTGCCGCCAGCCGGCAGCGCGCCGATCGGAAAGCCGATGACGCTGCCGCGCAGCCAGGGCTTCCAGGAGCGCTTCCAGTCCTGCTTCGTCATCCAGCTTCCGCCGGAGAGCGGATTGATCGCGGCCGGCGCAGCCCCGCTGCGGCTCGCGACATAAAGCGTCTCGCCGATCGCGAAGAGAGAGACCAGCACGACGGTGAAGGGGATGCCGTCGAGCAGTTCGAGCGTGCCGAAGACCATGCGGGTCTGGCCGGTCTGGGTGTCGATGCCGATCGTCCCGAGCGCGAGCCCGAAGAACAACGCGGCGAAACCCCGCACCATCGAACGCCCCATCACCACGGCGACCGAGGTGAAGGACAGTATCATCAGGGCGAAGTAATCCTCGGGGCCGAAGACGAAGGCGAGCTCGGCGATGGCCGGCGCGAGGAAGGTCAGTGCCAGCGTGCCGATCGTACCCGCGACGAAGGAGCCGATCGCCGCCGTCGCCAGTGCCGCCGCGCCACGGCCGCGCCTTGCCATGCGGTTGCCTTCGAGCGCCGTCATCACCGAGCCGCTCTCGCCCGGCGTGTTCAGCAGGATCGAGGTGGTCGAGCCGCCATAGAGCGCGCCGTAGAGGATGCCGGCGAACATGATGAAGGCGGAGGCCGGGTTGACCTGCGCGGTGACCGGCAGGAGCAGCGCGATGGTCAGCGCCGGCCCGATGCCGGGCAGGACGCCGACCGCCGTGCCGAGCCCGCAGCCGACGAAGGCCCAGAACAGGTTCATCGGCTGCAAGGCAACCGCGAACCCGCCGAGCAACTGGTTCAGGATGTCCATGCTTTAGCCCAGCAGCGGAAAGAAGGGGCCAAGGCTGATGCCGAGGCGGGAGAAGCCGAGCCAGGCGAGACTGGCGATCGTTGCGCCGATCGCAAGATCGAGCAGGGTGCGGCGCGAGCCGAAAGCGTGGGTCACCAGCGTGAAGGCCAGCATCGCGCTGAACGGAAACCCGAGCCAGCGGATCGTCAACAGCGGCACGCCGACGCCGGCCAACGCCATCAGGAAGGCGGGACGGGAAAACGGCGCCTCCTCCTCGTCCTCACTGGGCGGCGCCAACTGCCCCTTCAGCGCCTGCATGATCAGCAGGAAGCCGAGCAGGACAAGGACGAGTCCGACGGCGAGCACGATCGCAGCCGGCCCAAGGCCGACATAATTGGTGGTCGAGGCAATGCCGCGCGCGCCATTGAGCCAAAGCGCGCCCATGACCACAATGGCGAGCCCGAGCCACCAGGGCCGCCCGCCGCCGGCCGCAGCCGAATCGTTCTTCATCGACGACATCTGCCTTGCCCTGCCCTTTCGCGATGGACCGCGGGCGGCGCGCTTACGCACGCCGCCTGGCTTCGTCGAAGGCTATTTCAGGATGCCGACTTCCTTGAGCGCGCTCGTCCAGTTGGCGTCCTCGCTCTTGAGGAAGGCGTCGAAGGCATCGCCCGGCAGATAGGCGTCCTCCCAGCCTTGCGTCTTCAGCGTCTCCTTCCACTCCTTGGTGGCATGGAGCTTGGCGAAGCGGTCGAGCCAGGTCTTCTTGGCGGCGTCGCTCATGCCGGGCGCACCGACGAAACCGCGCCAGTTGCCGACCTCGACCGGGATGCCGGCTTCCTTCAGCGTCGGGGCGTTGAGGCCCTCGACCCGCGTCGGGCCGGAGGTCGCAATGATGCGGATGCGGCCGGATTCGGCGAAGGCGCGGAATTCCGAAGCGCCGGAGATCGCCGCCTTGATCTTGCCGCCGCCGAGCGCAGCCAGGATCTCGCCGCCGGAGAAGGCGACGAAGTTGATCTTCGAGACCGGCGCACCGGCATGTTTGGCGAGCAGCGCCAGCATGACATGGTCGGCGCCGCCGGCCGAGCCGCCGCCGACGGAGAGCGCGCCGGGATCGGCCTTGAGCGCGGCAATGAAGTCCGCCGGCGTCTTGATCGGCGAGTTCGCGGGCACGGCGATGGCGTTGTACTCGTTGGTCAGGCGCAAGAGCGGCGTCGTGTCCTTGAGCGAGACCGGCGTCTGGTTGGTGATGACGCCGCCGACCATGATGACGCCTGTGACCAGCAGGGCGTTGTCATCGCCCTTCGCGGTGCGGACGAATTCGGCGAGGCCGATCGTGCCGGCAGCACCGCCCTTGTTGGTGAAGGACGCGCCGTCCGTGAAGACCTTGGACTGGGCGAAGGCCGCCATGGTGTGGCGCCCGGCTCCGTCCCAGCCACCGCCGGGATTGGCGGGAATCATCACCTTCGCCGGTTCAGCCAGGGCCGTGCCGGCGCCGAGCCCCAAAGCCAGAACGCCGGCCATCGTCAAACGCTTCAGCATTTCCATTTCCTCCCGTTGTCGTTACGCCGCCTGTTTCGGCTGGTCGTTCTCTTGCCGCGTCATCCGCGGTTCGGATGCCGGATCATTCCGGCACCTGGTGTCCTCATGCGCTGCGCTCGCGCTGCGGCATGCCTTCCGGCGCGATGGTCGCGACGATCGAGGCGTCCAAAGCTTCGTAATCGGCGAGGCCGATCGTCTTGTAGAGCTCGACCCGCGTCTGCATCTGCTCGACCATGGCATGGGTGCTGCCGTCGCGGGCAAGTGCGGCGTAGAGCTTTTCCTGCGCCTTGTTGGCGACACGCAGCGAGGAAACCGGCCAGATCACCATGCGATAGCCCATCGCCTCGAATTCGGAGGCGGTGAAGAACGGCGTGCGGCCGAACTCGGTCATGTTGGCGAGCAACGGCACACCGGGCACACGGCGCGCGAATTCGCGGAACATCTCGGCCGTGGTCAGGGCCTCCGGGAAGATCGCGTCCGCACCGGCCTCAAGATAGAGCTTCGCACGGGCGACCGCGCCGTCGATGCCCTCGCTCGCGGCGGCATCGGTGCGGGCGATCACGTAGAGATGGCGGCGCGCCTTCACGGCGGCAGCGACCTTTGCCGCCATATCATGGGCGTCGGCGAGCTTCTTGTCGTTGAGATGGCCGCATTTCTTGGGCAGGAGCTGATCCTCGATATGGACCGCGCCGGCGCCCGCATCCTCGAAGACACGCACCATGTGCATCACGTTGAGCGCCTCGCCATAGCCGGTATCGCCATCGACCAGCAGCGGCAGGCCGGAGGCCCGCGCGATCTGGCGGATGAAGAAGGCGACCTCGTCGACGGTGATCATGCCAAGATCGGGGATGCCCATCGAGGCGGTCATCGCCGCGCCCGACAGATACAAGCCCTCGAAGCCGGCCATCCTGGCCTGAATCGCGGCCATGCCGTTATGGGCGCCGGGCAGGCGGGCGATGCCGCCGCGCTCGACCAGCGCCCGGAAGCGCTGGCCGGCCGGCTCGGAGGGAAGATCGGAGGCGACGAGATAGGGCATGGGCACTCAGCTGCAGTAGAGATCGACGTAATCGTTGACCGAGATCGCCTCGAGCTTCGCCTGATCCAGGGAGACGTCGAGGATCTGGCGCTGACGCTTCTCGACGAAACGACGGGCGAGATTGGTGCGGAACTTGGCTTCGAGCAGCGGGATGCCGTCAGCGCGGCGGCGCTTGTGGCCGATCGGGTATTCGACCACGAGCTCGGGCAATACCGTGCCGTCCTTCAGCGTCACCGTCATGCCGTTGGCGATCGAGCGCTTATCGGGGTCGTGATAGTCCTTGGTGAAGCCCGGGTCCTCGACGCACTCGATCTTATCGCGCAGCGCATCGATGCGGGGATCGGCGGCGATATCATCCTCGTAATCGGCGGCGGTGAGGCGGCCGAAGATGAAGGGCACGGCGACCATGTACTGGATGGTGTGGTCGCGATCGGCCGGATTATGCAGCGGGCCGCGCTTGTCGATGATGCGGATGCAGGCCTCGTGCGTGCGGATCTTGATCGAGGCGATGTCGTCGCTGCTGCGGCCCATCGCCTTGAGCTGATCGTGCAGCGTCATCGCGGCCTCGACCGCGGTCTGCGAGTGGAACTCGGCCGGGTAGGAAATCTTGAACAGCACATGCTCCATCACATAGGAGCCGTAGGGGCGCTGGAACTTGAAGCTCTGGCCGCGGAACGAGGCGTCGTAGAAGCCCCAGGTCTTGGCCGACAGCGCCGAGGGGTAGCCCATCTCGCCGGTGCGGGCGATCAGGGCGAGCCTGACGGCGCGGCTGGTGGCATCGCCCGCCGCCCAGCTCTTGCGCGAGCCGGCATTGGGGGCGTGGCGATAGGTGCGTAGCGCCTGGCCATCGACGAAGGCGAGCGAGAGCGCGTTGACGATCTCGTCGCGGTCGAGCCCGAGCATGCCGGCGACGACCGCCGTCGAGGCGACCTTGACCAGGATGACATGGTCGATGCCGACCTTGTTGAAGGCGTTCTCCAGCGCCAGGCAGCCCTGGATCTCGTGCGCCTTGATCATCGCGGTCAGCACGTCGCGCATCGTCAATGGCGCCTTGCCGGCCGCGATCGCGGTGCGCGAGAGCCAGTCGGCGACGGCGAGGATACCGCCGAGATTGTCGGATGGATGGCCCCATTCGGCCGCGAGCCAGCAATCGTTGAAATCGAGCCAGCGGATCATCGTGCCGAAATTGAAGGCCGCCTGGATCGGATCGAGCTGGTAGGGCGTGCCGGGCACGCGGGCGCCGTTCGGCACGACTGTGCCGGGAACGACGGGGCCGAGCAGCTTGGTGCAGGCAGGGTATTCGAGCGCCTCCATCCCGCAGCCCATCGTGTCGATCAGGCAGTTGCGGGCGGTCTCGTAGGCGAGGCTGCTCTCGACGCGGTAGTTCAGCACATAGTCGGCGATATCGACCAGCACGCCGTCCGGAGCCGGACGCTCATTGTTGTTGAATGTCGCCATTTTCGGCCGTTCCTCGCATCGATCGCCCGCCTTTTCGTCCTGGCCGGCGCTTATTGTCGACACAAATTACATCGACCCGCCCGTTTGACAAGCGGTTCCGGTTCGCTAATCTAAAAATTGTCGACAATCGAACAGGGCTGGCAAGAGCCCGGATAGCGACGCCAACCCGCCACCGCAGGCAGAATTTGGGAGGAACGCCATGAGAACAACGATCGCCACCTGCTGCGCGCTGCTGCTCTCGGCAACCGTCCACGCGCAGGACTTCCAGCCGCAGAACCCGGAATGCATCGCCCCCGCCGCGCCCGGCGGCGGCTTCGACCTGACCTGCCGTTTGACCAGCCGCGTGCTCAACGAGACCGGGCTGGTCGGCCCGTCGATCCGCACCACCAACATGCCGGGTGGCATCGGCGCCGTCGCCTATAACAACATCCAGGCGCAGCGCGCCGCCGATCCCAATGTCATCGTCGCGGTCTCGACCGGTTCATGGGTCAATCTCGCCCAGGGCAAGTTCGGCCGCTTCAGCGAATCCGACGTGCGCTGGCTCGGCGCGATCGGTGCCGATTACGGCGTGCTCGCCGTGCGCAAGGACAGCCGCTTCAAGACGCTGGCCGACGTGGTCGAGGCCCTGAAGAAGGACCCGACTTCGGTCAAGGTCGGCGCCGGCGGCACGGTCGGCAGCCAGGACTGGATGAAGCCGGCGCTGGTGCTGAAGGCGGCCGGCGTCGATCCGCGCAAGATGCGCTACCTCGCCTATGAAGGTGGCGGTGAGGCGATCGGCGCCCTGATCGGCGGTCATATCGACCTCTTCCCCGGCGATGCCTCCGAGGTGCGCGGCCAATTAGAGGCCGGCGAGATCCGCCTGCTCGCGACCTTCTCGGAGAAGCGCCTGCCGGGCGCCTTCGCCGAAGTCCCGACCGCCAAGGAACAGGGCTACGACGTGCAATGGCCGATCGTGCGCGGCTTCTATGCGCCGCCGAAGGCACCGGAAGCGTCCTATGCCTACTGGACCGGCATTCTGACCAAGCTCAACGCCGATCCGCGCTGGCAGAAGGCGCGCGGCGAGCAGGGCCTGTTCGAGTTCAGCATGGTCGGCACCGAGTTCGACGCCTTCGCCAAGAAGCGGACCTCCGACTTCCGGGCGCTGGCCGCCGAGGTCGGCCTGGCCAAGTAAGGCAGAAGCCTTTCGCCAAGCCAAGGGAACAGGACGGGAGGAGATCATGATCGATCGCCTGGTCGGGTTGATCTGTGCGTTGCTCGGCGCGGGCGCGATCTGGCACGCGCAGACCCTGCATGTGCCCTTCGCGGCCGATCCCGTCGGGCCGCGCATGTTTCCGACGATCACCGGCGCCGTCCTGATCCTGGGCGGAGCCATCCTGATGCTGCGCCCCGGAACGGTCGCGCTGGAGTTCGGGACATGGCCGCGCGCGCTCGCCGTGCTCGTGGCGAGCCTGATCTACCCGCTGCTCCTGCTGCCGATCGGCTTCATCGCGGCCACCGCTCTGCTCTGCTTCGTGGCCGCGCTGGCCTTCCACGCGCGGCCATTGCCGGCGGCGGCCTCGGCCGTGGCCACCGCCATCGTCTTCTTCGTGCTGCTCGACAAGGTGCTCGACCTGCCATTGCCGCGCGGGCCGCTGGGGATCTGAGATGGACGCATTCGCCGCCCTCATCGCCGGCTTCGAGGTCGCGCTCACCCCGCTCAACCTTGCCGTCGCCTTTGCCGGCGTCGCGCTCGGCACCGCGATCGGTGCGTTGCCGGGCATCGGGCCGATCAATGCCGTCGCCCTGCTGCTGCCGCTCTGCTTCGCGCTGAAACTGCCGCCGGAGACGGCGCTGATCCTGCTCGCCGGACTCTATTACGGCAGCGGCTATGGCGGCCGCATCTCCTCGATCCTGCTCAATATCCCCGGCGATCCCGGCCTGGTGATGACGACGCTCGACGGCTATCCGCTGGCCAAATCCGGGCGCGGCGCGGCGGCGCTGGCGATCAGCGGCATCGGCAGCTTCGTCGGCGGCACCAGCGCCGTCGTCCTGATGACCTTCCTCGCCGTGCCGCTGGCGCGGCTCGCGCTGTCCTTCGGCCCGGCCGATTACGTGGCGCTGATGGTGTTGTCCTTCGCGCTGCTCGGCACGATGAGCGAGGGCAAGGCGGTCAAGACCTGGATCGCGGTCGCGCTCGGGCTCCTGCTCGCCATGGTCGGAATCGATGGCGGCACCGGCGTCGAGCGTTTCACCTTCGGCTCGCTCGAACTCCTGGGCGGCATCGACTTCACCAGCCTGACCATCGGCCTCTTCGCGGTCGCCGAAATCCTGATGCTGGCGGAGGGGATGATCAGCGGCACCGTCTCGCGCACCGGCGACGGGGCGCGCCTGACGTTCCGGGAAATCCTGTTCTGCACGCCGGCGATGCTGCGCGCGACCGGCATCGGCTTCTTCCTCGGCGTGCTGCCCGGCACCGGCGCCTCGGTCGCCTCCGCGATGGCCTATACCGCCGAGAAGCGCGTCTCCGACGAGGGCAGCTTCGGCAAGGGCGACATGCGCGGCCTGGCAGCGCCCGAAACCGCGGATAACGCCGCGCAGACCGCCTCGATGGTGCCGATGCTGGCGCTCGGCATTCCGGGCTCCGGTACCACCGCCGTGATGCTCGGCGCCTTCATGATGTATTCGATCACGCCCGGCCCGCTGCTGTTCACCCAGCGGCCCGAGGTCGCCTGGGGCCTGATCGCCTCGATGTATATCGGCAACCTGATGCTGCTGGTGCTGAACCTGCCACTGGTCGGACTGTTCGCGCGCCTGCTGCTGGTGCCTGCCTGGATCCTCTATCCCGGCATCCTCGCCTTGTCCTATGCCGGCGTCTACGCCGTCTCGAACTCAGCCTTCGAGCTGATCATCACGACCGGCATCGGCATCCTCGCCTATATCCTGCGCAAGGTCGGCATTCCGCTGATCCCGCTGATGCTCGCCTTCGTGCTGGCGCGATTGCTGGAGGACAATTTCCGGCGGGCTTTGTCGCTCTCGGATGGCGGCTACGAGATCCTGTTCTCGACGCCGACCAGCATCATTCTCTGGCTGCTGGCGATCGTTGCGATCGGCCTGCCATTGATCCGCAAGCCAAAGCTTCATCCGGTCGTGCCGGTGGCCGAGGCCGGAAAGCCGGGCGCCTGAACGGCGCCCGGGAATAAGGCTCAGATCGAGCGGGTGACGCCACCGTCGACGCGCAGGTTCTGGCCGGTGATATAGGCCGCGTCCTTCGAGGCCAGGAAGGCGACGGTGCCGGCGATCTCGGCGCTGGTGCCGTAACGCTGCATCGGCACGCCCTGCCGCCGCTCCTCGGTCGCCGGCAAGCTGTCGATCCAGCCGGGCAGCACGTTGTTCATGCGGATATTGTCGGCCGCATAATTGTCCGCGAAAATCTTGGTGAAGGAGGCCAGTCCCGCCCGGAACACCGCCGAGGTCGGGAACATCGCGCTCGGCTCGAAGGCCCAGGCCGTCGAGATATTGACGATCGAGCCGGCCTTCTGGCGCTGCATGATCGGCGTCACCAGCCTGACCGGCCGGATGACGTTGAGGAGGTAGGTATCCATACCGCGGTGCCAGTCCTCGTCGGTGATGTCGAGGATCGGCGCGCGCGGCCCGTGGCCGGCGCTGTTGACGAGGGCGTCGACGCGCCCCCAGCGCTCCATGGCGAGATCGACCAGGCGCTTCAGGTCGTCGTTCGACTGGTTGGAGCCGGTGACGCCGATGCCGCCGAGCTCGGCGGCCAGCGCCTCGCCCTTGCCCGAGGAGGAGAGGATGGCGACAGCAAAACCATCCGCCGCCAGACGCTTTGCCGCCGCAGCGCCCATACCGCTTCCGCCCGCTGTGACCAGAGCCACTTTTTCTACCGACATGCTATCCTCCGGTTCGATGCCGCAGCAGCCAGGGCTGCAGCGGAGTGATTGTCCACCCGCCTTCTAGCATCGGCAACGCCGCGCGGCGAACCAGTTCCACACAGCGAATACAGTAGAAAAACTATTGCATGCCCTCATCCTCCCGTCGCTTGCCACCGCTGAACGGCCTCCGCGTTTTCGAGGTCGTGTCCCGCCATCTGAATTTCCGGCTCGCCGCCGAGGAAATCGGGGTGACGCAAGGCGCCGTCGCGCAACTCATCCGCGGTCTCGAGGCCGAGCTTGGGCTGAAGCTCTTCCTGCGCCGCCCCCAGGGCCTGGAGCCGACGGAGGCCGGCCAGCAATATGCCGCCAAAATCCGGCGCGCCTTCGAGCTGATCGCGGAAGCGACGCGGGAGCTTCGCGCCGAGCCGCAGCGCCTTACGATCAGCGTCACGCCGAGCCTGGCCTCACGCTGGCTCATACCGCGCCTTACCGACTTCACGGCCGCCCATCCCACGATCGACCTGCGGATCGTCGCCACCGACCGCCTCTCCAATTTCGAGACGGATGACGTCGATCTCGCGGTCCGGCTCGGGCAGCCGCCATTCGGGCCGGGGCTGAATGCGGAACTGCTGCACGAGCAGACCGTCATCGCCATCGGCAGCCCCCTGCTCATCGAGAAACTCGGCGATCCCGGCGAGCTCCGGAACTTCGCGCGCTATCCGCTGCTGCACGATGCCCATGACTTCTGGCCGGCCTTCCTCGGCAAGGCATTCCCGGCCGGGGCGCCCGCGTCGGGACAGAATGTGCGCTTCAACCAGACCTCGCTCGCGGTCGAGGCTGCGATCGCTGGGCAGGGCCTCGCCCTGGCAAGCCTTTTCCTCGTCGCCCACGATATCGCGTCAGGCCGATTGGCCCGCGTCCTTGCAGCGGAACTGCCGGTCGATGCCGGCTTCCATATGGTTTTCCCGCGCAAACCAAGGCACCCGGGCCCGGTCGAGGAGGTGTGCCGCTGGCTTGTCGAGGCCGCAGCAGGCAGCCGCCCTGCCCGGTTGGGACCCGCGCCTGGCCCGCAACCGAACACACGCAACGGATAGCCTCAGGCTCGCGCAACAAATTTGCATCCGGTCGACAGGATTGCAGCGCTTCTTTCGGCGCATCTACTCTATCCCTTCGCATCCCTGTGAAGCGAGGCCGCTCCGATGCCCAAGCTTGATCTCGACGCTCTCCAGTCGCAGATGACCGAATGGCGCCGCCACCTGCACGCCCATCCCGAATTCGGCTTCGAGGAGAAGCGGACGGCCGCCTTTGTCGCCGCAAAGCTGCGCGAATTCGGCCTGGACGAGGTCGTCGAGGGCGTCGGGGGCACCGGCGTCGTCGGGACGCTGAAGCGTGGCAGCGGCAACCGCGCCATCGCCTTGCGGGCCGATATGGATGCATTGCGCATTACCGAGCAGAGCGAGCAGCCCTATCGCTCGCAGTCACCCGGCGTGATGCATGCCTGCGGCCATGACGGCCATACCGCGATGCTGCTCGGCGCGGCCAGGCTGCTGGCGGAGGAAGGCGGCTTCGACGGCACCGTGCGTTTTCTGTTCCAGCCGGCGGAAGAATGGGGCCGCGGCGCGCTCGCCATGCTCGATGACGGGCTGATGGAGCGCTTCCCGTTCGAGGAAATCTACGGCCTGCACAACATGCCCGGCCTCGAAATCGGGCGCTTCCAGACGCGCGCCGGCGCGTTCATGTCGGCCGAGGATAATTTCGAGATCGTGCTGAAGGGCGTCGGCGGCCATGCGGCAAAACCCCATGCCGGCAGCGAGGTGCTGGTCGCCGCCTGCGCGCTGGTGATGCAGCTCCAGACCATCGTCTCGCGCCGGCTGAGTCCGGCGGATATCGCCGTCGTCTCGGTCACCGAACTGCTGACCGACGGCACCCGCAACGCGCTGCCGGGAACGGCGCGCATCCTTGGCGATGCCCGCAGCTTCCGCCCCGAGGTCAGCGCGGCGATCGAGCGCCAGATGGGCATCATCGCGCGCGGCACGGCCGAGAGCTACAATCTCAGCCCCGAATTGACCTATACGCGCGAATTCGTGCCGCTGGTGAACGACGCGGCGCTCTCGCAGGAGGCGCTCGCCGCTGCCCGGACCGTGCTCGGCGAAGCCAATGTCGCGACGGCCTCGGAGCCGATGACGGGCTCGGAGGATTTCGCCCGCTTCCTCGACCATGTCCCCGGCTGCTTCGCCTATGTCGGCAATGGCGAGGGCTCGGCGCCGCTGCACAACCCGTCCTATGATTTCGACGATCGCGGCCTGATCCACGGCGCCCGCTTCCATGCCGGGATCATCAGGCACAGGTTGCCCGAGGGCTGAACTGGCCTCGCGAGAGACGAAATCTTTCCCGCAGCCGCCGCTCGGGGAAGAGCCTTCCGAACATCCTGTGATGTATGGAACCAACCCCTACGCCGACCGGCGTAGACATAAGCCTGATCTCGCCTCAACAGGTCTCGAACAGGCTCATGCCCCAAAGCTCAGGCGCGCTTCGGCCGGCGCACGGCCCGCAGCGTGCTCTTGCCGCCATCGCCGCAATAGAACAGCCCGGCGCCGTCCGATTCCAGCCCGGAGAGGCCGACACCGGGCGGCATGGCGAGCGCATCCAGGGTCTTGCCGGATGTGGGGTCGATCCGGCGCAATTCGCACTCGTCGTCTTCCCAGGTGCCGTGCCACAATTCGCCGTCGACCCAGGTCACGCCGGTGACGAAGCGGTTGGTCTCGATGCTGCGCAGCACCTTGCCCGTGGCCGGGTCGACCTGATGAATCTTGCGCTCGCGGTAATGGCCGACCCAGAGCGAGCCCTCGGCCCAGGCGAGCCCGGAATCGCCGCCCTTGCCGGGCGCCGGAATCGTGCCGAGCACCGAGCCGGTCCGCGGATCGATCTTCTGGATGCGGTCCTCGGCGATCTGGAAGAGATGCGTGCCGTCGAAGGCCGTGCCGGCATGGGCGGGGACGTCGATGGTGCGGATGACCTCGCCGCTGGCGGTATCGAGCGCGTTCAGCCGGTCGCCGGAGGCGAACCAGACATTGGCGCCGTCGAAGCTGACGCCATGGACCTTCTCGACACCTGGAAACGGGCCGTAAGTACGGGTGATATCGGCGTTTGCGATCGTCATAACCTGGCTCCTGCGTCTGTTGCGATGCTGGACCCTAGCCAGCCGGCCAGGACACCGTGAGTAACAAACTCGTCGCGAAACCCGGCATGGGCGGCATCACCCAGCGGCGCGCCCGCGCCTGCCCGAAAGACTGGACCTTGCCGGCCTCGGCGAGGGTATCGAGCGCGCGCTGGACGCTGCGCTGGCTCGATCCGAGCGCCAGCGCCAGAGCAGAGCTCGACCATGCCTCGCCGTCAGTCATGAGGGCGAGCACCGTGGCGTGCTTCTCCTCGATCGGGCGTGCCAGCATCGCGATCCCGTTCGCGCGGCGCGGGGCGATGATGAAGCCGCGCCCGGTTGCGCTGATCCGTGCCAGCGGCCGCAATGCCGCGCGCAGGCGGCCGATCTCGACGCGCAGCCTTGCCCGGTGTGATTCATCGGTGAAGCGCGAGCCGAAGGCGGCGGCAATCAGCACATCGCGGGGCGCATCCATCGGCCAGGCTTCGGCCAACGTCCGCAACAGGGCGAAGAGCACGGGGCGCGTCGCCAGCGAAACCGCGTTGTTGCGGTCACGCACGGCATTGCGGCAGGCATCGACGATCAGCGCCTGCGATGCCTGCAGCTCCTCGATCTCGTCGAGCAGCAAGGGGCGCTCGACGCCGTCAGCGATCAGGCGCGCAGCCGGCTCCTCAAGCAGTCGGGTTGCAGCTTCCACCTCGGCGATCAGCGCCGGGATTCTGGCGCGACCGGCTGCCTCTCGCGCTTCCGCCAGCGCGGACTGTGCGTTTCGCGCTTCGACCCTGCGCAAGGCGATGCCGGCGCTTGCCAATCCGTGGACAGCCCGTAACGGCGCCGGAAGCCGCGCGGGATCGATGCCGGTGAGCCGCTTACCCGCGTGGTCGAGCCGGCCGATCAGCAGCAGGCGGCGAATGTCGAGCAGGCGCGCATGCGCGGCATTCTGCCGGTCGCCATGGGCTTCGAGCACCGCGGCGGCTTCATCGAGCCTGCCGGGCGGCCAGCCGAGATCGCGCGCCGCCAGGGCGATTTCGGCTTCGGCGACGGTGCAGCGAGCGCGTGCGACCGCCTCTTTCGGCCCGAAGGCGCGGCCGGCGCGGCGCAGCAAAACCTTGGCACGGGCGAAATCGCCAAGCTGGGCCATCGCGATGCCGCGCAGCGCCAGCGCAGGCGCGTCATCGCGCAAGGCAACGCGGTTCAGCGCACCCAACGGGTCGCCCTTCGCCAAAGCCTGGGCCGCCGCCGTGATCAGCGAGTCCATCGGAATCCCGCCAAACTTGTCACTCCCACCGTCTGCCGCCTCCGCCTTACCACCGATCGCGACGCCGCATCGAGTGTCGAAGCGGTGCGGACATCTGGCGACAGGAGTGAAACACCATGACCAGTCATGCGATCGGAACACGCGAGGAATGGCTTGCCGCCCGGCTCGAACTGCTGGAGGCCGAGAAGGCGTATACGCGGCAGGGCGACGCCCTTGCCGAACGGCGGCAAGCGCTGCCCTGGGTCAAGGTCGAGAAGGATTATCTCTTCCAGACCGAGCAGGGCGACGCCTCGCTCGCCGAGCTCTTCCAGGGGCGCTCGCAGCTCCTCGTCTACCATTTCATGTTCGGGCCGGACTACAAGGCGGGCTGCCCGTCCTGCTCGGCGATCGCCGACGGGTTCAACGGCTCGACCACCCATCTCGCCAATCACGACGTGATGCTCTGGGCGGTCTCGCGGGCGCCGATCGAGAAGCTCCTCGGCTTCCGGGAGCGGATGGGCTGGAGCTTCCCTTGGGCCTCGTCGGGCGAGAGCGACTTCAATTTCGACTACAACGTCTCCTTCACCGAAATGCAGGAGCGGACGCGGGGCATCGACTACAATTTCCGTCACCAGCCGAAATTCGAGTGGCGGACCTCCGGCAACGAGATCGAGCGCTCGCTCGCCGGGATGTCCGGGGTCGACGTCCCCACCTATCATCGCGACCGGCCGGGCCTGAGCGCCTTCATCCGCGAGGACGGCGCGATCTACCACACCTATTCCAGCTATTCGCGCGGCGTGGACGGCGTCTGGGGCATGTATGCCTGGCTCGACCGGGCGCCGAAGGGCCGCAACGAGGCGCAGGGCCCGTGGTGGCTCCATCGCGACCGCTACGCCGCCCGCCAAGCCGTGTCGTGAACGCGACCCGGACAGGTTGCGAGACGAGCCCTGCGTCCGGTCGAGAGACCGGGCGCGGGGCTGCGCCCATATTCTTCGGGACGACGGCCCTGATCTTCGCCGTCGCAGCCATCGTCACGATCCTGTCCAGCGCGGCGATGGAGTCCATGGGCGCGATGCCGATGGCCGGCGGCTGGCTGGTCTCGGGAATCTGGCTGCCGCTCTGCGGCCAGTCCTGGTTCGAGACCGCTGCCTGCTTCCTCGGCATGTGGCTCGTGATGATGATCGCGATGATGCTGCCTTCGCTGACACCGGCGCTGTGGCGCTATCGGAAGGCTTCGTTCGCAGCCGGTGCCAACTGGCCCGGCGGGCTCGCCGGGCTGACGGGCACCAGCTATTTCGCCGTCTGGACCGGCTTCGGCCTGCTCACCTTCCTGCTCGGCGCAAGCCTGGCCCAGGCAGCACTCCAATTTCCCTCGCTCGGACGCCTCGGCCCGATAGCGGGGGCGGTGGCGATCCTGATCGCCGGACTTGCACAGGCTTCGCACTGGAAAGCGCGGCTGCTGGCGGATTGCCATGCGGCTCCCCGCGCATCGGAGACTCCTCCCGGCGCGATTGCGGCCGCAGGGGCAGGCGCCATTCTCGGCCTGCGCTGCTGCCTGTCCTGTCTCGGCCCGATGGCGGCGCTGACTGCGGGCGGCCTCATGGATCTGCGCCTGATGGCCGGCGTGACGATCGCCATCACGGCCGAGCGCGTGTTGCCGGCGGAAACACGCGTCGCGGAGGCCATCGGCGCCCTCATGGCTGCCGCCGGGCTGCTTCTGTTCGTGCAAGTGCTCGGATGAACGGCTCGCCGCAGAACGCCCATGGCGACCAGTTTAGTTCGGCGCCGGCAAAGCTCCTTGACGCAGCGCAAATTCGTTGCTTCATTCGCAGAAGGTATCAATCAGTGGAGTTGATGCATGAAAGGGATCGCCATGGCTCAACCCGCCAACCCTGAGGCCTCTCCCTGGATCGGCGCCGCCGCATCGGCCGCCGCGCAATCGCGCAGCAATATCTTCGAGATGAGCCGGCAGGCCGAAAGCGCGGTGATCGACCCGCGCGACGCGGGCGGCTTTCCCTCCGGATGGCGCCGCGCCGTTGCCGCCCGGATCGCGACGCTGAACGCATTGCCGGAGCTCGCCGCGCATTATCTCGCACCCGTGGCCGATCCGGCCTTGCGCAGCCTCGCCGACCCCGCCGAGGCCGGGCGCGAGCCCCGCGAGCGCAGTGTCATCACCTTCATGGATCGGGTCGCGACCCAGCCGCGCGCTGTGCAGGCCGAGGAGATCGACGGGCTCAAGGCGGCCGGCGTGACTGATGCCGATATCGTGCGGCTCTGCGAACTCAACGCCTTCATGAGCTATCAGTGCCGTGTCCTCGCCGGGCTTGCGGCCCTCAAGGGAGCTTCCGCATGAGCCGGGTCGTGCATCGCTTCACCCGCAACGTGCCGGACTGGCAGCCGCGGGTCACCCCGGTCGACCTCGCCAAGGCGAGCCCCGAACAGCTCGACGCGCTGAAGGTTACGCCCTCCAACACCAAGGTCTCGGATTACGTGCTGGTGCTGGCGCATGATCCGGAGACGCTCAACGTGCGCTCGCCGCTGTTCAACGGGATCATGTACGACCCCGGCGGACTGAGCCGGGCCGAGCGCGAGCTCGGGGCGATCGGCGCCTCGGTGGTCAACCGCTGCATCTACTGCGCAGCCGTACATGCCGCCCGCCACGCGCAGCTCAGCAAGGACAC
This sequence comes from Allobosea sp. NPDC055353, assembly GCF_053644975.1. Lineage (NCBI taxonomy): Bacteria > Pseudomonadati > Pseudomonadota > Alphaproteobacteria > Hyphomicrobiales > Alloboseaceae > Allobosea > Allobosea sp. NPDC055353. Next base: position 132,398 of record NZ_JBSHMC010000001.1, on the reverse strand, counting down.
TGCCGTCACCGATGAACTCTTCGCCAATGGCGAGAAGGCCAGGCTCGGCCCGCGCGACCAGGCGATCTTCGACTATTCGGTGAAGCTCTCGCAATCGCCGCCGGCCGTGACCGAGGCCGACACCGCCCGCTTGCGGGAAGCGGGGCTGGACGAGGCCGAGATCGTCGACCTCATCCTGTCCACGGCGCTGTTCGGCTGGGCCAACCGGCTGATGCACATCCTCGGCGACCCCGTCCGCAAAGACGGGTGAGATGAGCCGTCTCAAGATCCTCGAAGCCTATCTGCAGGTCGCCTCGCTCGGCAGCGTCACGGCCGCGGCGAAGCATCTGGGTGTGTCCCAGCCTTCGGTCAGCCGGATGATCCAGGAGCTGGAGCGCGATCTCGGCCAGCCGCTGTTCGAGCGCGTCGGCCAGCGCCTGGTGCTGACGCAGAACGGCATGGTGCTGCGCGACGATGTCGAGCGGGCACTGGCCGGCTTCGTCAACCTGTGGGAACGCGCCCGCGAGGTGATCGGCGAGGCCGAGCCGCCGATCCGGATATCGGCGGTTTCGTCGCTCGCCTTCGGCCTGCTCACCGATGCCTGGAACGGAGCGGATGCGCCACGGCTCGCGATCGAGGTCGAGAATCCCGACCGCGTGCAGAACGCGGTGATCTCCGGCAACGCGCAGCTTGGCGCCACCAGCGCGCCCTTGCTGCATCGCGATCTCGCGCTCGAATGGCTGGGCACCGCGCCTTGCGTGCTCGCCGTGCCCGAGACCGACCCGCTCGCTCAGGTCGAAGGACCCATCGATCTCCATGCCTTGTCGGGGCGGGACCTCGTCGGCATGTCGCTACGCCGAGGCTTTCCGGCGCGAATTCGCGCGGCGCTCCACACGGCCGGCGTCGATGTCCGGGTCCGGATCCGCACGACCTCGACCATGAACGTGCTCTCCTTCATCCGGGCCGGCGCGGGCATCGCGATCGTCGAGCCGCTGACGCTGACCGGCAACCCGACGCCGGGCATCCGCATCCTGCCGCTGGCGACCTCGATCCCCTATTGCTTCGGCGTGGTGACCGCGCGCGGCGTCACCATCTCCTACAAGGCACGCGACCTGATCGCCGCGCTCAAGACGAGTGCGCAGAAGCGGATCGCCGATTTCACCCTGATCCCGCCCGAAGAGCACCAGGCGCTCCTCGCCTCGCTGACCAAACAGGAAACGCGGCTGTGACGACGAAACAGGCCGAGACGCCGGAAGGGCTGGAGGCGCTGAACCGCCGCGTCGCCCGCGAACTCGAACTCTTGACCCTGCCGGCCGCTCCTTGGGTTCCGGAGACAAGCGTCGGCGGCGAACCGGTGCTCGACGTCGCGATCATAGGCGCCGGCATGGCCGGGCTTGCCGCTGCCGCGGCTTTCCGCAATCTCGGCCTGCGTGCCGTCAATTTCGACCGCCGCCCGCAGGGCTTCGAAGGCCCTTGGGCGACCACGGCGCGGATGGAGACGCTGCGCTCGCCCAAGACCCTGACGGGACCGGCGCTCGGCATTCCCTCGCTGACCTTCCGCGCCTGGTTCGAGGCGCAGTTCGGCGCTGCCGCCTGGGAGGCGCTCGACAAGATTCCGCGGCTGATGTGGATGGACTATCTGCGCTGGTTCCGCGAGGTTCTCGCTCTCGATGTCCGCAACGGCCATGAGATCGCGATGATCCATCCCGGCCCCGAGCATGCGACGCTGGAGATCGACGCCGCCGGCACCCGCCGGCGCGTGCTCGCCCGCCATGTCGTGCTCGCCACCGGCCGCGACGGGCTCGGCGGCCCCGCCGTGCCGGAGATCGCCGAGAGCCTGCCGCGCGGGCGCTGGGCCCATTCCTCGGACGAGAACGACTATGCGCAGCTCCGCGGCAAGCGGGTCGCCGTCATCGGCGCCGGTGCCTCGGCGATGGACAGCGCCGGCACGGCGCTCGAAGCCGGCGCGGCCAGCGTCGACCTGCTGATCCGCCGCCGCGACATTCCGCGCATCAACCGCGGCAAGGGCATGGGCCATCCGGGCTCGATCGCCGGCTATCGCCATCTCCCCGATGCCTGGAAATGGCGGATCAACAGCTATATCGCCCGCGAGCAGGTGCCGCCTCCCCGCGCCAGCGTGCTGCGCGTCTCGCGCCACCCGAACGCCTTCTTCCGGCAGGGCACCGCGCTGATCTCGGCCCGGATGGAGGGCGACGAGATCGTGGTCGAGACCAGCGCCGGCCCGATGCGCTTCGATTTCCTGATCTTCTCGACCGGCTTCAAGGTCGACTGGGGCAGCCGGCCCTTCCTCAGGGAGATCGCCGCTTGCGCCCGCAACTGGATCGATCGCGGCGTGCCCGAGGATGCCGAACCCAGCCTCAGTGCCATGCCCGATCTCGGCCCCGCCTTCGAGTTCCAGCCGAAGGTACCGGGCACCTGTCCTGGGGTCGAGCGCATCCATTGCTTCTGCTACCCGGCAATGATGTCTCACGGTACGGTCTCCGGCGACATTCCCGCGATCAGCGACGGCGCCGAGCGGCTGTCGCAGGCGATCGCGTCGAGCCTGTTCCGCGAGGATATCGAGGTGCATTTCCAGCGCGGCCAGGACTATGCCGAGCCGGAGATCTTCGGCGACGAATGGGTACCGATCCTGCCCGAGCCCGTGAAGGTGCCGGTCTGATGCTCGGGTGGCTGCTCCAGCGCGTCGCGCAGGCGCTCCTCGTGATCTTCGCCATGTCGCTCGTGGTCTTCCTCGGGCTGCACGCCGTCGGCAACCCCGCCGACCTCCTGCTGGCGCCGGACGCGACCCAGATCGACCGGGCGGAACTGGTGGCGCGGCTCGGCCTCGACCGGCCGCTCTGGGAGCAGTACCTCAACTTCGCGGGCAGCGCCCTGCAGGGCGATCTCGGCCGCAGCTTCGTCTACAACGTGCCGGCGGTGACGCTGATCCTGCAGCGCCTGCCGGCGACGCTGGAACTCGCCTTCGCCGCGATGATCTTCGCGGTCGTCATCGGCGTGCCGCTCGGGCTCTATGCCGGGCTCTATCCCGAGCGCCTGCTCTCGAAACTGATCCAGACCGGCAGCATCCTCGGCTTCTCGCTGCCGACCTTCTGGGTCGGGCTCCTGCTGATCATGACCTTCAGCGTCTCGCTGGGCTGGCTACCGGCGAGCGGGCGCGGCGAGACGGTGCGCGTCTTCGGGGTCGAATGGTCGTTCCTGACGCTGAACGGCTGGCGCCACCTGCTCTTGCCGGCGATCAACCTGTCGCTGTTCAAGGTCTCGCTGGTGATCCGCCTGACGCGAGCCGGCGTGCGCGAGGTTCTACCGCTCGACTATGTCCGCTTCGCCCGCGCCAAGGGCCTGCGCCGCGGCCGGATCGTGATGATGCATATCCTGCGCAACATCATGATCCCGCTGGTGACGGTGCTCGGGCTGGAACTCGGCTCGACCATCGCGTTTGCGGTGGTGACCGAGAGCATCTTCGCCTGGCCGGGCTCCGGCAAGCTCATCCTCGACAGCATCAACGCGCTCGATCGGCCGGTGGTGATGGCCTACCTGCTGGTCGTGGTGACGCTCTTCGTCATCATCAACCTCATCGTCGACATCCTCTACCGCTTCCTCGATCCGCGCGTCCGCGAGGAGGCCTCGGCATGACCACGGTTCCAGCCGCCGCTTCCGCCCGCCGTCCATCGAGCAGCGCGTTCCGCCGCTTCCTGCGCGCGCCTTCCGCCTGGATCGGGCTCGGCCTGATGACGCTGCTCGTGATCGGCGCCGTGTTCGCGCCGCAGATCGCGCCGCAGAACCCGTTCGACCTTGCCGCCATCGACGTGCTCGATGCCCGGATGACGCCGGGCTCCGTATCGTCCGGCGGCGACATCACCTATCTCCTGGGCACGGACGGCCAGGGCCGCGACCTGTTCTCGGCGATCCTCTACGGCCTCAGAACGAGCCTCACGGTCGGCGTCGGCTCGGCCGTGCTCGCCGGCATCATCGGCATCCTGCTCGGGCTGATCGCAGCCTGGAGCGGCGGCCTGATCGACGCACTGATCATGCGCCTCGTCGACTTGCTGATGTCGCTGCCCTCGATCCTGATCGCGCTCCTGATGCTGGCGCTGCTCGGCAAGGGCATCGGCAATGTCGTGCTGACCTTGGTGCTGCTGGAATGGGCCTATTATGCCCGCACCGCCCGCGCCCAGGCGCTGGTCGAGCGCAAGCGCGATTATTTCGAAGCCGCACGAGGGCTGGGCCTGCCGACCTCGCGCATCCTGCTGCGCCATGTCCTGCCCAATTGCCTGCCGCCGTTGCTGGTCATCGCCGCCTTGCAGGTCGCGCGCGCCATCACACTGGAGGCGACCTTGTCCTTCCTCGGGCTCGGCGCCCCGGTGACGCAGCCCTCGCTCGGCCTGCTGATCGCCAACGGCTTCCAGTTCATGCTCTCGGGCGAATACTGGATCAGCTTCTTCCCGGGGCTCACGCTGCTCGCGGCCATCGTCGCGATCAATCTCGTCGGCGACCGCCTGCGCGAAGTCCTCGATCCGAGGGCACTGAAATGACCGCGCCGCTGCTCGAAGTCCGGAAACTGCGCACCCGCTTCCGCACCGATCGCGGCGATCTCGACGCCGTGCGCGACGTCTCCTTCACCCTGCGGGCCGGCGAGACGCTCGGCCTCGTCGGCGAGAGCGGCTCGGGCAAATCGGTCACCGGCTTCTCGATCATGGGGCTGATCGACCCGCCCGGTCAGGTCGTCGGCGGCGAGATCTTCTTCCGCGGACAGGACCTGACCCGGCTCGACGAGGAGGCGATGCGCTCCTTGCGCGGCAACCGCATCGCCATGGTCTTCCAGGACCCGATGATGACGCTGAACCCGGTGCTCCGGATCAGCACGCAGATGATCGAGACGATCCGGGCGCATGAGGTGATCGACGACATCACCGCGCGTGGCCGGGCCCGCGACCTGCTCGGCACCATGGGCATCCCGAGCCCGGAGGCACGGCTCGACGCCTATCCGCACCAGCTCTCCGGCGGCATGCGGCAGCGCGTCGCCATCGCCATCGCGCTGATCAACAAGCCCGACCTGATCATCGCGGACGAGCCGACCACCGCGCTCGACGTCTCGATCCAGGCGCAGATCCTGGCCGAGGTGCAGCAGCTCACCCGCGAGAGCGGCACCGCCCTGCTCTGGATCACCCATGACCTCTCGGTGATCGCCGGCATCGCCGACGAGATCGCGGTGATGTATGCCGGGCGCATCGTCGAGCATGGCGGAATCGATGCCGTCCTCGACCAGCCCAGCCACCCCTATACGGCCGGGCTGATCGGCAGCCTGCCGGGAGCGAGCGCGCCGGGCGCGATGCTGGTGCAGATTCCCGGCACGACGCCGGACATGGTCGACCCACCCCGGGGCTGCGCCTTCGGGCCGCGTTGTGCCCGCCGCGATGATGCCTGCGAGCGCCAACCTGCCTTCACGGACGGTACGCACCGTTTGCGCTGCTTCCATCCGCTGTCCGGCCCCGCTTCATCGGCCGAGGTGGCGGCATGACGACGAAACCCGCCCCCGTTCCGGCGCTGGAGACGCATAATCTGAGCCGCCGCTTCGGCCGTGCGGACGGGCTCGCGGTCAAGCTGCATCTCGCCAGGCGGCAGCCCGTCATTCACGCGCTCGACGGCATCGACCTGACCATCCCGACCGGCGAATTCGTCGGGCTCGTCGGCGAATCAGGCTCCGGCAAGTCGACGCTCGGGCGCATCGCCGCTGGCCTGCTGCCGCCGAGCGGCGGCACGGCCGCGGTCTTCGGCCGCGATCCGCAGGGCGATCGCTCGGTCCACCGCGACGTGCAACTGATCTTCCAGGACCCGCAGGCGAGCCTCAATCCGCGCATGCGGGTGGCAGAGGCGATCGGCGAGGCGCCGCTGGTCCATGGCATCGCCTCGCGGTCCGAGATCGACGACTATGTCTGCACGCAGATGCGCCGGGCGGGGCTCGACCCGGTCTATCGCCAGCGCTTCCCGCACCAGTTCTCCGGCGGCCAGCGCCAGCGCATCTCGATCGCCCGCGCGCTGGCCATGCAGCCGCGCTTCCTGGTCTGCGACGAGTCGGTCGCCTCGCTCGACGTCTCGATCCAGGCGCAGATCCTCAACCTGTTCATGCAGCTCCGGCGCGAGCTCGACCTGACCTATCTCTTCATCAGCCACGACTTGCGCGTCGTCCAGCACATCGCCGACCGCGTCGTCATCATGTATCTCGGCCGCATCGTCGAGGATGCGCCGGCCGCCCGGTTCTTCGCCCATCCGAACCACCCCTATACGCAGGGGCTGCTGGCGGAGATCCCCGACCTGAAGCAGCGGCGGCGCGTCTATGCGCCGGTGAAGGGCGAAATCCCGAGCCCGGCCGCCCCGCCGCCCGGCTGCCATTTCCACCCGCGCTGCCCGGCCGCCTTCGACCGCTGCCGCGTCGAAAGACCCGCCCTGCGCGAAATCGTGCCGGGCCACCGTTCTGCCTGCCACCTCAACGACGTCGCAGCGGCCCCGGCCCGCGCGCAAACAGGAGAGATCGCATGACGACCAGACTGAGCACATTTGCCCTCTCGGCGGCACTGAGCCTCGCCGCAGGCGCCGCCCATGCGGAAGACCTGCGCATCGGCTTCGGTGACCCGGTCTCGGCGATCGACCCGCAGCTCAACAACCATGCCGGCGACCATTCGGTCTCGCAGCATTTCTGGTCGCGCCTCGTGGCGCAGAAGACCGAGGGCGGCGTGGTCCCCGATCTCGCGGCCTCCTGGAAGAACCTCGCGCCCAATACCTGGGAGTTCAAGCTGCGCGAGAACGCGGTCTGGACCGACGGCAAGCCGGTCACGGCCGAGGATGTCGTCTTCTCCTATGAGCGTGCCCAGGCCGTTCCGGGCTCGGTCGCCAGCTTCAAGGGCTTCCTGCGTAATGTCGCGAAGGTCGAGATCAAGGACCCGCACACGCTGGTGATCACCAGCCGCGCGCCCGATCCGCTGCTGCCGATCAACATCTCCAGCATCTATGTCGTCAGCAAGCATGTCGGCCAGACCGCGACGACGGACGACTACAACAGCGGCAAGGCGATGGTCACCGACGGCCCCTATGCCTTCGTCAGCTATACGCCGGGCGACCGCATCGAGATGAAGCGCAACGACAGCTTCTGGGGCCCGAAGGCCGAGTGGGACAAGGTCAACTACCGCTATATCGCCAACCCGGCGGCGCGCACGGCCGCCCTGCTCTCGGGCGATGTCGACGTCATCGACAAGGTCTCGTTCTCCGATATCGAGAAGCTCGAGAAGAACCCCAAGGTCAAGGTCTGGTCCTATCCGGGCCTGCGCGCCCTGATCCTGCAGCCGAGCTTCAACCCGAACCCGTCGAAATTCATCACCGACAAGGCTGGCAAGCCGCTCGACAAGAACCCGCTGCTCGATGTCCGCGTCCGCAAGGCGCTCAACATCGCGATCAACCGCGAGGCGATCGCGGATCGCGTGGCTCGCGGCGGCGTGACCGTGGCATCGCAGTGGATGCCGGCCGGGAGCTTCGGCTACGATCCCGACCGCGCCAAGATCGATCTCGACCCCAACAAGGCCAAGGCCCTGCTTGCCGAGGCCGGCTATCCCGACGGCTTCAAGCTGACCATGCATGTGCCGGGCGAGCGCTATCCGCTGGCGCCCGAGACCGCGCAGGCGATCGCACAGTTCTGGACCCGTATCGGCGTCGAGACGCAGGTCGAGGTTGTGCCCTTCTCGGTCTATTCCGGCGCGGCCAACAAGAACGAATATGCGATGAGCATGATCGGCTGGGGCAACGGCACCGGCGAAGGCACCTATGCGATGACCGCGATCCTCGCGACCGCCAACGCCTCGAAGGGCCTCGGTGCCTCGAACTGGGGTCGTTACAGCAACCCGAAGCTGGACGAGGCCCTCGCCAAGGCCAGCGCGGAGTTCGACGACGCCAAGCGCGAGGCGATCATCAAGGATGCGGTCAAGGTCGTGATGGACGATGTCGGGATCATGCCGCTCTATCACTACAAGAACATCTGGGCGAGCCGGCCGGACCTGAAGGTCGTGCCCTGGCATAGCGACCGCACCGTCGCGATGCAGGTCAGCAAGGCCAAGTAAGGACGCTGCCATGCCCGCCGCCTTCGCGATCAGCCCCGTCCTCGCCCTGATCGATGTACCCCGCCGGATTGTCCTGACCGGGCTGCCGACGGGCGTGGAGGTGACCATCGCCGCGGAAACCCCGCGCGACGGCCATCTCTGGCGCGCGGAGGCGGTGTTCGCGGCCAAGGCCGACGGCAGCGTCGACCTCGAACGCGATGCGCCCTTGCGCGGTGACTACGAGGGCGCGGCGGGTATGGGGCTGACCTGGGCGCAGACCGGCAATGGGGAGCTCTTCCCCGCGGACCTGTCCCGCCCGCTCGAAACCACGCTCATCGCCAAAATCGGCGGTGAGACCGTCGCAACCGGATGCTTCAGCCAGACACTGATGGCGGACGGCGTGACGCGGCACCCGCTCGCCGAGGATGGGCTCGTCGGGACGCTGTTCCTGCCGTCCGGCGCTGGCCCGCATCCGGCGATCATGATCCTGAACGGCTCGGGCGGCGGCATCAACGAGCCGCGCGCGGCGCTCTGGGCCTCGCGCGGCGTGGCTGCGCTGGCGCTCGGCTATTTCGGCGCGCCCGGCCTGCCGAAATATATCTCCAACACGCCGCTTGAGTATTTTGCCCGTGGCCTCGACTGGCTGCGTGCCCGCGTGCGGCCGAAGAACGACTTTGTCGCCGTCGCCGGGCAGTCGCGCGGCGGCGAGCTCGCGCTCCTGCTCGGCGCCACCTTCCCCGACAAGGTCTCGGCGGTGCTGGGCTATGTGCCGAGCGCCTTCGTGCATGGCGGGCAGGCCGCCGCCGATCCGGCTGCGGACCTCGGCCGCGACGGTCCCTGCTGGACTTTGAATGGCAAGCCGCTCGACCACCAATGGCAGGACAACGCCACGGCGAGCTGGAAGCCCTATGACGAGGCGACGGATATGCGCCGCAATGCCGACGCGATGCGGACCGCGCTCGCCCACCCCGTCGCCATGGCCCGTGCCCGCATCCCGGTGGAACGCATCGCCGGGCCGGTCCTCCTCATCTCGGGCGGCGACGACGGAGCCTGGCCTTCCGATCTCTATTCGCTGATCGTGCAGGCGAGTCTGCTCGCGGCCGGGCATCCGCACGAAGTCATCTGGAAGAACTGGCCGGCAGCCGGCCATTCCATCCTGTTTCCTCATACGCCCGCGACGCGCATCGCCCATCGCCACCCGGTCAGAGGCATCGCCACGACGATGGGCGGCACGCCGGCCGCCAATGCCGAGGCCAATGCCGGCGCCTGGGAAGCGGCTCTCGCCTTCGTCAGGCGCCATGGTGGGCAAGCCGGCTGACAGTCACCCCACAGCACGAGCGAACCTGTGGACCACCCATCGGCGGGCCACGGCCTCTTGTGCGGGGAAGAATTTTCACGTCATGTCCCGCTGACGCCATGCCGGCGCAGCACCACTGCGGTGCCGGCTCAACATGACCTCGGCTGGCCGGATCGCGAATGGTTTCTGTAGCGCTGAAGACGGTTTCGAAGAGCTGGGGCGGCGCGGCCGCCGTCGATGCGATCAGCTTCACCGTCGAAGGCGGCAATCTCGTCGCGCTGCTCGGCCCATCCGGCTGCGGCAAGTCGACGACGCTGCGGCTCATCGCCGGGCTCGAAGAGACCAGCGGCGGCACGATCGCGATCGGCGGGCGCGACGTCACCCATGCCTCGCCCTCGCAGCGCGGCATCGCCATGGTCTTCCAGAACTACGCGCTGTTCCCGCATCTGAGCGTCGCCGAGAACATCCTGTTCGGGCTCAAGGTGCGCAAGGTCGGGCGTGCCGAGCGCGACGAGCGCCTCGCCCGCGCCGCCTCGATCCTGGGCCTCTCCGCCCTGCTGGAGCGCAAGCCCTCGCAGCTTTCCGGCGGCCAGCAGCAACGCGTCGCGCTCGGCCGCGCCATCGTCGCCGAAGCGCCGGTCTGCCTGATGGACGAGCCGCTTTCGAACCTCGACGCCCAGTTGCGCGTGGAGATGCGCCGCGAGATCCGCGAATTGCAGCAGCGGCTCGGCATGACCATGGTCTATGTCACGCATGATCAGGTCGAGGCGATGACCATGGCCGACCAGGTCGTGCTGATGCGCAACGGCCGGATCGAGCAGGATGCCCCACCGGACATGCTCTACGAGAACCCCGCGACGATCTTCGCGGCCCGCTTCGTTGGCACGCCGCCGATGAACGTTCTGCCGCTCACCACGGTGCAGGCGCGGGGCGGTGTGGCGACCCCGCCCGACGACCTGGACCCCGCCGGACTCGCGGTTGGCATCCGCCCGGAGATGGTCGAGATCACCGAGCGCGGCATGGCCGCCGATGTCGTCGCGGTCGAATATCTCGGCTCCGACACGCTGCTCGAAACCCGCGTCGACGGGCATTCCTTCATCGTCAAGCGGCCCGGCAAGGTGCGGGCCACAGCCGGCGAAGCGGTCTACATCACGTTGTCACAATCGGCGCTGCACTGGTTCGACCAGGCGTCGGAACGGAAGGTGGTTCGCAACTGAACCGGCCGGAGCGTCGGACGAGCGGACCATCCCAACAAGGGAGAGAGGACATTATGGACAGGCGTGAATTTCTTGGCGGCACGGCCGCCCTTGCGGGCGCGATCGCTCTTCCCGGCATCGCCCGGGCGCAGGGCGCGGAACTCTCGCTCTTCTATCCGGTCGCGGTCGGCGGCCCGATCACCAAGCTGATCGACACCTACGCGGCCGACTTCGAGAAGGACAACCCGTCCATCAAGCTGAAGCCGATCTATGCCGGCACCTATCAGGAAACCATCGTCAAGGCGCTGACCGCGCATAAGAGCGGCACGCCGCCGGTGCTCTCGGTGCTGCTCTCGACCGACATGTTCACGCTGATCGACGAAGAGGCGATCGTGCCCTTCGACGACTTCATCAAGACCGACGAGGACAAGAAGTGGCTTGCCGGCTTCTATCCCGGCTTCATGGAGAACAGCCAGACCGGCGGCAAGACCTGGGGCATTCCGTTCCAGCGCTCGACCGTGGTGCTCTACTGGAACAAGGAGCTGTTCAAGGAAGCGGGCCTCGACCCCGAGAAGCCGCCGAAGACCTGGGCCGAGCAGCTCGAATTCGCGCAGAAGCTGACCAAGCGCGACGCCTCCGGCAACACCACGCAATGGGGCATCCAGATCCCCTCCTCCGGCTTCCCCTACTGGCTGTTCCAGGGCCTCACGACCCAGGCCGGCGCGATCCTCGCCAACAGCGCGGGTGACAAGACCGATTATGCCAATCCGGGTGTGGTCGAGGCGCTGCAGTACTGGGTCGACCTCGCGCAGAAGCACAAGGTCCATCCGCCCGGCATCGTCGAATGGGGCACCACGCCGCGCGACTTCTTCGAGAAGAAGGTCGCGATGATGTGGACCACCACCGGCAACCTCACCAATGTCCGCGCCAACGCCAAGTTCCCCTTCGGCGTCGCGGTTCTGCCGGCCGGCAAGAAGCCCGGCAGCCCCACCGGCGGCGGCAATTTCTACCTCTCCAAGAAGGCGACCAAGGCCGAGCAGGAAGCCGCCTTCAAGTTCGTGCGCTGGATCACTACGCCCGAGCGCGCCGCGCAGTGGAGCATCAATACCGGCTATGTCGGGGTGACGCCGGCGGCCTACGAGACCGAGGCGATGAAGAAATACGTCGCCGACTTCCCGCCGGCGATCGTCGCGCGCGACCAGCTCTCGAGCGCGGTGGCCGAGCTCTCGACCCATGAGAACCAGCGCGTCACCAAGGCGCTGAACGACGGGTTGCAGGCGGCGCTGACCGGCACCAAGACGCCGCAGAAGGCGATGGAGGACGCACAGGCCGAGGCCGAGCGCATCCTCAAGGCCTACCGGTAAGCCTTCCTGATGCGGTCAAACCGTCATTGCGAGGAGCGAAGCGACGAAGCAATCCAGGGGCGGCAGAGCGCTACGTCCCCCTGGATTGCTTCGCTTCGCTCGCAATGACGGGGGGTTGAATCGATGACGAACCGCGCGACCGCGACGCTCCATGGCTGGCTGCTCCTGCTGCCGGCCATGGCGTGCCTGGCCCTGTTCACGCATTGGCCCGCGGTCGCGAGCTTCATCGAGAGCTTCCATTCGACCCCGAAGGCGCGCCGCCCGGCGCGCTTCATCGGGCTCGAGAACTACCAGCAGATGCTTGCCGATCCGATCTTCTGGAAGGCGATGAGCAACAATCTCTGGTTCGCGCTCGGCACGATCCCGACCTCGATCGCGCTGGCGCTGCTGATGGCGGTCTGGGTCAACGACAAGATCGCCGGGCGCACGCTCGTCCGCATGGCCTTCTTCACGCCGACGATCCTGCCGATGATCGCGGTCGCCAATATCTGGCTGTTCTTCTACACGCCGCAATACGGGCTGCTGGAGCAGATCACCGGCCTGTTCGGGGCGCGCTCGACCAACTGGCTGGGCTCGCAGGACACCGCGCTCTACGCCATCACCGTCGTCGCGATCTGGAAGGAAGCCGGCTTCTTCATGATCTTCTACCTCGCGGCGCTGCAGGCGATCCCGCCCAGCCTCGGCGAGGCTGCGGCAATCGAGGGTGCCTCGCGCTGGACCTTCTTCCGGCGCATCCAGTTCCCGCTGCTGATGCCGACGACGCTGTTCGTGCTGATCAATGCCGTGATCAATGCCTTCCGCATGGTCGACCATGTCTTCGTGATGACGCGCGGCGGCCCGGACAACGCGACGACGCTCTTGCTCTTCTACATCTATCAGGTCGGCTTCGGCTTCTGGGACACGGCCTATGCGGCGACGCTGACCTGCGTGCTGCTGGCGCTGCTCGCGCTCGTCGCCTTCGTCCAGTACGGCTGGCTTGAACGCAGGACGCATTATCAATGAGCGCCGCGCCCCACCCCGCTCCGACGGCAGCGCGCGCCGACCCTTACGCGCCCAAGGGCCTCGCGCTCACGCTGGAATCGACCGGCGCGATCCTGCTCGCTTTGCTCTGGGTGCTGCCGCTGGCCTATGCCGTCTGGGCAGCGTTCCACCCGGCCGAATACACCACGCGCTTCGTGCTGACCGCGCCATTGACGCTCGACAATTTCACCCGCGCCTGGGCGGCAGCGCCCTTCGCTCGCTATTTCCTCAATACCTTCATCCTCGTCACGCTGATCCTCGCCTTCCAGATCGTGCTGGGGACGCTCGCCGCCTATGCCTTAGCGCGGCAGGATTTCTGGGGCCGCGACGTCGCTTTCGTGCTGATCCTGGCGCAGCTCATGATCATGCCGGACGCGCTGATCGTCGAGAACTACCGCACGCTCGCCAAGCTCAACCTGATCGACACGATCCCGGCGATCGCCCTGCCCTATATCGCCTCGGCCTTCGGCATCTTCCTGCTGCGGCAGACCTTCAAGACCGTGCCGAAGGAGCTCGACGACGCCGCCCGCGTCGAGGGCGCGAGCCCGCTGCAGGTGCTGATGAAGGTCTATGTGCCGCTGGCGAAACCGACCTATGTCGCCTATGGTCTCGTCTCGGTCAGCTACCACTGGAACAACTTCCTCTGGCCGCTGCTCGTCACCAACTCGGTCGAGTCGCGCCCGCTGACGGTCGGCCTCCAAGTGTTCTCCTCTGCCGATCAGGGCATCGACTGGGCGGTGATCTGCGCGGCGACGCTGATGACCTCGGCGCCGTTGCTCGTCGGCTTCCTGCTGTTCCAGCGCCAGTTCGTGCAGAGCTTCATGCGCGCCGGCATCAAGTAACGGCATTCCGATGAAGCTGATCACCTGGAACATCCAGTGGGCCCGCGGCGTCGACGACGAGGTCGATCCGCGCCGCATCATCGACCACGCCCGGCAGATGGCGGATTTCGACGTGCTCTGCCTGCAGGAGGTCGCGGCGAATTTCCCCGACCTTGACGGCAATGACCGCACCGACCAGTTCGCGCTGTTCAGCGAACTCCTGCCGGGCTTCACCGCGATCGAGGCCATCGGCGTCGATGTTCCGGACGGCGCCGGCGGACGCAAGCGCTTCGGCAACCTCGTCCTGTCGCGGCTGCCAGTGGCGCAGGCGCTGCGCCATGTCCTGCCCTGGGAGGCGGCGGCAACGCGCAACATGCCGCGCGTTCTGGTCGAGGCGATGGTCGAGACGCCCTTCGGCCCGATCCGGGTGATGACCACCCATCTGGAATATTCCTCGCCTGTGCTGCGCGCCGCCCAGGTCGAGGGCATCCGGCAGATCCACCGCATGGCCGCGGCGCGGCAGACGACGCCACGCCAGCCCGGCCCTCACACCTATGCGCCGACGCCGAATGCGGCGAGCGCGATCCTGACCGGCGACTTCAACATGCGGCCCGACGATGCCGGGCTGGCGCAACTGCTCGCGCCGTTCGAGGGCGGCGTGCCGCCGCTGGTCGATCTCTGGCCGGTGTTGAAGGGCGAGGCCCCGCACCCGCCCTCCGCCTTCATCTGCGACCAGACCTACGGGCCGCCGGGCTGTCTCGACTTCGTGCTGGCGACGCCGGACCTCGCCGATCGGGCGCGCGCGATCACCTACGACATCGAGACGCGGGCCTCGGACCACCAGCCGATCCTCGTCGAATTCGACCTCGGATGATCTTCACCCGGCAGGACCACGAGCGGCTCGACGCCATCCTGCGCGAGGCGGCGCGGCGCGAGGTGATGCCGCGTTTCCGCCGGTTGGCTGATAGCGATATCCGCGCCAAGCAGAACCCGGTCGATCTCGTCACGGAAGCCGACGAGGCAGCCGAGCGCTTCATCTGTGCCGCGTTGGCCAAGGCCTTTCCGGGCGCCGCGCTGATCGGCGAGGAAGGTGTCACGAAAGATCCCTCGCTCCTCGAAGAGCTGGCGCAAGCCGATCTCGCCTTCGTCATCGACCCGATCGACGGCACGTTGAACTACGCCAGCGACCTCTCGCTCTTCGCCGTCATGGCCGCGGTCGTCATCCGAGGCGAGATCGCCGCCGCCGTGATCCATGATCCGACGGCCGATGACAGCGCCATGGCGCTGCGCGGCGAAGGAGCCTGGATGGACTCCGCAGACGGTACGAGCCGCGACCTGCGCGTCGCACCAGCCGTCGCAACCCGGCAGATGAATGGCATGGCGAGCTGGCAGTATTTTCGCGAGCCGCTGCGCAGCACGCTTCCCGGCCGTTTCCCGGCCTTCCTCGAAGTCGGCTCGCTGCGCTGCTGCGGGCAGGAATACCGGCTGGCGGCTGCGGGGCGCCTGCAGTTCCTGCTCTATGGCGTGCTCAACCCGTGGGACCACGCGCCGGGCGTGCTGCTCTACAGCGAGGCCGGCGGCCATGCGCGCCTGCTCGATGGCCGGCCCTATGCGCCGACCGGGCGCCCTGCTGGGTTGCTCTGCGCGCCCGACGAAGCGAGCTGGCGCGAGATCAGGTCGATCCTGCTGGATTGAGCGGCGAAGCCGCTACTCTCCACCTTTGCCCTAACCTCATCGTCATCCCGGACAAGCCGCGAAGCGGCGCCGATCCGGGATCCATTCCGGAGCGCTTCCGGCAAAGGTTCAGGCATGGATCCCGGGTCTGCGCTTCGCTTCGCCCAGGATGACAGCCCTTCTCTGGGACGCTCAGTCCTCGTCGTCGCGCTGACGCGGACCTTCCCCGAGGATTTCGCGCTTTCCGGCGTGGTTTGCGGGTCCGACGATGCCCTCGTTCTCCATGCGCTCCATGATGGATGCGGCGCGGTTGTAACCGATCTGGAGGCGGCGCTGGATATAGGAGGTCGAGGCCTTCTTGTCCCTCAGCACGACCGCGACCGCCTGCTCGTAGGGGTCGTCGCTCTCGACCGAACCCATGCCGGTCTTGTCGAAGACGGCACCATCCTCGTCCTCGCCGCCCTCGTCCTCCTCGGAGGTGACGGCGTCGAGATATTGCGGCCGGCCTTGCGTCTTGAGATGCGCGACGACCTTCTCGACCTCGGCGTCCGAGACGAAGGGGCCGTGGACACGGGTGATGCGCCCGCCGCCGGCCATGTAGAGCATGTCGCCCTGGCCGAGCAGCTGCTCGGCGCCCATCTCGCCCAGGATCGTGCGGCTATCGATCTTCGAGGTGACCTGGAAGGAGATCCGGGTCGGGAAGTTCGCCTTGATCGTGCCGGTGATGACGTCGACCGAGGGGCGCTGCGTCGCGAGGACCACGTGGATGCCGGCGGCGCGCGCCATCTGGGCGAGGCGCTGGATCGTGCCCTCGATCTCCTTGCCGGCGACCATCATCAGGTCGGCCATCTCGTCGACGATGACGACGATATAGGGCAGAGGCTCGAGGTCCATGACCTCCTCCTCGTAGATCGCTTCGCCCGAATGCTTGTCGAAGCCGGTCTGGACGGTGCGGGTGATGACCTCTCCGGCCGCGGCCGCCTCCGCAACCCGTGCATTGAAGCCGTCGATGTTGCGCACCGAGAGCTTCGACATCTTCTTGTAGCGCTCTTCCATCTCGCGCACCGCCCATTTCAGGGCGACGACCGCCTTCTTGGGATCGGTGACGACGGGGGTGAGCAGATGCGGGATGCCGTCATAGACGGAGAGTTCGAGCATCTTGGGATCGACCATGATCAGGCGGCACTCCTCCGGCTTCAGCCGGTAGAGGATCGAGAGGATCATGGTGTTGATGGCGACCGACTTGCCCGAGCCGGTGGTGCCGGCGACGAGCAGGTGAGGCATGCGGGCGAGATCGGCGATCACCGGCTCGCCGCCGATGGTCTTGCCGAGGCAGAGCGCGAGCTTGTGCTTGGTCGCCTCGAAATCCTGGCTGGCGAGGAGTTCGCGCAGGAAGACGGTCTCGCGCCGGGTGTTCGGCAGTTCGATGCCGATCGCGTTCTTGCCCTGCACCACCGCAACACGCGCCGACACCGCACTCATCGAACGCGCGATGTCGTCGGCCAGGGAAATCACCCGGGAACTCTTGATGCCGGGGGCCGGCTCCAGTTCGTACAAGGTGACGACCGGGCCGGGACAGGCCTGGACGATCTCGCCCCGGATATTGAAATCCTCGAGCACGCCTTCGAGCAGGCCGGCATTCTGCTGGAGCATCTCGACCGGCATGGTCTCGGCCTGCGCCTGCGGCGGCTCGGCCAGGAACTCGATCGGGGGCAGCTGGAAGCCCGCATCCTGCACGACCGGCAATTCGACGAGGCGGAGCTTTGCCCTGAACGGGGTCACCTTGGCGGGCTGGGCCACAGATTCAGGGCGCGCAGGTTCCGGTTGGGCTGGCTGGGGCTGAACCGGTTTGGATGGAACAGGCTTGGGCTCGACCGCAGGCCGCGTGCTGCGCGCCAGCGGCACGCCGGGCTTCGCTACAGGCACAGTTTCTTCCGGGGCCGGAGCCTCGTCCGCGACCGCAACCGTTTCCACGGCCGGGGCCTGCCAGGAGGGCGTCGCGATCTGGAAGCTCACCTGATAGCTCTGCCCCCAGCCGAAGCCGGACCAGGCGGGCGCAACCACCGGAGCAGTTACCGCGATCGGCGGCGCTTCGCGCTTCGCGACCCGCGGCTCTTCGTCGAAGGCGATGACCGGGGCATGGGCCAGCGCTTCCGCCGCCATCGGTGGAGAGGCGGGCTCGAAGGAGAACTCGGCGTCGTCGCGCTCGGCCTCGGGCACGCATTCCCAGAAGGCATGATCCGAGATGAAATCGAGTGGCGTCGCGACGTCCTGCTCCGGGACGACACCGATCTCCGCAGGAGCCTCGAACGCCATCTCGTCGGTGAAGGCGTTCTCGCCCTCGTTGAACGTCAGCTCGACGGAGACCGTTTCATCAGATGCCGGTTCGGGCGCCGTCTCGGTGCCGGGCGCTCCCCAGACCTGCCGGATCAGATGATCCGGCGTGCGCCAGAAGCGGACACGGCTCTCGCCCGGAGCGGGAGCATTCGGGGGCATGGCGATGTCGAGGGCCTGACCCAGAACCGGGGAAGCGGCCAGCTCCTGCTCGGCCTGCGTCAGCTTGCGCTGGACGTCAGCAGAGCGCGAGGGCCTGACATAGGTCGGCCAGAGGCTGGAGGATGATCCCCCCTGCCGAATCGACTCTGCCACAGGGGCTTCCGGCGTCGCGGACGACGCACCCTCCTGTGGCTGAACGAAGCGATTATCCTCGGGAACGACGGCGTTCGCGCGGCGGTGACGGTCCAGTTTATGCATGGGCTTAGGCGAACACTACGCTTCGTTAACCTGAGCCCCAGTGCTAGCCCGGCAGGGTTAAGAGACCGTTCAGATCGAGCACGCAGGGGCCGGCAGGATCAGCACGGCGACGGCGATCATCAGCGCCCTGGCCCTGAGAACCGCGCCATCTCGTATCGCGCGCGGCAGCCCTCAGGCCGCGACGGCGCTCATCCGCGCAGCGTTCATCACGCGCACGCCACCGGGGACGATCAGGATTGTCTTTTCGCGGGCGAGGCGGGTGAAGGTGCGGCTCACCGTTTCGATGGTCAGGCCGAGGAAATCGGCGATGTCCTGCCGGGTCATCGGCAGCGGCACCGTGACCGACGGCTTGCCGAGGCGCGCCCAGCGCTGCTGCATGCCGAGCAGGAAACAGATCAGCTTCTCCTCGGCGGTGCGCCGGCCCAGCAGCAGCATCTGTTCATGGGCGAGCGTCAGCTCATGCGTCGCGAACTCGTGCAGTCGCTTGAGCAGATGCGGCTTGGCATCGACCAGCGCGGTATAGGCGCCGCGCGCGAAGGCGCAGACCGCGACATCGCCGATGGCATCGGCCGAGAAGCCGTAGGCATCGCGCATCGCAAGGCCGAGAAAATCGCCCGGCAGGGCGAAGCCGACCACCTGCCGGCGACCGTCGGAGAGCAGCTTGTAGAGGCGCACGACGCCGGCCGTGACGTTGTAGACGGAATGCGCCTCGCGGCCTTGCGTGAACAGCGTCGCGCCGGAGGCGAAATGCGTGGGATGCGCCAGGGATTCGAGCAGCGCCAGCTCGTCATCCGTCAGGGACGCACAGACGCTGACCAGGCGCACCATGCAGCTGCGGCAGCCGCCATCGCCGCAGGCCGTGGGGTGACAGTTCACGATCGCACCTTCCTGATCATCGGCAGACCATAACGCATGGGTTTGAGCCCACAAAGCGCGCTTCTGGTCGCAAGCCGCCGATTTGATCCAGATCAATGCGCCCTTGCCGAGCCGGCAATCACGGTACGCCCTCGAAATCCCGGAGAGCGTTCGTGACTGGCGATGATATCTTCGAGGTCGCGCGCATCGCGCCGGCGGGCGCCGACACGGTCTTCAGCCTCGTCGCCATGCTGCATCCGGAGGTGACGCCCGACGGCTGGGCCGAGTTCGTGCGCGACAATTCGCAGGATGGTGCCCGGCCGCGCGGGGTCTTCGCACTGCGCGACGCGCGCGCCATGCCGCATGCGGTCTTCACCTTCCGCGTCGCGCAGACAATCGCGGGCGGCACGGCACTTGAGATATCCGAACTGGCGATGCTGAGGCTGCCGGGGACCTGCCTGGTCGATGCTTTGCTGCGCTTCGCCAACCAGCTCGCCATCGAGCTCGACCTGCCGCGGATCGCGATCTCGCTGGAGCGCTCGGCCGCCTGGCCGCAGGACCATGACGCGCTCCAGCGCTCCGGCTTCCAGATCGACCGGATGATGGTGCTCGGCCGGGCGCGACTGGCGCCGACGGCCACCAATTGACCTGCCTCAACTCGAAGGCCGTCCGGATCAGCGACCGTTGGCCTTCCGCCACGCCGCGAAATCGACCTTGGTCTGCTCCTCCGTCGCCGGGTAGAGGCCGAGGATCGAGCGGCCTTTCAAGACCTCCTCGGTGACGAAATCCTCGAAGGCCGTCATCTCGACGGCCTCGGCCCCGACCTCGTCGGCGAGATGAGCGGGGATCACAATGACGCCCTCGGCATCGCCGACCACGACATCGCCCGGGAAGACTGCAACGTCGCCGCAGCCAATTGGTCCATTGATCTCGATCGCCTGATGCAGGGTCAGGTTGGTCGGGGAGGACGGGCGGTTGTGATAGGTCGGGAACGGCAATCCAGCGATTTCATAGGAGTCGCGGAAGCCGCCATCGGTAACGACACCGGCGACGCCGCGCTTCATCAGGCGCGAGACGAGGATGCCGCCGGCCGAGGCTGCGCGCGGGTCCTTGCGGCTATCGATCACCATCACCGCGCCAGGCGGGCAATCCTCGACCGCCTTGCGCTGCGGATGGGCGCGGTCCTGGAAAACGGAGAGTTGGTTCAGGTCCTCGCGCGCCGGGATGTAGCGGAGCGTGAAGGCCTCGCCGACCATGGTGCCGGCGCCGGGATTGAGCGGGCGGACATCCTGGATGAACTGGTTGCGCAGGCCGCGCTTGAACAGCGCCGTGCAGAGCGTGGCGACGGAGACCGTGCGCAGCTTCTCGCGGGTTTCCGGCTTGAGACTGGGCATGCGTTCACCTTCTCCGTCCATGGCCCCGCCGGGCGGCAGGTTCCGGAGAGGTTCCCGCGATCCGACCCGCTTTGTAAAGGCGGTGCGAGGCGCGAAATACGCAACCCCGCCCGCGCCTGTCGGGATGCCGCTTACTTGCCCCAGCGCAGCGCCAGCGGATCCAGCTCACGGGCGAGTTCGATCAGGCCCTCGCGTGTCTTCGGATGGAGCGGGGTCAGCGGATGGCGTACCGCTTCCGATTTGATGACGCCGCCTTCCTTCATCACCGCCTTGGCCGAGCGCAGGCCGCATTGCCGGTTCTCGTAATTGATGATCGGCAGGACGCGGGCATAAAGCGCCGCCGCCTGCTTGCGATCGCCGGCGGCGTGGGCGGCGAGGATCGGCTTGATCAGGTCAGGGATCATCGCGGAGGTCATCGTGCCGGTGGCGCCGGCGTCGAGATCGGCCATCAACGTGATCGCCTCCTCACCATCGAAGGGGCCGACCACGGCGTCGCCGCCGACCTCGATCAGCGCCCGCAGCTTGTTGGCCGTGCCGGGCACCTCGATCTTGAAATAGCGGACGAGCGGAACCTCCTTCGCCAGCCGGATCATGAAGGGCACGGTCATGGTCACGCCGGAGAGCGGCGCGTCCTGCAGGATGATCGGAATGCCGCAGGCCTCAGTGACCGCCTTGAAATGCTCGATCATGCCCTGCTCGTCAGCCTTGAGCAGCGCGCCGTGATAGGGCGGCATCATCATCAGCATCTTGGCGCCGGCATCCGCCGCGGCCTTGGCGCGCTGGGCGGCGATAAGGGTCGCGAAATGCGAGGTGGTGACGATGACCGGCACGCGGCCCGCGACCTGCTCCAGCGAGAGCCGCATCACCTGATCGCGCTCCTCGTCGGTGAGCAGGAACTGCTCCGAGAAATTCGCGAGGATGCAGATGCCGTCGACGCCCTGGTCGACCATCAGGTCCATGACGCGCCTGTTGCCCTCGACATCGAGGTCGCCATTCTCATGGAAGATGGTCGGCGCGATCGGCAGGATGCCCTTGTAGGGTTCGGTCATGGCGTCATCTCGTCGGTGGCGAACGGGGCGGGTTCAGACAGTGCTGGCGGCCTTGGTGCCGCGCAAGCGGCGCGCGGCGCTGCCGACGACCGGCAGCACCAGCAGGGCGAGGCCGATCGCCATCAGCGTCGAGACCAGCGGGTTCGACCAGAAGATCGAAAGCGAGCCCTGGCTGAAGATCATCGACTGGCGGAAGGCATCCTCGGCCTTGTCGCCGATGACCATGGCGAGCACCAGCGGCGCGATCGGGTAGTCGAGCTTCTTGAAGAGATAGCCGACGAGGCCGAAGACCAGCGCGAGCCAGATGTCGAATTCCTTGCTCGCGGCGGTGAAGGCACCGATGAAGCAGATCACCACGATGATCGGCCCGATGATCGAGAAGGGAATGCGCAGGATCGAGGCGAAGAGCGGCACCGTCGCCAGCACGATCACCACCGCCACGACATTGCCGAGATACATCGAGGCGATCAGGCCCCAGACGAAATCGGGCCGGTCGGTGAACAGCGTCGGGCCGGGATTGAGGCCCCAGATCATCAACCCGCCCATCATCACCGCAGCCGTCGCCGAGCCGGGGATACCCAGCGCCAGCATCGGCAACATGGCGGCGGACCCGGCGGCGTGGTCGGCCGTCTCCGGCGCGATCACGCCCTCGGGCTCGCCCTTGCCGAACTTGGCGGGGTTGCGCGAGGAGCGCTTGGCCATGGCGTAGCTCATGAAGGAGGCCGCGGTCGGCCCGCCCGGCGTGATGCCCATCCAGATGCCGATCAGCGAGGAGCGCAGCAAAGCGAGCCAGTAGCGCGGCAGCTTGGCGGCCGTGCGCAGCACGTCTCCGATACGGACTTTGGCGGCGACGCCCTCGAATTTCAGCCCCTCCTCCATGGTCAGCAGCAATTCGCCGATACCGAACAGGCCGATGACCGCGATCAGGAAGCTGACGCCGGCCAGCAGCACGTCGAACTCGAAGGTGAGGCGGACATTGCCGGAAACCGAGTCCATGCCGATGGTCGCCAAGGCGAAGCCGATCGCCATCGAGACCACCGTCTTGAACGGCGAGGCGCCGCCGAGCCCGATGAAGCTCGCGAAGGTCATGAAATAGACGGCGAAATATTCGGGCGAGGAGAAGCGCAGCGCAAAATTCGCGACCCAGCCCGAGAGCAGCGTGATCAGGATGACGCCGGCCATGGCGCCGAAGCCGGCCGAGAGAAAGGCGAAGGAGAGCGCCTCCGTCGCCTTGCCCTGCTTGGCCATCGGGTGGCCGTCGAAGGTCGTCGCGACCGATGAGGGTTCGCCGGGAATGTTGAACAGGATCGAGGTGGTCGAGCCGCCGAAGAGCGCGCCCCAGTAGAGCGAGGTCAGCAGGATGATCGCCGAGACCGGGTCCATCGAGAAGGTCAGCGGCAGCAGCAGCGAGACGCCGTTCGGCGCGCCGAGCCCCGGCAGCACGCCGACGAGCACGCCGAGCAGCACGCCCGCCATCATCAGCAGGACATGGTGCGTGGTGAGCGCGACCGAGAAGCCGTGCATCAGGTTGGCGACATTATCCATGCTGATATCCCCGCCGTCTCAGAGGCCGATGAGCGGCTCGATCGGGCCCTTGAGCAGGCCGATCTGGAAGAATTTCTCGAGCGCGAAATAGAAGAAGGCCGCCGTCACGAAAGCGGTCGCGAGGCTCTGCAGCCAGCCATAACCGCCCTGGAAGCGCATCGCGAAGACGAGATAGAGGATCGTCGCGACATACATGCCGAGCGTCGCGCTCATCACGACGAAGGCGACGAGCGGCAGCAGGAAGGACAGCACCCGCTTGCCACGCTCGGCGTCGAGAAAGGCCTCGGCAAGCGCAGCCCTGCCTACGATGCGCTGACCGAGCGTGACCGCGATCGTGCCGAGGCTTGCCACCGCGATCAGCGCCCCCGCATAGAAGGGAAAGGCGCCGGGCTGCGGACCGGACGTATCCCAGCCGATGCCGAATTCGAGCGAGCCCTTCACGATGACGAGCCCGAAGACCAGCGTCAGGATCGCGGTCCCGATCTCGGCCCAGAAGCGGGTGATCATGCGGTGGGTTCCTCCTTTCGGGAGCGGCGGGAAGGCACGGCTTTAAGGAGAAGCGGGTCATCCCGGACGGAGCGAAGCGCAGATCCGGGATCCATGCCTGAGCGGACCCGATGAAGGTTCCGGCATGGATCCCGGGTCAAGCCCGGGATGACCGCGTGTTTCCGAGGTAGATCGGCGCGCGCCGATCCCACCTTACTTCGCGACCCAGCCTTCGTTCTCGAAGACCTTCTTGTTGGCAGCCTCGTCCTTGGCGACGAAATCGGCAAGTTCCTTGCCCTTCATGAACTTGCCGGTCTGGGCGGTGCGCTTCACGAATTCCTGCCATTCCGGCGTCTTGGAGACCTTCTCCAGCAGGTCGGAATAATAGGTCACGGCATCGGCCGGGACATCGGCCGGCAGCCAGACGGTGCGCGGCATCTGGAAGGTCTCCAGCGGCAGGCCCGCCTCCTTGCAGGTCGGGATGTCGCCCCAGCCCTTGCCGTCATGGACGGGTTCGCCCTTGGCGAGGCGCACCGGCGAGAAGACGCAGAGCGGCTTGACCTGCCCGGCCTTCCACTGGCCGATATTCTCGTTGGGGTTGTTGGTGTTGGAATCGATATGGCCGCCGGCAAGCTGCACGGCCGCGGCGCTGCCGCCCTGGAACGGGATATAGATCCACTTCACCCCGGCTGCGTCCTGGATCATCGAGGTCAGGGTCTGGTCGGTGTCCTTCGACTGGCTGCCGCCCATCTTGAAGCCCATCGGCTTGGCCTTGACCGCCTCGAGATAGCTCTTGGCATCGGCATAGGGGGCATCGCCCTTGACCCAGAGCAGGAACTCGTCGAGCGCCAGCGCCGCGACCGGCGTCAGGTCCGTGAACTTGTAGCCGAGCTTGGCGACGTAAGGCAGCAGATAGGCGTTGTTGGTGCCGAAGATGACGCGGTTCGGGTCGCCCTTGGCGCTCTTGCCGTAGACATAGCCTTCGGCGCCGGAGCCGCCGCCCTTGTTCACCACGACGATCGGCTGCTCGGTGAACTTGTGCTTGGTGATGATCGACTGGATGATCCGGGCGAAATTGTCGGTGCCGCCGCCGGCGCCCGAGGTCACGACGAACTCGATCGGCTTGGTCGGCTCCCAGGCCTGGGCGGCACCGATGCCGCCGAAGGCAACCGCGCCGGCAAGCGCGGCCGAAATAGCAATAGTCTTCATGGTTTCTCTCCCTGTGAGCTGGAATTGACGGGCCGCTCTTGGCGGCGGCCTTGACGTGGACAGGCGGGGATCAGGCAGCGGCGCGGGTCTTTCCCTTGCCGTCCTGGGCCATCTTGATGGCGAGCGAGAGCGCGGCGCGCGTCGCGCCGAGATTGGCGACGCCCTTGCCGGCAATCTCATAGGCCGTGCCATGGGCCGGCGTGCAGATCGGGAAGGGGAAGCCACCGATCAGGGTGACGCCACGGTCGAAGCCGATCAGCTTCATCGCGATCTGGCCCTGGTCGTGATACATCGTCAGCACGGCGTCGAAATCGCCGTTTTTCGCGCGCAGGAACACGGTATCCGACGGGAACGGCCCCTCGACCGTGAAGCCCTTGGCCTTCGCCGCCTTCACCGCCGGCTCGATCGTCTCGATCTCGTCGCGGCCGAAATTGCCGCCATCGCCGGCATGGGGATTGATGCCGGCGACCGCGATGCGCGGCGGGTTGAAGCCGGCCGCGCGCAGATTGGCATCCGCCAGCGTCAGCGCCCGCAGGATGCGCTCCTGCGTGATGTTCCGCGCCACTTCCGAGAGCGGGATATGAGAGGTGACGCGGGCGTTCCAGAGCTTGTCGAGGATGTTGAACTCGCTCGCCGCGCCCTCGAAGCCGATGGCGTCACGCACGAAGCGGATCTCGTCGTCATAGCCGGGATAGGCGAAGCGCATCGCCGCCTTGTTGAAGGGCGTGAAGAACACCGCATCGGCCTGGCCTGACGCGGCGAATTGCAGCGCGCGGCGGAAATTCTCGGTCGCGGCCTTGCCGCCAGCGAGCGTCGCGGTGCCGCGCTTGAGATCGGCGGGATCGTGATTGGCGAGATCGACGAAGACGGGCTTGTCACCGAGC
Organism: Allobosea sp. NPDC055353; assembly: GCF_053644975.1. Classification (NCBI taxonomy): domain Bacteria; kingdom Pseudomonadati; phylum Pseudomonadota; class Alphaproteobacteria; order Hyphomicrobiales; family Alloboseaceae; genus Allobosea; species Allobosea sp. NPDC055353. Next base: position 106,766 of record NZ_JBSHMC010000001.1, on the reverse strand, counting down.
GGCAGCGCATCACCGTCCTTGACGACCTGAACCTGCGGATCGACGCCGCCATCCTTGATGCCGAGATCCAGCAGCCGCTTGTCGCCGAAGACGACATAGCGCGCGGCGCCGCGCAGATCAGCTTCCGACAGGATGCGCGCCGTCAGTTCGGGGCTGATGCCGGAAGGATCGCCCATCGCCACGGCGATCACCGGCAAGGCGTCATTCGTCCGCTCACTCATGGCCGCCACTCCGCTGCCTGTCCATTCGTCTGGCCGTTGGCTAACACAGGCAGTCCGGTCACTCAAGTATGCTGTATGCAGCATATCTCGATTGCTGTACCAAGCGGGAAGACACAGGCGCGGATTGCGCTGCTCCGGAGGAGGGCCGATGAATTTTCATGCGCATTACGCCGGGATCGCGGAGCCGGTCGAAACCTGCCTGGTCGGCAGCGGCAGCTTCGGGCGCAGCTATCTCGCGCAGTCGCGCCGGACGCGGCTGGTCAATGCGCGCATCGCTGTGGACGTCACCGCCGAAGCCGCCGCGCGCGCCTTCGTCGCCGCAGGTTTCGAGGCGGGCGAGATCGCGCTGTGCGCGACCGGCGCCGAGGCCAGGGCCGCATGGAACGCCGGCCAATGCATCGCCACGGCGAGCCTCGACGTCGTCATGGAACTGCCCTTCTCGCTTCTCGTCGAGGCCACCGGGAGCCCCGAGGCAGCCACACGGCACAGCCTCGCCGCGATCGATGCCGGCCGCCATGTCGCGCTGGTCTCGAAGGAGGCCGACAGCGTCGTCGGGCCGGGTCTGGCGCGGCTTGCCCGCGACAAGGGCGTCGTGGTGACGCCGGTCGACGGCGACCAGCCGAGCCTGCTGATCGCGCTCGCGAGCTGGGCCGAAGTCATCGGCCTCGAGATCATCGCGGCCGGCAAGTCGAGCGAATACGATTTCGTGCTGGATGCCGCGACCGGCAACGTCACCTGCAACGGCGTGACCCGCGCGCTGCCGGCGCTGCGCGAGCACTGGCTGCCGGGCTCGCGCTCGATCGTGACCAATGCAGCCGAGCGCGCCCGTATCCTCGGCGAGGCTTTCCCGCTGCGGGCCGTGCCCGATCTCTGCGAGATGACGCTCGTCGCCAATGCGCTGGACTTTTCAGCCGATGCCGCCGGTTTCCACGCGCCGCCGGCCCGCGTCCCGGAGCTCGCCGATCTCTTCGCGGAGCGCAGCGAGGGCGGGTTGATGGGCGGCACACGCCGGATCGACGTTTTCCACCATCTGCGGCTCAAGGAAGAAGCGAGCTTCGCCGGCGGCGTCTTCATCGTCGTGCGCTGCGACAATGACGAGACCTGGGAGATGCTCGCCGGCAAGGGCCATGTCGTCAGCCGCAGCGGCAGGACGGCCGCGCTCTACCTGCCGCGCCACCTGCTCGGCGTCGAGGTCGCGACCTCGATCCTCGATGCCGCCGGGCTCGGCCGCTCCGGCTATGGCGACGATTACCGCCCGCGGCAGGATCTCGTCGCCGTGGCACAGCGCGATCTCGCCGCCGGTACGGTGCTCGCGATGGGCGGGCACCATCACAGCATCGAGAATGTCGGTGCCGAGGTAAGGCCTGCGATGCCGCTGGCCGCCGAGCGCGCCGCCCCGTTCTATCTCGCCGCCGACCGGACACTCGTGCGCCCGGTCAAGGCCGGCGAGGCGATCCGCCTCGGTGATGTCGCGATTCCCGAGGATTCCGGGTTGCTGGCGATGCGCCGACGGCAGGATGCGCTGCTCGCCGCCGAGGACAGCGCGCCCGTTTGACAGCGCGAAAGCCGCATGCCGTAACGGAGAAATCGGGACCAGTGGAGCAACGATGAGCGAGACGGCGGCCGACTATATCCCGATCACGCGGCGGACCCTCCATGACGAGGTGCTGGAGCGCGTGCGCGACATGATCATCGAGGGGCGTCTCGCCCCCGGCCAGCGCATCAACGAGGGCCAGGTCGGCGCCCAGCTCGGCGTGTCGCGGACGCCATTGCGCGAGGCGATCAAGACGCTCGCCAGCGAAGGTCTCGTCGAGATCCTGCCGGCCAAGGGCGCGATCGTCCGGAAATTCTCGGCGCGCGACCTCGCCGACATCCTCGAAGTCATCAAGAGCCTGGAGCAGCTCGGCGGCCGGATCGCCTGTGCGCAGGCCAGCGACGCCACGGTCGAAGCGATCCACAAGCTGCACCGGGACATGCTGGCACTCTACGCGACGCGCGACCGGCTCGACTATTTCAAGCTCAATCAGGCGATCCACAGCGCCATCGTCGCGGCCTCCGGCAATGCCGTGCTGGCCGAGATGCACACCACGCTGCAATCGCGGATCAAGCGATTGCGCTTCGTCGGCAACGAAGGCCCGGAAAAATGGGCCGGCGCGGTCGCCGAGCACGAGGACATGATGGCGGCGCTGCTCAGGCGCGACGGCGACGCCCTGGCCGAGGCGATCGGCCGCCATATGGACACGACGCTGGTGCGGGTGCGCGAAGTCCTCTGAGAGCCTGCCCGGAACATCGGGCCTGTCCGGAACCCCTAGACTTTCGAATAAGCTTCCGACGGCAACAAAAGCTCTCTCGCGCCAGCCGGAATCCGTTCCGACACAATCGTTTACCCTCACCTTGGAGCCGGCCTTCAAGCCCTCCGAAACGGCTATCCGCGCTCTCCTTCTTTGAATAAGCTGTAGACAAGGCGGCCCGGGGACTTCCGCCCCAGGAGCTTCCGATACAACGGGGCCGTTTGCCGCCCTCGCGAGGGCGGAAAGACGTTCAAGGAGACACCCATGAAGACGATTCTGTTGGCGACGCTGTCGGCCGCCGCGCTGATGGCGGCGCAGCCGCTGATGGCCAAGACGCTGGTCTATTGCTCCGAGGGCAGCCCCGAGAATTTCGCGCCGAGCGTCAACACCACCGGCACATCCTTCGATGCGAACACCCAGATCTACGATACGATCGTCCAGTTCGAACGCGGCGGCACCAAGGTCCAGCCGGCCCTCGCCGAGAAATGGGATATCTCGCCGGATGGCCTGACCTACACCTTCCACCTGCGCAAGAACGTCAAGTGGCAATCCAACAAGAGCTTCAAGCCGACGCGCGACTTCAATGCCGACGACATCATCTTCATGATCGAACGGCAGTGGAAGGAGAACCACCCGTTCTTCAAGGTGACCAGCTCGAACCACTCGTATTTCAACGACATGGGCATGCCCAAGCTGCTGAAATCGGTCGAGAAGGTCGATGACTACACCGTCAAGTTCACGCTGAACCAGCCGGAAGCGCCGTTCCTCGCCGACCTCGCCATGCAATATGCCAGCGTGCAGTCGAAGGAATATGCCGATGCGATGCTGAAGGCGGGCACGCCCGAGAAGCTCGACCAGGACCCGATCGGCACCGGCCCGTTCTATCTGGTGCAGTACCAGAAGGACGCGATCATCCGCTACAAGGCCTTCCCGGATTATTGGGCCGGCAAGGCCAAGATCGACGACCTGATCTTCGCGATCACGCCGGACGCCTCGGTGCGCTGGGCCAAGCTGCAGAAGGGCGAATGCCATGTCATGCCCTATCCGAACCCGGCCGATCTCGACGCGATCAAGAAGGACGCCAATGTCCAGATCCTTGAGCAGCCCGGCCTGAACATCGGCTATCTCGCCTACAACACCACCAAGAAGCCGTTCGACGACGTCAAGGTGCGCCACGCCGTCAACAAGGCGATCAACAAGCAGGCGATCATCGACGCGGTCTATCTCTCCAGCGGCGTCGCGGCGATCAACCCGATCCCGCCGACCATGTGGTCCTATAACGAGACGATCAAGGACGACCCCTATGATCCGGAGGCGGCCAAGAAGGAGCTGGCCGAGGCCGGCTATCCGAACGGGCTGGAGATCGACCTCTGGGCCATGCCGGTGCAGCGCCCCTACAACCCCAACGCCAAGCGCATCGCCGAATTGATGCAGGCCGATCTCGCCAAGGTCGGCGTCAAGGCCGAGATCAAGAGCTTCGAATGGGGCGAGTACCGCAAGCGCCTGCAGGCGGGCGAGCACCAAACGGGCATGTTCGGCTGGACCGGCGACAACGGCGACCCGGACAACTTCCTGCACACGCTGCTGGGCTGCGACGCCGCCAAGAACAACGGCGGCAACGTCGCGAAGTTCTGCTACAAGCCCTTCGACGATCTGGTCGTGAAGGCGAAGACGGTCACCGACCAGGCCGAGCGCGAGAAGCTCTACCGGCAGGCGCAGGTGATCTTCAAGGAGCAGTCGCCCTGGTTCACGATTGCGCATGCGGTGCAGCTGAAGCCCGTCCGCAAGGAGGTGAAGGACTTCAAGCTCTCGCCGTTCGGCCGCCACACCTTCTACGGCGTCGACATCGGCAAGTGACCTCCCGCACCAACCGCGCCACATCGTGGCGCGGTTGGTGCTCGCCAAGTGGCGCGGCCCCGTCGGACCGCGTTCCGGGAGGTGGAGACGATGGGGCACGACGCCCCGCGCCCGATCCGCCTCTCCTGCCTGTCCCGAGAGAGATGCCCATGTCCGTTCGTGCCCGTTCTCTTGCCCTGACGCTGGGGCTGAGCGCCCTTCTGCTGCCCGCCGTCGCCAGCGCCCAGGCGCTCGTCGTCTGCTCCGAGGCCAGCCCCGATTATCTGAACCCGCAATTCAGCGGGCAGAACACCGCCTATGACGTCGCGGCACAGATCTATGAGCGGCTGACGGCGACGGAACGCGGGGGATCGCAGATCATCCCGAGCCTGGCCGAATCCTGGGTGATTTCCGAGGACGGGCTGACCTACACGTTCAAGCTGCGCAAGGGCGTGAAATGGCACGCCAACAAGAGCTTCACGCCGACGCGGGACTTCAACGCCGACGACGTGATCTTTTCGTTCGGCCGCATGTTCGACGAGAAGAATCCTTTCCACAAAGTCGGCAGCGGCAATTTCGGCTTCTTCGCCGAAATCGTGAAGCCGAGCCTGAAGGCGATCGAGAAGGTCGACGACTACACCGTCAAGCTGACCCTGACCAAGCCGAACTCGCCGCTGCTCTCGGCACTCTCGGTCGAGCCGATGTCGATCCTTTCGGCCGAGTATGCCGCGGCCATGCTGAAGGCCGGCACGCCCGAGCAGATCGATTTCGTGCCGATCGGCACCGGGCCGTTCTCGCTCACCTCCTATCAGAAGGACGCCGTGATCCGCTTCAAGGCGGTGCCCGACCACTGGACCAAGGCCGTCGGCAACCGCGATCGCATGGCGCTGGTCAACGACCTGATCTTCGTGATTACGCCGGATGCCTCGGTGCGCTTCGCCAAGGTGCGCTCGGGCGAGTGCCAGATCGCGCGCTATCCCAATCCCGGCGACCTGCCGGCGATGAAGGCGGAAGCCTCGATCAACCTGCTGCAGGGCAGCATCGCCGACCAGAGCTTCCTCGCCTTCAACCAGCAGAAGAAGCCCTTCGGCGACAAGCGCGTGCGCGAGGCGCTGGCCTATGCGACCAACATCCCCGCGATCATCGACGCGGTCTACCAGGGCACCGGCAAGATCGCCGCGGCGGCTGTGCCGCCCTCGCTCTGGTCGCATGACGCCGACCTGAAGCCGCGCCCCTATGATCCCGAGAAGGCCAAGGCGCTGCTGAAGGAAGCGGGTCTCGCCGACGGCTTCGAGACGACGCTCTGGGCCATTCCGGTGGTGCGCGCCTATATGCCGAACGGCCGCCGTGCGGCCGAGCTGATCCAGGCCGACTGGGCCAAGATCGGCGTCAAGGCGACGATCCAGACCTTCGAATGGGGCGAGTATCTCAAGCGCGGCCGGGCCGGCGACCATGAAGTCGGCATGTTCGGCTATACCTGGGATTATCCCGATCCGAGCCAGATCCTGCTTTCGGGCTGGACCTGCGAAGGCGTGAAGAGCGGGGCCAACCGCTCCCGCTGGTGCAATCAGGAAGCCTCGGACGCGCTGGCCAAGGCCAGCACCATCACCGACCAGGGCGAGCGCGCCAAGCTCTACAAGCGCTTCCAGGAACTGTTCCACCAGGATGTCGCGGGCCTGCTCTTCGCCAATGCGCAGGCGTTCACGCCGGTGCGCAAGGAAGTGAAGGACTACAAGATCCACTTCTTCGGCGGACAGCCCTTCTACGGCGTCTCCATCGCCAAGTAACCCAGCGCCCCTCTCGCCGCGGCAGCCTACGCTGCCGCGGTCGACTGCCTGCGCGCTCATGCGAGCGGCGCAGGGCCTCCCCGGAGCTCATCGCCATGCGCATCTACATTTCCGCCGACATCGAAGGCATCGCCGGCGTCGTCACCCGCGACCAGACCCTCGTGGAGGGCTTCGAATACCAGGCCGCCCGCATCTGGATGACCGACAGCGTCACCGCCGCGGCGCGGGCCGCCTATGCCAGCGGCGCCAGCGAGGTCGTCATTGCCGACAGCCACGGCAGAGGGCAGAACCTCCTGCTCGAGCGGCTGCCGCGCGAGGTCCAGCTCGTGCGGGCCCATCCGCGGCCGCTGTCGATGATGCAGGGCATCGAGGCCGGCAGCTATGACGGCGCGCTCCTCATTGGCTACCACACGGGCGCGACCAATCCCGAGGGCGTGCTGGCCCATACCTTCCGCAGCGCCTGCCTGCGCGAAGTCAGGGTCAATGGCGTCGCCGTGCCCGAGGCCGGCATCAATGCCGCCATCGCCGGGCATTTCGACGTGCCGGTCCTGCTGGTCAGCGGCGACGACGCCACCATCGCCGAGACCAGGGGCTTCCTGCCCGATATCGAGGGCGTGACGGTGAAATGGGCGCATAGCCGCCAATCCGCTCGCACGCTGATGCCGGAAGCCTCCTACGAGCTGATCGCGGAGGGCGTGAAGCGCGCCATCGCGCGGCGGGCTGCGATCAAGCCCTACCGGATCGCCGGGCCGGTCACGCTCGATGTCAACTTCCTGTTCCGGCAGCCGGTCGAGTATCTCGCGATGCTGAAGGCCGTGGAGCGCCTCGACGCCTTCACGATCCGCTATGTCGCGGACGACATTCTTGATCTCCAGCGCTTTTTGGTGTTTGCGCTGGGCTACAGCTCGACATTGCAATAAATCCAAACGACCTGTCGGCGTGAGACAATCCTTTCGCGCCGGCCAAGAACATCGGCAGAACCATGCTGCGCTTCATCTTCACCCGGCTGAGCCTGGTCGTCCCGACCTTCATCGGCATCACGCTGCTGGCCTTCTTCCTCGTCCGCCTCGTCCCCGGCGATCCGATCGAGACCATGGCTGGCGAACGCGGCATCGACGCCGCCCGCCACGCCCAGCTCCTGACCGAATACGGCCTCGACCGGCCGCTGCTCGTCCAGTACGGCAAATATATCGAGCGCGTCGTCCAGGGCGATCTCGGCAAGTCGATCGTCACCCGCGAGAACGTGCTGACCGAATTCGGCCAGCTCTTCCCGGCGACGATCGAGCTCGCGATCTGCGCCATCCTGATCGCGCTGATCGTCGGGCTCCCCGCCGGCATCATCGCAGCGGTGAAGCGAAACTCGATCTTCGACCACGGCGTGATGGGGATATCGCTGACCGGCTATTCGATGCCGATCTTCTGGTGGGGCCTGCTGCTGATCCTGCTGTTCTCGGTGCAGCTCGGCATCACGCCGGTCTCGGGCCGCATCGCGGTGCAGTATTTCATCGAGCCGGTGACCGGCTTCCTCACCATCGACAGCCTGCTGGCGGGCGATATCGATGCCTTCTGGTCGGCCTTGTCGCATCTCGTCCTGCCGGCGATCGTGCTCGGCACGGTGCCGCTCGCGGTCATCGCCCGCATGACCCGCTCGGCGATGCTGGAGGTTCTCGGCGAGGACTATATCCGCACCGCCCGCGCCAAGGGCATGGCGCCGATCCGGGTCGTGGCCATGCACGCGCTGCGCAATGCGCTGATCCCGATCGTCACCGTCATCGGCCTGCAGGTCGGCGCGCTCTTCACCGGCGCGATCCTGACCGAGACGATCTTCTCCTGGCCCGGCGTCGGCAAATGGCTGATCGAGGCGATCAGCCGGCGCGACTACCCGGTCCTGCAAGGCGGCACGCTGATGCTCGGCGTCGTGGTGATGAGCGTCAATCTCTTCGTCGACCTGCTTTACGGCCTGATCAACCCGCGCATCAGGCACGCAAGATGAATCATCATTCCCTTTTCGCTCCCGTCGGAGCCTGACCGCATGAGCCTAGAGACCCTCAACGCCCCGACTGCTGCGCCCGGCATCGCGCCGCCGCATCCGCTGCGCGAGTTCTGGACCTATTTCAGTGCCAATCGCGGCGCCGTCGCCGGCCTCGTCATCATCGTGCTGGTGCTGCTCTGCGCGCTGTTCGCGCCCCTGATCGCGCCGCATGAGCCGAACCTGACCAACAACGCAGTCTTCCTGAAGCCGCCGTTCTGGCAGGAGGGCGGCTCGCTTTCCTATCCGCTCGGCACCGATGCGATCGGCCGCGACATCCTCTCGCGCCTGCTTTTCGGCGCGCGGCTCTCGCTGGTGATCGGCATCGCGGTCGTGGCGCTCGCGATCGTCGTCGGTATCGTGCTCGGGCTGATCGCCGGCTATTTCAAGGGCATCGCCGATATCGCGATCATGCGCCTGATGGATATCCTGATGACGATGCCGAGCCTGCTGCTCGCGATCGTCATCGTCGCCATCCTCGGCCCCGGCCTGATGAACGCCATGCTCGCGGTGGCCATCGTCGTGCTGCCGCACTATGTCCGCATCACCCGCGCCGCCGTCATCGCCGAAGCTAGCAAAGACTATGTCGTCGCCGCCCAGGTCTCGGGCGCGCAGACGATACGCCTGATGTTCTCCGAGATCCTGCCGAACTGCGCCGCGCCGCTGATCGTGCAGGCGACGCTCGGCGTCTCCACCGCGATCCTCGATGCCGCCGCGCTCGGCTTCCTCGGGTTGGGCGCCCAGCCGCCGACACCGGAGTGGGGCACGATGCTCGCCGACGCGCGCGAGTTCGTGCTGCGCGCCTGGTGGGTCGTCACCTTCCCGGGCCTCGCCATCCTCATCACCGTGCTCGCCTTCAACCTTCTCGGTGACGGCCTGCGCGATGCGCTCGACCCCAAGCTGAAGCGCTGATCCCATGCCCCTGCTCGAAATCGAAAACCTCAGCGTCGAATTCCCGACCTCCCAGGGAACGTTGCGCGCCGTCGATCGCATCGACCTCACCCTCGAGGAGGGCGAGGTGCTTGGCGTCGTCGGCGAATCCGGCTCCGGCAAGAGCGTGACCATGCTCGCGCTGATGGGCCTCGTCGGCTATCCAGGCCGGGTTCGCGCCGACAAGCTGCGCTTCGACGGCCGCGACCTCCTGACCATGTCCGCGCGCGAGCGCCGCCAGCTCACCGGCAAGGACGTGGCGATGATCTTCCAGGAGCCGAGCACCAGCCTGAACCCGTGCTTCACCATCGGCTTCCAGCTTGCCGAGACTCTCAGGAAGCACGAGGGCATGGATAGCAAGGCGGCGAAGCGCCGCTCGATCGAATTGCTCGAGCAGGTCGGCATCCCCGCGCCGGAAAGCCGCCTCAAGGCTTATCCCCACCAGATGTCCGGCGGCATGAACCAGCGCGTGATGATCGCGATGGCGATCGCCTGCAATCCGCGCCTGCTGATCGCCGACGAGCCGACGACCGCGCTCGACGTCACCATCCAGGCGCAGATCCTCGACCTGCTGATGTCGCTGCAGCGCGAGCGCAACATGGCGCTGGTCCTCATCACCCACAATATGGGCGTCGTCGCCGAGACCGCGCAGCGCATCATGGTGATGTATGCCGGGCAGATCATGGAGGAGCGCAAGGTCGACGCGCTCTTCGCCAACCCGCAGCATCCCTATTCCGCAGCTCTGCTCGCAGCCCTGCCGGAGCGCAGCGAGCATGCCACCCGGCTCGCCACCATCCCCGGCATGGTGCCCGGCCTGAACGACCGGCCGAAGGGCTGCCTGTTCTCGCCGCGCTGCGCCTACGCGACCGAGCACTCGCGCAATATCCAACCGGAATTGCGGGATTGGGCGGACGGACGCGTGCGCTGCCACTATCCGCTCGGCGATCCCCAGCGCGATGCCGATCGTGCCCGCGACGAAGCCGGCCAGGCGACGGAGGCCGTGCGATGAGCAATCCCGTCATCGAAGCGCGCGAGCTGACGCAGATCTATCCGGTCAAGCAGGGGCTCTTTCGCGCCCCGGCACAGTTGCAGGCGGTGAACAAGGTCTCCTTCGCGGTCGAGGCCGGGCGCACGCTCGCCGTCGTCGGCGAATCCGGCTGCGGAAAGTCGACGCTGGCGCGCATGGCGACGCTGATCGAGGCGCCGACCTCCGGCGCGCTGACGCTGGACGGGGTCGATGCCGTCTCGCCGCCGGCCAGCGAGCGCCGGCGCCTGCGCCGCACCGTGCAGTTCGTCTTCCAGAACCCCTATGGCTCGCTCAATCCGCGCAAGAAGGTCGGGACGATCCTGGAGGAGCCGCTCAAGATCAACACCGACCTCTCCGCGGCCGAGCGCACCGAGAAGGCGCGCGCGATGATGGCCAAGGTGGGCCTGCGGCCCGAGCACTATGCCCGCTATCCGCATATGTTCTCGGGCGGCCAGCGTCAGCGCATCGCGATCGCCCGCGCGCTGATCCTGTCGCCCAAGGTCGTGGTGGCCGATGAGCCGGTCTCGGCCTTGGACATCTCGATCCAGGCGCAGGTGCTGAACCTGCTGGCCGACCTGCAGGACGAGCTGAAGCTCGCCTATCTCTTCATCTCGCACGATCTCAGCGTCGTCCGCCACATCGCCCATGACGTGATGGTGATGTATCTCGGCAATGCCATCGAGCACGGGCAGAAGGAGCGCATCTACGCCCGGCCACTGCATCCCTATACGCAGGCGCTGCTCGCCTCGACGCCGCGCGTCGATGCCGGCAAGCGCGAGCGCATCATCCTGCGCGGCGAACTTCCCTCCCCGCTCAACCCGCCGAAGGGCTGCGTGTTCTCGACCCGCTGCCCGCATGTCACCGAACGCTGCCGTGCCGAGCGCCCGGAGAAGCGCGAGGTCGATGGCCGGCAGGTCGCCTGTCACTATGCCGAGGATTTCCTCGCCAAGGCGGCGTGATCGAGGGCGGAGGTTTCGAGCGGCCCGCCCGACGTCGGATGGCTAGCCGCCGATCTCGCGCCGGACAGCGATGGCGATGTCCGGCCGGTCGGTCGTGAAAGCGCTGACGCCGTCCGAAAAGGCCTTGCGGATCGCCGGCTCGTCATGGGCACCGTAATAGCCCAGCGTCACGGCCTCGCCGCGGCAGGCCTCGCCATCGCCATCCTGTGCCTGGGCGATGCGGATGGCGATCTCTCGCACACCGGCCGCGCGCGCCTCGCGGGATAGCTTGCTCAGGTCCCGCGTGGGTGGTGCCAGCAGCTTGTCGGCGACGAGCCAGATCGTCGGCGTGGCCGGCGCGAGGCGCAGGAGCTCCGCAAGCGTCGGCAGGTCGAAGGAGGTGAAGGTCGTCCTGTCGAGCAGGCGCCGCTCCCTCAGCCGCGCCACGACCTGCGCCTCGACCCCGGCGTAACGCTCGCCGCCCTGGCGGGTCTTCAATTCGATGCGCAGCCTGATGCCGCTCGGCTCGAGGATATCGAGGATCTCATCGAAGCTCGGGATGGTTTCGCCATCCGTGCCGATCAGCTCCACGGCCTGAAGCTGGGCCCAGTCCATCTCGCCGACTGCGCCTACCCCTGACGCGGTCCGACCGAGCAGGGGATCGTGATGGACGACAAGAACGCCGTCGCGGCTGCGATGGATGTCGAACTCGATGAAATCCACCGGGAGAACCGCGGAATTGCGGAAAGCGAGGCGGCTGTTCTCGGGCCAGATTTTGGCCCCGCCGCGATGTGAGGCGATGTCCGTCATATCCCTGTCACCGTCCGGGGAGATGTCTGCTTATGCAACATAAATTGCCGATGATCGAGTCTGCAATTTAACTTGCATATCGCTGCAAGGCTCCGTTACGCTGCCTTCATGGGAGACACGATGAACCTGACGGAGATCATCGCGGCGCGCCGGGACGAGCTGACCGAGTCAGACCGGCGACTGGTCGAGGTCCTCCTGGCCAACCGCACGGCAGGCAGCTTCCTGCCGTCGCACAAGGTTGCCGAACAGGCCGGCGTGCACGCCTCGACAGCCGGCCGCCTCGCCCGCAAGCTCGGCTTCGCCTCCTATCGCGAGATGCGCGGCGCGCTGCAGGACACGGTCGTGGCCGATCTCGACGCATCGGTGCGCGTGCAGCGCCGGCTCGACCGGGTTCGCGGCGATTCCCTGCTGGGCTCGGTCGTCGAAGGCGAAATCCGCGCGCTCGGTAACCTAGTCAACCAGATCACGGATGCGGAAATCGTCGCCACCGCCGCGATGATCCGGCAGGCCGGGCGCATCCTTGTCGTGGGCGAGGGTCATGCCAGCAGTCTCGCCGATATGTTCGTTCGGCGCCTCGTCAGATCCGGATACCGCGCTGCGGTCGTCGCCCATGCCGACTGGCAGGCGGCCGACCAATTGCTCGGCCTCGCCGCCGGCGACGTCGTCGTCGCCATGATCTTCCGCCACGAAAGTCCGACGGTGGCACGGCTGGTGTCCTGCGCCCGCGAGATCGGCGCCGCCACGCTGCTGATCACCGACCGGCGCACCGGCGTCCCCGCCTGCGACAGGCAACTCGTCGCCGCCCGCGGCGAACAGGGCGAGTTCCATTCGCTGACCGTGCCGATGGCGATCTGCAACACGCTGATCCTGGAATTGTCACGCACTGACCATGGCCGCTCGCTGAAGACGCTCGCGAAGGTCGAAACGCTGCAACGCCTGTTTCGCGGCAAGCCTGGATAAGGCTGCCGCATCGACGAACGACGGAACACCAAACGATTCCTGTCCGATGGGAGGATGCCATGACGAACTCAACCACACGCAAAGCGCCATTCGGGGTCATGCTCGGCGCAGGCCTCGCGATCGCCGCCTGCTCCGGCGCCATCGCGCAGGAGCGGCCCGCCCTGACGGTGGCGGTGAACGAGCTCGCCCGCTCGCTCGACCCCGGCGAGCACACCGGCAATGTCGATACCCGCATCTACTACTCGATCTTCGACACGCTGATCCGGCGCGACTTTGCCAAGCCGAAGGCCGATGGCGGCGCCAATCTCGTGCCCGGCCTGGCCGAGAGCTGGTCCTGGACGACGCCGACCACCTTCGACCTGAAGCTGCGCCGCGGCGTCGTCTGCCATGACGGCAGCCCGTTCGACGCCAACGACGTGCTGGCGACCTTCTCACCCGACCGGCTCTGGGGGCCCAAGGCCTATTATCCGGAAGGCCGCGTCTATTTCGGCAATTTCACCAATGTCGAGAAGCTCGACGACTTCACCGTCCGGATCACGGTGGCCCAACATGACCCGATCATGGAGCATCGCCTGTCGAGCTACATGTCCTTCGCGATCTGCGATGAGCCGTGGAACGCCTTCCGCAAGGAGGGCGTCGATTCCAAGGTCTGGATGGACCAGGCGGCCAAGGCCCTGCGCTGGAAGCCTGTCGGCACCGGCCCCTACAGCTTCGTCGACTACCAGAAGAACGACAAGATCACGCTCGCGGCCTTCGACCGCTATTTCGGCGGCCAGCCCGCGGCCAAGTCCATCACCTTCCGCTCGGTTCCCGAGGTCGCGGCCCGCGTCGCCGGCCTCGTCGCGGGTGATTTCGACATCGCGGTCGAATTGCCGCCGGACCAGTGGGACGGCTTGAAGCGCTACAAGGACGTCTCGGTGAAGACCGAGCCGCTGGAGAACAGCCATGTCCTCCAGTTCAACACCAGCGACCCCGTGCTCTCCGACAAGAAGCTGCGCCATGCCATGAGCCTGTCGATCGACCGCAAGGCGCTGATCGACGCACTCTGGAAGGGTCAGACCTATACGCCGAACGGCCACCAGCTCCCGAGCTTCGGGCCGATCTATGTCAAGGACAACAAGGGCTACGCCTATGATCCGGCGCTCGCCAAGAAGCTGCTGGCGGAAAGCTCCTACAAGGGTCAGGAGATCTCCTATCGCCTGATCCCGAACTACTACCTCTACAATGTCGAGGCGGCGCAGGTGATCCAGGAGATGTGGCGTGCGGTCGGCATCAATGCCCGCATCGACTTCGTCGACAGCTTCAAGGAGGTGCGCAAGCCGGGCGCGCAGGTCTTCGCCTGGTCGAACACCTATCGCGTGCCCGATCCCTCTGGCGCGATCCTGACGCTCTGGGGCCCCGCGAGCGAGAACCAGAAGACCTGGAAGCTCTATGGCGCGAGCCCGGCCTTCAACGACGCCGCCAAGGAGCTGACCGCCGAGACCGACGAGGCCAAGCGCCGGGCGACCTTCGCCAAGCTGCTCGTTGCCTTCGAAGACGATATGCCGATGACGATGCTCTACAACCCCGTCACCGGCTATGGCGTGAAGAAGGGCATCAACTGGGCGCCCTACAGCCAGTACTACATGGACTTCCGTCCCTCGAACTTCTCGCTGGCCGCGAAGTGACGAGGAGCGAACGCAGGACCGGGACCGACGGGAGCGGCGATGCGCTGCTCTCCGTCGAGGGCCTGACCGTCGGCTTCCGCACCGCCGCGGGCTACGCCGACATCCTGCACGCGGTTTCCTTCACTGTCCGGCCGGGTACGACGACCTGCGTCGTCGGCGAAAGCGGCAGCGGCAAGAGCGTCTCGTGCCAGGCGGTGCTCGGCCTGCTGCCCGCGAACGGGCGCCGGACGGCGGGGCGCATCCTGTTCGAAGGGCGCGACCTCGCTGCCGCCAGCGAGGCCGAGCTGGAAACCATCCGCGGCCGCGGCATCGGCATGGTCTTCCAGGACCCGCTCGGATCGCTCAACCCGCTGCATACGGTGGGCGCGCAACTGCGCGAGACCTTGCGCCTGCACACCGCGCTCTCCGAGCCGCAACGCCAGGCCCGCGCGCTGGAGCTGCTGCGCCTGGTCGGCATCCCCGAGCCCGAGCAGCGCCTCGCGTCTTACGTCCACCAATTCTCCGGCGGCATGGCGCAGCGCGTGATGATCGCGATGGCGCTGGCCTGCGAGCCGCGCCTGCTGATCGCCGACGAGCCGACGACCGCGCTCGACGTCACCATCCAGGCGCAGATCCTCGACCTGCTGAACAGGCTCAAGGCGGAGCTCGGCATGGCGATCCTGTTCGTCACCCATGATCTCGGCGTCGTCGCCGAGATGGCCGACGATGTCGTGGTGATGCGCCATGGCCGCGTCGTCGAAGCCGGCCCGACCGAGCGCCTGCTGAACGCTCCCGAAGCGCCCTATACGCGCGAACTCCTTGCCGCGATGCCGCGTCTCGATGTCGCCGCACCGGTCTATCGCGAACGGGCTGCCTCATGAGCGCCGCAACCGAGCCCCTGCTGCGCGTCTCCGCCTTACGCCGGCATTTCGGCGGCGGCCGCTCCTTGCTGCGGACGCAACGGACCATCCGCGCCGTCGAGGACGTGTCGCTGACCTTGCGGATCGGCGAGACACTCGGGCTCGTCGGCGAATCCGGCTGCGGGAAATCGACGACGGGCCGGATGATCGTCGGGCTCGAACGGCCGAGCGACGGCGAGATCCTCTTCAAGGGCCGCGATCTCACTGGACTGACGCCGAAGGACTGGCAGCGCCAGCGCCGCGACATCCAGATGATCTTCCAGAACCCGCAATCGGCGCTCGATCCGCGATTGAGCATCGGCCGCCAGATCCGTGAGCCGCTCGACCTACACGAGATCGGCGAGCGCAGCGGGCGCGACGCGGAAGTCCTGCGCCTGATGAAGGCCGTGGCATTGACGCCTGAAATGGCCGACCGCTTCCCGCATCAGATCAGCGGCGGGCAGGCGCAGCGCGTCGTGATCGCGCGGGCGCTGGCGATGAAGCCGAGCCTGATCGTCTGCGACGAGCCGGTCTCGGCGCTCGACGTCTCCGTGCAGGCGACGGTGACGGAGCTGCTGCAGGAGCTGCAGGAACGCTTCGACATCGCCTATCTCTTCATCTCGCATGACCTGCGCGTGGTGAAGAAGCTCTCGCACCGCATCGCCGTGATGTATCTCGGCCAGATCGTCGAGGAAGGCGCGACCGACCCGGTCTACCGCGCGCCGATGCATCCCTACACGATGGCTCTGCTCGCCGCGATTCCGGACCTTTCGACCTCCCGCTCAGACAGGCCGGTACGGCTCGCGGGCGATCCGCCCTCGCCGGCCAATCCGCCTTCGGGCTGCCATTTCCACACGCGCTGCCCTTATGCCCGCCCGCGCTGCTCGGCCGAGATGCCGAGCCTGCGCCCGCTTGGCGAGGGTCGCAGCGTCCGCTGTCATTTTGCTGGTGAACTGGGAGTTGCGTCATGACCCGGCCGCTCGTCATTGCCCATCGCGGCCATTCCGCCCGCTATCCCGAGAACACGCAGGAGGCCTATCGCGCTGCGATCGCGTCCGGCGCCGATCTCGTCGAGACCGATGCACGCCTCAGCGCCGATGGCGTCGTCGTCGCCTCGCATGATCCCGACCTCGTTCGCATCGCCGGCAACGATGCCGCGATCGCGGAAACGTCTCATGAGGACCTCAGGGCCATCGCCCGCGCCGGCGGCGTGGAACTCACGACGCTGGCCGAGGCACTGGCCGCGATCTGCCCGCATCGCGAGGCGTTGATCGATATCAAGACCAAGGACCTCGCAATCATCGATGCCGTGCTTGCGGTGATCCGGGAGCTCGGCGTCGCCGCCCGGGTCTGGGTCGGCGCGCGAGAGGCGCTCCAGGTCGCGCATGCCACGTTGACGCTCCCCGGCCTGCGTGTCCTTGCCTTCCTGCCCGACAAGGCCAATCCGGACCACTACGCCGCCGCAGGCGCGAGCGCCTTCCGCATCTGGGAAGGCAATCTAGACGGCCCGGTCGCGGCGCGGCTACTGGGGCGCGTGCCTGTCTGGGTCACATCCGGTGGCAACGGCACCGGACGCATCGTCGGCGATGTCGACGGCGACGGCCTCCTGCGCATCCTCGCGCATGCACCGCAGGCCGTACTGCTCAACGACCCCGACCTGCTGACCGGCCTGCAAAGCCGCAAGGCGTCGTGATGCCGGGCCGGCTCTTCCTGACGAAGCTCGCGCGCGGTCTCCTGACCGTGTGGCTGATCGTGACGCTGACCTTCGTCGCGCTCAATCTCTCCGGCGATCCGATCGAGGCGCTGGTCGGCGACCAGGCTCCTGCCGAGGTCATCGCGCATTACCGCGAAAAATTCGGGCTCGACCGGCCGCTCTGGCAGCAATATGTCTCCTATGTCGCGGGGATCGCGCAGGGCGATTTCGGACTGTCGCTCTCCGACCAGCAGCCCGCGATCGAGCTCATCGCCGCGGCCCTTCCACGCACGCTCAGGCTCGGGCTGACCGCCTTCGTGCTCGGCCTCCTGCTCGGTGTAGGGCTCGGCATCGTCGCTGCACTCAACCGCAACCGGGCGATCGACCGCTTCGTCATGAGCTTCGCGGTGCTCGGCTTCAGCCTGCCGAACTTCTTCCTCGGTATCCTGCTGATCCTGCTGTTCTCGCTGCACTGGCGCCTGCTGCCGAGTTCGGGCGACGCGACCATCTGGCACCTGATCCTGCCGGCGATCACGCTGGGCACGCATTTCGCCGGCACCTTCGCCCGCTTCACGCGCTCGGCCATGCTCGAGGTGCTCAACAAGCAATATGTCGTCGCCGCCCGGGCCAAGGGCGTGCCGCGGCCGCGCCGGGTGCTCTGGCACGCGCTGCCCAATGCCGCGATCCCGATCATCACGATCATCGGCCTCAAGCTCGGCGATCTCGTCGCCGGCTCGATCATCGTCGAGACGGTCTTCGCCGTCCCCGGCGTTGGCCGGCTGCTGGTCAACGCCGTGACCTCGCGCGATTTCGCGCTGGTGCAGGCGATCCTGATCATGACCTCGATCACGATGGTGCTCGCCAATCTCGCCGTCGACGCGGTCTACACGCTGATCGACCCGCGCATGCGCGCCGCCCGCTCGGAGAGCTGAGATGGCGTTTTCGACCCTGTTCCGCCGGAAGGACGATGCGCCGGTGCGCGCCGAGGCGCGCTATCCCGCGCTCGTGGTCGTGGCCCTTATCCTGCTCGGCCTGATCCTCGTGATCTTCCTCTTCGCCGACTGGCTCGCGCCTTACGACTACCGCACGCAGTCGCTCTTGAAGCGCCTGAAGCCGCCGAGTTTTCTGGGCGGCATGCCCGATCATCTGCTGGGGACCGACGAGCTCGGGCGCGACGTCCTGAGCCGCCTGATCTACGCGATCCGTTTCAGCGTGCTCGTCGCGCTCGGCGGCACGCTGATCGGCGCCTTCATCGGCACCACGCTCGGCTTCATCGCCGCCCATTTCCGCGGGCTCACCGAGGAAGCGATCATGATGCTGGCCGATGTGCAGGCATCGCTGCCCTTCATGATGATCGCGCTCGCGCTGATCGCCCTGTTCGGCGGCGGCTTCTTCCTGTTCGTCGCGATCATGGGCTTCTATGGCTGGGAGGTGTTCGCGCGCCTGACGCGCGGCGTCGTCATCGCCGCCAATACGCAAGGCTATGCGACGGCGGTGACCGCGCTCGGCGCGCCGGCCCGCCATGTCTATCTCCGGCATGTCCTGCCGAACATCCTGAGCGTGCTGATCGTCCAGTTCACGCTGAACTTCCCGCAGGTGATCCTGCTGGAGACCTCGCTCTCCTTCCTCGGGCTCGGCATCCGCCCGCCCCTGACCAGCCTCGGCCAGATGCTCGGCGCCGGCCGTGCCTATCTGACCAGCGCCTGGTGGATCGCGCTCCTGCCGGGCCTGGCGATCTTCCTCACGACGATGTCGATCTCGATCGTCGGCGACTGGATCCGGGACCGGCTCGATCCGACCCTGCAATCGCGCTGATCCGCTTCACGAGGGCAGATCGGCCCGGCCGAGGACACGCCTGGCCGCTGTCCGCAGCGCACGCTGGTCGGCATAGCCGACCGCCCTGGCAATCTGGTGGGGCGGCGCGCCATCGCTCGCCATCATCATGGCCCGGAGCACGCGCAGGCGGGACCTCCAGTCACCAAAGCTCAGACCGGTCTCCGCCCGGAAGCCGCGTGTCAATGTCCGCCGGCTTGCTCCCGCGCGCTGCGCCCAGCCATCGATGTCGAGGCCAGAACCGGGGTCCTTCAGCAAGGCATCGCAGATGCGCCGCAGGCGCACGTCCCGCGGCAAGGGCAGAGTCAGCGCGATCTCGGGGGCCCGCGCGATCTCGTCGAGGATCAGCGCGGCGAGAT
The DNA here is from genome assembly GCF_053644975.1 of Allobosea sp. NPDC055353. Taxonomy (NCBI): domain Bacteria; kingdom Pseudomonadati; phylum Pseudomonadota; class Alphaproteobacteria; order Hyphomicrobiales; family Alloboseaceae; genus Allobosea; species Allobosea sp. NPDC055353. The sequence continues at coordinate 87,507 of NZ_JBSHMC010000001.1, read as the reverse complement.
GGCCGCCACGCCCGGCCTCGTCATAGAGCAAAGGCTCGGCCGAGAGCGCCTCCAGCGCCGAAGCCAGCAAGGCCGAAACCTCCAGCACGCGACATCCCGCCGGCAGGACGCCCACCGCCTCGGGCGCGATATAGGCCGAGCACATCGAGACCGCGCCATGCATCCTGACCTCGTGCGAGAGGCCTGGCGGAATCCAGAGCGCATGCCGGGCCGGCAGCACCCAGGTGCCGTCCTCCGCCCGCACCAATGTCAAGCCGGCGGTGGCATAGAGCAGTTGCGCGCGCGGATGACTGTGCCAGCCCGTGCTGGCGCCGGCCTCGTAGCTCTTCGGCATGACGGCAACGGCGCGCGGCACCGTCTGGTAGGCCTCGCTCTCATTGCGCATCACATCTCCTGTTTGGCCCGATCCTGCCGAATAACGGCCCGACAGGCTTAACGGGTCAAGCTAAATTGACGCGTTATTATCGAGAGACCGCCATGAGCCCCGAAACGCTGTCGAAGCGCACACTTCTCTTCGTCAATGCCGCTCATGCGCTCGATCACTTCGTGCTGCTGATCTATCCGACGGCGGTGATCGCCATCGCGGCGCAGACGAACCTCAGCTATGCCGAGCTGATCGGCCTCGCCACCGGAGCCTTCGTCGCCTTCGGCCTGTGCTCGCTGCCGATGGGCTGGCTCTCGGACCGGTTCGGCCGGCGCAACATGCTCGCCGTGTTCTTCATCGGCTACGGCTTGTCCTGCCTCGGCGTCGCCAGCGCGGACCGGCCCGCCGCCTTCGCCGGCTGGCTGCTCGTGCTCGGCGTCGCCTCGGCGATCTATCACCCGGTCGGCTCGACCATGCTGGTCACCCATGCCCGCCAGCTCGGCCGCGATCTCGGCGTCAACGCCGTCTGGGGCAATCTCGGCGCAGCTTCGGCCGCGGGTGTCACCGCGCTGATCGCCGCGAATTTCGGCTGGCGCTTCGCCTTCGTCCTCCCGGGCCTCGTCTGCCTCGTTCTGGGCGCCGCCTTCGTCGCGCTCGTGCCCGGCGACGGAAGCCCATCCGCCAACCGCTCCGGCAAGGCCGAGCTGATCCCGGTCAATCGGCCGAAGGCTCTGCTCGCCATCTTCGCCGTGGCTGTCATCGCTGGCGGCATGACCTTCAACATCACCACGATCGCGCTGCCAAAGGTCATCGACGAGCGCCTCGGCCTCGACCTGCCGCTGGCGCTGATCGGCTCGCTGGCGACGCTGGTCTTCGTCTTCGGCGCCGCGACGCAATGGCTGATGGGCCGGCTGGTCGACCGCTACACGCTGCCGGCCCTGTTCGTCGGGCTCGCGCTGTTCCAGCCGCTCGGCCTCGCGCTCGCGGCGACGACCTCGGGTGTGCCGCTGCTCATCGGCCTCGTCATGACCATGGCCGCTATCTATGGGCAGGTCGTCGTCAACGACGCGATGGTCGCCCGCTACGTGCCGGCGCAGCATCGCGCCAAAGCGTTCAGCGTGCGCTATTTCCTCGGCTTCACCGTCAGCGGCTTCGTGGTCCCGATGCTGGCGCTGCTGCATGCGCAAGGCGGGTTCGGGCTGGTGCTGGCCGGTGCCACCGTCTTCGGGCTGATCGTCTGGTGCGCCTCGCTTGCGTTCTTCTTCCTGGCGCAGACAGCGCCGGCGGCGAGCACCGTTACGGCCGAGCAATAGGCTTCCGGCAGCGCAAGCTGCCGGCCCATCATTCAATCAGGATCAAGGCATAGCCCCGCCATGCATGGCGGGGCTCAACCATGCCTGATCATGCGTTTCTGACATCTCACAAAATTATTGTCAGATTTCAGAAACTGGGCCAGCATGACTCATGCTCGATCAATCGCCCTTCTCGTTTCCCAAGCCGCCTGCGGCGGAAAGCGACATCGCCTTCGCGAGCCGGCGCCTACGCCAGGCGCTTGTCCGCTGCGAGCTCATTCCAGGCACCTACGCCCACGAGGGCGATCTCGCCCAGCGTTTCGGGCTCGGTCGCGCGGCCGTCCGCGTCGCCCTGACCGAACTCGCGACGACCGGCTTCGTCGCCCGGCATGCACGGCAGGGCTGGTGCGTCGCGGCGGTCGATGGCGCTCTTGCCCGCGCGATTGTCGAGGCAAGGTTGCGGATCGAGCCGGCACTGGTCGAAAAGCCGCTCGATGAACGCAGCATTGCCCTGCTCGGCAGCCTGAGAGGCGCGATCGACGCCGTTCTGGGGCGGGACGATCCTTCAGCTCGCACCATGGCACAGCAATTGTGCCGGCAGGCGCTCGACCTGCTGGCGCAGCGGACCAGCGGCTTCATCGAAAGCTGGCTGCGCGATCTCTGGGATCACACCGAACGTCTGATCCGCTCCCTCGAACTCGCCGGAGCGGCGCCCCCTGCGGTCGATCCGCGCCCGCTACTCGATGCGCTCCTGCGCGGGGATCGTGACGCCGCGCTGCTCGCGCTTCAGGAAGAGCAGAAGCGCTTCACCGATGCGGTCGCGCATGGCTTTCTCGCGACCGCCCGCCTGCTCCCGCACGACCAGCCCGTTTCCGTGCGCAGCCGCCGGCCGCGCCGAAGCTCGAACGACCGCAAGCCGTCCCCCGCCGTATCCGAGGAGAAATCGCGATGAGCCGTGTTTCGAAAGCCGCAGCCGCCTTCCTCGTCGCCACCACGCTCGGCCTCGCGGCCGGGCCGGCGCTGGCCGCCAAGGACCGTTTCGTCGTCGACCTCGTCAACGAGCCGTCCTCGCTCGACCCGCAGGTGCAGTGGAACCCGGACAGCTACTATGTCTACCGCAACATCTTCGACAATCTCGTCACCCGCGACGACAAGGGCGCGATCATCCCGCAGGTCGCGACTGCCTGGAAGCAGATCTCGGACACCGAGATCGAGTTCGACCTGCGCAGCGACATCGCCTTCCATGACGGCTCGAAGCTGACCGCCGACGACGTCGTCTTCAGCGTCAAGCGCATCACCGATCCGAAATTCGCCAGCCCCCAGCTCGGCCAGTTCGACAAGATCACCGATGCGGTCGCGCTCTCGCCGACCAAGGTGAAACTCGTCACCGCCGGCCCCTATCCGGCGCTGCTGGCCCAGCTCGTGAAGCTCTCGATCGTGCCCAAGGCGGTCGTCGAGGCCGTCGGCAAGGACGCTTTCAACCTCAAGCCCGTCGGCAGCGGCCCGTACAAGTTTGAATCCTGGCAGCGCGGCGTGAATGTCCAGCTCACGCGCAACGACGCCTATTGGGGCACCAAGGCGCCGTTCCCGACGGTGACCTTCCGGGCGGTGCCGGACGCGGCGACCCGCCTCGCCAACCTGCAGGCGGGTTCGAGCGACCTCGTCGTCACGCTCGATGCCGACCAGGCCGCCCAGCTCAAGTCCGCGCCCAAGGCCCAGGCCCTGATCGGCCTGACCGAGCGTGTCGCCTATGTCCGGCTCAACACCACCAAGCCGCCCTTCGACAATCCCAAGCTCCGGCTGGCGGCGGCCTATGCGCTCGACAAGCAGGCGATGATCGACGGCCTGCTGGGCGGCCATGACAAGCCGGTGCCGGAACTGCTGACGCCGGCGATTTTCGGCTGGGTCGACGGCATCAAGGCGCCGGAACACGACCTCGCCAAGGCCAAGGCCTTGATCGCCGAAGCGGGACCGGCCGCGAAGGCCGAGATCGACCTCGCCACCGCGCCGGTCTTCGACCAACGCATCGTCCAGGCGATCCAGCAGATGCTGACCGAAGCCGGCTTCAACGTGAAGATCGCGATGTCGGACATGGCGACCTATCTCAAGCGCGCCCAGGCCGGACCGGAAGCAACCTCGATGCTCAGCTTCGGCCGCTGGTCCTGCGCCTGCCAGGATGCCGATGGCGTGCTCTTCCCGCTGCTGCACAAGAGCAGCGGCTGGTCGGCCTATCGCAACCCGAAGATGGACGCCCTGCTGGAAGAGGCCCGCGCCACGCTCGACACCAGCAAGCGCCTTGCGGCCTACAAGCAGGTCCATGAGATCGTCGCCGCCGACGTGCCGGTCGTGCCGCTCTACCAGGCGGTGGTGATCTACGGCGCGGCCAAGAACCTGACCTTCCAGCCGACGCCGAACGAAAGCATGTTCATCAACCGGATGAGCTGGAAGGACTGAGCCGCGGTGCCGGGTTTTCTGCTCCGCCGGCTGGGCCAGGCGCTCGTCACCATCCTCGGGGTGGTGACGCTGATCTTCTTCGTCCAGCGCCTGACGGGAGACCCGACCTACCTGCTCGTGCCGGAGACGGCGACGCAGGCCGATATCGCGGCCTTGCGCCACCAGCTCGGCTTCGACCGGCCACTGGTGGTGCAGTATCTCGACTTTCTCGGCGAGCTCGCCCGCTTCGATCTCGGGCAGTCCGTCGTGCAGCGCGTGCCAGTGACCACGATCATCGCCTCGCGCCTGCCCTATACGCTGATGCTCGCGGCCGGCGCGCTCCTCGTCGCCTGCGGCATCGGCGTGCCGATCGGCATCCTGCTCGCGATCTTCCGCAACTCGCCTGCAGCGAAGGCGGCCGCTGGCTTCGTCCTCGCCGCCCAGAGCATGCCGACCTTCTGGAGCGGCATCCTGATGATCCTGGTGTTCTCGGTGCTGCTCGGCTGGCTGCCGCCCTCCTCGACCGGCGATCTCTGGCATCTCGTGATGCCGTCCTTCGCGCTCGGTCTGTTGAGCATGGCGACCTTCGCGCGGATCACCCGCTCGGCCCTGCTCGACGAACTCTCGAAGGATTATGTCCGCACCGCCCGCTCGCGCGGCGTTCGCAGCGGGCGCCTGCTCATCCGCCATCTCGCCCGCAACGCCTCGATCCCGGTCATCACCGTCGCCGCGCTGGAAATCTCGAACCTGCTCGCCGGCGCCGTCATCGTCGAGACCGTCTTCGCCTGGCCCGGCCTCGGGCAGGTCACGGTGCAGGCGATCCTGGCACGCGATTTCATGATCGTGCAGGGTGTCGTGCTGCTCGGCGCCTTCGTCACGGTGCTGCTCAACCTGCTCTCGGACCTGCTCTACAGCCTGGTCGACCCGCGCATCGTGCTGGAGGGCGCGCGATGAGCGTTGCAGCCGCAACCTCCATGCCGCGCCGCAAGAGCCGTGGCCTGTGGCGCTGGTGGCCGGTCGGCATCATCGCGCTCATCGTGCTGGTCGCAATCTTCGCACCCTGGCTCGCACCTTATGATCCCAACCAGCAGAACCTGCTTGGCCGATTGAAGCCGCCAGGCACGGTCTCGCGCAGCTTCCATTACTGGCTCGGCAGCGACGAGCTCGGCCGCGACCTGCTCAGCCGCGTCATTCATGGCGCGCGAATCTCGCTGATCGTCGCCTTCGCCTCGGTCGTGCTGTCCGGCGTGGTCGGAACGACGCTCGGCATGATCGCCGGCTATCGGCGCGGCTGGGTCGAGATCGCGGTGATGCGCGTCGTCGATGTCTTCCTGTCGATCCCGGCGATCCTGCTTGCGATTATCACGGTCGCGGTGCTCGGCACCGGCATCGTCAACGTCATCATGGTGCTCGCGCTGACGCGCTGGCCGCGCTACGCCCGCATTGCCTACAGCCAGACGCTCTCCGTCGCGAACATGCCCTATGTCCGGCTCTCGGCCTTGATGGGAGCGAGCGCGCCGCGCGTGCTCTTCCGCCACGTCCTGCCCAATATCGTCGGCGCCGTCAGCGTCGTCGCGACACTCGAATTCGGCCTGATGATCCTGTTCGAAGCGGGGCTCTCCTTCCTCGGGCTCGGCGTCCAGCCGCCGACGGCGAGCTGGGGCGCGATGCTCTCCACCGGCCGGAACTATGTCGCGACCGCCTGGTGGGTCGCCACGCTGCCGGGCGCCTGCCTGTTTGTGCTGGTGCTCGCCGTCAATCTCACCGGCGACGCCGTGCGCGACCGCCTCGATCCCCGCCATCGCTGAAGGAAGTACCTATGTTCGACGACATCAAGGGGAAGCGCGCCGTCGTCACCGGCGCCTGCGGGGTCATCGGCCGCTGGATCGCCGAGGTGCTGCACGAGGCCGGCGCCACGCTCTGCCTGACCGATGCCCGCGCCGACGACCTGGAGGCGCAAGCCAAGGCGATGGGCCTTTCCGGCGAGAGCTTCGTCATGCCGGCAGACCTGACCGACGAGGCTTCGATCACGGCGCTCGCGACGGAAATCGGGAAGCGCTGGGGCGCGGCCGACATCCTCGTCAACAATGCCGGCATCTATCCGAGCGCCTTCCTGCTGGACACGTCGACCGCCGAGTTCGATCGCATCCTCGCGATCAACCTGCGAGCACCCTTCATTCTGACCCGCGAGCTTGCGACCCAGATGGTGCGCAAGGGCGTGAAGGGATCGATCATCAACATCTCGTCGGGCGCCTCGCGCAAGATGCGGCGCACGGCCTGCGTCTACTCGATGTCGAAGACGGCGCTCGACCGGCTCACCAAGGGTTTTGGCGTCGAGCTTGCCGAATACGGCATCCGCTCCAACGCGCTGGAGCCGGGCTTCGCCGCCGGCAGCACGGTCAGCGCCCTCACCGATGCGCATATCCAGAACACGGTCGCGCAAATCCCGCTCGGCCGGGCGTCGTCCCGCGCGGACGTCGGCAACGCCCTGCTCTATCTCGCCAGCGACGCCTCGGCCTATGTCACCGGCGCGACGCTCACAGTCGATGGCGGCAACTCGATCGGCTCGCTCGCGGTCCATCAGGACAAGAAGCAGGCGCTCTAAGGGAGGCAAGGACATGACCGGCCCCAACGCCGCCCGCCCCGCCTATGAATGGCCCGAAGGCAAGTCCAGCGCCTTCTGCTTCACCATCGATGTCGATGCGGAGAGCCCCTATCAGTGGAGCCTGCCGGAAGGCGCGCCGGTCGCGCTCGGGCAAATCGAGCAAAGGCTGTTCGGCCCGCGCGTCGGCATCTGGCGCCTGCTCGACTTGCTCGATCGGCACAGTATCAAGGCGACGCTGTTCGTGCCGGGGCTGATCGCGAAGAACCATCCGGAGCTGCTGCCGGCCTTCGTCGCGCGCGGCCACGAGATCGGCCTGCACGGCTATTTCCACGAACTCGCGACCGAGGCCGGGCCGGAGGAATTCGCGCGGGCGATGGACGAGTCGCTCGCGTTGTTCAAGAGCCAGGCGGGCGTCGTGCCCAAAGGCTTCCGCTCGCCGGCCTGGGAGATGACGCCGTTCATGCTGGAGGAGGTGAAGCGGCGCGGGCTCTACGATTCCTCGCTGATGGGCTTCGACCACCCCTACACCATCGACGGGGTGACGCAGGTCCCGGTGCTCTGGGCCGTCGACGACGCCATCTATTTCCGCTTCACCGGCAGCGCCCAGGACCGCGCCCCACCATCGCCGCAGAACGGCATCCTCGATGCATGGCTCGACGAATGGGAGGTGCTGCATCGCGAGGGGCGGATGATGATGCTCACCGTCCACGACTGGATCTCCGGCCGGGCCGGGCGCGTGCGCATGCTGGAGAAGCTGCTCGACGTGGTAACCGCCTCGCCCGGTGTCTGGATCGCGACAGTCGGCGAACTCGCGGCGCATCACGCCGCGAGCGCCAACGCGCAGCGCTTCAGCGTGCCCATGCGCCTGCCGCAACCGAGCGCGCCCTTGCGCTTCAGGACCAAAGCCTGATGCAGACCTTCAGCATCCGCCGCCCCGCCGTCCGCTCGCCGCACGGGCTTGTCGCCGCGCAGAACCGCCATGCCGCCGAGGCCGGCGCCGCCGTGCTCGCGCGGGGCGGCAATGCGATGGACGCGGCGATCGTCACCGCGCTGGTGCTGAGCATCGTCGAGCCATGGCTCTCCGGCGTGGGCGGCGGCGGCTTCCTGATCCATGCCGACAGCAAGACGGGCGCGCTCGATACGCTCGATTTCAACGTGCGCTCGCCGCGCAGGCTCGACCCGGCGGATTATCCGCTGACCGATGCGGGCTCGGGCAACTGGTTCGCCTGGCCTGCCGTGGCGGGCGAGCGCAATGTCGCCGGCTACAGCGCGATCTGTGTGCCCGGCGCCATCGCCGGCTTTTCCGCCGCACTGGAGCGCTACGGCACGATCTCCTGGAACGAGGCGCTGCAGCCGGCGATCGAGCATGCCGAGCGCGGGCTGGAGATCGACTGGTACGCCGCTCTCTGCATCGCGGTCGAGGTCGCCGGCCTGTCGCGCGATCCGGCCATCTCGGCGCTGCTGCTGGACAATGGTCAGCCGCCCAAAGCCGGGGCCGATACCCGCCGCTTCAAGCCGATGACGAACAAGGCAGAGCTGCTGAAGCGGCTGGCAAAGGCCGGTGCGCGCGACTTCTACGAAGGCGAGGCTGCGCGCCTGATCGCTGATGATCTCGAAGCCGGCGGTTCGGCGATCCGGGCGGACGATCTCGCGGGCTACCAGGCCGTCTGGTCGCCCGCCCTGACCGGGCGCTATCGTGATCTCGACATCGCCGCCATCCCCGGCCTCAGCGGCGGCCCGACCTTCTTCGACGCCGCGCGGCGCGTGGAAGCGCACACCCTTGGGCAGGGCAGTTCCGAGGCCGATGCGGCCCTGACTTATGCAACGGCGATCCGCGAGGCTTATGCGGTGAGGCTGAACAGCCTCGGCCATGCCGCGACGCCGCAGGCCGGCTGCACCTCGCATGTCAGCGTCGTCGATCGCGACGGCAACATGGTCTCGCTGACCAACACGCTGCTCTCGCGCTTCGGGGCGCGGGTGGCGCTGCCCCGCGCCGGCATCATCATGAATAACGGCATGATGTGGTTCGATCCGCGTCCCGGCCAACCCAACAGCATGGCGCCCGGCGTCAAGCCGCTCGCGAACATGTGCCCGCTGGTGCTGAGCCGCGGCGGCAGGCCCTGGCTCGCCATCGGCGCCGCCGGTGGCCGCACCATCTTCCCGACGCTGTTGCAGATGATCTCCGGCATGGCCGATTTCGGTCTGTCGCTCGAAGACGTCTTCCACCGGCCGCGTATCGACGCTTCGACCCCGCGCATCAAGGTCGACGCCCGGGCGGAGTCGGACGTGGCCGCGCGGATCGCCGGCGCCTTCCCGGTCGAGATCGTCGAGGACACGCTCTATCCGGTGAACTTCTCGGTTCCCTCGGCCGTGATGCGAGCTGAAGATGGCGGTTTCCTCGGCATGGCCCATCCGACCAGCCCTTGGGCCGCGGTCGCGGCAGCTTCGGCATGAGCGAGCCTGCCGCCCCGATGCTGGCGATCGAAGGGCTCGCGATCGAGATCGATGGCCACCGCATCGTCGATGGCGTCTCGCTCGGCGTCGAGACCGGCCGCATCCTTGCGATCGTCGGCGAATCCGGCTGCGGCAAGAGCCTGACGGCGCTCTCCGTGCTCGGCCTGCTGCCGGGCGCGGCGCGGGTGTCTGCCGGCTCGATCCGGCTCGGCGGGCGCGAGTTGACGGGGCTTTCCGAAGCAGAGCTTTCGCAGGTGCGCGGCAACGATGCGGCGATCATCTTCCAGGAGCCGGTCGCGTCACTCAATCCGCTGATGCGGGTCGGCGAGCAGGTCGAGGAAGCACTTCTCCTGCATCGCGGCCTGTCGCGCGCCGCTGCGCGCGAGGAGGCGATCGCGATCATGGCCCGCGTCGGTATCCCCGACCCGGCACGGCGCGCCCGGCAATATCCGTTCGAACTCTCTGGCGGCATGTGCCAGCGCATCATGATCGCCTCGGCCCTGATCTGCCGGCCCTCGCTATTGATCGCCGACGAGCCGACGACCGCGCTTGACGTCACCATCCAAGCGCAGATCCTCGACCTGATGCGCCGTTTGCGCGACGAGGTCGGCAGCGCGGTCGTGCTGATCACCCACGACATGGGCGTGGTCGCCGATCTCGCCGACGATGTCTGCGTGATGTATGGCGGCCGGATCGTCGAGAGCGGCCCGGTCGATGCCATCTTCGCCGAACCGAGCCATCCCTATACCCGCCTGCTGCTGGGCACGATCCCGAAGCTCGACGGCGCGAGGAAGACGGTACTGCGCACGATCGAGGGCATGGTGCCGCCAGCCGGCGCCTGGCCGGAAGGCTGCCGCTTCCGCACGCGCTGCCCACTCGCCGATGAGGCCTGCGTTGAGGTGCCGCCCGCCGTCGCTGTCGGCGCCTCCCACCGCGCCGCCTGCTGGCATGTCGACCGGCTGGAGGCGATGGCATGAGCGAGCCTTTGCTGGAAGTCCGCGACCTCAAGGTGCATTTCCCGCTGCGCGGCGGCATCGGCACGCCGGGCGGCGTGGTCAAGGCGGTCGACGGCATTTCCCTCAACCTTCAGCCTGGAAAGACGCTGGCGCTCGTCGGCGAATCCGGCTGCGGCAAGTCGACGACGGCCTATGCCGTGGTCGGGCTGGAGCGGGCGACGGCTGGCACGATCCGCTTCGACGGGCGCGACATCACCGCGCTCAAGCGGCGCGAGCGGGCGGCGCTGGCGCAGGATATCCAGATCGTCTTCCAGGACCCGTCCTCGGCGCTCGACCCCAAGATGACGATCGCGGACAGCATCGCTGAGCCGCTCGCCATCGCAGGCCGCAGCCGCGTCGACCGCAAGGCCCGCGTCGCCGAGTTATTGGATCGCGTCGGCCTGCCCGCCGCGCTGGCGGAACGGCTGCCCAGCGCACTTTCGGGCGGGCAGCGCCAGCGCGTCGTCATTGCGCGGGCGCTCTCCCTGTCACCCCGCCTGCTCGTTCTCGACGAGCCGGTCTCGGCGCTCGACGTCTCGATCCGCTCGCAGGTGCTCAACCTGCTGCTGGAACTGCAGCGCGATCTCGGCCTGTCCTATCTCTTCATCTCGCATGACCTCTCGGTCGTCCGGCACATCGCCGATGAAGCGATGGTGCTCTATCTCGGCACGGTCGCCGAGCAGGGTCCGGTCGATGCGATCTTCGAGCGGCCGCAGCACCCCTATACCAAGGCACTGCTCTCGGCGATCCCGCTGCCGGACCCGCGGGCGCAGCGCAACCGGGAGAAGATCATCCTGAGCGGCGACCTGCCGAGCCCGCTGTCGCCGCCGGTCGGCTGCCCCTTCGTGACGCGCTGCCCGGAGCGGATCGCGGTCTGCGCCGAGGAGCGTTTTCCGCTCGCCAAGGGCGATGCGGGCACCGAGGCGGCTTGCGTCCATGTCGGGCGGCAGGCGATCCGCTAGCCGCGGACGCGCTCCCATTCCGCGAGGGCGAGCAGGAGATGGTAGAGCACTCGCACCGGGATCACGGTCTGGGTCGGCGTTCCATCCTTCGCGAGCTGGTTGAACCAGAAGCCCGTATCGGGCGCGACAAACCAGCGGAACAGGCTGGCGAGATGCTTGTCGAGGCGCGCTGCCGCGTCCGCATCATCCAGGAATTCGATCCGGGCCAGGAAGGCCTTGATCGCCTCGGTCTGAGGCCAGAGCAGCTTCGTCGACGCCGTGACATTGCCTGATCGGTCGAACACGTCGAAGGCGGCGAGCGGACCTGCCGAACCATCGTCGAGGCCATGCCGGATCGCGAAGCCATAGAGCCTCTCCGCCAGATCGCGCGCCTGCGTGTCACCCGTCAGGCGCCAGTGGTGCAGCAGAAGCCAGGTCCATTCGAAATGATGGCCGGGCTCACAGACCAGACCGGCCGCACCGGAAGCCGGCTTCCAGTCATCGGTAAAATACTCGCCGAGCGTGCCGGTTCCGGCATCGACCAGATGCTCGCGCGCGAGCCGAACGATTGCACTGGCATGGTCGAGCCAGCGTTGTTCGCCGGTCGCCTCCGCCAGCGCGTGAAAGGCCTCGAGCAGATGCATATGCGGGTTCTGCCGGCGCGGCAGCGTGCCCAGCGTATCCTCGGCGAACCCGCCTTGCGGATGCGCCATTTCGCTTTCGATGAAGCCGATTACCTCGTCGGCAATCACCAGCGCGGCCTGATCCCGCGTCGCACGATAGTACCAGGCCATAGCGAAGAGGACGAATGCGAGGTCGTAGAGATCGGTGCGGGCATCGACCGGCGTGCCATCCTCGCGAACGGAGTGCAGGAAGCGCCCTCGTCCACCTTCGCGGCAGGCATCGCGCAGGAAGGCGAAGCCGTGGCGGGCAGCAGCCAACGCATCCCCTTGCGGATCGAGCAGATGGGCGTGGCTGAAGACATAGGTCAGACGGGCGGTGACCAGAGTCGTTTTCACCGGGCCGGGCTCGCGATCCGGATCGGCCGGATCGAACATCTCGACGAAGCCGGCGTGACCGGGGCGAACGGCGCGATCGATCCAGGCCGGGATGAGGGTTTCCTTGAGCCACGCCTTTGAAGGCAGGCCGGACACAGCCTTCGGGGCCTCTTCATGCGTCATCAAGCGATATCCTCGGCGAGGAAAGAACGGGCGACAGCGGCGCTTCTCGCCGCGCCGCTACGGCTTTGAGCCGATAGCGATAGCCGGGACCTGCGTCCACATCGCCCAGCGCAGAGCGCTACAGCGCACCCCGGCCGACGACTTCCCGCATGGCGATAAAGCTGTGGTATTCCGCGACATTCGGATCGTCATGGAAGACCTCGCGCGTGAAGGCCGCGTAAGCGGCCATGCTCTCGACCTGGAGATGCAGCACGAAATCGGCGCTGCCGGTGACATAGGAGGCCTGCTTGATCTCGGGCCGGGCCTGGAGCTTGCGGGCGAAATCGCCATAGGTCCGCGAGCCCTGGATGATCGAGACGGTGACATGCACCGTTACCGGCACGCCCATGACTGCCGGGCTGACGACCGAGACATCGGCGGTGATGACCTTCTCCGCCCGCAGGCGCCGGAGCCGCCGCAGCACAGCGCTCTGAGACAGGCCCACACGCTCGGCCAGCACGCGCGCCGGCGTCTGGTTATCGGCCTGCATCTCCTTCAGCAAGGCGTAATCGAACTTGTCGAGATCGACCGTTTTAGCCACCGGAAGTCCTATGATCGGCGAAATTCGTCATTCAATAGCAAAATTGGGCGACAATCGCCAAGCACTTGCCGGCATGGTCACCTTCGATGCGCCGACCCGCCGGCTCTGACGAAATCGGAAAACAGATCATGACTGCGACGAAGTGGACCAAGAGAAGCCTTGCCGCGCAGGCCATGGGCAAGATCGACCCGACCACCAGGGGCGTGGTGCCGCCGATCCATATCTCGACGACCTATATCCGCGACGAGGATAACGGCTATTCGACCGGCTTCATCTATGGCCGGCCCGACAACGAGACGGTGCATGAGGCGCAGGCCGTGCTCGCCATGCTCGAGGAGGCCAAGGCCGGCGCGCTGCTGTTCGGCTCCGGGATGGCGGCGGCGACCGCCGTGTTCCAGGCGCTCTCGCCCGGCGACCATGTCGTCGCCTCCAAGGTCATGTACTGGGCGCTCAGGGCGTGGCTGCTCAACGAGGCGACGCGCTGGGGCATCAAGGTCGATTTCGTCGAAACCGACGACCTCGCCGCGCTGAAGGCCGCAGTGAAGCCGGGTGCGACCAAGCTGGTCTGGATCGAGACTCCGTCGAACCCGCTCTGGACGATCACCGATATCGCCGGCGCGGCTGAGATCGCGCACAAGGCCGGCGCGAAGCTCGCGGTCGACTCGACTTGCGCCTCGCCGGTCCATACCCGCCCGCTGACGCTCGGTGCCGACATCGTCATGCATGCCGCCACAAAAGTGCTGAACGGCCATTCCGACGTCGTCGCCGGTGCGCTCTGCGCCCGCGAGGACGATGAGTTCTGGAACCGGGTCAAGACGGTGCGGAAGGGCCAGGGCGGAATTCTCGGCCCGTTCGAGGCCTACCTGCTGATGCGCGGCATGCGCACGCTCCATGTCCGGCAGGAGCGCCAGTCGGCCTCGGCGATGGCGCTGGCCCAGCGGCTCTCGGCCCATCCGCTGGTGGCACGCGTGCTCTATCCCGGCCTGCCGCAGCATCCCGGCCACGATATCGCGGCGCGGCAGATGGAGAACGGCTTCGGCTATATGCTCTCGGTGCAGGTCACCGGCGGCGAGACGGCGGCGGTTGCCACAGCGGCTCATGTCGAACTTTACAAGCGCGCCACCTCGCTCGGCGGCGTCGAAAGCCTGATCGAGCATCGCGCCTCGATCGAGGGCGCCGGCTCGCCCTGCCCGACCGACCTGCTGCGCCTCTCGACCGGCATCGAGGATATCGATGACCTCTATGCCGATCTCGACCAGGCCCTGAAGGCCGGGCATCACGCGTAAAGCGCCATGCCGATCTCCGCGACAGGTTCCGCGTCCGTACCGGCCAGCCAGACGGTCGGCAAGGTCCTGCTGCTCGTGACGGCCTTCGGCTGGGGCCTGAACTGGACGGTGCTGAAATTCGTCCTGCAGGACTGGCCCCCGCTCTTCGCCCGTGGGACGGCCGGCTTGCTCGGCGCGCTGTGCCTCGCCCTGCTCGCGATGGCTCGCGGCGATAGGCTTGCCGTGCCGCGGGAAGCGCGCGTGCCTCTCGTGATTGCGGCCTCGATCAATGTCTTCGCCTGGATGGGCTTTACCGCGCTCGCGCTGAACTGGCTCAAGGTCTCGGAAGGGGCGTTGATCGCCTATTCGATGCCGATCTGGGCGATGATGATGGCCTGGCCCCTGCTCGGCGCCCGGCCGACCCGGCGCAGCCTGGTGGCGCTGGGCCTGAGCCTCACCGGCATGGCCGTTCTGATGGGCGGGCCCGAATTCACGGCGGCCAAGCTGCCCGGCGTGCTGTTCGCCTTCGCGGCGGCCGTGCTGTTTGCGCTCGGCACGGTGAAGGCGCGGAAACCTCTCGCCATGCCGGGCCCGGCCGTTGCGGCCTGGCAGGTCGCCCTCGGCTGCCTGCCGATGGTCGTTCTGGGCCTTGTGCTGGAGCGGCCGAACATCTCCGCGCTCTCGGCCCCGGGTGCGCTCGGACTCGCCTACATGGCCGTCGGCCCGATGGCGCTCTGCTATCTCACCTGGTTTGGCGCGCTCAGGCGGCTGCCGACCGCGGTCGCCGCGACCAGCATGCTGATCGTGCCGGTGGTGGGAACGCTGACCGCCGTGCCGCTCCTCGGCGAGACGCTCGGGCTCCGGGAACTGGTCGCGATCGTGCTGACCATCGGCGGCGTCGCCCTGGCGCTGCGGCGCGAGCCGGCACGCCGCGAAGCCTGAATTCGACAAAGCCGCGCCGTCATCGCGAGCGCGGCGAAGCCGGCCCTTCCCGGAGCTATCGAAACCCGATGGCCTCGACCTCGGCCGCAGTCGGGAGGTCAGCGCCCCGGCGCGTGACCGTGATCGCCGCAGCCGCGGCGGCGTAGGAGAGGAGGCCGGCCAGGGCCTCGCGGTCGAGCTCCGCGATCGCCTCGGGGTTGAGCCGGCCGGTCTGCGCAAGCCGCGCGAGCAGCGCGGCGTGGAAGGTATCGCCCGCACCGACGGTGTCCTGCACGGCAACCGCGTGGCCCGGCACGGAAACCTGCCCGGCCGCGGAGAATGCGGTGGCGCCCTGCCCGCCCTGCGTGATGACGACGAGCCGCGCACCGAGACCGAGCCAATAGGCAGCGGCCTCGGCCATGCCGAGCTGCCCGTCCCAGGCGATGTGGATATCCTCGTCGCTCGCCTTGATCACCGTCGCCGTCCGATAGAAGCGCTCTGCCGCCCGATGCCAGCCGGACATGTCGCCGATCACGGTGGGGCGCAGGTTGGGGTCGACGCTGATGACGCGCCGGCCGCGTTCCCGCTCGGCCAACGCCGCGAAGGCCGATCCGACAGGCTCGACTGCCATCGTGTAGGACCCGAAGGTCAGCGCCCGGACCGTGTCCGGCAGAACCGATGGCAGGTCGGCAGAGGTAAGCGAGCGGTCGGCAGCGCCTTCGCCATGGAACGAATAGCTGGGATGACCGTCCTTGCCGGTCGCCACGACCGAAATGGTGGTGAGCCGCTCGGTCCGGACCAGATGGCGGCTATCGACACCTTCCCGCGCCAGCAGGTCGGCGAGCAGGGTGCCGAAGCCGTCGCGCGAGACGCCGCCGAGAAAGGAGGCCTCGACGCCGAGCCGGGCCAGGCCGATCGCGACATTGAAGGGCGAGCCGCCGGCCACGATCCGCGCCGGCATCTCGCTGCCCTCGCCCGCTCCGGCGAACAGGTCGACCAGCGCTTCCCCGCAGACCAGGATCATGGCAACCGACTTTCGATATCCGTCATAGCGCGATCATTGAACAGCACGCCGCGCGTTCCGGGAAGCCGCGCCGGTGCTGCGGGCGGCTGGCGTGCAAAGCCGCACCATCCGCCTTGGAGACCTCGCGAAATTTCCGTAAACTGCGACTTGCAGATATTTTAAGCTTGAAACATTATGGTCCGCGCGAGCCAAAGAAATCCAAGGGAACGGGGCCGCGCTTCAACTTCGTCCGGGAGGACATCGATGACGACACTCAGGTTCGGTCTGGCACTCGGTTGCGGCGCGCTGGCGCTATCCATCGCCTCGGCCCAGGCGCAAGAGCCGATCAAGATCGGCGTGGTCAGCGTCCTGACCGGCCCGGCCGCCTCGCTCGGCCAGCAGGTCCGCGACGGCTTCCAGCTCGCGGTCGACAAGAACGGCGGCAAGCTCGGGGGCGTCCCGGTCAAGATCACCGTGATCGACGACGAGCTGAAGCCCGATGTCGCGGTCGAGCGCGTGCGCTCGTTCGTCGAGAGCGAAAAGCCCGCCTTCGTCGTCGGCCCGGTCTTCTCGAACATCCTCGGCGCGATCGCCAAGCCAGTGCTCGATTCCGGCGCCTTCCTGATCAGCCCGAATGCCGGCCCGTCCACCATGGCCGGCAAGGCCTGCAACAAGAATTTCTTCGTCACCTCCTACCAGAACGATCAGGTGCACGAGGTTCTCGGCAAATACGCGCAGGATCAGAACTACAAGAAGGCCTATATCATCGCGCCGAACTATCAGGCCGGTAAGGACTCGCTCGCCGGCTTCAAGCGCTACTTCAAGGGCGAGATCGTCGACGAGGTCTATGCCCCGCTGAACGCGATGGATTTCTCGGCCGACCTCGCCAAGATCGCCTCGTCCAAGCCCGATGTCGTCTTCGCCTTCCTGCCCGGCGGGCTCGGCGTCAACTTCGTCAAGCAGTGGTCGCAGGCCGGCCTGCAGGGCAAGATCCCGTTCCTCTCCGCCTTCACGGTCGATGAATCGACCCTGCCGGCGCAGCAGGACGCCGCGGTCGGCCTCTATGGCGGCATGACCTGGGCGCCCAACATGGACAACCCGCAGACGAAGGATTTCGTCAAAGCCTATGAGGCGGCCTACAAGATCGTGCCCGGCTCCTATGCCCAGCAAGCCTACGACGCGGCCATGCTGATCGACTCCGCGGTGAAGGCGGCGGGCGGCACCGGCAATGCCGACAAGCTGCGCGAGGCCATCAAGAAGGCCGATTTCACCTCGCTGCGCGGCAAGTTCAAGTTCAACACCAACGGCTATCCGATCCAGGACTTCTATCTCGTCAAGGTCGCCAAGCGCGCCGACGGCAAGTTCCAGACCGAGATCGCCCAGAAGGTGTTTTCGGACTACGCCGATCCGCACGCCAAGGATTGCGCGCTGAAGTAAGGCAAAGCGTCAGATATCTCTGACGCCATCCGTCCGCCGTCATGGTCGGGCTTGTCCCGACCATCCACGTCTTCTCTCGTTGAGGATCGTGTTCAAGACGTGGATGCTCGCCACAAGGGCGAGCATGACGGGTTTAAGCAATCGCCTTCCGGAAAGACGGCAACGGCTCCGTGCCCTGAGTGAACAGGCGACAGCACCTTCCATGACCCTCAGCCTCCTGATCGTCCAGCTTCTCAACGGCCTCCAATTCGGCGTCCTGCTGTTCCTGGTCGCGGCCGGGCTGACGCTGGTCTTCGGCGTGATGGACTTCATCAATCTCGCCCATGGCGTCCAGTACATGCTCGGCGCCTATCTCGCCGTGACCTTCGTCAGCCTGACCGGCTCCTTCCTGCTGGGGCTCGTGCTCGCGCTTGCGGCCGCGCTGCTGCTGGGGCTCGCCCTCGAATTTTTGGTCTTCCGACATCTCTATGAGCGAGACCATCTCGATCAGGTGCTGGCGACCTTCGGGCTGATCCTGCTGCTCAACCAGGCGGTGAAGATGATCTGGGGGGCGGCGCCGCTCTCGGTGCCGGTGCCGGAATTCCTCTCCGGCAATGTCCGATTGATGGACGGCATCCTCTACCCCGTCTACCGCTTCGCGCTGATCGGGGCCGGCTTAAGCGTCGGTGGGCTGCTCTGGTTCGTGGTCGAGAAGACGCGCGCCGGCATGCTGCTTCGGGCCGGTGCCTCGAACGCGCCGATGGTCTCGGCGCTCGGCGTCGATATCCGCAAGCTGTTCATGGTCGTCTTCGCCTTCGGCACCATGCTCGCCGGCTTCGCCGGGGCGATGGCGGCGCCGATCCTCTCGGTCGAGCCCGGCATGGGCGACACGGTGCTGATCCTCGCCTTCGTGGTCATCGTCGTCGGCGGCATCGGCTCGATCCGCGGCGCCTTCGTCGGGGCGCTGATCGTCGGGCTCGTCGACACGCTCGGCCGCTCCTCGATGAACGACCTGCTCCGGCTGTTCATGGCGCCGGCCTCGGCCCGCGCCACCGGGGCTGCCCTATCCTCGATGCTGATCTATCTGGTCATGGCAGCGGTGCTGTTCGTGCGGCCGGAAGGGCTATTGCCAGCCAAGGGACGCTCGTGAGCATGGCGAGCGCTCCTTCGATACCCACTCCCGTGATTGCGGCGCGGCCCCCCGCGCCGATTGCCCGCCGGCTCGCGCCACTCGTCATCTTCGCCCTGCTCGCCCTCTTGCCGCTTGCTTCCACGCTCGGCCTGCCCGGGCATTGGCTGACACTGGTGACGCGGGCAATGATCTTCGCGATCGCGGCGCTCTCGCTCGACCTCGTTCTCGGCATCGGCGGACTGATCTCCTTCGGCCACGCCGCCTTCGTCGGCATCGGCGCCTATGGCGCGGGCATCCTGATCACCGAGGGACAGACCGAACTTCTGGTCGCGCTGCCGGTCATTCTGCTGGCCTGTGCCATCTTCGCGACCGTCACCGGCTATGTCTCGCTGCGGACGCGCGGCGTCGCCTTCATCATGATCACGCTGGCCTTCGGGCAGATGGCCTTCTATTTCGCGCAGGCGCTCTCGGCCTATGGCGGCGATGACGGCCTGACGCTCTACGAGAAGAGCACGTTCTTCGGGCACGAGATCTTCGGCAACCGCACCGGCTTCTACTACATCGCGCTCGGCACGCTGGCTTTCTGCTACTGGCTGGCACGTCGCCTTGTCGCCTCGCGCTTCGGCCGGGTGCTCAGGGCGGCGCGCGAGAACGCCGTGCGCGTCACCGTCACCGGCTACGACGTTAACCATGTCCGGCTCGGCGCCTATGTGATCAGCGGCATGATGGCGGGCCTGTCGGGCTTCCTGCTCGCCAACCAGACCGATTTCGTCAGCCCGGCCTATATGTCCTGGTCGCGCTCGGGCGAACTGATCTTCATGGTCGTGCTCGGCGGCGTCGGCTCGCTCTATGGCGCGATCCTCGGCGCGCTCGCCTTCCTCGTCACCGAGGACGTGCTCTCGTCGCTGACGCATAACTGGAAGGTCATCTTCGGGCCGTTGATCGTGCTTTTCGTGCTGTTCACCCATGGCGGCATTGCCGGCCTCGCCAACAAGTTCAGGGGGCGCCGCGATGACTGAGCCGGCGCTCGCATTGAAAGGGCTCGCCAAGTCGTTCGGCGCGCTCAAGGTCACCAACGGCGTCGACCTCACCATCGCGCCCGGCGAATTGCACGCCCTGATCGGTCCCAACGGCGCCGGCAAGACCACGCTGGTCCACCAGATCTCCGGAACGCTGAAGCCGGATGCCGGCGCGATCCTGTTCGGCGGACAGGACATCACCCGCCTGCCGCCGCAGGCGCGGGCCCGGGCCGGGCTCGCCCGCACCTTCCAGATCACCTCGACGATTCCCTCGCTCTCGGCGCTGGAGAATGTCGCCCTCGGCGTGCAGGCGCATAGCGTCCATCCGCTCTCGCTCTTCCGCGATGCTGCCAGCGACGAGGCGCTCAACGCGCCCGCCTGGGAGGCGCTGGAAGCGGTCGGCCTCGCCGAGCGTGCCCATGCCTCGGCCGGCAGCCTCTCGCATGGCGAGAAGCGTGCGCTGGAGATCGCGATGGCGCTGACCCTGCAGCCGAAGCTCATTCTGCTCGACGAGCCGCTCGCCGGCGTCGGCCATGAGGAAGGCGAGCGCCTGATTGCGCTGCTGAACAGTCTCAAGGGCCGCTTTGCGATGTTGCTGGTCGAGCACGACATGAGCGCCGTCTTCGCGCTGGCCGACCGCGTCACCGTGCTGGTCTATGGCGGCGTCATCGC
This sequence comes from Allobosea sp. NPDC055353, assembly GCF_053644975.1. Classification (NCBI taxonomy): domain Bacteria; kingdom Pseudomonadati; phylum Pseudomonadota; class Alphaproteobacteria; order Hyphomicrobiales; family Alloboseaceae; genus Allobosea; species Allobosea sp. NPDC055353. The sequence continues at coordinate 67,234 of NZ_JBSHMC010000001.1, read as the reverse complement.
CTCGGGCGCGCCGGCGGCGGTCCGGGCCGACCCGGCGGTGCGGCAGGCCTATCTCGGCGAGGAGGGGTGAGATGGCAGCCTATTGCTCTCACCTTGTCATTCCGGGGCTTCGCGAAGCGAAGAACCCGGAACCCACGACTGGGCGAGCCCTTACCAACGTCTCGGGCTTGTCGAACCCAGTCGTGGGTTCCGGGTTCGCTGCGCGCCCCGGAATGACAACGGGTGCGCGCGCGCCATGTTGACGGTTGAAGGGCTCGATGCCGGCTATGGCGAGGCGCAGATCCTGTTCGGGGTCGATCTCAGCGTCGGCGAAGGCGAGGTCGTGACCCTGCTCGGCCGCAACGGCATGGGCAAGACCACGACGGTGCGCACGATCATGGGCCTGCTGCCGGCAAAGGCCGGACGCATCGCCTTCGGCGGGCGCGACCTGACCGGCGCAGCGCCCTTCCGCATCGCGCAGGCCGGGATCGGCCTCGTGCCGGAAGGCCGCCAGATCTTCCCGACGCTCTCGGTCGAAGAGAACCTGATCGCCACCGCGGCCGACCGCTCCGGCAAGAAGCGCTGGGACCTCGAACGCATCTACGCCTTCTTCCCGCGACTCAAGGAGCGGCGGGAGAACCGCGGCAACCAGCTTTCCGGCGGCGAGCAGCAGATGCTGGCGATCGGCCGGGCCCTGATGACCAATCCCAGGTTGACGATCCTCGACGAGGCGACGGAGGGGCTCGCCCCCCTGATCCGCGAGGAGATCTGGAACTGCCTGACGGCCTTGAAGGCGGAGGGCGAGTCGATCCTCGTCATCGACAAGAATGTCGATGCGCTCGTCCGGATCGCCGACCGCCATGTCGTACTGGAGAAGGGGCGCGTCGTCTGGCGCGGCTCCAGCGCTGAACTGCGCAGCGACAGCGCCGTGAAGGACCGCTTCCTTCACTTCTAGCAGATCACGCCAACAACCTCCGGCCAGCCTGCCGGGAGATGAGGAGAGCCAAACCATGAACCCGCTGACAGCCGGCGTGACGCGCGCCAATGAAGGCCTGGAGGGCATTTCCTGGAGCATCCTCGGCCAGACCTATGTGCCGAAGACGCTGACGGAGGAGAGCTTCTCCTGGCATGCGACCCTGCCGCCCGGCACCTTCGTGCCGCCGCATATCCACACGACGCAGGAGGAGTTCATCTACATGCTGGAGGGCCGGCTCGACCTCCTGCTCGACGGCAAGGAAAGCTTCGCCACCGCCGGCGACCTGATCCGCCTGCCGCGCAACATCCCGCACGGCCTGTTCAACAAGAGCGACGCAACGGTGAAGTGCCTGTTCTGGGTCTCGCCGACGGCGCGGCTCTACGATCTGTTCTGGGGGCTGCATTCGATGGCCGAGCAGAAGCCGGCCGATGTCGTCGCGCTCGCGGCCAAGCACGAGGTCGACTTCCTGCCGCCTCCGCCCGACGCGGGTTGAGGGGGAAGAGCATTGTAAGGAAACACGCCGTCATCCCGGGCTTGACCCGGGATCCATTCCGGAGCGCCTCCGGTAGAGGTTCAGGCATGGTTCCCGGATCTTCGCTTCGCTGCGTCCGGGATGACCCGCCTTGGAAGGCGCGTTCGCCTAACCCTTCCGCGCCAATTGCTCCGCCGAGAACCCGGCCTTGCCGGCATAGCCCTTGACGATCTGCTCGCGTGAAGTGCGGTCGAGTACCTTCTCGACATCATCGAAACCTTGCGGCGCCAGAGCTTCGACGGCATCGATGACCCGCTCCGGCCCGCCGACCCGGTTCATCGCCACCACCTCCGCCGTCGCCGGCAGGCGCTCGGCCTCATAGGCTGCCAGCGCCTGGCGCGGATGCTCGGCTTTTGCCAGCCAGTCGGCGAGGCAGCGTGCATCGAGGATCGCCTGCGAGGCACCGTTGGAACCGACCGGATACATCGGATGGGCGGCATCGCCGAGCAGCGTGACGCGGCCATGGGTCCAGCGCGGCAGCGGATCGCGGTCGCACATCGGATATTCCCAGAAGGTAGAGGTCGCGCGGACCAGCCCGAGAATATCCATGCCGGGCACGCTGAAGCGCTTGGCGAAGGGCAGCACGTCTTCAAGGCGGCCGGGCTTCGACCAGGCCTCCTTCGGCGGGGGCTTTTCAGGATCGCCGGTGCGGATATTCACGACCCAGTTGGTCAGGCGCGTCTGCGGCGTCGCGCCCTTGCCGATCGGATAGAGCACCAGCTTTCCGGCCATGCCGCCGGCGATGATCATGCTCTCGCCATCGAGGAAGACGGGCCAGTCGCAGGCGCCGCGCCACATCTGCACGCCCTGCCAGCGCGGCGGCCCCTGATTGGGGAAGTAGTGCCTGCGCACGGCGGAATGGATGCCGTCGGCCCCGACCAGGATGTCGGCGCGCGCCGTCTCGCCGGCCTCGCCGAAGCGCGTATCGCTGAAATGCGCGGTGACGCCGCCCTCGTCCTGGATGAAGCCCTGCAAACGGCGCCCGGTGCGGATCGCATCCGCGCCCAGTCGCTCGGCAACCGCGTCGCGGATGACGCATTGCAGCCGGCCGCGATGGATCGAGAATTGCGGCACCGGCGCGCCGGCATGCAGGCCGCGCAGCTCGCGCCAGACCGTCTGTCCGAAGCGGTTCATATAATGCAGTTCGCGCGTGCGGATGCCGGCTTCGTCCAGTGCGGGCAGCAGGCCGAGATCGGCGAGCTCGCGAATCGCATGCGGCAAGGTGTTGATCCCGACGCCGACCTCGCGAATCTCGCTGGACTGCTCGTAGACGGTCGCGCTGAGCCCGCGGGCATGAAGCATCAAGGCCAGCGTCAATCCGCCGATACCACCGCCGACAATGATGACCCGCATGACGTCGCCCCTCAGCGATCTCGATATTTTAAGTTTGAAATATCCTGGTTTCCGTTGTCAATCGCGCATCGCACGGCGGGAACGGTCACCGGGCCGGCGCCCTGACACAGAACCTGTCGGGAGCCTCGTTCAACCGCCTACCGCAACAATCGCGGTGTTGTTGCGCGCCGGCCGATCGCCCATATCTACGACGGATGACGGTTCAGTTCGACAACTCCTATGCCCGCCTGCCCGAGCGCTTCTACGCGGCGGTCCATCCGACCGCCGTGGCAGAGCCCCGGCTCATCCGGCTGAATGCGCCGCTGGCGTCCGAGCTCGGCCTCGATCCGGACTGGCTGAAAAGCCCTGCGGGCCTCGCGATGCTGGCCGGCAACGGCCTGATCGACGGAGCGCATCCGATCGCGACAGCCTATGCGGGGCACCAGTTCGGCGGTTTCAGCCCACAGCTCGGCGACGGGCGCGCCATCCTGCTCGGGGAGGTCGTGGATCGCCACGGCCGGCGCCGGGACATCCAGCTCAAGGGCGCAGGTCCGACCCCGTTCTCGCGCCGGGGAGACGGCCGCGCCGCGCTGGGACCGGTGCTGCGCGAGTATATCCTCAGCGAAGCCATGGCGGCCCTGGACGTGCCCACGACGCGGGCGCTCGCGGCGGTCACGACCGGCGAAACCGTGCGGCGGGAGACGCTTCTGCCGGGAGCCATCCTGACCCGCGTCGCCTCCAGCCATATCAGGATCGGCACCTTTCAATATTTCGCGGCGCGCGGCGACATCGAGGCCCTGCGCCTGCTCGCGGACCACGTCATCGCGCGGCACTATCCCGATCTGTCGGGCTGCGAGGAGCGGTATCTCGCATTGCTGAAGGCTGTCATCGCCGCGCAGGCCGGACTGGTCGCGCGCTGGATGCTGATCGGCTTCATCCATGGCGTGATGAATACGGACAACATGTCGGTGGCCGGCGAAACCATCGATTACGGCCCCTGCGCCTTCATGGATGCCTACGATCCGGCGACCGTGTTCAGCTCAATCGACGAGCAGGGACGCTACGCCTATGCCAACCAGCCGCCGATCGCACGGTGGAACCTGACGCGTCTCGCCGAGGCGCTGCTTCCGCTGCTGGCCGACGACCAGGACAAGGCCGTGTCGCTCGCGCAGGATGCGCTCGACGATTTCGATCGGCAGATTCAAGCGGAGATGATCGCCGGCTTCCGCCGAAAGCTCGGTCTCGCCAGCGAAGACCCCGAGGATATCGCGCTCATCCGGTCGCTGCTCGAGACGATGCAGCTTGGGCAGGCGGATTTCACCCTGGTGTTTCGCGGGTTGAGCGAGGATGCCTCCGCGCCGGAGGACGGGCGCGCCTGCCGCGACCTGTTCGGAAACCCGGCTGCATTCGATGACTGGGAAGCCCGCTGGCGCGAGCGCCTGTCGAAGGAGGACAGGCCGGACGAGGTTCGGCAGCACGCGATGCGCCGCGTCAATCCGCTCTTCATCCCCCGCAACCATCGGGTCGAAGCCGTGATCGAGGCCGCCGTCGAGCGGCAGGATTTCGCGCCCTTCGAAGAGCTCCATGCCGTCTTGTCCAGCCCCTATGACAGGCAGCCCGGACGCGAGCATTACGCGCTGCCTCCCGCCGCCCATGAGCGTGTGCTGGCAACGTTCTGCGGGACCTGACTGCGCAGCCGTTTCGACCGGTTCCTCCCCGCACGACGGTGCTCAGCCGGCATGCTTATGTCCTCGAGACGATCGCGCAGAAGCGCCTCGGCATCGCGCAGGCTGTCGTCAAGCGCCGCGTTGACGGCCTGTTCGACCACGCATTCCGGCGCCTCGCGGCTACTCATCCACTCGCTTCAGCAGTTTGATGCTTTTTACCGCTACAATCACGACTCCTCCCGAGCGAGGCATGCAGTCGCCAGCAGCGCCATGACGCGCTCTTCGTTGGCCTTGATCACAACGACCTCGAAAGCTCCGAGGAAACGCAGGCGGTCGACGATCGCATCGCGCACCGGAGCTGCGTGCTCGCCGATGCCGCCGGTGAAGACGAGCGCGTCGATACCACCCATGGTGACAGTCATGGATGCCGCGAACTGGGCAACCTTGAGCGCGAAATAGTCGAGGGCGAAATGCGCACGCGGGTCGTCGCTCTTCAGCAAGGTCTCGACATCGTTGGAGAGGCCCGACAGTCCGAGCAGACCTGAGCGTTCATAGAGCGCGTCCGAGACCTGCTGCGCATTCATGCCCAGGCTCTGGAACATGTAGAGCAGGGCGCCCGCATCGAGCGCGCCACAGCGCGTCCCCATAGGCAGGCCATCGAGGGCCGTCATTCCCATGGTCGTGTCGACGCTGCGCCCGCTGCGGATGGCGCAGAGGCTCGCGCCGTTGCCGAGATGGGCTGCGACGACGCGGCCAGCGTGGAGCCTCGGATGCTTCTCCGCGAGCTCCATCTCCAGCCATTGATAGGACAGGCCGTGGAAGCCGTAGCGGCGCATGCCCTTCTCCCGCAGCCCCTGTTCGAGTGCGAAGTTGCGGGTCAGCGCATCGTGCCGGGCGTGGAAGGCTGTGTCGAAACAGGCGATATTCGGAACGCCGCCCATCAGGCGTTGGGCAGCGGTCACCGCGGCCAGGTTATGGGGCTGGTGCAGTGGCGCGAGCGGCGAAAGCGCCTCCAGCGCCGCGAAGACCTCGGGCGTGACCACGACAGCGTCGACAAAGCGCTCGCCGCCATGGACGATGCGATGGACGACGGCCTTCATCCGCCAACCATCGTCGTGGCGATCGACGAAGGCGAGGACGGCTGCGAGCGCCGTGTCATGGTCGCAGGCTTGCGGCAACGCGATGCGCTCGCTCGTGCCGTCCGCGAGGCTTGCGTCCATGGCGGGCTCCGGCTCACCGAGCCGCACGGCCTTGCCGCGCGCGAGAACGTCGAGATCGCCGACGCGAAAGACCTGGAACTTGAGGCTGGACGAGCCGGCGTTGAGGACGAGGACGGTGTCGATCACTTGATCCGCCCCGTGCGGCGCGCATCGGCCAGAAGGACCGCCAGGGCGCAGGAGAGCAGGCGCGCGCGCAGATTGTCGGCCCGGCTCGTCAGGATGATCGGCACGCGCGCACCGAGCACGATGCCCGCAGCGTCGGCGCCGCTGAGGAAGGTGAGTTGCTTCGCCAGCATGTTGCCGGCCTCGATCTCGGGCACGAGCAGGATATCGGCATGGCCGGCTACGGCCGAGGCGATGCCCTTCTCCTTCGCTGCTGCGGCGCTGATGGCATTGTCGAAGGCAAGCGGCCCGTCGACGATGGCGCCGGTGATCTGGCCGCGATCAGCCATCTTAGAGAGGGCGGCAGCGTCGAGCGTTGCCGCCATATGAGGATTGACGGTCTCGACGGCGGCGAGCACCGCGACCTTCGGCAATTCGTCGATGCCGTTCAGGGCGACATGCCAGAGATTGACGGCGTTCTGGACGATATCGGCCTTCGTCATGAGATCGGGTGCGATGTTGACCGCGGCGTCGGTGATGATGAAGGGCTTGGAATAGCTCTCGATATGCATCACGAAGGCGTGCGAGATGCGCCGCTCGGTCCGTAGTCCGGAATCGGCCCTGACGACCGCGCCCAGAAGCTCGTCGGAATGCAGCGAGCCCTTCATCAGCGCATCAAGCTCGCCGGCGGCGGCCAGCGAGACCGCCTTCGCCGCGGCTTCGTGGCTGTGCTCGGTATCGACGATCTCCCAGGGCGAGATGTCGATGCCGGCCTTCTGCGCGGCAGCGCGAATGCGGCCGGCCGGGCCGATCAGGACAGGCGCAATCAGCTGCTCGCTGACGGCATCGGCCACGGCCTCGATCACATTCGCCTTGACGGGGTGCACCACCCCGGTCCGCACAGCCGGAAGAGCCTCGCAACGGCCGAGCGCGAGCCGGAAGTACTCGGAGGAGGTCAGCGTCGTCATGGCGCCTCTCTAGCTTTGCGCAATGAGCCAGCGGGCAATGCCGGGCCATGTCTCGCCCAGCGTCTTGCGCCCCATGAACAGGCCGATATGGCCGCCGGGCACCAGTTTCTTCTCGATCTGCTTCTTCGGCGTGCCGACGAGGTCCTCCGCCGCGAAGACCTGCTCGCTGGTGGTGATGTCGTCCTCCGTGCCAGCCAGCAGATAGACCGGGCAGACCACGTCCTTCAGGCTGAGGCGCCGGCCGAGACCGACGAACGCGCCCTTGGCGAAGCGGTTCTCCTTGAAGATCTGCTCGATGGCCTGGAGATAGTAGACGCCGGGCAGGTCGAGCGGGTTCTCGTACCAGGCGGCGAAGGTCTCGGTCCGGTCGAGATAGTTCCTGTCGGCGAGGTTCTGGTAGAGCCGGACGAACTTGTCGACGTAGTGCTCCTCGGGATGCATGTTCTTCCAGCCGGCGAGCATGAAGCGCCCCGGCATCAGGCCGCGCCCGAGCTTGACCATGTCGCGATAGCTCTTCAGCGGCATGGTCTGCGCCATCTGCTTGATCGGGCCGTTGCCGGCATCGGCATCGATCGGCGAACCCGCCAGCACCAGCGACTTGACCTTGTGCGGGAAGCGCGCGGCCAGCATCGCACTCAGCCAGCCGCCCTGGCAGAGCCCGACCAGGTGCACCTCGCCGCCGAGATCGTCGATCGCAGCGTTCAGTTCAGCCAGATAGGTGTCGATGCTGAAATACCGCATCTCCTGCGTCGCCGGCTTCCAGTCCGTAACGAGGACATGGTCGACGCCGTTCGCCAGCAGCACCTCGACGAGGCTCTGGCCTTTGTCGTAATCGGCAATGGTCGCGCCATGGCCGGCATAGGGTGCGTCGACCAGGACGGGAATGCTGCCGGCAACGGCCTTGCCGAACTCGCGCAGGCGCATGGTGGGCAGGTCGAGGCGCACCGTGTTCGGTGTCGCCCAGTCCGGCGGCGGCGGGCGGGTGATCTTCACGGCTTCGGACAGGAAATCGAGATTGCGCTCGGTCAGGCGCAGCGCGGCATCGACCGGCCAGAACCAGGGCAGGCTGAGCGCGGCGGAGCCGCTCTTCGGCTGACTCGCTGCCTTCGTCGCGTTGCGGTTGGTCGCCATGGTCGAAACACTCGCTAATCGATCGGCCCCGGAGGGTAGACAGGCAACCTGATAGAGGCAAACGCCTCTATCAGGTTGCCGCCGCAGGTGTGCAGTCCCACAGCGAGCGGAATTCGCGCTCCGCCTTACCCGATCGCTCCCACCATGCCGACGACGACAGGCCCCATCAGCGGCAGCAGCACATTCGAGATGGCATAGGTCACGGTGTAGCCGATCACCGGTGTCGAATTGCCCGCGAGTGAAACCAGCGCGCTGATGGACGGCGTGCTGCAATGCTGGCCGGCGATAGCGCCGAGCAGGATCGGCGCCTCGATCTTCAGCAGGTAGCGCCCGATATAGAGCGAGGCGAGACCGGGCAGGACCGAAACCAGCACCGACAGCAGCGGCAGCACGAGTCCGTATTGCTTGAGCAAGGCGAAGGCATCCGGACCGACAGAAAGGCCGACCGCGGCGATGAAGGTCGCCAATCCGAAATCCTTCATGAACTCGGCCGCCTGCTGTGGGATGGCACCGAACTGGGGATGGTGCATATGCAGCCAGCCGAAGACCAGACCTGAGACGAGTGCGCCGCCCCCCGTGCCGAGCGTCAGATTGAGCGGGCCGACTTGAACAGCTATCCCACCAATGAACAGGCCCACGAGGATGCCTAGCCCGAGCATGACGAAGTCGGTCGTCGAGGTTGCAGGCAGCGGATGTCCAAGCTCGGACGCAGCATGGGTGATCGCCTCTTCCGAGCCGTAAAGTGTGAGGACGTCGCCTTGTTCCAGCACGGTCCCAGGCAGGGCGGGGACGGCCTGACCGAGGCGACGGACCTGCGAGATGAACACGCCTCGCCGCTGCTGATCACTGGCCAGCCGGCGCAGATCACGGATCCGCAGCCCCACAGCTTCGCGCCGAACCAGCACGACCTGGCGCTCGACCAGCGGAGCGTTGTCTCCGGCCGGCATCGCGACCTCTGCTCCAAAGCGCTCCCGGATTGCGATGACCGAACGCCGCCGCCCGATGACCAGCACGACATCCTCGGGTTCGAGCAGGGTGTCCGGCGTCGCCTTGGCGAAGCCGGAGCCGGTTCCGACCTGCTCGATCGTCACCACGCCGTTGACACTGCTCTCGAAGGCCCCGACCGTGCCGCCCCCCGCCGAGCCGGCGCGAAACGCGCGCGAGACGATCTCGGGCACGCCGTTTTCCTTGCTCCCGTCATCCTCGGCGCCAAGCTGCCGCGCCAGGGCGGCGGCCTCCTGTCGCAGGTCGATCCGCAGCAGCAGCGGACCGAGCTGAGTCGTGAAGACGACGATGGCGACAAGCCCGAACAGGTAAGTCACGCTGTAGGCGGTCGCCATGTTGGATTGGAGCCGGGCGATTTCGGCAGCGGGCAGGGACAGGCGGCCGATTGCGTCCGAAGCCGTGCCGAGCACGGCCGATTCCGTCGCCGAGCCCGCAAAAAGGCCGGAAGCCGTGCCGGGGTCCAGGCGAAACAGCAGGATGGCGACCACGAGCAGCGCCAGCACGGTACCGATCTCGACGAAGGACAGGATGCCGTAGCGCAGGCCGCCGCGAATGTTGTTGAAGAATTGCGGGCCGGCGGTGAAGCCCAGCGCGTAGATAAACAGCGCGAAGGCGACGTTCTTCAAATCGGCGCTGAGCGTCACGCCGAGTTGCCCGATTGCCAGTGCAACGAACAGCGTTCCGCAGACGCCGCCGATCTGCACGGGGCCGATTCTGATCTTTCCGATCAAATAACCAAGGGCGAGGGACAGGAAGAGGGCGACGACGGGTTGCGCGACGAATGACACGATGACACCCGGGTATGAGGAAGAATGACTTCGATTGGTTGATGGGCCGCGTCATACTGCTGATCATGACGCAAAGGCACTAAGCATTTTTGAGCGAAGTCGACCTCGGTTCGCGTGAAGAAAATGCGATAAAACGAAGACCTAGAGCTACTCCGCGATTCGAAGAATTGCGGAATTGCTCTAGGAGCATTCCGCCGTCGGATTCCGGAGCCGCGTCGGCTCCGGCCCTGTTGCATCGAACAACGGTGAAGCGCCTCAGCCTTTCGGCTTCTTGCTTCCGGCTTTGCCGCCGCTCTTCTTGCCGGAGGAACCCCCGCCCTTCTCGAAGACCGCGTGCAGTTCCTCCGCCATGCCGCGCAGAGCACGGCCGATATTGGCGTATTGGTATTCGTTCAGATTGGCGAGCGAAGCGCGCCCGGCGGGTTGGCGCGTGCCGAAGCCCCGGCCGGGCAGCAGGACGATGCCGGTCTCGTCGGCAATCCTGAACAGGAGTTCGTCCGGGTTGACGTTCTTCTTGATCCAGGCCGCGAACGCCGGCCCGTAAAGGCTCAGCGCCACCGCCTCGAGGTCCAGCAGCGTGTAGTAGTCGACCGCATTCGGATCATTCTCTTGCGGCACGCCGAGTTCGCGATAGAGCGCGGCCTCGCGCCGGCGGATCAACTTCTTCAGCTCGGCCTTGTAGCCGTCAGCCTCGTCCATCAGGGCGAAGAGCGAGAACAGCACCATCTGGACCTGCTGCGGCGTCGAAAGCCCGGCGGTGTGATTCAGCGCCACGGTGCGGCTGTCGGCGACGATGCGGTCGATGAAGCGCAGCTGGCTGACGTCCGGCAGAAGCGAGCCATAGCGACGGTCCAGCGCCTGCCTGGCGCTCTTGGGCAGTTCGTCGAGAGCCTTGTCGAAGATGGAATCCTGATGCGTCGCGATAACTCCGAGGCGCCAGCCGGTCGCGCCAAAATACTTCGAGAAGGAGTAGACCAGCATCGTGTTGTGCGGGCAGATCGCGAACAGCGAACGAAAATCATCGGCGAAGGTGCCGTAGACATCGTCGGTCAGGATGAAGAGGTCCGGCCGATGCTCGCGCACGATGGCCGCGACCTTCTGGAGGCTGCGATCGTCCATCTTCACCGAGGGCGGGTTGCTCGGGTTGATGCAGAAGAAGATCTTGATGGCCGGGTCCTTGAGCTTCTCCAGCTCGGAATCCGGATATTGCCAGCCCTTTTCGGGGTCGGCGTCGATCTTGACCTCGACCAGCCCGTATTCGTCGAGCTCGGGGATTTCGATATAGGGCGTGAAGACCGGCATGCCGATCGCCACCTTGTCGCCGCGCTTGACCAGTCCGTTCTGCTTCAGCGTGTTGAAGATGTAGGTCATCGCCGCGGTGCCGCCCTCGACCGCGAACAGATCGACGCTGCTCGGCGGGATGAAGCCGCCGATCATCTCCTTGACGATGTAGTGCCGGACGATCTCCTCGCTCACCTGGAGCATCCGCGGCGGCACCGGGTAGTTGCAGCCGAGAATACCTTCGACCATCTCGTGCAGGAAGGCCGAGGCCGAGAGACCGAGCTGGTCGCGGACATAGCTCAGCGCCCGGCCAAGAAAGACGACGCCGGGATGTTCGCGGTTCTCGGCGATGAAGCGTTCGAACCGCCCTTCGATGCCCTCGATCTGCGGCAGCCCGCCAATGCCGTTGGGCATGTAGGAATAGGACAGCTCCGCCTCTGTCGTCGCGAACAGCCCGAGCCGGAAGAAGGCCCGGCGCGGCAGCGTCGCCAGGAAGTTCGGATTGCCGCGCCCGGCATTCAGCATCAGGCGGTTTTCCTTGCCTGAAGCGAGCTTGATCAGTTCGTCCTTGAGCTCGAATGGGCTGAGCTTCGAATACTTGCTGTAATCGGTCGCCATCATACGTCTCCTCGATCAGATCAGGCGAAGGCCACGACAAGCGGGCCGAGCAAAGTCAGGAACACGTTCGCCAGCGCATAGGTGATGGCGAAGGGCGTGGTCGGGATCGAATTCCCGGCCTTGTCCAGCACCTCGCCGAAGGCCGGGTTGGCGCTGCGCGAGCCCGAGAGCGCGCCGGCAAAGACCGCCGTGTTGTCGTAGTGCAGAATGTAGCGGCCCACGAGCATGGTGATGATCATCGGCAGGATGGTCACAACCACGCCGATCAGGAAGATCGACAGCCCGTGCTGGATGACGGTGCTGACCGCCTGCTGGCCCGATTGCAGACCGACCACGGCGACGAAGCCGGCAAGGCCGAGATCGCGCAGAAGCGTCGAAGCCGCCGTCGGCATGTTGCCGATAGCGAGGTTGCGGCTGCGATACCAGCCGAACAGCAGGCCGGAGAGCAGCGCACCGCCGCCGCTGCCCAGCGTCAGCGGAATCGAGCCGATGCGGACGACGATGAGGCCGATCAGCAGGCCGACGACCAGTCCGAGCCCATGGAAGACGAAGTCCGTCTTGTCGCTGGCGACGAGAAGCGTGCCGACGACCTTGGCCACGCGCTGGACATCCTCGGCCGTTCCGTAGAGCGTCGCGACGTCGCCGGCTTCGATGACGGTGTCCGGCTGGAGCGGAAGCGGCTTTCCCGCCCGCTGCAGCCCGATCACATAGATGCCGTGACGCAGGCTTCCGGCGGTCGCCTCGTTGATCTGCTTTACGGTCTTGCCGATGAAGTCGCGATTCGCGACGGCGACGTCGCGGCTGAGCACGACCAGATCCATGCCCTCGGAGGATTGGAGCTCCGGACCGATCTGGCTGGCCACGTTGACGACGCCCCCGCGCCTGCCCACGATGAGAACGATGTCGTCGGCCATAAGCTTGAGATCAGGCTCGACGCCGATCACCGAGCCGCTGCGCTTCAACCGCTCGATGGCGAAGGGGGAGCTGCCCGCGAGTGCCTCGACCTCGGAGACCGTGCGGCCGGCAACACCCTCGACCTTGAACAGGCGCCCAACCAGATCGGGCGCCGCCGGGTGCTCGCCAACGCCATAGACGCGGATGCCGGCGAGCATCTCGGCTTCCGCCTTCATCGCGTCGTCGCGGATGCTGCGCCCCATCAGCCAAGGCAGGATGTTGACGCAGACGATGATCGCTCCGAAGGAGCCGAAGATGTAGGTAACCGCATAGCCCACGGCGACATTGCCCTGGAGACGCTGAACCTCTTCGGCGGCCAGGCCGAGCTTGCCGATCGCCGCGCTCGCCGTGCCGATGATCGCCGATTGGGTCAGCCCGCCGGCCGCAATCCCTGCCGCCAGCCCCTTGTCGAGCCCGAACATCCTGGCGAGGATGACGACGGTGGCGAGCCCGCTGAGCGCCAGCACAGCCGCCATGACGATCTCGCGGAGGGATTGCCGACCGAGCGAGCGGAAGAATTGCGGCCCGCTCTCGAAGCCGACCGCGTAGATGAACAGGGCAAACAGCACCGACTTGACGCCGTTGTCGATGGTGACCCCGACCTGGCTGATCAGGACCGCTGCCAGCAGCGAACCGGCGACGCCGCCAAGCTGAAACTTTCCAAATTGGAATTTCCCAACCCAGTAGCCGACTGCCAACGACAGAAACAGGGCGATTTCAGGGGATTGATGGAAAATTGAAGCGAGCGCTATCATAAATCCCCCCAAGCCATCGGAAGCCACCGAAGGTCGATCGATATCGGTCCCGGTTCTTACTTTCGCTCGCAGATCAAAAGCCGCCGCGGTGCTTGCAAAATTCCATCCGCGATGCGACCTCGCCGCACGCGGCAGATCCTTCGAAGCCTGACGCTATGCGATGCAAGGCCTCGCGAACATCGGGAGAATCCCGGTGGAGGACCGGGAAATACCCTTTGGTTGTGGTCGGGCGGGCTCAACCGTGGCAGGCAACCGGGCTTTGCCCACCCCAAATACAGCGTTACTCCCGATAGACCGATGTCGCGTGGCCGAGAGATGATCGGTGCATCCAGGCGGTGAAGCGACCCTATGCCAATGCCGGAAATGGAGGCGCCGAAAACGCGGCCGACGTAATCAGATCACCTCACCTTACGCCAAGATTTGCAGACGCCCTCAGCCTGGGCGACCTGCGCAGCGCATATCGGCGATCCAATCTGCACATGTCGAGGCTAATATGCGGGTATTCATCAAGACAACGATCATCGGCGGCCTGGTCTTCCTCCTCCCGCTGGCCATCATCTCCGTTCTGCTCGATCACGCCCTCCGTTTCGCGCTCAAGGGGGTCGAGCCGGTCTCGCACGCGCTCAGGCTGGAACAAATGGGCAAGGTCGCCGGAATCGGGGCCGCCACCCTCATCGCCATAACCCTGCTGGTTCTCGTCGCATTCGCAGCCGGCCTGGCAGCTCGAACCAGATTCGGCTATCGCCTCTCGCAATGGCTCGAGGCAATCAACGGCGAATGGGTCACGGTTTTCGTTCCCCAGGCCCCGACACCTTTGTCCGGCAACGTCATGTACCTACCGAAAGGCCGCATTCGGGCCATGGATATTGGAATCGTCGAGGCGATGACAATCGTGAGGCATATCGGCGCCGGATCGCGCGCCGCGCTCAAGAGCGTCGATCTGACGCCGCCGGCTGACCAGTAAGCTGCCTTGGTTATGAACGATCTTTGGGACGTCCCGCGGCGTGGCCTACCCCAACCCGCCGGATATGATGCGTGAATCGGAATCGTCATGAGCGGACTCGCCCTGCAGACTTGTCTGCCCGGGAGAGAACCGGCTCTCGGCTCAGCTCCCGGAAATCCGCTGATCGAGCGGGGTGCCGACGGATGCCGGCCGATGACTCACTTGAAGAGCCTGTGATCAGAATCGCTTAATGATACTTAATTCGCCCCATCTCAAAGAAAATTAACAATATAGCTAAAGTACTAAAACCTGCAACAGCCACAAAACTCAGAAAACGCAACCAAAAAACAGCGCGAGAAGTTTGACTCGCAATCAATTCCTGAATTTCGCGCCCTGCCAGCTCACTCAAATCGGGCATTTCTTTCATAGCTTTGCCGCCTCCGCCAAGCGCAGAAAGCTATTGCCAGGCCCCGCTGGGCGCTATGCAGATTCTGCCAATTTCGCCCCAGACAAAGGAGCCGCCGGCGGCGCCCGCCTGAGCGTCGCAGAAGGCAATTCACCGAACATCTTGCGATACTGACCGGACAAGCGACCAAGCTCCGAGATGCCCCACCGATTGGCGATCGCCGCGATGCTCGCATCGTCACGAACGGCGTTCAGATCCTCTCGGATCCGATGCAGGCGCGTTCTTTGGACATATGAATATGGCGGCTCGCCAAGCACCGCTTGAAAGGCTCGGTGCAGCGTTCGATGCGACGTCGCAGCAGCCGAGGCGATCGACCGGATCGTCAAGGGCTGCTCCAGATTCGCGTCGATGAATTCGCGTGCGCGAACCACGATACGGGCCAAACCGGTTGGATCGTAATGCGTCATCTGCGGGTGCGGCGGCCGGCATAACTGGCCAACAATCCCCTCCAGCAATATGCGCCCCACCGCGGGCAAGACCGTTTCGTTGGCCCCGTCTTCGGCCGCGTGGATTTTCTGGAACTGGAGCTGCAGGTATTGCAGCAATCCCCCCTCTAAGGGACGGCTGGAGACGCCGCTCCGCGAAGGGCGGTGGTCAATGAGGATCAAGCCCATCTCCTCGGCGACCTGGTCCATCTGCGCCGTGCTCAGCGTCGCTGACGCATACAGCGAATTCGGCATGTAGATTCCATCATGCAAGTCACCTTGCAGGTAGACGCCGAAATCTCCCGTGCCCACTTCATTGAACCATTGTCGCGAGCCGGGCGGCAGGCGAAGCCCCAGGCCCAAGGTCACCATGTCCTGGGAAAGTACCCCCTTGATCGACACCATGCCGTCGATCAAGCCAGTATTGTAGATGACGCCCTCATGCTCGGCGACAGCCAGTGTCCCGTTCAGGGATGGGCGCGACAACTGCACGGCCGAGAGCCCTGCACCATGGACGGCGTCGGCCAAGTCTTCGATTTTCGAAACGGAATGACGCGACCAGCCAGGCAACTGTTTTGGATGGTTCATCGCCCCCCCTCGAACAAGCACCCAACCTAGCATCGAGGAGCGGGGTCCTCATTGCAACTTTGGGCGGGGGGATTTCCTGTTCTACAATGGGCAGTTCCGGGAGATTTCCGAGCGCCCGACGCAAGACTCGCCTCGACGCTGCCGTCGAGAATGTCCTCGAACAAGCGAACCATCGGGAAAAACCGCGGAGCCTTACAAGCTCCGCGGGGGGAGCGGCTGCATCACCCCAAAGGCCGTCGCCGCCCGGGCGAACGGGTCGGTGACAGCCAGCCAGATTGATAGAGAAATTCAGCGATCCTTGAATCGTAAAATTTCTCTATTTTATCGTTTTATAGCACTTTCCTTACGCGAGCCGATGTCGGCATCGCTCGAAAATGCTCTAGCTGACGACGATATGGAAGGCCTCGGCGAAAGTCAGGTCGACCATGTCGCCTCGCCGCAGTCTCTGCAGCGCCGCCTTGACGGCTGGATCCACGACTTTGAGGGTGCGCGGACCAAACGGGCCGACATAATTAACAAGGCTGGTTGCGGCGTCGAACTGCTCGAACTTCGCCGTCAGCGTAACGGCCCGCACGACGTATTTGTCCGGCAGATTCTGGAACGTCGATTGCGTTGTCGCGTCCGCATAGCCGATCCCCGGCCTGGCATTGCGCCTATTGCGACGGACATCGACGACGGCGCCCTCGACCCGGCTGATATCAACCATGTCGCCTGCCCGGAGCCGCTCGAGATTGCCGAATACCGGCGGAACCTCGACGAGCCACCTGTAGCCGCGCTGTTCGACCATCACCGCGCGGTTGGGCCGGTCGACCGAGACCACCTGGACCCTCAGACGCTCAACCTCGACCGGCCCCACCCCGGAGACGATCACCGTCTGGGTGGTAATCTCCGGGTAGGTGGCGCAGCCGGCAATTCCTGCGGCAATCGAAAGGGCGAAAATCAAACCAATATGCTTCCGCATGCGGCACCTCTTCGCTGAATGGAAACGACGGCCAGAATCCGGCGTGTCGTTCGGATCGCAACCACGGTAGCGCAATCCACCACCTCAAGTTTCGTCTAAACGCTGACGAATGCCCATCTCGGCAAACCCCTGTACGCCCCTCGGGGAAACCCGCGTATCGGCGGCGTAATGCTCCCGAGACCCGGGCGATTGGCTTTGCCCATGCTCCCCGACATCCTCCGGCCAGGCCCGGAAGCGCGCAGACTGGCACGAATTGCTGCCGAGCGTCCAAACATTATGCGATCTCCCAAGATCGGAAACCGTGCGAAGCGCCTATCGGCGAGCGATTAACTGACGGTCGACCTCGGCGCTGTGTCCTCACCCCTGAACTTCCGGCACGTGAAGCGGCTTGGGCACCAGCTTGATGCCGTTCTCCTGAAGCGTCAGCCGCACCCTGGCGAGGATCGCCTTGCGAATCTGAAACTGCCGGCCAGCCTTCGCCTTGAACTTGCCGCGGATTACCAGCGTGCCTTCCTCCAGGGCAGCGATCCCCTGACTCTTGAAAGGCTCAAGCAGGTCGGGGTTGAGCTCGGGGTCTTCCGCGATTTCCTGGCCCACCTTCTTGAACAGCTTCCGCACGGTGTCGACATCGGTGTCCAGCGCGACGCGAAACAGCATCTTCTCGATGACCCATTCCCGGCTGAAATTCTGGATCTTGCCGATCTGCCCGTAGGGAATTGTCGCGACGGCGCCGCGCGGATGCCGCAGGGAAACCGATCTCAACGAGATCTTTTCGACGGTGCCCTTGGCGCCGGAAGTCTCGATATATTCGCCTTGCCGGAACGCATCGTCGACGAGGAAGAACAAGCCTGCCACGACATCCTTGACCAGGGTCTGCGAGCCGAGGCCGATCGCCAGGCCGAAGATCGAAAGCCCCGTGATCAGCGGCCAGACATTGATGCCCAGCATGACGAGGACGGTGAGTGCGCCGAGCGTCAGAAGCGCCGCCTTGGCGAAACCGACGATCAGCGGCCCGACCGTACTGAGCCGAGTCGCGACCAAAGCCGGTTCGGCCTCGGGATCATCCGCCGGCCTGCTCCGGAAGCGCCCGGCGAGGATGGCCACCCAGTTCCAGCAGAAAGCGATCACCAGAACGAGGAGGAGGATCTCCGCGGCCTTGACCGCGACCACTCTGCGCGGGATCCCGACGGCATCGACAAGAGGCTGGAGCCAGAGCATCGCAAGGGCGGCAAGGATCGCGGCCGCCACGACGATGCGCAGGCTTCGCCAGAGGGCGCCGGATAATTCCCCGCCCTGCGCACGCGCCGCTCTCCTGCCGCGCGTTTCGATCGCTGCATCCAGATGCGGACCGGCCAGGACCAGCAGAAGCGACAGCAGCAGCGGCCCGCCGCGCGTCGGCCTGCCGAGGATCAAACCGATCTGCGTGAAACCGAAGGCGAATATCACGAGCGCCACGACCAGCCAGGGCCACAGCGTCGCCAGCTTGTTGCGCAGCGATCCCGCCCGGCCGCCGAAGGACACCGCCTTTGTGACCAGCCGGTGATGGCGGATATAGGCTATGGCAACGAGGGCGGTGAACGGCAGCGAAACAGCAAATGTCGCGAAGATGTCCCGAACGGCATAGGCGGCGTTCCAGGCGCGCAGGCAGGCCAGTACCACCAGTCCTGCGCACGCGAAGCCGATCGCGATGGCCAGATCCCGCCGCCACGGCCCAAAACTCGACCTGCCGCCGCCGGCCAGAGGAAGGCAGATCGCCGCAGCCGCAGCCGAGATGACGACCGAGTTCACCAGCGCTCCCCGCAACACCGGCTCCGGGACGAGCCATAGCAGGAGCGCTGTGAACACCGCCGTGACCACGATCGCGGCGCACGACCACACCGCCACATGAAGCAGCAGCCCGGCGGCTCCCCGCTTCGTGAGTTGCCTGGCTGCTGCCGCCGTGGCGGCAACCGCGAGCGCGCAGAGCAAAGCCGCTCCCAAGGCCAGGAGCACCGGGCGATACCCCGCGGCTTCGAGCGCCGCGACGTAGTCGCGCCAGCCGTCATGGGCGGTCGCCCATCCGGAGAAGCGGCTCGACAGCCCAATCTCGAATTGGGAAGCGAAGCGATCGACCAGGGCCGGCGCTGCTCCCAGATCGTCCGTCACACCATCCGTAGCCATACCGCCTCATCCGCTCAATTGACCCAAACTGTCGAGGACACGCATCCGCATCGCTCCCGCACATCCGGCTGCCGGCCCCGCGCCGGCAAAGAAAGCTACGGGATCGGGAGGCTCGATGGTGCGATTGCGCAGAGGCAGGAACATGCGAGGCCGCCGAGCACCGGCATGGGCGCGACTGGCAATCACGGCTTGGCGCCGCATCCGCCCGCGGCCGCGCTGGCGGCATTGTCCGCGGCTGGCGGCTTCGAGGTGGCGGAAGCGATGTCGCAGTGCGACGCCCGCTCGTCCCGAAGCATCTTGTAGGCCACGTAGTATTTGTAGATATTGGCGACGTAGTCGACCGTTTCGCGCCCGACCGTCGCCGCCGCGCCGTGTTCGACATTGTCGAACCAGCGATCGGGATCGAGCCCCATCTGTTTCGCCCTTGAGCGAAATTTCCGCAGATTGCCCGGGCCTGCATTATAGGCGGCAAAGGCGAACAGAACACGTTCGGTTTCCGGGAGGTCGGCATCCCCAATATAGGTGCGGATGAGGTGGCGCAGATAGATTGCCCCGGCCTCAATGTTCCTGGCGGCATCACTCTCGATACCGGTGACGCCCACTGCCTTGTCGGCAGCGGTCGCGGGCAGGAGCTGCATCACGCCGACCGCCCCGCGTTTGCTGCGGCGGCTCTGGTCGAGCTGCGATTCCTGGAAGCCCTGGGCTGCCAGCATCAGCCAGTCGAACCCCCGACGCTCTCCCTGTTGCCGGAATGCGATTTCAAGCGAAGTGAAACGCTGCAGCGTTTCCGGCGCCTGAGCATTCTTCAAGATCTTGTCGCTGTTGAAATAGCGCCGGACGATGTCGTTGCCGATCGCCGTACCGAGCCTGTGTTCGGCGACGAAGGCTGCAAGCACGGCGGCGAGTTCCGGGCTTCCCTTCCTGAACGCCCAGGCAACGGATTGCCCGCTCGCCACGGCGAGATCGGGCCGCGGCGTCAAGTTGGGGAGGATGGCAGACCAGACCTTGGCCTTGTGATCGTCGACGACGACATAAGGCAGCAACCCGGCCTGAACCATGTCGAGAGCGTCCTCGTCCTCCAGCCGCTCGTCGAGCGCCGTGATCCTGATCGGTTCGCGCCCCTTGGCGACCAGCTCTGCGCTCAGCGCCTGGAGATGCAAGGCATAGCTGCTCGATGTGCGGACACGGACCTCGCGGCCAGAAAGATCGTCAAGCGTCGCGAGGGCCGGCGCCGACGGGCCCGTCACGAGGATTTCCGCGACCTTGTCGGTCCAGGGTGCGGCGAAGGCGACCTGCTTTTCACGCTCCGGCGTGATCGTCAGGTTGGCTGCGGCGATATCGCCAAGGCCTCGGTCGAGCGCCGGCAGTATCCGATCCCGCCGTGTCGGCACGAACACCACCTGGATCCGGAATTTCCCGGTATGATAGCGCTTGTTGAGCCAGTCCTCGAAACGCCTGCCGAGCTCGGCGGCAACACCCGCCCGCCGTCCACGATCGACGAAGAACAAGGTTCGGCTATAGGGCACAAGAACGCGCACGATGCGGCGCTGGCGCATCGCCTCGAAGTCGCCGAACCAGGATTTGACGAGGGGCAATCCGAGCGTGTTGGAAGACCCGGAGGGCACTCCGGTTTCCGCCCGCCCGGCGATGGGAAGGCAGATGAACGTCGCCAGGAGCACCCGCCCGAGCCATCCCGCCATCGACACCTTCACGGGATGCGCTCCATCGGGCCACAAGGCTCCTTGCCAATACCCTGCACCGCCCTCGTTGAACACCGAGTCGGACGGTGCGGGCCAGCTTCGGAATCAGATGCTCCCGCCAAATTCGGAGCATGGAAGGCTTTAACTGCCGTCGCTCCCGTTTTTCGGGAGCGACGGTGTAACGTTATCTCGGCGAAGCCAGGCCGGACCAGCGGATTTTACGCGCGGTCAGCCCGGCAACGCCGGTTCGATCAGCGTGGCGCCAGCCTTTCGAGATCGCCCAGCCGCTTGAGAGCCGCCTGCTGCTGCAGCAGCCCGTAATTGATCCCGGCCGCGTTGAGGGAGCTTCCCGTCTGGAAGGGGTAGTCGCCGAAATCGGAGAAGAACTCCTTGACCTTCCCTTGGATCGGTACCAGCAGCCACATCTGCTGGCCGAAGAACTTCATCGCCTCGCCGCCCTCCTTCATCCCGCGCTCATAGGGATCCATGCGGAGATTGGTGATCATCGCCCAGGATGTCACTTCGCGCGTCGCGGTCGCGATATTGCCTTCGCTGGCGACGGCAAAGCTGACTTTCCAGTCGTTCCAGCGCACGGCGTTGAGGTTGCCGCCCTGGTCGAAGTAGAACATCGTTTCGCGGGGTCCCTTCTTCTCGTCCCCCTTGAGGAAGGGCATGAAGTTGTAGCCGTCGAGATGGACCTTGAAGGTCTTGCTGCCGCTCTGGAAGCCGGTCTTCATCTTCTCCTTGACGTCGCCGAGCCCGGCGGCGGCGCAGAAGGTCGGGAACCAGTCCATCAACGTAATCATCTCGTTGACCTGCGTGCCCGGTTTCACCGTGCCCGGCCAGCGCACCATCATCGGGATGCGGAGACCGCCTTCCCAGGTCGTGCCCTTCTCGCCCCGGAACATCGTCATCGCGCCATCCGGCCAGAGCGCGATCTCGGCGCCGTTGTCGGTGGTGTAGAGCACGATCGTGTTGTCGGCGATCTTGAGATCGTCGAGCTGCTTGAGCAGCTGTCCTACATGCCCGTCATGCTCGAGCATGCCGTCGGCATGGATGCCCATTCCGGTCTTGCCGACCGAGTCCGGCTTGAGATGCGTGAAGACATGCATGCGAGTCGAGTTGAACCAGCAGAAGAACGGCTTGTTCGCCTTGGCCTGGCGGTCGATGAAATCCTTGGCGCCGGCCAGGAACTCCTCGTCGACCGTCGGCATGCGCTTGGTGTCGAGCGGGCCGGTATCCTCGATCTTGCCATCCGCGCTGGATTTGATGACGCCGCGAGGCCCGTATTGGCGCTTGAAGGCCGGATCCTTCGGGTAGAAATAACCTTCGGGCTCCTCCTCGGCATTGAGATGGTAGAGATTGCCGAAGAATTCGTCGAAACCGTGCCGCGTCGGCAGATGCTCGTCGCGGTCGCCGAGATGGTTCTTGCCGAACTGGCCTGTGGCGTAGCCTGCAGTCTTCAGCGCGTCCGCAATCGTCGGCATCCAATCCGTAATGCCATGGGGGTCGCCCGGCATGCCAATCGTCAACAGGCCGGTGCGAAACGGCTCCTGCCCTATGATGAAAGAGGCACGGCCAGCGGTGCAGCTCTGCTGGCCGTAGGCGTCGGTGAAGATCGCGCCCTCATTGGCGATGCGGTCGATATTGGGGGTGCGATAGCCCATCATCCCCATCGTATAGGCGCTGATCTGCGGAACGCCGATGTCGTCACCGAAGATGACGAGGATGTTCGGCTTCTTGCCGCCGCCGGCGGCCGGCGCCGGCTGCTGGGCCTGGGCTGTCTGCACGGGGGCGGCCGTCAAGGCACCCGCCGTCGCCGCCAGAGCCGTGCCGCCGAGAAGAATGCTGCGCCGGTTGAGAGCCTGCTGATCTCTGGACTGCGTGGACTTCTTTTCCATGGAACCGTCCTTCCGTCGATTGCGTGGCGCAGCACAATCCGCCGCCTCCGCGAGGGAGAGCAGGCTCAGCGCTGTGAAGTATCTTCGGTTCGATCACTTCTTTGATTTGAAGATCTTATCGATCGCCTTGATGATCGTGACGTTCGGATTGGCTTTGCAATAGACGATCACCTCGTGCTGATCCTCCTTGACGCGCGTAATCTTGGCACGGTGAGCCTTGGCAAGACCGTTATACCAGCCGCTATACCAAGTCGCCAACATGTCGGCATCCTCCTGGAAGGTCCCCGCGAGCTGCGCGCAGGTCAGCTTTTGAACATCGACATAGCCGTTCTTGTCCGCATAGGCCGTCAACGGCGTCTGGGCGGAAGCCGCCGAGCAGGCCAGCACCGCAACGCTCAACAGAATGGCTCTCATCATGGAACATGCCTCCGCATTGTCTTCATTAAGCAATATATTGGCGAGATTCATCGAAAATTACCTTCATCCTGAAAGTAATTTTCAAATCAACAAATCCCATCATCTTGATTATCGTCCGGCCATAAAGGCGGGCAAATCAGGGAGAGCCCTGAATCGAATGCGGGCATTCCCTGATATTCGAACGAGTTCCGGATGGACCGCCGGCTTCCTTTGCAGGGCCGGCGGAGCCTCGACGTCACCCGTCAGGAGCATCCCCTTCCCCCGCCGGCGTCCTGAACACCGGAAAAACGAGCGCACCTTCGAGATCGGCGTTGCAGGCACGACGATCGTCGAGCCATGACAAGGCGACATCCTTGCGCTGGAAGGCCTGGAGCCGCTCTGTCCCTCCTTCAGACCAGGAAACGGCCCATGCGACCGGACGATTGCCGCGAAGCAGCGCCAGAACCCGGTCCAAACCCGACGCGACGCCATGACGCCCGGATGAGCGCAGCGCCAGGATGGCCTCTGCGATCACCCCCTCCACGTCGCTCATCGTTCGGTTCGCCAGCCTGTCCCCTCCTCGCGGGAGCGCCTCACGTGACGGGCGTCCCTGGTTTCGGCCAGGCAGCGCAACCATCATCTCCAATCCCGTATGGGAGCCGTCGCCGCGCGGATGCCGCCGGCGCTATGGCCGCTCCGGCGGGAAAACCGTCTTCCAATCCGCTTTCATGTCGACAACCACCCAGCCTCGGGTGCGCGCCTCGTCGAGGGCCTTGTCGAGCTTGCCGAAAGTCGATTTGCGATCGTAGGCCCATTCCCGCTCACCATCCGTGTGGTGGACGAGCAAGGCCAGGCGCGGGCCGCTTCCAGCGACGGTGTATTGCAGCATCTGCAGGTCTCCGTCGGAATTGCCGAATGCGAGGATCGGACGACGCCCGATGAAGCGATTGATCCCCACCGGCTTGCCGGCGCCATCATCGATGAACTCGACCTTGGGCTGCTTGACCAGATGGAACTGGCCGTTCGGGCTGGCCATGAACTTGACGACACCCGACGATCCAACGACCTGCTCAGGCGGGATTCCATAGACCCTCTCTGCGAAGACGCGCATGAACTCGACGCCGCCACCGGACACGATGAAGGTCTTGAAGCCGTTCGCCCTCAGATGGGCCAGGAGCTCAAGCTGGGGCTGATAGACGAGCTCGGTGAAAGGGCGCTTCTTGGTCGGGTGGCGGGCGGTAGCCAGCCAATCGGAAACAGTTTTCTCGAAAGCCTCGGTCGTCATGCGGGAATGGGTCGCGGCGACCAGCTCCAGCAGCCCCTTCTCCCCGGAGGCGGCAAGGCCTTTCATGTCCCCGGCCAGAACCGAGCGGTAAGGCTCCTTGTTTTTCCACTCGGGATGCTGCGGCGCCAAGCGCTTGATTTCGTCGAAGGCGAAAAGCAGCTGGAAATAGCCGGGCTGCTCGGACCAGAGGGTCCCGTCATTGTCGAAAGTGGCGATCCGCTCGGCCGGCTTGACGAAATCGGCACCGCCTTCCTTCGTCACTTTGCCGACGAAATCGAGGATCGCCTGCTTGGCCTTGCCGTCGTTCCAGGAGGGCAGCGGGTCGGTTTGCGCGAGGACGCTGGCGGGCGCGAAGCCGAACAGCGCGAACATCGCCACGGCAAGGATCGTACGCAGCTTCGACATCGAATTCCCCACGATTTTGGCAAGCGGTGTGAGCCGCTGCTCCGCGCTCACCTCGAATTCACTGCCTATGACGTCCGGATTGCAATGCAGGGGCCGCGGCGTTTCAACGCCGCGGCCATGATGAGAGCTTGCTAGTTGTTGGCCGCGCGCAAGCGTTCCTCGATCTTGGTCAGGTTGAAGGAGCCCGGCGACTGGCTCGGCGGGTAGTCCTTCATCGATTGAAGGAACTGCGCTGCCAGCCCCTGGATCGGAACGATGACGAAAACGCGAGATAGGAACCAGTCATTGTAGACATTCGCGTTGTGCTGCGCCTTCTCGAACGGATCGCGACGCAGGTGGAACAGCAAGGGGACGCGCAGTTCGGTGAAGGGCTCGCGCCAGACGCCGAAGGCCTCGCCCCGATTCTCGAGAAACACCACCTTCCAGTCCTCGTAGCGCGCGGCGACGACCTGGCCGTCGTCATTGACGTACCAGAACTCCTTGCGCGGCGATTCCTTGGTCTTTCCGGAGAAATAGTCGAGCTGGTTGTAGCCATCGATATGGTTCTTGTAGGGGCGCCCGTTCAGCGTCACGCCCTTGAGCAATTGCTCCTTGATGTCCGCTGCGCCCGCCGCGGCGGCAAAGGTCGGCAGCCAGTCCTCATGCGCCACGATGCCGTTCAGCGTCGTGCCGGCGGGGAACTTGCCTGGCCAGCGGACGAAGGCGGGGACGCGATAAGCGCCTTCCCAGTTCGAGTTCTTCTCGCTGCGGAAGGGCGTGGTGCCGGCATCGGGCCAGGTGTTGTAGTGGGGGCCGTTATCGGTCGAGTAGAACACGATCGTATCGTTGGCGATGCCGAGATCGTCGACGAGCTTGAGCAGTTCGCCGACCATTCCGTCATGCTCGACCATGCCGTCCGAATACTCGTCCTGTCCCGACTTGCCTTGGCTGGCCGGCTTGATGTGGGTGCGGAAATGCATCCGCGTCGCGTTCCACCAGGTGAAGAAGGGCTTGTTGGCACGGACCTGGCGTTGGATGAAATCCTTCGCCGCAGCGAGGGTTTCCTCGTCGATGGTCTCCATGCGCTTCTTGGTGAGCGGTCCGGTATCCTCGATCTTGCCGTCGGCGGAAGCCTTGATGACCCCGCGCGGTCCGAATTTTTTCCGGAACTCCGGGTTCTTCGGATAGTCGGGGTTCTCCGGCTCTTCCTCCGCGTTCAGATGATAGAGATTGCCGAGGAACTCGTCGAACCCATGCTGCGTCGGCAGATGCTCGTCGCGGTCGCCCTGGTGGTTCTTGCCGAATTGGCCGGTCGCATAGCCTCGCGACTTCAGTACGGTCGCCATGGTGACGTCGGTTTTCTGCCAGCCCTCCTTGGCTCCTGGCAGGCCGACCTTGGTCATACCGCTCCGCACAGGCACGCTACCGCCGATGAAGGCGGCGCGGCCGGCGGTGCAGCTCTGCTGGCCGTAATAGTCTGTGAAGGAGACACCTTCCTTGGCGATGCGGTCGATGTTCGGCGTCTGGTAACCCATCATGCCGCGGTTGTTGTGGCTGATGTTCCAGGTGCCGATATCGTCACCCCAGATGACCAGGATGTTCGGCGGCCGCCCTGAGCCCGTTGCAGGCTGTGGTGCCGGCTGCTGGGCCTGAGCCTGGACTTGCGAACCGACGGCCGCAGCCGTGACGAAGGCCGTGCCCGACAGCAGAATCTTGCGCCGGTTCAGATCGCAACTGTCCCGCGCGGGAGTAGGCTGACTGTTCTCACTCACTTTCGAGGTCATGCTACTTCTCCTTGAAATGACGTTGAGCAACGGGCGGAAAGAGAAAACGGGAAGCCGCTCCATGGGACGGGTCGGGATCTCACAAAACCTGTGCTGAAGAGGCCACTCCCGTGCGCCGCTCGCTACGGGCAAACATCCCAGAAACCCTGCGTGCGCTCGGGATTCGAGTAGTACCAGCAATAGCCGGAGGCCGGCGGCGCACCGGCATAGGAGGCCGCGGCGGCCGCGGTGACGAAGCCGATGGCGGCCCCCGCAGCGATAGCTCCGCCCGGACGCCACCAGTAGGAGGCGGGACGCCGCCAGCCCGGCGCCACGACGGCAGGACGCCGCCCGGGCGCGACGACGCCTGGGCGGGGACGGGTTTTCACCGCCGCCCTTCCTCCCGCTGCGGCAACACCGCCACGCGGCCCCCGGACCACGGCACCACCACGACGAACGGCCGCGGCGGTCCAATCGATATTGGCATCCACGGGAATGACGAGACGACCTGAAACAATCTCCGGACTCGCCCGACCGACGGAATCAGGCGCGTCCAAAGCAAGCGCGGGGGCTGCGATACACATCGCGGCAGCCAGCCAGGCGGCGCGCGATACGATGACCCTGCCTTGATCGATAATGCGTGACGGCATGACGACCCCCTCGACGATCCGGCAGGAGCATGCCTCACATTCCGGCTGCCTTCTTCTAGGGAAATTGCTGAAACGCGGCGTCGAAGACCCTGAATCGCGATCTTGAGGTACATGAAAGGCTGGAAGGCCCGGAGGTGTCGTGGCGAGGCCCCTCACCGGGGAATCGCGACGGCCAACCAGGCCGACATCGGCGGACACGGCGCGCGAGCTTCAGGGTTTGCCCCAATAGACCTCAGGGCGGAATCATGGTGCTCCTAGCCGCAGAGACATCCCGGTGGATTGCCAATGACCCGAATCGCATCGCTGCTGGCAGTGGGCAGCCTGGCCTTTGCGGGGGCCGTCCAAGCTGCCGATCTCGCCCCGGCACCGTACCAGGCGGCTCCACGGCCCGATACGGAACTCCGGATCACGCCCTTTTTCTGGGCGGCCGGCCTCAACGGGACGATCGGCACCCGTCGCAACCTCCCGACCGTCGATGTCGATATCGCGTTTCGCGATATTCTGCACAACCTCGACTTCGCGGCGATGGTGGCAGGCGAGTACCGCAACGGCTCATGGGGTGTTCTCGCCGACCTGACCTATGTCGCAATTTCCGTAGAGAGAGATCGCGACCTGACTCTGCGCGCCCCCGGCTACACGAGCGCACAGCTTGCCTCGAAGACCTTCACCGCGACGGCGACTGGCTTCTACCGCTTTTTCGACAACGGGACCGTCAGCGCCGACCTCTTGGCCGGCGGTCGCATCTGGTCGATCTCAACCGATCTCGATCTTCAATTGGCCGGCGTGCTGCCGGTGAGCGCCGGCTCGTCCGAAACCTGGATCGACCCCGTCGGCGGCCTCCGTGTCCAGGCCAAGCTCGGCAACGGCTTTGGCATCAGCGGCTACGCGGATATCGGCGCCGGCAGCTCCCGACTGACCTGGCAGTTGCGCGGAACCGTCGACTATACCTTCAACCAGAACTGGACGGCCTCCATCGGCTATCGCCACCTCGCCGTCGATTATCGCCGTGGCGGGTTTGTCTACGACACCAGCCTGAGCGGCCCCATCGCCGGAGTTTCCTATCGCTTCTAGGGCGGTTCCAGCCGCATTTTGGACTGCACGGCGCCTCGAAAAAGTCTGACTATCTCTCGACAGCAAAGCCACTCAGGGTTTACCGTAGGAGCGATCTTCGTCGTTCGGCTCCAATGCGGCAGGCGTCATGAATGACTACGCGGTCGATGATATATTGGCCAGATCGCCCATACACTCCCTCAGGAAGCGCCGAGGCGTAGCCTTTGGCTTTCTGGTCGTGGGAATCATCACCTGGCTCTTTGCCGCGGTCTTGCTGATCGCCCGAGCCCGGGGCGAGAGCGAGCAGATCGTTCAGCGCGCGCAAAGCCAGGCCGCCAGCCTGTCCTTCCGGTTCGACCAGGAAATCGCAGCCATCCGCTTTCTTCTCAAAGGCCTCGCCAAATCGCCTGCGCTCCTCTCGGGTGACCTGAAGGCTTTCTACGACCAGATGAAAGCTACTGAGACACCCGAGGGAACCTGGCTGCTTCTCCAGGACTTGGAGAAGCAACTGATCAACACCAGGTTCCCGTTCGGAACAGAACTTCCACGACACACCTCCGTCCCAAACTACAAGGAGGTCCTGGAGCAGGTTCGCAGCCGTGGCTGGCGAGTGTCCGGCCGGGCGCGAGGGCCGGCAACCGGCAGCACCATCATCGGCCTGCACCTGAGGGTCAACGATTCCACCGGCCAGATGAGTCATATCCTGACATCGATCGTCAGCGAGAGCCGCCTCGCCAGCATTCTGAGCGATCAGAAGATCCCTGCTGGCTGGATCAAGGGTCTTTACGATGAGAATATTAAGCCGCTCGAAGCGCTCCCGGCTCCGGCCGGTCTTTCTGCCCGGATCGGACGTCGCGCGGGAATCGAGCCAATAGAGGGCGCATATTCCGACCGGAACGCCGACGGCCAACCGGTGGTCGTGGCCTATCATGTCTCGGGCGCAACCAACTGGACGACAGTCGTCGAAGTCCCGCTCGCAAGCATCAACCAGCCGATCAAATCAGCCGCGTGGCAGATAGGCTGGCTGGGCCTCACTCTGTTGGTCACAGGCATTTTGGCCACATTGCTGATCGCGCGCAGGATGGAAAAGCCGCTCCATGACCTGGAAGGCATCGTCTCATCGTCGACAAGGCAGATCAATGAGCTCTCGACCCAGCTCCTCGCTCTCCAGGAAGATGAGAGGCAGAGAATCGCCCGCGAGCTCCACGACTCGACAGCTCAACATCTGGTTGCCGCCAGCATTGGCCTGATGAATTTGGGAAACAGATCAAAAAGAAGCGAGAAGGAGAATAATCTAATCGAGCAGATTGAAGGTATGGTTGATCGATCTCTGAAGGAATTACGCATCTTCACGTACCTACTTCATCCACCTGACCTTGAACGAGATGGCCTGCAAGCTACGCTGCGGGACTTCACGGAAGGCTTCGCCTGCAGGACCGGACTCGTAGCCCAGATTCGGGTGCCCGAGGAGGTAGATGCACTGCCCAGCGATATTCAGTGGTCGATTCTGCGCGTTGCCCAGGAAGCGCTGGGAAACGTCCACCGGCACGCCAAGGCCTCTCGGATCTTTCTCAACATTCGCATCAACGCCAGCCGCCTGGTCATGCAGGTTCGCGACGATGGCCGAGGCCTGATGGGGGCGCGAGAGGCCGATACGGCCAAAATCAAACTCGGCGTCGGCGTTCCCGGCATGCGGGCGCGGCTGAAGCAATTCGGCGGCGACCTCCGCATTCGCACCGGACCGGACGGAACCACGGTGGTTGCCACCGTCCCCCTGTCGCGGATGGGGCGCGCCTCGCTCGCGGCCGAGCGTCTGGCTGATGCGCTATTGCCGTTCAAGACGAAAGTGCCCCGCACCGCGCAGCGCTGAACTTTCAGGGTATGCCACCACCGTTTTCAGGACTCTAGGTAGGTTGGCGCACCACCGCGGCCGTGTATCCTGATAGTCGGAATCGATGCGATGCAATTTGACAGAGCAGATTTCGACGAAATAGGGGGCTCGGTTGACGCGCATCCTCATCGCCGACGATCACGACGTCGTCCGTTCCGGCGTGCGAGCGATCCTGGAAGCCCATCCGGGCTGGGAAGTGATTGCCGAGGCTTGCGATGGCAAAAGCGCCATCAGCGAAGCAGCCAAGACACGTCCCGATGTCGTCATTCTCGATTTCGGGTTGCCGCTGGTAAACGGCGTCGAGGCCGCGCGGCAGATCAAAGCTCGGCTTCCCGGAACAGAAATTCTGATCTTTACCATGCACGACACCGACAATTTGGTGCGTGATGCGCTTGAGGCCGGCGCGCGAGGCTTCCTGCTGAAATCGGACGCCCGACAACTTCTGACCTCGGCAGTCGAGAGCTTGGTGAACCACAAGCCGTTCTTTACGGGGAAGGTCTCCGAGGCATTGCTGGAGTCCTACCTGTCCAAAGGCAGCGGCAAGCAGTCGGTCCTCTCGTCGCGTGAGCGGTCCGTCATCCAGCTCATCGCTGAAGGCAAGACCAACAAGCAGATCGCGGACGTCCTGAGCCTCAGCACCAAGACGGTTGAAACACACCGCGCTGCAGCCATGCGAAAACTTAATGTCGACACGACGGCCGCCCTTATTCGCTATGCCATACGTAATAGTCTTGTAGAGGCTTAATATATTATGTAATTAAAATTAGCGTAATCAGAAAATCTTTAATTGCCATACAAATTATTTTGATATTATCTGATAATGTTTAATGTTTGCTTTTAGATACCCCCTTCAACTGACGAATAAACTACAAATACCCGCGTAAGTCACAGCTACAATCTTGTTTTGGAGGCAAAGAAAGATTCATGAACTGGACGAAGGGATGGGCGGCGCCATCCCGGTCGGACCCAGTGTTGGAATTGCTGGAAGACCGGCGCCTGTTTGCGGTGCAACCCGTCGTCACGTTTGACGGCGGCGACGCGACGCTGATCGGCGAGACCGCCCGTATCACAGTCACCTTATCGAGCGTCCCGGACGGGTCTCGCGGCAGCGATGCCGGCTATTCGCCCGATATCGACCTGATCCTGCTGACCGAGGGCGCGGATGGCGGCACCTCCGATGCCAATCTGGCGCAGATCAAGGACGGCGACGCTTTCCAGCGCGCGCCCCTGAACGGGCAATTCACCCAGGCGACGCAGACCGAGATCGACTCCAGCAGCACGACCATTCACCCGTTTGCCCGCGACCAGAACCGCGACCTTCGCGTGGTAGGCGCGGGCGACTACGGCGCCCAAGCGCGCGATACCCTCGTGGTTCCGTGCCTACCTTTCGGCCCTTATGCCCCCAGCCAACCGGCAGCTCCCATTCGTGTCACGTTCGGCGCCTCACCGCAGACGGACCTGAATGTCCCGCGCTCCGTTTCGGCGGCCCGCCCCTTCGCGTTCGGACGCGACGCGCTTAACAATTCAATGCAGGATGCCCCGGCTCTCGGCAGCGCTGCCAACAACGCGATCGCGCCCGCCCTGTTCACGGTGAACAAGACGTCGGATCTCGCGGAAAGCGAAACCGCGTTGGGGCCGAGCTTTCCCCATCGACGCACAGTGACACTCGACATCGCGTATCGGCGGACGATCGACAGTCACGCCTGGCGGACATGCCGCCGAGCGGAGGCGCCGTCACCGGTGCGACGTCCTCTCCGGCGCCTTTGGCGTCGCCAATTACAGCGTCACGCCGAGCGGCACGGGAACACAGATCGCTTTTCGGGTCGCCGACGGGAAAGCGTCAACCGACGCCTAGTCCTAGCATCCCAGTGTAGATGCCTTCGCTGCCGAGCGCATCAGAGCCAAGTGACCCCTTAATTATGCAAGGTTTGCAATGAATCTACGGTGCTTGCTTCTGCTCTCCACCGCCCTTCTCGCCTCTGGGTGCACAGTTGTTCCAGAGCCCATTGACCAGGCAGGTCTGGCCAAGATTGCTGACGACAATATGTCTCGGGTGGTGTCGGCGCAGGAGCCGGTCAGCGGTTCTATTGATGTCTACGAGGCGATTGCCCGGTCGTTGAAATACAATCTCGATCAGCGCGTCGAATTGATGCAGGAAGCCGTGAAGCTGCAGGAACTCACTCTCGCCAGTTACCAGGGCCTGCCGAATCTTGTCATGGCCTCCGGCTACACAGGTCGAAACAATGTTCTGGCGAGTTCGAGCACTTCGGTTCTCACGGGCCGGCAGTCTCTCGAGCCGTCGACCAGTTCGGACAAGGACATTCTTGAATCCAACATCGGGCTCAGTTGGAATGTCCTCGATTTCGGTCTCTCCTATGTCCGGGCGCAGCAGGCAGCCGACAAGGTGCTCATACAGCAGGAATCGCGCCGCAAGGCGCTGAACCGCATCGTCGAGGATACGCGTACGGCCTATTGGCGAGCGATTGCCAGCGAGAGGCTGTTGTCGCGTCTCGGTGCTCTCGAGAACAAGACGCGCCGGGCTATAACAGACTCTCGTGCGCTGGCCGCCGAACGCAATACGTCGCCTGTCGTTGCGCTGACCTATGAGCGTGAGCTGCTCGAAATCCGTCGTGAAGCGCAGCGAATCCAAGGTGAGCTGAGCGTCGCCCGCAGCCAGCTTGCGGCGTTGATGAATCTGCCGCCTGATTCGAAATTCCGCCTTTCAGGCAAGCGCTCCGGTACGGGCAAGGCGCCCCTCGACGTCGACCCGCGCAAGCTGGTCCGTGTCGCGATCATGAATCGCCCGGAAATACGCGACGTCGCATATAATTTGCGCAGCAACGAAAAGGAGCTCGATGCCGCACTTCTGAAGATGCTGCCAGGGATCAATGTATTTGTCGGGCCGAACATCAGCACCAATTCGTTCCTGTACAATCAAAATTGGATCGGCTGGGGCGCACAGGCCAGCTGGAACCTGATGAAGGTATTCGAATATCCGCAGACGAAGAAGCTGGTCGAAGCTCAAGCAGAGTTGCTGGATCAACGTTCTCTCGCCTTGACCATGGCCATCATGACCCAGGTCTATGCGAGCCGCGCACGCTATCTGCATGCCCGCAGGGAATTGTCGACCGCCGACCAGCTGAAGAATGTCCAGAACCGGTTGCTGGACGGGGTCAAGGCGTCGACCACAACCGATCAAACCAGCGAGCAGACGCTCATTCGCGAGGAGATGAACACGATCGTCTCCGATGTTCGTTATGATCTCGCCTACGCAAATCTTCAGAACGCCTACGCCAACATCTATGCTTCGATCGGTTTGGATGCCTATCCGCCGGTCGATATCGACAAGGCAAGCGTTTCCGAGATCAAGGATGCGCTGCGCAGGACATGGGTCGGCCGCGGCAACCTGAGCGTCATGCTTGCTGAAGCCGATACCGCGCCTCAGCCTGGTCTGCGACGTGAGGGGCAGGCGGGCATGACGCCGAGAACGCCCGCGAGCACGGGCAAGATCGTCACGGCCTCATCGGGAGAGTGAGGGAGGATGCGTGAGCCATTCATCGCTGCATCGACGAGCCTGATGCTTCTTTCCATGGCCGGAATGGCAGGCGCGGAAGATGTGCGCGAGCCGGTGCGCGGCTTGGTTCGGGCGGTTGATGAGGCGCTGATTTCGACGGAACTCAGCTCTCGGATTGTGAAAATCACGCGCCGCGAGGGCGAGGATTTCAGGAAAGGCGATATCCTGGTCACGTTCGACTGCGCCAAGCATCAAGCCGCGCTCACGGCGGCACGCGCCGAAGCAGAATTCAACAAGATCGCCCTGGACAACAGCGTCGAGCTCGACAAACGCAAGGCTATCGGCCTTTTCGAGGTCAAGCAGAACCGCGCCAAGTATGACAAGGCGAAAGCGGACGTTGAAAGCCTTCAGATCCAGGTTAAGGAGTGCGAAATCCTGGCCCCTTTCGATGGGCGCGTCGCGGAAATGCGCGCGAAAGCCTACGAAATCTCTAAGCCCAACGAGCCGCTTATGCGGCTTGTCAATACCAATCGTCTTGAGATCGAACTGATCGTTCCTTCAATATGGCTTCGCTGGATCAAGCCGGGCCTGAAATTTCATATCAAAGTCGACGAAACCGACACCGCGCACGACGCAACGGTGCAGCGCATTGCCGCGACAGTGGATTCGGTAAGCCAGACAGCAAAGATCATGGCGGTTTTTGCCGAAGGCTCCCGGAACATATTGCCCGGTATGAGCCTCACCGCGGAATTGAAGCAACCCGGACCCTGAAGGTGAGTGCGTTGGGTATACAAGCGCCCAGCCCGGTCGGGCACATTGACAGCAGCCCCGGCACGCCGAAGCGCGCCTCGTTGGCGCCTGTTGTCAATCACGCCAAGCCGGCAGCAGTCCAAGTCAGCCAGGATGCCGCGGTCGCGTCCCTGCGTCATTTGCTGCGTGTCGAAGGCGAGATCCGCGCCTGCCGCAGTGTCGACGAGCTGAGCGTCCTGCTGGTCAACGAGATCCGCAGGTTGACGGACGCGCGTGGGGCCTATTTCCTTGATCTGCACTCGGGAACGCCTCGCGTCATGAAGGTGTCCGGTGCAGGCGAGCTCGATCGCAATGCGCCAGGTATCCGCTGGCTCGAGAAGGAGCTGAGCGCGCGGTCGCCAGTACCGGGTTGGGAAAAGGCCTCCCCTCTGACTTTAAGAACCGGCTCCGCGGCCCAGGAAGACGAGGGGCGCATATTTCCTTTCTCGCGAGGATATTGGCTGCCGCTGAAATTCCTGAGCGAGAAACCGGCCTTCGGCATTCTTGTGGTCTCCGAACGGGTGTTTCCGGAAGGGGCGATAGCGCTTGGCGAACGGCTCGCAGGAACTGCCGCGCACGCCGCGGTCGTCCTTGTTCGCAAATCGCCAAGGCACAGAATGCGGCTTCGCTACCGGGTGCCGCTCTACGTGCTCTGCGCCGCCGTGGTGGCCGCCATGTTCTATCCTGTGCCAATGACGGCGCTGGCGCCGATGGAAGTCATCCCGCAAGATGCGTTCGTGATCGCCGCGCCGATCGATGGCGTGATCGACACCGTCGTTGCCGCTCCCAATTCCACGGTGCGGACCGGCGATGTCATCGTCCGCTATGTGGACACCGTTCCCCGCAACCAGCTGCAGGTCGCCGAACAGGAAGTGAGTGTCGCGGAAGCCAAGCTGCGGCAACTCCGGCAAAGCTCGTTCGTCGACGACAGCGCAAAACGCGAACTCGCACAGTCGCGCGCCGAGCTGAAGCTGAAGATCGCCGAGCGCGATTTCGCCCGGGACACGTTTGACAAGTCGCAAATCCGCGCGGCGCGAGACGGGATCGCGGTTTACGCGGACCGCAAGGAATGGGTCGGCAAGCCCGTGGTGACCGGCCAGCGCATTCTCGAGATCGCCAATCTGGACAAGGTGGAACTGCGCGCCAACCTGCCGATCGCGGAGGTGCTGAACCTGAAGCCCGGCGCGCGGGTCCGTGCCTTTCTCAACGGCGATCCGTTACATCCGCTCGATGCCAAGATCACGTCCGTCAGTCATCAGGCGCAAATGGTGGAAGGACAAGGGCTCGTCTATCGGATCGATGCACGGTTCGACGGCGGTCAAACGCTGCCCCGCCCCGGGGTGCGCGGAACCGCGCAGCTGTTCAGCGACGACGCCCCGCTCGGATACTATCTTTTCCGGCGGCCGCTGACCTGGATACGGCAGAAGGTGGGGCTGTGACCGCCCCCGCGCAGGAAGCGATGGCCCTCGTGGCTCCGGCCTTACGCGAGGATCTTCGCCTGCATCCGGGCGCCCGCGAGGGCCACGAGGAACGCTGGCTGATCTACGATCCGATCGCGCATCGCTATCACGAGATCGACGAAAGAGCCTATCAGATATTGCGGCATTGGCGCGGCTACATGAAGCTCGATGCGCTGGCTGCCGATCTGACCGCGCGACTGGGGGAAGAGGTCACACTCGAAGATCTCTACCAGTTGACCATCATGCTCGATCAAGCCGGCTTGTTCTGCGAGCCGATTTCAGGCTGGAAATCCGTCTACAGGAAGCAGCAGGACCAGCGTCGCGGCGCCGTTTCGTGGCTGTTGCACAACTATCTCTTCATCCGCGTGCCCTTGCTCAAGCCCGACGCGTTTCTGCGCGACACATTGCCCGTCGCCCGGCTGTTGGCATCCCGTGCTGCGCTTGTCGTCATCTTCATGCTGGGGCTGGCGGGCCTGTTCATGGCATCGCGCCAGTTCGACACGTTCTCCCATACGTTCCTCTACTTCTTTTCGCTGGAAGGCGTGGCAGGTTACGTGCTGGCGCTGCTCTTCGTGAAAACCTTTCACGAGTTCGGCCACGCCTATATGGCGAAGCATTTCGGCTGTCGCGTGCCGACCATGGGCCTCGCATTTCTCGTGCTTGCCCCGGTTCTCTACACCGATGTCACCGACGCCTGGCGTTTGCCATCCCGCCGGCAGCGCATGTTGGTCAGCTCGGCTGGCATCATGGTCGAGATCGCCATAGCGGCGATTGCGACGTTTCTCTGGGCGTTCCTTCCCGATGGCATCGTCAGAAGCGCCTGCTTCTTCGTCGCCACGACGAGTTGGGTGTTGAGCCTTGCGATCAACCTCAGCCCGTTGATGCGCTTCGACGGCTATTACCTGCTTGGTGACTACTGGCGGATTTCCAATCTGCAGCCGAGAGCCTTCGCGCTCCTTCGCTGGTCGATCCGGGAGATTCTGTTCAATCTTCAGGCGCCCTGTCCGGAAGAATGGCCTCGGCGCCGGCGTGCGGCGGTGATTGCGTATGCCATCGCCGTATGCATCTACCGCCTCGGCTTGTTCATAGCGATCGCGCTGGTCGTGTACCACATGACGCAGGTGAAGCTCCTCGGCATCCTGCTGTTTTCCGTCGAGATCCTGTGGTTCGTCGCCAGGCCCATTGCCAGCGAGATCGCGACATGGTGGTCCCTGCGGCGCGACATCCGTCGGCGCCGCCGGTATCGATTCTCGGCGGCCATTGGGGCCTGCGCCATCGTTTCGGTCATGGTGCCATGGCCGCATCGGGTCGAAGTGCCGGCAGTGATGGAACCTGTCTCGGTCCAGCGGATCGCCACTCCCGTTGCCGCGCAGCTGAAGCGGGTCATGGTCAAGGATGGTGATCACGTCCGACCGGGCGACATCCTGTTCGAACTGGATTCGCCGAAGCTGCGGCTCGACCTCCTCAAGACGGCGGCCAACCGCGACCTGGCTTCGTTGCGCCAGGCGCGCCGTGTCGCCGACCGACTAGACCGGGACGCGACCATCGTCATCGAGCAGGAATTATCGAGCCTCGATGAGCAGATGGCAGGTCTGCGCCGCCTCGAGGGCGAACTGACGATAAGGGCGACCGTCGCCGGCGTCGTGGAGGACATCGCGCCTGATCTTCATGTCGACCGCTGGATCGGCAAGGGAGAGGAGCTGGCGCTTGTCGTTGCCCAGGATGGGCACCAGGTGCGCGGATATCTGCCCGAAGATCTCGTCTCCGCGGTTCAGCCCGGTGCGCAAGGCCAATTCATACCCGACGAGCCCCTGACTCCCAGATCGAGCACTCGTCTCGCCTCGATCAGCGCCGGAGGGGTATCAAGGTTGGATCTGCCTTATCTCGCCTCCACGAATGGAGGAGCGATAGCTGTCAATGAAGACAAGGAGAAAGGCGCGGTTCCGGTGGAAGCGCAATATCAAGTCATCATGACGACCGATGCTGATCCGCCATTGACCTTGCCGGTCTTGCGCGGAATCGTAAGGATAGATGCCTCTCCTGAAAGTATCCTCAGCCGGATCGCAAGGCGAGCTGTTGCTGTAATTATTCGAGAAGCCGACTTCTGAGCCATTTCCTGTTTGAATGATCGGGTAGAACGACTGGTTTTCTGACGTATCACGCAAATTGTACTCAAAATCATGTCTTCTACCCTTCGCGATCGAAACGAGGCATGTGGTTATGTTCCGAGAGCACCGTGGCAGTTCGAACGTGTTTCCTCAGGGAAGCCAGGTCGGTGGCGAAGCTGCCGACATTCCGGGCAAAAAGTCGAAAAAGCCGGTTTTCCGAACGCTCGAACCGCGCATGGTCTTTGACGCGGCCGCGGCGGTTGCGGCGGAACAGGCCGCACAGGCGCCAGCTCGCCACGAGCCCGTGGCGGATACCGGGCAGCACACGGAGCTCGCCGCGCCAGCATGGAACCATCTGGAGGCGGCGCTGAAGGCCGCTCCTGTCACACCGGTTGACAAACCAACCCCGACGGGCGGCCCGGCTCTTGCTCCCGTCGAGCCCGTCGCAGCGGACAAGGCCGTCGGCGGAACAAACGGCGTCGAGGCTCCCGCCACGATTGCGGGCACCGGCGTTCCCGGTATTGCCGAGCAGGCACCGGCAACTGACGAGAAAGTCGTCACGCGCGCCGAGCCAACCGGGATTCCAGAGGCGCGCGGCGACGCTGCCGCAATCGTCAGCGGCGCGGCGGACAAGACGCAGACACCGCCCCACGCGGATATAGCCGGCGGAACCGACCATCCTCAGGCCCACCTGCCGGAGGCGCTGGAGGCAGCCCCGCTTTCTCCGCCGGACACCTCAGATCGCTCTGGCGCCATCGATCCGCCTGACCCGCGATCGCAGGCTCATGAGGCCGCTATTGTCGCGGCTGCGGTTCCCGCCGAGAGGTTGGAGGCCCGCACCAGCGCGGTTCCCGTCGAGCTTGCACTCAAAGGCGCGGCCGAGCCAACGCATGCCGATGCCACGGGGAAAGCGAACCAACCCTCGACGGTGGAGGCAACACCCGACACGCCATCAGATGCGGCAAGGCCCGGCACAGCCGTGGGCGCGGCGCGTGAGCATGATCTGCCTGCCGCATCCGATCGGGTCGTGACCGATCCGCGAGCCGGCACCGCCACGAACGTGGACGCCAGAAGTGTGGATGTCACCGCTGCGGCCGGGGTGACCTCGTCCGCGCCGACAGAAGTGTTCTTCATCTGGAACAATGTGACGAACTGGCAGCAGATCGTAGCGAGCCTGGGCGTCGATGCGCGGGTTTACGTGCTCGACGCGAGCAAGGACGGCGTGGAGCAGATCGCGGGCATTCTGAAGGGCCAAAGCAATATCGGCGCGCTCCATATCATCTCTCACGGCTCCGAAGGGAGCCTGACACTGGGAACCGCGGTGCTCGATGCCGAAAGCATGCAGGGCGAGTACCGCGACGAATTGGAGACGATCGGGCAGGCACTGTCCCAGAACGGCGACATTCTGATTTACGGGTGCGATTTCGCCGCCGGCGCCGACGGGCTGCAGGCCGCGACCATCCTCAGCGGCATCACGCACGCGGATGTCGCGGCTTCGACCGATCCGACCGGCGCCGCGGCGCGCGGCGGCGACTGGACCCTGGAGGAGCATACCGGCGCGATCGAGACCCGCGTCTTTGCGGACTATGACTACCAGTTCCTGCTGGCGAATCCGGCCGTCGATCTCAATGGTGCGCAGATTGGCGGCAACACCACCGTTGGCTATATCGAGCAGGCTGCGCCAGCCTCCATCGTAGCGACGGGGGCTGCCGACGGCGCAACCGCTACCGATACCGACAATGATCTGCAAAGCATCACCATCGTTGCCAACGCGGCACCGAACGGCAATTCGGAGCACCTGACTTTCGGCGGGACGGCGGTCGGCCTGGGCAGTGACTCGATCACGACGGTCACCGTCGCCGGCACCACCTACAGCATCCTCTACACGGCTTCCACACGCACCTTCGTCATCACCAACAGCGCGGGGGGCAACATCCCGAGCGGTGGCGCCACGAACGCGCTCGTGCGCTCGATCACCTACGATAACGGCTCCGACAACCCGACCAATGGCGGCTTGAACGCCAATCGCATATTCACCTTCACCGCGACCGACGCGGCGGGAGGTTCGTCGGCTGGACGCACCGCCACCGTCAATATCACCGCGGTCAACGACAACCCGGTCGATGGCAACGAGACCAGAACCGTCACCGAGGACGTGACGCTTTCGGCCCCGGCCGCGAGCGGGC
This sequence comes from Allobosea sp. NPDC055353, assembly GCF_053644975.1. Lineage (NCBI taxonomy): Bacteria > Pseudomonadati > Pseudomonadota > Alphaproteobacteria > Hyphomicrobiales > Alloboseaceae > Allobosea > Allobosea sp. NPDC055353. The sequence goes on along the minus strand of NZ_JBSHMC010000001.1, from coordinate 27,306 downwards.
TGCTTGCCAATGCCAGCGATCCGGACGGCAATCCGCTGACGATCGCCAGCTATACGATCGCCGGCGTCCCCGGCACGCAGACCGTAGGCAGCGCCGTGGCGATCGCAGGCGTCGGCACGATCACCATCAACACCGATGGTTCCTACAGCTTCGCGCCGACGGCGAATTTCAACGGCACGATTCCCGTCATTACCTACACCGTATCGGACGGTGCCGGCGGCACCGACACCTCGACGCTGACGCTGACCATGGCCGCCGTCAACGATGCCCCGGCCGGCACCGACAACACGGTGACGCTTGGCGAGGACGCGGCCTACACGTTCTCGGCCGCTTCCTTCGGCTTCACCGATCCAGGCGACACGCCCGCCAACGGCTTCCAGGCGGTGATCATCACGACGCTGCCTCCGGCCGCGCAGGGCACGCTGCTGCTTTCGGGCGTCGCGGTGACGGCGGGCCAGACGATCGCCCTGGCGGACATCCCCAACCTGACATTCCAGCCCGCTGCCAATGTCAACGGCAACGGCGTCGGGTCCTTCACGTTCCAGGTTGTCGACGATGGCGGCACTGCCAATGGCGGCCAGAACACCGACCAGAGCCCGAACAATTTCGCCTTCAACATCACGGCGGCAAACGATGCGCCGGCCGGCACCGACAACACGGCAACGATAACCGAAGACACCTCCTATACGTTCACGGCCGCTTCCTTCGGCTTTGCCGATCCCAACGACAGCCCGGCCAACGGTTTCCAGGCGGTGATCATCACCACGTTGCCGCCGGTCGCGCAGGGCACGCTGCTGCTGTCGGGCATCGCGGTGACCGCGGGCCAGACGATAGCGGTGGCGGACATCCCCAACCTGACGTTCCAGCCCGCGGCCGACGTCAACGGCAACGGTGTCGGGTCCTTCACCTTCCAGGTTGTCGACGATGGCGGCACTGCCAATGGCGGCCAGAACACCGACCAGAGCCCGAACACCTTCTCCTTCAACATCACCGCGGTAAACGACGCGCCGGTGGCGAACGACGACACGACGACCACGCCGGAAGATACGACGCTCAACGGCAATGTGCTGGCCAACGACGCCGACGTCGACGGCGACACCATGACGGTCACACAGTTTTCCGCGCTGAATGTCACGGCCGTTGCCGGTCAGACCGGGACGATCCCAGGCGTCGGCCAGATCACGATCAACGCGGACGGCGCCTATACCTTCGTACCCGTCGCCGATTTCAACGGGCCGGTGCCGACGATTACCTACACCATATCCGATGGTCACGGCGGTACGGACACCGCCACGCTGAACATCACCGTCATACCGGTGAACGACCCGCCGATCGACGGCAACGAGACCAACACGGTGGTCGAGGACACGACGCTGACGGTTGCCGATGGCGCGTCGGGCGATCTGCTCAACAATGCCAGCGATTCCGACGGCGGCACGGTAACGATTACCGATTACACGGTCCCCGGGGTCAATGGCGGCAATCCGATCACCGCCGGTACCGCGACACTTATTCCCGGGGTCGGCACGATCACCATCAATGCCAACGGCAGTTACTCCTTCGCGCCTGCCGCGAACTACGACGGTCCGATCCCCGTGATCACCTACACGGTTTCCGACGGCCAGGGCGGCACCGACACGTCCACGCTGACCCTGACCATGACACCGGTCAATGATGCGCCAGTCGCGACCGACGACGCCACCACCACTCCGGAAAACACCCCCGTTTCGGGCAATGTGCTGACGAACGACACCGATGTCGACAGCACGAACCTGACAGTGACGTTCTTCACGATTGACGGCACCACCTATGGGGCTGGCACCACGGCGGCGATCCCCGGCGTCGGCACGCTGGTGATCAACACCGACGGATCGTACACCTTCACCCCCGCACCGAACTATGACGGTCCGGTTCCGACGGCGACCTATACCGTTTCGGACGGCCAGCTGACCGACACCGCCATCCTGACGATCATCATCACGCCGGAAAACGATCCGCCGGTCGCCACCGACGATACCGGGACGACGCCGGAGGACACGACACTCACCGGCAACGTGCTGACGAACGACACGGACGTCGATGGCGACGCGCTGTCGGTGACGCAGTTCGTCGTCGACGGAGCGACGTATACGGCGGGCCAGGCGGCGACGATCGCAGGCGTCGGCGACCTCACCATCAATGCCGATGGCAGTTACACGTTCGTACCGGCCCCGAACTATAACGGCCCCGTTCCCGTCGCCACCTACACCGTATCGGACGGCAATGGCGGTACCGACCAGGGCACCCTGACGCTCAACGTGACGCCGGTGAACGATCCGCCGGTGGCCGTCGACGACACCGGAACGACCCCCGAGGACACGCCCCTCAGCGGCAACGTCCTGGGCAACGACACCGATCCGGATACCGGCGATACGCTAACCGTCGTCGGCTTCACGGTGAACGGCATCACGTTCATTGCCGGCGCGACGACCACGGTTCCCGAAGGCACGATCACCGTCAACGCCGATGGCAGCTACACTCTGGTTCCAGCCGCGAATTACACCGGCCCGGTACCGGTCATCACCTATACGGTTGAAGACGAGAACGGCACCAGGACGACCGCGACGCTGACGCTCAATGTCACACCGGTCAACGACCCGCCGGTCGCCAATGACGACAACGCCTCGACGCCAGAAGATACAACCCTGAGTGGCAACGTCATCAACAATGATAACGATGTCGATGGTGATACGATCATCGTCACGGAATACACGATCCCGGGGGTTAACGGCGGCAACCCGATCCCGGCGGGCACGACGACGCCGATTCCGGGCGTTGGCACGATCACAATCAATCCGGATGGCAGTTACATCTTCGTGCCCGCACCCGGCTATGACGGGCCGGTTCCCGAGATCGACTATACGATCTCGGACGGCAATGGCGGCACCGACCAGGGCGCGCTGAATATCGATGTGATACCGCCCGGCGGCGCGGGCGCCAATGACGACGTCGCCACGACGCCGGAAGACACGACGCTGACCGGCAATGTCGTGAGCAATGATGTCAATCCCGCGGGAGGCACCATCACCGTTACCAGCTTCACGGTGGCTGGAGACCCCACGGTTTATGCTGCCGGATCGCCCGCGGCGATCACAGGTGTCGGCACGCTGACGATCAACGCGGATGGCACATACACGTTCGTTCCGGCGCCTGACTATTTCGGCCCGGTTCCGGTTGTAACCTATACAGCAACGAATGGAACGGCGAGCGACACGGCAACACTGACGATTACGGTGACGCCGGTGAACGATCCGCCGATCGCCGTCGATGATACCGGCACGACGCCGGAAGACACGACGCTCACCGGCAATGTGCTGACCAACGATACCGATATCGACAACGCCACGCTGACGGTCACCCAATTCTCGGTGAACGGTATCACCGCCACGGCCGGTCAGACGGGGACGATCCCAGACGTTGGCCAGATCACGGTCAACGCCAATGGCAGCTACACCTTCGTGCCGGCGCCGGATTACAATGGTCTGGTCCCGGTGATTACCTATACCGTGTCCGACGGCACGTTGACCGACACGGCGACGCTGACCATCACCGTGACGCCGGTGAACGACCCGCCGGTGGCCGTCAACGATACCGGCACGACGCCGGAAGACACGACGCTTACGGTTCCCGCCGCCTCGGGACTTCTGTTCAACGACTCCGATGTCGACGGCACCCCGCTGACCGTGACCGGGTTCCAGGTCGGTTCCAGGACATTCACGGCCGGCCAGACGGCGACGATTCCCCTCGTCGGCCAGCTGACGATCAACGCCGATGGCAGTTATACTTTCGTGCCGGCGCCGAACTACAACGGCCCTGTCCCGGTGGTGACGTACACCGTGTCCGACGGCGCGCTGACCGATACCGCGACGCTGACCATCACCGTGACGCCCGTCAACGATGTGCCGGTGGCCAATGACGACACGGCGACCTTGGCGGAAGACACGACGCTCACGGTTCCCGCCGCCTCGGGACTTCTGGCGAACGATAGCGATGTCGACAATGCCACGCTCACGGTGGAAGGATTCGAGGTCGAGGGAGTCCTCTTCGGCCCGGGTACGACGGCGAATATTCCCGGCTTCGGCGCCCTGATGATCGCGGCGGATGGCAGCTACACCTTCACGCCCGCCCTCAATTTCAACGGCACGGTTCCGCCGGTGACCTACAGGGTTTCGGACGGCAGCGGCGGCACTGCCAGCGCAGTGCTGACCATCACGGTGACGCCGGTCAACGATCCCCCGGTGGATGGCAACGAGACCAACACCGTCGTCGAGGACACGACGCTGTCAGTCCCGGCAGCAAACGGGCTGCTCAACAACGCAACGGATGTCGACGGCATCGATACGCTGACGATCGCCGACTACGCGATTCCGGGGATCAACGGCGGCAATCCAATCGCCGCGGGGACAGCAACCCTGATCCCTGGCGTCGGCACGATCACCATCAACGCCGATGGCAGCTACACGTTCGCGCCGGCTGCCGACTATACCGGCGCCATTCCCGTGATCACCTACACCGTCTCGGACAACGCCGGCGGCACGGACACCTCGACACTGACCTTGACGATCACGCCGGTCAACGATCCGCCGGTTGCCAGAAACGATCTCGTGTCGACACCTGAAGACACGACGCTCACGGGCAATGTGCTCGGCAATGACGTCGACGTGGACGGCGACCCGCTGACGGTCGATCTGTACGAGGTGGCAGGCGTCGGTGGCTTCCTTCCCGGTGCCCCGGCCGTGATTCCCAACGTCGGCACGCTGACCATCAATGCCGACGGCAGCTATACGTTCGTGCCCTTGCCGAACTACAACGGCCCGGTGCCGGTGGCGACCTACAGGATCCATGACCCAAGCGGTTTCCAATCCAGCGCCGATCTCATCATCTTCGTAACGCCGGTCAACGACCCGCCTGTCGATGACAATGAAACCAATACGGTCACCGAGGACACGCCCCTTACGGTGCCCACGGCTTCCGGCCTTCTCGCCAACACCACCGATATCGACGGGGGAACACCGAGCGTTATCGGATACACGGTTGACGGACTGACAGGGACTATCGGCACCGGCCACCTGATCGCTGGCGTCGGCACGATCACCATCAATGCCGACGGCAGCTACTCCTTTGTCCCCGTCGCCAACTATGCCGGCCCGATCCCGGTTGTCACCTATACCGTTTCCGACAACGCCGGCGGCACCGATACCTCGACGCTGACCCTGACAATGATACCGGTCAACGATCCGCCGGCGGGCGCCGACAAGACGGTGACGATCGCCGAGGACACGGCGTATGCCTTCTCGGCGGGGGATTTCGGCTTCACCGATCCGAACGACAATCCGGCGAATGCGCTGCAGGCGGTGATCATCACGACGCTGCCGCCCGCCAGCGACGGCACGCTCCTCCTGAACGGAGTTGCCGTGACGGTGGGTCAGACAATAGCCGTGGCGGACATCCCGAACCTGACGTTCCAGCCCGCAGCCAATGTGAACGGCATCGGCATCGGCGTGTTCACCTTCCAGGTCGTGGACAATGGCGGCACCGCCAATGGCGGTCAGAATACGGACCAGAGCCCGAACAGGTTTGCCTTCAACATCGCGCCGGTCAACGATCCGCCGGTCGATGGCAACGAAACCAACACCGTCGTCGAGGACACGACACTGACGGTCGCCAGCGGCACGGTGGACAATCTGCTCAACAACGCCACCGATGTCGAAGGCGATACGCTGACGATCACCAGCTATACGATCGCCGGTATGGCAGGTACGCAGTCGGTGGGCGGCCCCGTCGTGATCGCCGGCGTCGGCACGATCACCATCAATGCCGATGGCAGCTACAGCTTCGCGCCTGCGGCCGACTATACCGGCCCAATCCCGGTGATCACCTACACCGTCTCGGACGGCCAGGGTGGCACGGACACCTCGACGCTGACGCTGACGATCACGCCGGTGAACGATCCGCCGGTCGCCGTCGACGACGCCGGGACGACACCGGAAGACACGACGCTCACCGGCAACGTGCTGACCAACGACTCGGATGTCGATGGCGACGCGCTGTCGGTGACGCAGTTCGTGGTCGACGGCACGACCTATACTGCGGGCCAGACGGCGACGATCGTCGGTGTCGGCGCTCTCACCATCGGCGCCGACGGCAGCTACAGCTTCGTGCCGGTAGCCAATTATAACGGCCCGGTTCCGGTTGCGACCTACACTATCTCCGATGGTGCACTGGTCGACACCGCGACCCTCACCATCACGGTCACGCCGGTGAACGATCCGCCGGTCGCTGTCGACGACGCCGGGACGACACCGGAAGACACGACGCTTACCGGGAACGTGCTGGTCAACGACACGGATGTCGATGGCGACCCGCTATCGGTGACGCAGTTCGTGGTCGACGGCGCGACCTATACGGCGGGGCAGACGGCGACGATCGTCGGTGTCGGCGCTCTGACCATCGGCGCCGACGGCAGCTACAGCTTCGTGCCGGTAGCCAATTATAACGGCCCGGTTCCGGTTGCGACCTACACCATCTCCGATGGAGCACTGGTCGATACCGCGACCCTCACCATCACGGTCACGCCGGTGAACGATCCGCCGGTCGCCGTCGACGACGCCGGGACGACACCGGAAGACACGACGCTTACCGGGAACGTGCTGACCAATGACACGGATGTCGATGGCGACTCGCTGTCGGTGACGCAGTTCGTGGTCGACGGCACGACCTATACGGCGGGGCAGACGGCGACGATTGCCGGCGTCGGCGCTCTGACCATCGGCGCCGATGGCAGCTACAGCTTCGTGCCGGCAGCCAATTATAACGGCCCGGTTCCCGTTGCGACCTACACTATCTCCGATGGTGCACTGGTCGACACCGCGACCCTCACCATCACGGTCACGCCGGTGAACGATCCGCCGGTCGCTGTCGACGACGCCGGGACGACGCCGGAAGACACGACGCTCACCGGCAACGTGCTGACCAACGACACGGATGTCGATGGAGGCCCGCTGTCGGTGACGCAGTTCGTGGTCGACGGCACGACCTATACGGCGGGCCAGACGGCCACGATTGCCGGCGTCGGCGCTCTGACCATCGGCGCCGATGGCAGCTACAGCTTCGTGCCGGTAGCCAATTATAACGGCCCGGTTCCGGTTGCGACCTACACCATCTCCGATGGTGCACTGGTCGATACCGCAACCCTCACCATCACGGTCACGCCGGTC
>NZ_JBSHMC010000001.1:0-19951 GCF_053644975.1 Allobosea sp. NPDC055353 | reverse complement strand
CCGGGACGACGCCGGAAGACACGACGCTCACTGGCAACGTCCTGACCAACGACTCGGATGTCGATGGCGACGCGCTGTCGGTGACGCAGTTCGTGATCGACGGCACGACCTATACGGCGGGCCAGACGGCGACGATTGCCGGCGTCGGCGCTCTGACCATCGGCGCCGATGGCAGCTACAGCTTCGTGCCGGCGGCCAATTATAACGGCCCGGTTCCCGTTGCGACCTACACCATCTCGGATGGTGCGTTAACCGACACCGCGACCCTCACCATCACGGTTACGCCGGTCAACGATCCGCCCGTGGCCGCCGACGATTTCGGAACAACGCCGGAAGACACGACGCTGACGGTTCCCGCGGCCTCGGGACTTCTGTCCAACGATACCGATATCGAAAACGATACCCTGACCGTCACGCGGTTCACCGTTACTGGCGTGCCCGGCATTTTCTTCGCCGGCCAAACCGCAGCGATTGCCGGTGTCGGTCAACTCACGATCAATGCGGATGGCAGCTACACTTTCGTGCCGGCGCTCAACTTCAACGGTCCCGTCCCGCTTGCCACCTATACGGTTTCCGACGGGAACGGCGGCACCGACAGTGCGACGCTGAGAGTGACCGTCACGCCGGTGAACGACCCGCCCGTGGCTGACAACGATTTCGGCATCACCCGCGAGGATACCCCGCTCGTGGTCGGTGCCGCGAACGGCTTGCTGGTCGGCGACACGGACGTCGATGGCGACGCGCTCTCTGTGACTCAGTTCGAGGTCGACGGCACCACCTACGCCGCCGGGCAGATGGCGACGATCGCCGGGATCGGCCGCCTCATCGTGAACGCGAATGGCAGCTACATTTTCGTCCCTGCCCCCGACTATAACGGCCCGGTTCCAGTCGCGACCTATACGGTCTCGGATGGGCATGGCGGGACCGATACCGCGACGCTGACGCTCCTTGTCACGCCGGTGAACGACCCGCCGGTCGCCGCCGACGATGCTGCCACGACGCCGGAAGAGGTTCCCGTCAGCGGTAACGTTCTGACCAATGACACGGATATCGACGGCGGTCCGCTGACGGTGGCCCAGTTCGAAATCGGCGGCACGGCCTATGCGGCGGGCGATACGGCGACGATCGCAGGCGTCGGCCAACTCAGCATCAACGCCGACGGCAGCTACACTTTCGTGCCCGCGCTCAACTTCAACGGCCCGGTTCCGGTTGCGACCTATACCGTCTCCGACGGCCGAGGGGGGACAGATACGGCCGTGCTGGCCCTAACCGTGACCCCCGTGGACGATCCGCCGGTTGCCGTCGACGACACCGGCACAACGCCGGAAGACACCACGCTCCAGGGCAACGTTCTGACCAACGATACCGATGTCGACGGCGATCCGCTGACGGTGACCCAGTTCGAGATCAACGGGACCACCTATGCGGCCGGCCAGACGGCGACGATCGCGGGCATTGGGTCGCTCACCATCAATGCCGATGGCAGCTATATTTTCGTCCCCGCCCGCGACTATAACGGCCCGGTTCCGGTCGCGACCTATACCATCTCGGATGGAGCCGGCGGCACCGATGCCGCCACCCTCACGCTCACCGTAACCCCCGTCAGCGATTTTGTGCCGATCCCCGACGACGGCCCGCCCGAGCCGCCGATCGAACCGGATACTCCCTATGATCCGGCGGATGTGGACGGCGCCGTCGTCGAAGCGGCCAGAGGATTGGACGACCTGAACGATACGGCGGACCTTTCCAAGCGACCGATCGATGCCGCAATCAAGGGACTCGACGTCCCTGTAGGGCTCTCCCTCAGCACCTTCCGCGGTGGATCCTCGACCATTGTCATCGACCGGCCGGCGGGAGATGAAAGGATCCAGGTCGAAGCCATCTGGCACACCGGTCTTGTTTACCTGCAGATCGTCGAAGAAACGAAAGGCAGCGATCAAGCCTCCAACTTGAGCTATCGGCTGAAATCGGCGGATGGCTCGCCCGCCCCGGGCTGGCTGAGGCAGGTCGGTCCCCAGACCTTCGCCGGCCGCCCCGACGCCAATGTCGGCGTGGTTGATCTCGTCTTGTCGATCATCCAGCGCGATGGGCAGGTATCGGACCATAAACTGCAGCTCGACGGCTTCAGCGGCCGCTTGTCTCAGCCGCTTGAACCGCAAAAGCACGGATTTGATGGCAGGCTGGCACCGATGTTCTCTGAACAGATGAATGAAGGCTCGCGAAATCAGAACATAAGTCTCCTCGAGAGGGCGCTGGGGTTTCTGCAATGACCGAGCTGGATAGCTTTAGCCGCCAGGTTTTGCCGTGCCATAAGCGGTGGAGCGGTTCTCTGGCAGCATGGGGATCGTTCGAGACGGCGGGCCAGGGTTCTGATCAGGCGCGGGCGCGGATCGTTGCGATGGAGTCAGCCACGCAGCCCGGGTCGACGTTCCGTATTCTCGGTCATCGTGGGGTACGGGAGACGCCGGCAAGATTGCCGAGCCGGGTGCCGGGAAAGCAGACGCCTCTCGGCGATCTGGAGGGCATCTGCAAGAAACTGCGGGTTTGAGACCCGATCGGGCTGAGGCCGCCCGTTGCGACCACGATCCGAGCATCGGGCTATCTCGGGTTTTCGGTCGTCGATTTTCAGGGTTTACCGAACTGGCCCGCCCCAGGAATTCGGCTGAAAATCCTTATCGCCAGAGGAATGAACGTCTGCGCGTGCTGCGCGGCTGCCCTGGGCAAAGACATCGGGACAACCCCGTTTCCAGAATGACCTAGCCAACACGATCCGGGAGCTTCGGCAGATGCAGGGAAAACATGGTTTGGCTGGGTCTGGAGCCCTTCTCCTCGCCCTGCTCCTGCTCAGCAACGGAGCACAGGCCGTCGATCGCCTGGACGGAGCCTGGGCAACGGGCGTGTCGTCCTGCGAGGACGCCTTCGTCAAACGAAAGGGCAAGCTCGTGATGAAGCCCGGGGCGCTGGAAGGCATGTCCGGCTTCATCGTGAACGGGAAACATATTCAAGGCGCTCGTGCGAGCTGCAACGTGATCTCCTCGAAGCAGAAGGGCGACGTCACGGCGCTTCTGCTCGGATGCAAGAGCAAGATCATCTTCGACACGATGAGCGTTTCGATCCGGTTCGAGAGCAATGACAGCTTCGTCCGCCTCGACCCCGACTTCCCTGAAATCCAGATGCGCTACATGCGCTGCAATCGCTGATCGAAATACCGACCCTGGAGGACGATCTGATGCGCAATGCGATCCGGCTTCATCTGCAAGCGACGGTGGCAAGTCTCGCCGTCGTCGGCTTGCTGCTCCCGCCCGTGCCCGTGCTGGCCCAGTCGACGCGAAACTCAGCCCCGCAAGCCGCAACTCAGGCTCAGGAGGACCCGACCTGGCCGCGCGTGATCGCCGACGGCGATCGCGACATCACCGTCTACCAGCCCCAGGTCGAGCGCTGGCAGGACGATGTCCTCGAGGCCCGTGCCGCGGTCTCGATCGACAAGCCCGGCACCGAGACGCAGACGCTCGGCGTCGTCTGGTTCAAGGCTCATACGCAGATCGACAAGGAGAGCGATCTCGTCGCACTCGACAATATCGAGGTGGTGAAGACGAGTTTTCCATCCGACACAGCCAACGCCGATGCCTATGCCGCTGCCCTGCGCCGGGACGCTGAAGGCTTGCGCTCGATCTCCCTGGCGCGCCTGCAGTCGAGCCTCGCTGTTGCGGATGCCGAGAGTGGCGCCAAGGCCCTGCCGGTCAAGAACGATCCTCCGAAGGTCATCTTCAGCCAGACCCCTGCGATGCTCGTGCTGATCGACGGCAAGCCGCAATTGCGTCAGATCACGGGTAGCAAGTTGCTGCGGGTGATCAATACGCCGGCCTTGATCGCCTTCGACGAAGCCAGCGGCACCTATTACCTTCGCGCCCTGAAACGGTGGTGGTCGGCCTCGTCGACCGACGGGGCCTGGTCGGCGGTGTCAAAGCCACCTGCGGCTCTGGCGAGCACGATCAAGGCCGCCGGCCCGCGCGTGAACCTGCTCGACAACGCTCCGCCCGAGATTGCAGAGGCCGTCGCAGCCGGGGCGGTTCCGGCGCTCCATGTCAGCCAGGTGCCCGCCGAGCTCATCCAGAGCACCGGCGAACCGGAATATGCGCCGATCCCCGATACACAGTTGCTCTACGTCAAGAACACGGCCAGCCAGATCATCGTCGACGTCGGCAACCAGGATCATTACATCCTGATCGCGGGGCGCTGGTTCCGTTCGAAATCGCTCGGCGACGGCCCTTGGAGCTTCGTGGCCAGCGACCAGCTCCCGGCCGATTTCGCCAAGATTCCCGAAAGTCATCCCAAGGGTGACGTCCTGGCTTCGGTGAGCGGCACGCCTCAGGCGCAGGCATCGCTGATCGACAACCAGATTCCGCAGACGGCTACGGTCGATCGCCATAAGGCCAAGATCACCATCCGTTACGACGGCAAGCCGGAACTCAAACCGATTCCCGGAACCAGCCTGGAATATGTCGTCAACGCCTCCGCGCCCGTCATCAAGGTCGGCAACGCCTTTTACGCCATCGAGAACGGCGTCTGGTTCACCGCGGCGAGCCTCAACGGCCCCTGGCATGCGGCCACCGAGGTGCCATCGGCCATCTATTCCATCCCGCCGGAAGCGCCGCTGCACTACGTGACCTATGCCAAGGTCTACCGCGCCACGGCCGACGCGGTCTATGTCGGCTATACCCCCGGCTATTACGGCACCGTCGTCGCGCCGGGCGGCGTGGTGGTCTATGGCACGGGATATGGCTACCCCTCCTGGATCGGAGCCTACTGGTATCCGGCGCCATTGACCTACGGCTATGGCGCGGCCTTTGCCTGGGGGGCGGCAACAGGTTTCACGATCGGCGCGATTGCGGGGGCAGCCTGGGCCGGCGGGGCCTGGGGCTGGCATGGCGGCTGGGGGTGGGGTGGCGGCAACGTCGTCGTCAACAACTTCAACCACTTCAGCTTCAACCACGCGAACATCTACAACCGCTGGAACAACAACGTCGTTCATGCGCGCGTGGACAATCGGATCAGCAATCGCATCGACAATCGCGGCGGCAATCGGTTGGACAATCGGCTGCAGAACCGGGGCAACCTGTCCGAGCGGGCCGGCGCACGCAACGCTGCGGCCCATGTCCGGCAGAACCATCCTCGCGCCAACGATCTCTATGCCGGACGAGGCGGCGAAGTGATGCGGCGCGGCGCCCAAGGATGGCAGCAGCACCAGGGAGGGCGTTGGGCCAATGCGGCCGGCGGCAATCTCGGCCATCTCGACCGCGAACAGGCGGCTCGCTTCCGTGGCGAGCATATCGAGCATTTCCGCGGAGGCGGCGGCTTCGCCGGCGGAGGTCGCTTCGCCGGCGGAGGCTTCCGCGGTGGCGGCGGAGGCTTCCATGGTGGCGGGGGCTTCCGTGGTGGCGGCGGATTCCATGGCGGGGGCGGCTTCCATGGCGGCGGCGGCTTCCACCGCCGTTAAAGCGGCGGTCCAGGAAGAGGAGGCCGCTTTCGGAGAAAGCTGATGCTGGAACAATATCTGGACCGCCATCCGGTATCCGATGGGGTGCTCGGCGATCCAACAACGTTTCCAGCGGTCTCTTGTCGGGACTAGCAGGGTCTGCAGCAACGAGCACGCCGTTTCCGCTCCCGCAGTCGACCTCAAAGAGTCGAAGTACGCTGGATTGTTTCAGGGCCTTCAAGATGAATCCGACATTGCCTTTTCAAGGTTTTCGGAATGCCCGCTCCGGCGAAGCGTCAAGGATGGCCATCAAAGGCGCTATAGCGATCGGACTCTCGTTCGCGGCGATCACGCCGGCAATGTCGCAAGAGCAAGATCTGGCCAAGAAGCTCAGCAACCCCGTTGCCGCGCTGATCAGCGTACCGTTTCAATTCAACTACGACGGGCGCATCGGCCCGCGCAACGACGGGGGGCGGGCGACCCTGAACATTCAGCCCGTCATTCCGATCTCGATCAACCAGGACTGGAACATCATCTCGCGCACGATCCTGCCGCTCACGTCCCAATGGGACATAGCGCCCACGAGCGGACGCCAGTTCGGGCTTTCAGACATCACGCAGAGCTTCTTCCTGTCCCCGAAGGAGCCGGGCCCCGCAGGCTTCATCTGGGGCTTCGGGCCCGTCATCCGCCTGCCGACCGCGACAGACCCACTGCTGGGCGCCGGGAGATGGGCCGTCGGGCCGACAGCCGTCGTACTCAAGCAGTCGGGCTCGTGGACCTTCGGAGCCCTGGCCAATCACGCATGGTCCGTCGGAGGAAGCACACGCGGCGGCACCGGCAATGTCAATGTGACGTTCCTGCAGCCCTTCATATCCTACACGACCGCCGATGCGTGGACCTTCACGCTCAACAGCGAGGCGACTTATGACTGGGCGAACGACAAGCTGGCAGTTCCTGTGAACGTGGTCGTTTCGAAGCTGATCAAGGTCGGTGGACAGCCGATCAGCCTGTTCATCGGTGGACGCTATAACGCGGTTTCACCGCAATCCGGCCCGAAAGGCGTCGGCGTTCGGGCCGGCGTAACGTTCCTGTTCCCGACCTGATGAACATGACAAAGCGAAATCTGGAGCCATTCCGCCATTCTCCGAAGCGCGGAATGGCTCCAGGCCATGATTTTGCCGCATTTTCGCTGACGCGGACCTTCGGTTTCCATGCGAACCGGTGTCCACGTCGCTCGAACATGCTCTAGATCGCGTTTTGCATCCACGAAGATGCGCAGCGATCTAATTTTTGAAACTGACGAGCACGCCGTCCGCCCCGAGCGTGAACTGAAGCCCCTTGCGCCGCGTCGCCAGCTTCAAGGTCACGCCATGCTTGTTGCGCAGCCAGAGTGCGCCGCGTCCCTGATCGCCGACAGCCCAGCCCTGACGAAGCTGGACATAGGTCCCGGGAAAGTCCCCCAGCCGGGTCAGCCCGTAGACGGTCCCCGTCGCCGTCAAGCGTGACGCTCCAATCCCGCCGAAGCCGATCCCGCCAACATCAATGCGATGCGTCCGGCCGCGATAGCTCAGCGTGCCGCCACCGAACTGGCCCGAACCGATGAAGGCAACTTGAACCTGCTGGATGCGAACCTTGCCGGTAGCGGGTCCGAGGCTGCTCTGCTGCGCCGCAGCCGGGGCCGTCAGCAACAGGGCTGCGGCGAGCAGGAACCCTGCCTTCGCAATGGATTTCATGATATTTCTCTCGCTTTCAGAAGGGGTTGACGTAGTTTGTAATGGCGATCTGCCGGAGCAGGACTTTCCGGATCACATGCGCGACCTTGACGCGATCGGTGAAGATCGCCGCCGCACCGACGCTGCCTGCCGGCAAGGACCGGGCGAAAGCGTCATCATCGAGCCTGATACGCACGACGAAGGGGGTCGCGCGAACGGCAGGCGGCGCGATCGCATTCCCCGATGTGTGAACTTGCCCCGCCGCGACAGCCTGCAAGACGCTCTCGACCTTGCCGGTCTGGACCGTGCCCGGCGTCATCTTGAAGGTGAGTTCAACCGGTTGTCCCGGCGCCAGGTAACGCGCATCGACCTGATTGATCTCGACGCCGACGATCGTGTCCGAGGTATCGATGAACGCCATGACGGGCGACAGCGGCAAACTGGACACGCGCGCACCTTTGCGCAGCGCGACATTGGTGACGTAGCCGTCGGCCGGCGCGCGGACGGTCGTCTTGTCGAGGTTCCATTGCGCTCCGGCGAGCTGGGCGCGAAGCTGGGCTACCTCGGCCTGGCGCTGCTCGACGTCGAAAGAGCGCCCGGTGCCGTGGGTCTGCAGCTGCGTCATCTCCGCCAGCCGCGTCTCCTGGAATGTGAGCTGGGCAGTGAGCGCATCCACCTGCGCCTGGAACGGCGTCGGATCGATCCGGAACAGGACATCGCCAGCTTTCAGCGGCTGGTTCGCCTGGACGGGAACCTCGACCACCTCGCCTGCGACATCCGGCACGATGGCAACGGAGTTGCGCACCACCAGCACGCTGCCCTGCGGCGCTCCCCAATTCATCGGGATGAACAGACCGACAAGTAGCAGCAGGAGGACGAGGACTGGCGACACCTTCCAGAACAGGTTGAAGGGTACGATCCTGAGCTTCACCAGGACGAAGAGCAAGGCAAGATAGACGTTGAGTAGAACGACGATCATCGTCCGACCTCCCCGCGCGCCGGTTTTGCAGGCACGTCGACATAGGCCCAGATCAGCACGACCGGCCAAAGCACGAAGCCCAGGAACAGGGTGATCCAGCCGCCGATCGACACGGCCTCCGCCCAAGGGTGGTTGCGGCGCCGCGCGACCATGCCCGGCCACATCGCCATGAAGACGACGACGAAGACCGTGCTGGCGAGAAGCACCACCAGGACGATCCAGGCGAAGAGATCAAGGGCGGACATGTCGTCTCCCGTCTTTCATGCGGGCCGTCTCAGGCGGATGGATTGAGAGGCGGCAGTGCTGCGACAGAGGCACTGGCTCCTGCGACGTGCCGCCAACCGGCAACGGCCCGCGCAAGCTCCGCTCCCGCCGCCCGGTCCCAGGGTTCTGCACCTGCGAACAGGCTCCGCCCGAGCCGCCCGCTCGCTGCGGCCAGGGCGGGATCGCGCTCGGCTGCGGCGAGATCCGCCGGGGCGAGCCGCCCGCGCCAGTCCATCAGCGCCCGGTAAGTCGCCTTTGAGTCACCTCTCCCCGCCGCCCGCAGCAGTTGCTGCCGGGCAAAGGCGGCAGAGGCGTGATAGCGCTCCCGCCGGAACCGCAAGGCGCGCGCAAGAAAACGGCCGCCGATCGCCAGCAGCGCGAGGCCGGCCAGGCCCAGCAAACCGCCGGCGATCCAGGCCGGGTCGAGCCGGGAGCGGTCGGTTGCAACTGCGCCGGCCGCGACGGTCACCGCGACGCCCGGCAGCGTCTCGGTCCGGGCGCTCTTGCTCGAGAGGCTCCACCAGGGCTGGGACAGGGCGGGCAGGTCGTAGCTCCCCGCCTTCTCGAAGACATAGGTAACCTTGTCGGTGCGCAGCCCGGTGACCTGTCCCCGGTTGCTGCGGTCCTCGACGACCGGCGGATCGGCATAGACGCGCACGCCTGCCGGTGCGGTGAAGGCGAACTCAGCCATGCCCAGCGCCGGCACGCCCTCCACCTGCCGCCGGATCGTCCGGACGATGGCGCCGCCGGCAGCGAATTTCGTCGCGGCGGGATCCGGCGACCATTCTTGCGCAACCTCGACCCTGTCGCTCACCAGCACTGGCCCGGAGGCATCGATGCCCGGCGGCACGCCGACCGTGATCTGCGACGAGCTTCCCTCCGCCGCCCCGACCGGGTCGCCGCCGCGATCGAGAAAGGTCACCTTCGCTGCGGGGATATCGATCGTGCCGCCACGCCTGGGGAACAGGACGAACTCGAAGGTCTGGCCGACATAGTTGCGCCCCTCGATCGTGTCGCGGGTCGTCAGCGCCTGGGTCTCGAAGCGAAAGATCTGCGCGCCGGGTGCCTCGGGCAGGCTGACCAGCGGCGGGCGAACCATGTCACCCGGAAACAGGACGTCGATATCCAGCCGCACGGGCTGGCCGACGACGATGTCCTGGGTGGGAACGACCTTCGTGCGGATAACCGGTTTGTCCGCCGAGGTCTGCGCGCCGGCAAGGCCCGGCAGAAGCGCCAGCATCAAGAGGATCAGGAGGCGCTTCATGGCGTCGCTCCCGCCGGCTGTACCTGAAGTTGGTAGGCGAATTTAGCCCGCAGGAAATCGGCCGGCTGCGTCTGCACGCGCTTCAGCCAGAGAGCACGGACCTGATCGTCCGACATCGCCTTCTCCGCCTCGACCGTCGTATCCTCGCCGCCTTTCTTGGTCTTGTCGAAGACGACCTCGTCGGGCTTGTCGTCCGTGTTGCCGGTCTCGCCGCCTTCCAGCTTCTTGCGCTCGCCACGGATGCGGGCGATCTCGCGGTTATTGACGGCCTCTGCCCAGCCCGGACGCAAGGCAAGCGCTCGGTCGTAGCGCTGCATCGCATCGTCGTACTGGCCGAGCATCACCAGCGCATTGCCCTGGTCGAAGGCGGCTTCGGCGGTGTCGCGCGCCGCGAAAGCCTGGGCGGCCTCCTTGAACTCGCCGGCCCGAAACAAGGCGACGCCGCGCCAGAGCGGATCGCGGAAGGCCAGCGCCGCCTCCCCGGGCTTGTTCTCGTGCATCAGCAGGCGGCCGCGCTGGTCGGGCCGCAGCCAAAGATCATGCCAGCCGAGCTGCCAGCCGGCGCCGAGCAGCGCGACCGCTCCCGCCAGCATGATGATCCCGTAGGTCCGTCCGGCGCGGCTCATGCCAGCACCCATCCGCGCCGGAACCAGAGCAGCGCCAGCAACGCCAGCAGCGGCGTCAGCCAATAGCCGGCCTCGCGCCAGTGCTCGCCCTCCCCTGCCACGCTCGCCGCCGCGTCGCCGCTGTCGAGCCTGCGCACCACGGCGGCGACGTCGGCGCTGTCCGGCGTCGTGGCGATGACGTCGGCATGGGGGATGTTGTCGAAGGCATCGGTCGGAGTGCCCGGCGCGAGCAGCGCGAGGACCGTGACCGGCTTGCCGAGCTTGGGCCACTCGCCCGGCTGCGGTCCCATCGTATCGGCCAGCAGCAAAATCGAGCCACCGCTGGCGCTGCTCGACAGGGTCCGGTCGGCCAGCGCCAGCGCCGCCTGGAGGTCATCGCCCTGCTTCGGCATGATCCGGGGCGAAAGCGCCTTGGCGAGATCGAGCACCACAGCACTATCCGGCGTCGCCGGCAGCACGATATGGCTCGATCCGGCATAGGCGATGAGCGCGGTCGAGGCCCCTTCGCGCGCCGCCAGGATGTCGCTGAGCTTCTGCCGGGCCCGATCGAGCCGCGTCGGCGCGAGGTCCGCGGTCTGCATCGAGGGCGCGACCTTGAGCACGATGGCCACCGCCGGCTTCGCATCGGCGAAGGGCGACGGCTCCCGCTGCCAGGCTGGCCCCGCGACGGCGAACGCTGCGACGATCCAGGCCAGGAACAGCCAGTCCGAGGGGGTGATGCGCCTATGCCGCTCGGTGCCGACGACGAGATAGGAGAGCAGCGCCGGATCGATGACGCGGCGCCATTGCTGCAGGCTGTCGGAGCTGCGACGCTCGATCAGCCAGAGCGCGGCTGCAGGGAGCAAGGCCAGCAGCCAGAACGGGCGCTCGAAATGGAAGGCGGCGAGCGAGGCCATCATCGCGCGCCTCCCGCGGCTGCTGCCGGGGCGGAAGCTGTGCCGTGTCGATGGCGGCGCAGCAGGAACAGCGCCTGCGCCAGCAGGCTCAACACCAGCATCGCAGCGAGCGGCACCCAGAAAATGTCCCGGCGCGGCCGAAAGCTGACGGTGTCGATATGGCGGGTCTCGATCGCGTCGAGGCGGCGGTAGATGTCGGCGAGCTGGACGCGGTCCAGCGCGCGATAGAAGCCGCCACCGGTGGTGTCCGCGACCTCCTTGAGCGCCGCCTCGTCGAGCTTGTCCTCGCCGGCGGCGCGGGGATCGCCGACCGCCACGGTGTGGATGACGATGCCCTTGTCTCTGGCGACGCGCGCGGCCTCGGCGGGCGGGACCTTGCTCATGGTATCGTTGCCGTCGGTCAGAGCGATGATCGTCTTCGCCTTGACCGTGCTCTTGGCGAACAGCCCGATCCCCAGGCCAATGGCGTCGCCGAAGGCGGTACGCGGCCCGGCCATGCCGACATCCGTGTCGCGCAGCATGGCGCGCGAGAGTTCAAGATCGGTCGTGAAGGGCACCAGCGCGAAGGGTGCATCGCCGAAGACCACGATACCGACGCGGTCGCCCTTGCGGCGCGAAAGGAAATCGTCGAGCACCTGCTTCACCGCCGTCAGCCGGTCGACGGTCTTGCCCGAGGCATCGACGAAGTCCTTGGTGTCCATCGAGCCCGAGAGATCGACGAGCACGAGCAGATCGCGCGTCGGCAGATCGCGGTGCAGCGGCGGCTCGATCCATTGCGGCCGGGCGACCGCGGCAAGCGACAGCAGCCAGGCCAGCGTCAGCAGCAGCAGGCGCCCTGGATGGCGCCGCGCGACCACCCCGCCGGAATAGGGTTGCTGCCCACTCAGCCGGGCCAGCCTTTCGAAAAAGGGCACGCGCAGCCCTGCGCGCCGCTGCGCATAGGCGGGCAGCACGAGCCAGACGAGAAGCGGCAGGGGCGCGAGCAGGCCGACCCAGGGATAGGCGAAGGAGAGCATCGTCACCTCCCTCGCGACACGAGACCGCGCTGGCCGCGCAGCCAGACACGGGCTTCGACCAAAAGCGATGCCGAATCCGCTGCCGAAGCCGGCGCGAACAGCCCGTCGAGGCGTGCGGTCAAGCGATCCACAGGCTTGCCGGCCGGCGCCGTCTCGCGAATGAAGCTCGTCCACCCGGCGCCCGTCAGCGCGGCCACGCGCTTGCGGCCATAGGCGACCATCGCGGCCCGCTTCAGCACGGCGGAGACCTGCTCGACCGAGGACGCTTCGCCGAGCTCAACAAGGGCGCGCCGGAGATAGGCGTCAGCCCGATAGCGCTGCCAGCCGCGCCAGCAGGCGACCGCGATTGCCGCGACCGCCGTTCCGCCGACGATCCAGACACCCGCGGCCGGTGGCCAGAAGGAGATGGCGGCGGGCAGGACCAGATCGGCGAGATTGGCGAGGTCGCCAGGATCGCCGCTCATGGCGCCCTCCCGCTGGCACTCGCCAGCTTCTGCGCCTGCCGCCGCCCGATCAGCTCGCGGAACTGCGCGGCGACGTCGCGGTCGGGCGAGATCGGCAGCACCGGGATGGCGCGGCTGCGCGACAGCTCCGCCAGATTCTGCCGCCATTGCACGCGCTCGTCGTGGAAGCGCCGGCGCAGGGAGGCGCCCGAGACGTCGACCTCGATCTGCGCCTCCCCCGAGCTGAAGGTCGCGCGTCCCACATCCGGGAGCTGCTCTTCCAGCGGGTCCTGGATGAAAACAGCGAGGACGTCGTTATGGGCACAGAGGCGGGTCACCAGCCGCCGGGTCTCATCGTCGGCGCCGTCCATGTCGGAGATCACGCAGACCAACCCATCATGCGCCACAATGCGCGCGGCTGCGGCGAGAGCCTCGTTCAGGCGACCCGGGCCACGCTCCGAGGGGGAAGCGTGCTTCAGCGCGGTATTCTGCCGGGCGATCTCGCTCAGAACCCGCACCGCCCCGGCGTCGCGGGCCTGTGGCTTGACGGTGACGAGGCCATCGTCGCCGAAGACCACCGCCCCGACGCGATCGCCAAGCGAGGTGACGCGCCACGCAGCAAGCGCGGCGGCCTCAGCCGCCGCCACCGACTTCATCGCCCGGCGACTGCCGAAGAACATGGTGCTGCGCTGGTCGACCAGCAGGACGACCGGCCGGTCGCGCTCCTCGGAATAGACCCGGACATGCGGGCTGCCGAGGCGGGCCGTCGCCAGCCAGTCGATGGTGCGGGTGTCGTCGCCCTCGAAATAATGGCGCAGCTCCTCGAAATTCAGGCCGCGCCCGCGCAGGCGCGAGGCATGCCGCCCGGCGAGAAGGCTGTGCACCGGCTGGCGCGGCAGGAAGCTGAAGCCCTGGGCGCGATGCTTGAGACGCAGCAGTTCGTCGAGCGTGACGAAGGCGCGGGCGCCGGGCACCTTATCCGCTCCTTCCGTCCTCCGCCTCTCCCGCATCGACGCCATGGTCTGCTCCGCTATACCGCGACGGCGACCTGCCTGACGACCTCGTCGAGCACCGCATCGGCCGAAATGCCATCCGCTCCGGCCTCATAGCCGAGCGAGACCCTGTGCCGCAGGCAGTCATGCGCGATCGCCTGCACATCTTCCGGCGTGACGTAGTCGCGCCCTTGCAGCCAGGCATAGGTGCGCGCGCATTTGTCGAGCGCGAGCGTGCCGCGCGGGCTCGCACCCACCGCGATCCAGGTCTTGAGGTGCTCGCCATACTCCGCCGGCCGCCGCGTCGCCGCGACCAGGCCGACCATATAGGCCTCGACGACATCCTTGGTCGTGACCAGGTCGATCTCGGCGCGAGCGTCGAAGATCGCCTTCTGCGGGATCTGCGGCGGGGGCGCCGTCGGCTGGTCCGGCTTGGCCGCGCTTTCCGCACGCACCAGCCGCATCACCTTCGCCTCGTCGGCATCGGAGGGGTAGTCGATCCGGATATGCATCAGGAAACGGTCCATCTGCGCCTCGGGCAGCGGATAGGTGCCTTCCTGCTCGATCGGGTTCTGGGTCGCCAGCACCATGAAGAGCGGCGGCAGGTCATAGCGCTTGCCGGCGACCGTGACATGGCGTTCCTCCATCGCCTCGAGCAGCGCCGACTGCACCTTGGGCGGCGCCCGGTTGATCTCGTCGGCGAGGATGAGATTGCCGAAAATCGGCCCCTTGCGGAATTCAAACTGCCCGTCCGGCCGCAGGATCTCGCCACCCGTCACATCGGAGGGCAGCAGGTCCGGCGTGAACTGGATGCGGCTGAATTCGGATTCGAGATTCTTCGACAGGCTCTTGATCGCCCGCGTCTTGGCCAGGCCCGGCAGCCCTTCCAGCAGGACATTGCCGTTGGCGAGCAACGCCACGACGATGCGCTCGACCACCCGCTCCTGCCCGATGATGTCCCGATTGATCCGCGCCTGGAGTTCGCGGATTGCATCACGTGCGGTCGCGCCAGCTCCGTCCATGGCCTGCTTCCCCTCTGCCGCGGTACCCGCGCTTCTCATGGCGTCCTTGGAACGACGTCGTTTCCGAAGAAATCCGTCTGCCGCGCCGAACTCCCTACGCCCGGACGCGTATAATTCGCGCCGCCGGTAGACGGCATCGGTCCTGCGTCGAGATAGCTGCGCTGAGGAGGAGCCGAGGTCGCGGTGAATGGCGCCGCCGGCGGCGAAGCCGTCCCCTGCGTCGTGCAAGCCCCCAGGCCGCAAGAGAGGAGGGTCAGCGCCAACGCAGCGGAAAGCGGGATTCTGTTCGGATCGGTCATCGGAGTCTTATGGCCCTTAATGTTCATTCCATCGTCCGTTACGGGCGATCAATGTTGAAGCATCCGCGCTCGCGCAGCACGCAGCGAAACCCGACATGGCTGGTCGAGGTGTCGATCGGCTCGGCATGACGGGCCGCCGGACGGTAGCGTCGGCAATAGTTCGGCGCGCAGAGATGCGAACCGCCCTTCAGCACCTTGCGCGGGATGCGGATTGCCGGCAGACGCGGATCGTAGCTGTCGGCCTCCGGCCCGCCGCGCGGGTTCTGCGGCACGCAGCACGCCTTCGGCGCATCGGCTTGGTGACCCACCGACCAGAAATCGGCGGTCCACTCCCAGACATTGCCGATCATGTCGTAGAGACCGTAGCCGTTCGGCGGAAAGGCCTTCACCGGCGATGTCCGGGCCCAACCATCTTCCTTGGTGTTCTCGGCTGGGAAATTGCCCTGCCAGGTATTGGCCATGTGGCGCCCGTCGGGCGTGAGCTCGTCGCCCCAGGCGAACTCCGATCCGTCGCGCCCGCCCCAGGCCGCGAACTCCCATTCCGCCTCGGTCGGCAACGCCTTACCCGCCCAGGTCGCATAAGCCTCCGCATCACGATAGGCGACATGGACGACGGGGTGATCGTCCAACCCCTTGATCGAGGAGCCTGCACCATAGGGCTTGCGCCAGGTTGCGCCGAACTTGAAGGTCCACCATCGCGACCAGTCGCGCAGATCGACCGCGTGGGATGGGGGATCGAACATCAGCGAACCCGCCCTCAGCATGTGCGGCAACGCCCCGGGGTAATCCTTCGGATCCGGCGCGATCTCGGCGAAGGTGACATAACCCGTCGCCTCGACGAAGGCCCTGAAGTCCCGGTTCGTCACCGGCGCCGCATCGATCCAGAAGCTGTCGACATTGACGCGATGGCTCGGCGCTTCCTCTGGGTAATGGCGATCCGACCCCATGGAGAAGGTATTGCCGGCAATATGGACCATTCCATCCGTATCGAGGCGGCGGTCCAATGTCACAACGTCTCTCATGCCTTCGCCTCCCGCCGCCGAACCTTACATCCAATCGATCGTCTGCGCCTCCTTCGGGCCGCTGCGATGCGGGTTTTCTTCCTCGCACCGGACGGATGTTCACCGCACCGCCTTTGCGGGTCGATAGGGAAAAACCCGCAATGCTTCGCGGGAAAAGCCGGATAGCGGCCAGATACTCCGGCCGATAGATATGGCTCGATGACCTGAGCGCGATCCTCGAAGGGCAAGGTTGAATTCGCATCATAGCCGGGCAGGACGCCACAACATTGAATAACCCACCTGACAGATCGACAATATCGAATTTAATCCAAATAAAAATAAATATATAATGGAGAGATGGGGGCTAAGTTGGAATTCGTTTCGCATCTACCTATACTGACAGCCTTCTCTTTGACGCTTATTCTGACATTGATACTTCCCAGCCTTATGGCGCGCCTCCATCTCCCTCGCCCGGTCGGATATATTCTCGCGGGGATTATTCTTGGCCCCAGTGCATTGTCTGTCCTCAACCCCGACGGAAAGATCGTCGGCTTCTTCGCAGAGCTGGGCAAGCTCCTGCTGATGTTCTTCGCCGGCTTCGAGGTCAATATCGCGCAGTTCCAGCGCGCCCGAAACAAGGCGGCGGCTTTCGGCCTGCTCACCTTCGCCTGCCCCTTCGTCTGCGCGATGGGCATCGCGGCGCTGATGGGTTACCCGGCCAATACATGCGCCGTCATCGGTTCCATCTTGGCCTCTCACACCTTGCTCGGGCTGCCGCTCGTCAAGGAACAGGGACTGATGGAGCAGGAAGCGGCGGTTGTCACGGTGGGCGCCACGCTGATCACCGACACGCTGTCCATTCTCGTTCTGGCGGTTTGCGTACCGATACACCTCCAGGGTTTCGAGCCGACGGAAGTCATGAAGACGATTGCGTGGCTGGCCATCTACGTACCGGGAATCCTCATCGGCTTCAGCTGGCTGGTGAAGCGTCTGCTGGAGAGGTTCGGAACGACCCGCGTTTCCACCGTACTGATCATGCTGGTGGTGGTGGCGATATCCGCGCAACTCGCCGAATGGATCGGCATGGAAGGTATCATCGGAGCCTTTCTCGCCGGCGTCAGCCTGAAGCGAGCGTTCGGGGAGCTCGAAACCGACGACTCGCTCGAGGTCATAAGTCAGGCCTTGTTCATTCCCGTATTCTTCATCGCCGCTGGCTTTCTCGTCGATTTCAAGGTCTTCTTTGGCACCTTGGTTCATCAGCCGTTGCTGGTTCTTGGCGTCATCGCTGCTCTGTTCGGCGGCAAGTGGTTTGCGGCCGAAGTGGCGGGCAGGTCATTCGGATATAGCCGCTCGGAGCGGGATCTGATGTTTGCCCTGACCCTCCCCCAGGTGGCCGCGACATTGGCAGTCGCGCTCGTCGCGTACGCAACGAAGAATGCCGCCGGTGAGAGGCTCATCGACCAGGCTATGCTGAACGCCACCGTCGTCCTCGTCATCACGTCATCGTTGATCGGCCTGATCCTGACCGAGCGCGCGGCCAGACGGGTCAAGCAGCCTGCTTTGCCTCGACCGGCCTCGCTCGCGCTTGTCAACGGACCGGATACTCGGGAAAATCCCAAATGACGTTCCATCCATTCAGGAGCTTTTCGTCGGCGCCGGATTTCGGCCTCCTCGTGCGGAAAACGACTCCCTCCAACCGCGGAGGCCAGCTTCGAAACGCTCGTACGCTGGTAATCCAGCTAAGGGCTAGGTACCGGGTTGCAGGAAGAAAATGCCACCCAACAATGAGCTATCGTACTTTCGCCATTCGCGAGAATTGCAGAAATGCGCTAGGTCAGATGCCGAATGCGCGTTTGTCAAAATCGACTATGTTTCCTGCCGCGAGAAGCATTCCATGCGATTTATATTGAGCACGTTGAAAGACCGGCGGCGCGCTTGTTTGGGCGCGGCGCTCGCAGCTTCATTGCTCGCGGCGGGCTGTGGATCGCGCCCCGAAGAGGGCTTTCTGGCGCCGGTCGCCGATGCCTATTCCGGCTCGACACCGCATACGCTGCTCGTGGCCACCACGCGCAAGCGCGACGACCGGCCGGGCACCTTGTTCAACGGCGAGCGCAGCACGCCGCTCGATTTCGCCAAGATCGTCGTTTCCGTGCCGGACAAGCACACCGAGGGCGAAGTCGAATGGGCATCGAGCCCCCCGGGCAATCCGAAGACCGATTTCGTCGTCCGCCAGGCCGGTTACCTCGAGAGCGAGAAGGCCTTCATCAACACGCTGAACGCGCAACTCGCCGCGAAGCCGAAGGGGAAGCGCAACATCTTCCTGTTCATCCACGGCTACAACACGATGTTTGCCGAGGGGCTCTACCGTTTCGCCCAGCTCGTGCACGATTCCCGTGCGGACGGCGTGCCCGTCCTGTTTACCTGGGCATCGCGCGGGCAGCTGACGCAGTATGTCTATGACACCAACAGCGCCACGGCGGCCCGCGACGACCTCGAACGCACCATTCGACTTCTCTTCGCCAGCAATGCGGAGCAGGTGAATATCCTGGCGCATTCCATGGGCAACTGGGTGACGGTCGAGGCTCTGCGGCAGATTCGCATCTCCGGTGGCCTGCCGCAGGCGTCGAAGCTCGGGCACGTCGTGCTGGCCGCGCCCGATATCGATATCGATG
This sequence comes from Allobosea sp. NPDC055353, assembly GCF_053644975.1. Taxonomy (NCBI): domain Bacteria; kingdom Pseudomonadati; phylum Pseudomonadota; class Alphaproteobacteria; order Hyphomicrobiales; family Alloboseaceae; genus Allobosea; species Allobosea sp. NPDC055353. Next base: position 1,289 of record NZ_JBSHMC010000001.1, on the reverse strand, counting down.
TCTTCAAATCGCAGATGCGCCGCTTCGGTAAGCCGGCAAAGCCGTTCTTCATCGTGCTCTCAAAGGACGACAAGGCGCTGGGAGCCTCAAATTTCCTGGCGGGAGGTCGAGGCAGACTCGGAGCCGATTCCGATCCGCAGGAGCTGGCCGCACTCGGCGCCGTCGTGATCGATATGACCGACGTCAAGGGGCTCGATTCGAGCAATCACGGGAAATTCGCGCAACTGGCGGCTGTCGCACCGAAACTCACTGCGGTGTTAGAGAGCGGCGTCGCCAAGCAACACCCTTCCGCGAGCGCCCAGGAGATCGCCGGCGGGTCGCTCGAAGCGATCGTCAAGCTGCCGATCACCATCATCGGCGCTCCGTTCCGGCTTCTCGCACGCGGGGGCTGAACCCAATCCACCGGCGGAAAGAACAGGCTCAGGGCAGCGGGCGTCGAGGCCGGCAAGTCGAGTAGCGAGCTGTGCTGCGGCGACAGGGCCGTGAAGCAGTTCGATGCGCGCGACGAGCCGATTCGAGAGATCGGACGATCGATGCCCGTGAGGCCGAGGTGGTCCACCGCATCTTCCGCATGTTCGCCGCCGGGACAGCGCCGCGCAGCCCCACACGCTCAACGATGAGGGCACTCCTGGCCCCGGCAGCAAGTGCTGGGCGACACGACTATCCGCGGCCATGTGAGGCGCGACACCGACATCGTCAACAACGAGCTCTACATCGACCGCCGAACAGCGCCGCCTGTCGCACCGAACTCGCCAGCGTGGAGAAGCAGATCGCTGGGATTGTCGAGGCGATCGCCGACGGCACGGACCATCCGTCGAAGAAGCGAAGATGACCGGGCTCGAAGCCCGTAACGCGGAGTTCACGGCCCTGCTCGGGGGCGCGCCCACCGACACGCCCGGCCTCCTGCCGCGCGCGGCCGGGGTCTACGCGCAGAAGATCGCGAAGCTGACCGAAGCTTTGAACCAACCCGAAGAGCGCCCGGAGGCCACCTAAGTCTTGCACATGTTGATCGAGAAGATCGTGCTGACGCCGGGACCGGCACGTGGCGAGATCTTCGCGACCGTAGCGCGACAATCTCGGACTGCCCGGGGAACACCGGCGGGCGTGTACCAGACCTGAGGCCGGGCCCGCTCCGTGGTCTTGCGGTGCTCCTAAAAGCAAGAAGCCCCGCGGCATTTCTGCTGCGGGGCTTGATTTGGTTGCGGGGGCCAGATTTGAACTGACGACCTTCAGGTTATGAGCCTGACGAGCTACCGGGCTGCTCCACCCCGCGTCGACTTTGTTTGCCT